>JAIXSK010000016.1 GCA_027484725.1 Flavobacterium sp. | reverse complement strand
TTAGACACAAATATTATAGTCGATCTAATTGCTGACAGGAAACCTTTTAGTAAATATGCTATTCAAATATTTCAGAAAGCGGAATTGAAAGAAATAGAACTTTTCACTTCGTCACATTCGATAGCGACAACGCATTATTTATTGAAAAAATATCTGGCAGAAAAGGAACTTAGAGATGTTTTATATAATCTTCTTGATTACCTGACTGTAGTTGCTGTTGATGTAGATATTTTAAAGAAAGGTTTACGATCAAATCATAAGGATTTTGAAGATTCAATCCAAATACTTTGTGCTTCCTCAATTGAGAAAATTAATTGTATTGTTACCAGAAATACTAAAGATTTTAAAGCAAGTGAAATTCCTGCTTTTAATCCAGATGAAATATTGATTATATAGTTTGGCCTGCCTATAACCATCTCTTTTATCTCATAGCGCAGCGTGTCCATAGGCGAAGCCATGTCCTAAAGTGAAGCGGTCTATAGCGCAGCCGTGTCAACAACCACCCGTTAAGCAGTTAGTGTTGCATAAAAATCTTGCCTATTCGTTTTGTTTGCTTACTAATATTTGAGCACCTATTGTTTAAAAAAAAAGCCCTGTGTGTGTCAGCATCAACAGGGCTTCAAACTAACCAAAATATAAGAACTGCTCATGGCTTTAAAGCATAGAGCCTGTGCTTAAAAATGAAATCTTGCATTTACGACTACACAAAATTTCATTTCGATATGGGGCTTTAACTTTTTGGAAATGCACTTTTTAACTAATAAAGCCCTTTGATGAATTGGTAGTTTTTTTCTAATGGATTTTCTTGGTTGTTTACTTCTTTTGATTTAACAATTTGTGTGGCGACACTTTTGATTTTGATCAAAAAGTAAATACACATGCCCACAAAGAGCAAAATCATGATGGCTAAAACTTGTGTCATATTTTTTTGTTTTAAAAATTGTTAGTTGTGTTCTGACCGATACCACAACAAAAGAAACATCCCTATTGCAATGAGTACCGGCACCCAGAAAAATATTTTTAATTTCATTTTACTTTTTTATTGTCAATATATACTCAGCCAACTGATCTAACTGTTCTTGATTGAGTTGGGCTGCAAAACTTGGCATCTGCGGATAATCAGGACGTTTTTTACCGGGGTTTTTAATCCAACTTTGCAAGCCGTCTTTGTTGCCTTTGTAAATAGAATTCATTTCAATAACCGGCGGACCTACCAGTTTTTCATTGGGTTTATGACAGGCAGCACAATATTGATTGAATACATTTTTTCCTTTGTCAGCTAATGATAAATTGGCGTTTTGTTCAGAGGCTTGCTCTTTTTGGCTTTCAACCAGCGCTTCTTTTTTGCGTTTTTGGAATTCTTCGGTGCGCAGTCGAACCAATTCTCGGTGTTTTTCGAGTGCATTGGCCCGATATACCTGACGGCCTGACCCCATAAACAAAACCGTAACAGACATGAGTATCAAAACTTTCTTGAAATCTTTATCGATGGTTTGTTCGTTGCCGTTGATGCCTTTCCACATCATCCACATAGCAGGTATGGCTATAGCGGCACCGGTAAAAATAATAGCGATTAAATTCCAACCCAATCCTTTAGAAGGCAAGGTCAAGAGAACAATTGGTCCAATCAAAAACTGAATGACCGAAGCGACCAAAGCCAACGAATAACCTTTTTTCTTGAGTTCAAATCGGGTGAGTTGGGTAAAAATTGTTTCAAATGGATAGTTTTTTCGGCCCATATACCAATGCAAAAACAAACCTGTAATCGAGAGCGAGGCCATGATGAAGTGCAAATACCTCGGGAACACGTTGGGCAAAAGCAAGGCGCTAAAAAATCCTTTGACCGTTCCCCATTTTTCAGGAAACAGCATCAGGTTGATGTTGGTGAGGAAAATCAGCGGAATAAACAAAAACAAAGCTACCGAAACAGCCAGAATTGAGATGTGTATGGCTTTATGTTTTTCTAAAGCCTCCCAAGTAAACTTGTGCAAATAAGTCAATAAAAAAGCTACGGTAACCAGGGGTACAATGGCCAACCACATGAGTCCGGTGAGCGCATTGGCCGAATAAAAATAAAGGCTGTACAAGGTGTTGATGCACAACAAAGGCGCAATACCCATAACTACCGCCATACTTTTGTTGACCGTTATGGTCGAGGCAATTTCATGGGCCAATGTATCGTATTCTTTATTTTTTAACCCTTTGATTTGTGCCATCAAAGTAAGAATAGAACCACCTACCATCAAATTGACAAAAAGGATGTGCACTAAAAATGAAAACACCAACAAAACCACCAGTAACCATTCCGGCAATGGCAATGGCAAAGGAAGGTCTCTGGGAACGGGCGTGGTTTGCCAAAAAATCAACAAGCTTGGGAACATATCTATTTATTTTCTGTTTTTTAATAAGGCTTCGGCGGTATGTTCAGGATTGATCTGAATTCCCTCTTCTTGCGCACCCGAGTATACATCGTCGGTTTGTTGCAAATAGCGGATGTAAGTTGCCAGCGCATCGGCCTCGGCATCATTCCCCGGAAATTCGGGCATAAAAGTGCGTCCGTTGTGCATGTTTTTCATATAACCGGCCATTGAGTTTACATCGAGCGGTTGGTTAAAACCATACATTTTTTCATACACATACACAATGCTGTTCACGCCTTGTGTGGTGTGGCATCGGCTGCAAGCAATGGCAAAAACGTTTTTACCGGCTTCCAGTTTATTGTCGGGTGTGACTTCATGCGTTGAAACATAGGTGGCGTGTTTGAGTACACCGTCTTTTTTAAAAACCACATAATCGTCTTTGAGCAATAAGTTTGAATACATATACTGACTAATGACATACGGTTTTCGGATGAATTCGCGCACCCGTTCAAAAAAGCCCAGATAGCCAATGGCAATAACCACCGGAACCACAACATAAGCCGGTTTGAGCCACTGGGTTTTATAGATACCAATGATACCAATGGCCAAAGTAAACAACACCCCGGCCAATGCTACGTAGAGCAACAAATCATAGTACTGTGCAAATTCTAAAGTTCCTACCGCCGTACTGAGATTGGCGGTCATGGCTTCAGGCATCACTTTGTAATAGATGTACGCGCCCATGAGTGAAATTGGTGCCCAAAACAAAATCCATTTAGAGGCATATTTCACTGCGGTCAATCGCAACTTAGTGCCAGTTTTGGTAAATAAGGTAATGAGAAACATGCCAAAGATGCCCGCTACCAACATGGCAGTAGGTGTCCTGAAGAGCAACTGTGGCAAATAAATCGGATTGGTAAAACCATTGAGTAAGGTATGATTGGTTTGCCAGTTTCCGGGATCCATCATAAAACCTAAAATTGATACAATGATGGCCATGGTAATCCAAGAGAATACACTCAGATACCACCCAAACTTGATGTGTCTTAACTTGGCTTTGAGCGAACTGTTGCTGTTTTTCCAGGTCAAGAAATACACCATAATAAGAATAACTTCGGTAACAAACACCAACCATTCAATAAACCAAGCCCAAAAAAACACGCGAATCAAACTTCCGATAGAACTCGGACTCACCAGTGCCACCGAAACCCATATTCCTACTCCGGTCATGGCTCCTAAAGTAGTGGTGATGATGAACGCCACCTTCATGATTTTGTAAACCATTTTGTCCCACTCCAGATCAGTAATCTGGTCTGTGCCGCTTTTTGAAACTCCACGTTGTTCCAGCCATGTTACGAAAGGCATAAAACCCACCGCCAATCCGTGGTTGATGATGACGTGCAAAATGGCAATAATGGCAATGAGCATGCGGTTGTTGAGCCAGTCTAGGTGAAAAATCGGAAAATCCATATGATTCGCATTTTTGAATGATGCAAAGTTGAAATCAATGTGTGAATAGTCCTAAAAACAAAAAAGCAGGATGTTTAGAAAAACGTTCCTGCTCACTTTGATAAAAGTGCTTTTTTTGTTGTTTTTTGCATCCTTTGATTTAGATTTTCAATCCTAGTCTTTCAATTTTGGTTCTTCTGCAAATACATTTCAGGATTTTTCTTGAATTCATCCTTACACATTTTGGCGCAAAACCCATAGAGTTTCCCCTTGTATACTGCAGTATCACTAACGCCGTATTTGGTGATGTCCATCTTGCAATAGAAATCAATTTTATTGGCGTATTTCAATTGGTTGAGCGGATTTTTGGGATCAATAAGACTAGTTGATTCTTTTACCGTAACTGATGCTTCTTTTTTATGGCAACTCATGAAGGCTGCTAGACACAATAGATAGATGATTTTTTTCATTTCAAGGATTGATTAAAGTTTCTAGTTCTTTTTTTAATTCGGTATTGGCTGCGGTCCATCTGAAATACCAAAAGCCTCCAGCGAGTATATAAAAATCAGTAATTCCTAGGCTTTGTAACCTTTGAGCATATAAAAACAACTCGTCGTCCATAAAAGCATCATAGATCATCAAAGTTTTGCTTTTGTATGGCGCAATGGTTCGTGCCGACAATTCTGAAAAAGGAATATTGATTGCAGCTTTAAGCTTTCCTATATTCTTCGTCGCAACTGAATCCGTATTTTGAAAAGCTGTTGGGGTTCTGGTGTCAATGATTGTCGGGATTTGGTCTTTCATCGTCATAAAATCTGCGGCAGTGAGCATTTTAAACTTTGAATTCAAAAAAGGTCTTTTTTTATAACTCACGGAATTTCGCAAATGATCCAGACCAAAAAAAAGCACTCCGATTCTGCGGCTATTTGCGGCTACTTTTTCGGCAGCTATGGGGGCTAAACTTCCATCATTATCAAAGAATATGATTTCTTTTTCTGAGTCAAGAAGATTGAGGTTTTCTGTCATTTTATCATACGGAATGTGGATCGATTTAGGCACTCTTCCGAAGGAATTTTCCCAGATGCTTTTGCCTTTCTCATAATAGGTAGAATCAGGCCTAACATCAATTAACTGCGCCGATTTTTGATTCATTTTTGTGATAAATTCTTCTGGAGAAACCAACGCGTACTTAATCTGAGTCTGATAAAATTTCTTCTTCAAAGGAATGGTTTGCTCTGAAAGCACATTCAGATATGACAATCCGCCATTAATACTAACCACGTGGGTGAAGGCGCTATCGGCCAATTTCTGAGCCAACAATCTGGAACGGCGGCTGTGGCTGCAATACAAATAAATGGTATCCTTTTTATGCTTTAAATATTTGGGATACGAGCCTTTGAAATCATAAAAATCAGTTTCAATGGCACCTTTAATTTTTCCTTGATTATAGGATTTGTAGCTTGAAGTATCGCATTGTTCCCCTTTGGTTCGGATATCGAAATAAATCAGTTTCGGATTCTTGTCTAAACGCGCCAAAAAAGTTTTCCATGATATGGTTTGATAGTCCCGATTGTCGAGATTGAAATCTTGCGCCAACAAAGTACAACCTGTCAACAATAGTAAAGTGGTTATTGTTGTTCTCATTTTAGTTTTGCCATTTTGTAATAATTACTGACTTCATTCCAATTGATCACATTCCAAATGGCAGTAAGGTAATCGGCGCGCTTGTTTTGGTATTTCAAATAATAAGCATGCTCCCAAACATCAATGGCTAAAATGGGCATGCCTTTGTTTTCGGCCATATCCATTAAGGGATTGTCTTGATTGGCTGTAGAGCAAATGGCCAATTTTCCGTCTTGGCCCACATACAACCAAACCCAACCCGAGCCAAAGCGCGATGTTCCTGCAGCATTCAATTTATCCTTTAAGGCGTCGAGACTGCCAAAGGTTTCACGGATTGCTTTTGCTAAATCGGCTGAGGGTTTGGTGTTTTTTTCTGGTGTTAGGACAGACCAAAAGAATTCGTGGTTAAAATGTCCGCCGGCGTTGTTTCTAATTGCTGGACTAAGCTTAGAGATATGAGCAAATATTTCTGTAATGGACATTTTTTCAGCCTCGGTTCCTGCCACGGCTGCGTTTAAGTTCTTTACATACGCAGCGTGGTGTTTGCTGTAATGGATTTCCATGGTTTGCGCATCGATAAAAGGCTCCAAAGCATTGTAGGCATACGGCAATGGTTTTTGTGTAAACTGTGCCGAAAGCCCTTGAGAGCAAACCAAGAGCAGCATTAAAAAAGGTTTTGTTTTCATTATTGCATCGTTTTAAATTAAGAATAACTTTCTTTTTTTCGGAATTGTTCCGGTGTGACCATGGTTTGCTTTTTGAAAAAAGTACTGAAATACGAAACGTTCTCAAACCCTAAATCATAGGCAATTTGGTTGATGGTCAGGTTGGTGTAATGCAAAAGTCGCTGTGCCTCAATGGTGATTTGCTTTCGGATGATGTCACCAGCTGTTTTTCTGACTTCGCTTTTACAGATTTTATTGAGGTAATTTGTTGTTACATGCAGCTTTTCGGCATAAAATGAAGGCAATTTATTTTCGCGAAAATGCAACTCGACTAATTTTTCAAATTCTTTGACTTTTTCGCTTTTGGTGTTGTGCGATTTGATCAATGAATCGGGGTTACAGATACGATCGAGTTGCACTAAGAGTATATTTAAATACGAACGGAGCACTTTGTTTTTGTCTTTCAACACAGCGTTATATTCATAGGCAAAAAGTTCAAAAAAAGTATTTAAGTGTTCATTTTGTCTGGTATTTAAAGATATATAGGGCCGATTGTCCTTTTTAAAAAAAGAAAAATCTTTTAAAGCATTGTTGTTGTATCGCAATGAGAAAAAAGTTTCGGTAAACGAAATCATTTGCCCGGTTGCTTGGGGCGGTAAATTTATTTTTGAAATGCAGTTGGGTTGAATGATAACAACCTTCGGACAGTTGAAATAAATTTTATGATGGTCAACTTCAAGGGTTCCCGAGCAAGAATCTATAAACAAAATAGAATAAAAATCTTGTTTATGCGATTCCTCTACAAACGGATATCGGGCATTAAAACCCTTGATCGAATCATAAAAAATATCACTGTTGTTGTTGCTAAAATCCGCCAAAATACAATTCAAGATGGTACTTGATCGCATAATGTTTGGGTTTTAAATTCATAATTACTCAGAATCATAAAACCAACTCGGGCGGATTATCAACAGAATTAAGAAAAGAGAAATAAGCGGCATCGGTATGAAAACCAATGGCTTCTTTTGTTGTAAAGATTTGAATTTTAGAGCCGTCCAAATTGAATAATTCAGGGGCGGTATAGAGTACTTCTTTCTCTAGGGTAGTGAGGTTTTTTTTGTGGTCTTTTTGTTCTTTGTTTAACTCTTTATTCAAAAAACACTGTCCTTTACAAACAGGTATTTTGTCAAATCGATTGATACAAAGATTCTTGGCAATATAATCTCGATTCAGTTCAAACGAAGTAATGATCCATAAGCTTTGGGTGCTCTGGAAGCAGAAAATAAACAGTAAAAAATAGATCCATGCTTTTTTCATACGGCAAAGGTACATTATCTATTCTTTTAACAAGACGGCTATGTCTTGAATTAATCGTTCTGTCTCTTTGGGGTTGGTTCCATCATAAACGCCTCTGATGTGTCTGTTTTGGTCTATTAACAACAGTCCGCCACCATGCACCAATCCGCCCGGTTCTTTTGCATCAGGATAAGCGGTTGTAAAATAGCTTTTGGTAGCGATACTAAAAATACTGTCTTTATTGCCTGTTACAAAATGCCAATTCTGATTCAAAGCTAATGAATTACGGTAGGCTTTGAGCCTTTCAATGTTGTCGTGTTCTGGATCAATGGTGTGTGATAAATAATTCACTTTGGGATTATTTTTATAGACATCATAAACCCTGTTAAGCTCAAAGTTCATCTTTGGGCAAATAGTCGGGCAAGACAAGAAAATGAAATCCGCAATGTAGATTTTACCTTTGAAAGTTTCATTGGTAACAATCATACTGTCTTGATCAATAAATGAAAAGTCTTTTATTTTGGGATAAATGGTATCATTTCCGCGCACAACAGGTTGACCGAGAAACGGCAGTTGTTCTTGTTTTTTGTGACATCCTAAAGCAAAACAAATGAGTAATGTTACCACTATATTTTTCATTTTGTAAAGATATACATTCAGAGTTTTTTTCATTCATTTGATTTCTCTTTTTAAGTACCTTCGTGAAAAAGAATTCTGCACCCCACAACTTCAGAACTTCTCAGGCACTCAGCAACTCAGGCACCCAGACCCTTAAATAAAATACCGACCTTTACCAACCCACAACTACTAAACTTCTTAAACCCTTTAAACCTTCTAAACTCTTTAAACCTTCTAAACCTTCTAAACCTTCTTAAACTTCTTAAACTTTCTAAACTCTTTAAACCTTCTAAACCTTCTTAAACTTTCTAAACTCTTTAAACCTTCTAAACCTTCTAAACCTTCTTAAACTTTCTAAACTCTTTAAACCTTCTAAACCTTCTTAAACTTTCTAAACCTTCTTAAACTTTCTAAACTCTTTAAACCTTCTAAACCTTCTTAAACTTTCTAAACTCTTTAAACTCTTTAAACCTTCTAAACTTAATCCAACAACCTCAACTTATGACCCACTACCAAAAACTCCAAAACATGTACTACTCCGGCCCGATCAACCAGGCTACTTATCCGGGTGTACAGATAGATATTTCAGAAGGCCAAGCCATCATTACTCTTGAGGTGCAACCCGAGTATTTTCATGCGGGGCAAAGCCTGCACGGTTCGGTCTATTTTAAGATGTTGGACGATGCGGCTTATTTTGCGGTGAATTCAGTAGTGACTGATGCTTTTGTATATACAGTTGCGTTCAATATTCAAATCTTACGACCCGTTAAAAACGGCATCCTCAAGGCGGTGGGCACGCTCCAGTTTGCGTCTAAAAATTGGTGGGTGGCTGATGCCGTATTGTATGATGCCAAAGGCCGTGAAGTAGCGCGCGGCAGCGGAAACTTTATGAAAAGTGCCCTAAGCTTAGAAAGTGTTGCAGGATATCAATAAAAAAACCGGGCCCAATTAAGGTAACCCGGCAGTCTTCAAAAAAAATAAAAACAAATTATTTCACCATCAATCGCTGTGTAGCAGTGTGGTCATTGACATCGGTAACTTTAACCAAATACATTCCTTGGGCCAAACCCGAAACATTGATTTGGTTGCTTGTAGTGGTGGTTATCATCTGCCCTTGAAGCGAATAAACCTCAACTGATTTTAATTCGGATTCAGAAGCTATGCTCAAATGGTCGCTGGCTGGATTGGGATATAAGGTAAATCCGTAATCATCAGTTTCAAATGCAGTGCTAGATAGCGCAGCAGATAAATTCAAAACATCGGTATCATTGAGCGCATCGTTGTAAATGCGCAAATCATCCACGCGTCCGTTGAAAAAACCGCCTACTCCTGTAGTGGTTCTTCCCAATCTAAAAAGCGTTCCTAGGGTGTTGGGCGTAAAAGACGAATTCGTGCCTACCAAAACCCCGTCTCTGTATATTTTGGTTTCCATTCCGTTGTAGACAAAAACCATGGTATAGTAGGTTCCGGCCGTAATTGGATTGCTAAAAATCACATCATTGCTCCAATAGTAAAACGCTGCTTGATTGGCGGTTTCTTGGTTGTATCCAAACGATTGATTGTTGGTAGCCGAACCATAGCTAAACACATTGTTGGTGTTGTTGGTTAATGCGCCATTTTCAAACGCTAATCGGATGGCTACGGTTCTTTTGGCCGAACCTTGCTGTAGATAAGGCAAGTTGATGGACTGTACATCATTAACCAAACGAAGCGCGGTGTTGTTGTCTACAAATCCTGAATTGGGGTTTTGAAACGAGACATCCGGATCTAGCGCGTCTTCGGTATCTCCGTTAAAATCAAAATGATATACCGGCGTTTTATTGAAGTTGGCATCTAGCGTACAAAAGGCTCGGGTGGCTGAAAATTGTGACCCTGCACTGTTCACCACGCGCACATTAAAAGTATAACAAGAACCCGGTGATAAACCTTCGATGTTGTATTGCAGTAATTGATCTCCGATGCCTGAAGCAATAGGCCCCGGAAAAACCGAACCAATGCCGGCACCAAAACCGGTGACTGTGATTTCTGTAGTGGTGGTGTTGCCGCCCGGATTCACGGTAAAAAAGACGGTGCCACTGTTGGGTGTTGTTCCTGAAGGAAACACATTGGAAACTGTAGGCGCTGAGCCTGATGCGCCCGGATTGTACAACCCCTGAATTTGCGTAGCCGTAAGTGGGGTGTCGTAGATTTTTAAATCGTCTACTTGAATAGCATCGCCGGTACCAGAACTTGAATTGACCAAACGGTTCAGATATAAGGTACTGCCATTGGTGATTAAAACTCTAGAATAACTGCCCGCATCAACTCCGTTATAATAAATCACAAAACTGTTGTTGGTATTGCTATACGTCATGGCAATGTGCACCCAACCGTTGTTGCTGGCCTGAATTTGCGCATTGGTTTGCGGCACATTGTAGTCGTTTCCGGTGCCCCAAGTGTAGTAGGAATTCTGTACCCCATTGCGCCAAAAACCGTAGGCATTACCAGCTGTATTGTTGCCCCACCCAATAACCGGATAGGTTTTGGTATCATTGTCGTTGACAAACTTGGCCCAAAAGCTCAAAGTTCTTGATTGATTGCCAAACGGAAGACTGGTAGCCGAAGCGGTAAAATTGAGCGTATTGGGAATTTGAACCGCCTTACCGGCCTCACCCAAACGGTTGTTGACATAGGATACACTACCTGAGCCGGCGCTGACCCATCCGCCGAAGTTAGAATTCACCACGGCATTGTTCATATTGCCGTCAAAGTCAAATTGATACACCGGATTTTGTCCGTAAGACCAAACCGATACGAGCATCATCAGTAATTGTAATTGTTTTTTCATTTTAAATGTTTTTAAATTTTAGGGCAAAACTATTGATGGCCTATAGCCCAACGCGGGATGATTTCACGAACGGCAGTTTTGGCTTCACGAGTGGCGGCCCATTGTTTTGGGGTTGAGGATAAAAACAACCGCCTGACATCTAGATGTTTTTCACCAACGGTTGTTTTGACTTCACGAACGGTTGTTTTGGGTGAAATCTATTCCACGAAAAACAACTATTTTTGAAAAAAATGAATCATGAAAGTGCTCATCGTGGATGACGAACCCAAGGCGCGTTCCATCTTAAAAAACATCATTACTGAATACACCCAAGGCATTGACGTAGTTGGCGAAGCTTCGAGCGTGAATGAAGCAGTCAAAAGCATCAACAAACTCAAACCGGATTTGGTGTTCTTAGATATTGAAATGCCCAACGAAAATGGGTTTGCCTTGTTTGATTATTTTGATGTGCCGCCGTTTGAAACCATTTTCTGTACCGCCTATTCGCAATATGCTTTGCAAGCTTTTGAAGTTTCGGCTATTGACTATATGCTCAAACCCATCAGCATCAGCAAATTACAAGCGGCTATGGAGAAGGCCATCAAAACCCGCGGTCAGAACAAAATCATGGAGCAAGTGGCGGCCTTAAAAGAAAACCTATCGGTTCAGCAATTGCAAAAAATTGGGTTGCCGCTTTCTGATGGCTTGCAATTCATCAAAATGGACGATTTGCTTTATTTTGAAGCCGATGGCTCTTATACCCACGTCATCACGGCCAAAGAAAAGTATTTGGTGTGCAAAAAAATCAAAGAGTTTGACGAGTTGTTACAAAACGACAATCGGTTTTACCGTGTGCATCGGTCGTATTTGGTCAACATCTTGAAAGTGGCCAAATACAGCAAGAAAGAAGGCGCTACTTTGATTTTTGAAAACCACAAAGTAATTCCGGTGGCCCGCGAGAAGAAAAACGATTTTGATGAATTCATTGGGAGAATCAGCGTATGAGTCGTTATTTAATCATTGCTTTCTGTTGCTTTTTGGCCCGCACAACACAGGCGCAAAACAATCTGGAAACAGTTCTCAGAGATTTTAAAAACCACACAGCCATAGACACGGTAAAATGCAGGTTGTTGGTGAATTTAATCGATCTTGAAAATGACAATTACAAGGCTTCGGGCTACAACCAACTGCTTGAAAAATATATCTCGCAAATCAAAAACCTTGACCTCAAAAAGAAGCTTTACCTACAGACCACCGTACTGAACAACAAAGCTTATTTTGCGCTTTATGAATCCGATTACCAATTGGCTTTTCAGTATTATTTCAAAGCTTTGAAATTGGCCGAAAAAAACAACGACATTGACAACCTCTGCACCATTTACAATTCGCTGGGAAGCATTTTCTTTGATTTGAACGAACCCGAAAAAAGTTTTGCCTACTACAAAAAGGCCACCGCCATAGCGCTGAAGCACCACAAAATCAAAAGACTGGGCATCATTTATAACAACATAGGCTATAACCTATCAAACACCAACCAACTCGATTCGGCTTATTACTATTACCAAAAGAGCTTGAACTACCGACGACAAGTGGGCGACAGTTTACTGATCATGCAGAGCATCGGGAACATCGGCGGTTATTTTTCAAGAAAGAAAGCGTATGACAAAGCCATTGATTTGTATACCCAATGCATGAATTATGAGCTCAAACACCACGATGAAATTGGGGCTTTTTCATCTGCGGGCAATATCGCTTCTATTTATTACAAAAAAGGGAACATCAAAAAGGCGGAGATGTATTCTGAAAAAAGCCTTGCGCTGGCACAAAAAAACAAGTATTACTACGGTGTTTTCATGGCTTGCGAGCAATTAGAAAGCATCTATAGCAAACGCAACAAACTGAGTAAGGTTATTGAAGTGTTGAATTTAAAAGCGCGCGCCAAAGATTCCCTAAACGAATCAGAAAGCAAAGAAGCCTTGTACAAAGCCGAGTTCAAACACGAAACTGAAAAAAAAGACCACGAGATTACTAAAATACAACAGGCGCAGCAAATTGCTGAACTTGAAAACAAACGCCACAAAACCTTGCTCGTGCTCGTGCTTTTTTCAGTGGTTATTGCACTGATTATGGGGTATTTGTTGTTTAAACGCTACAAAACCAACCAGCAAAACGAGTTGCTCAAAATTCAGTTGGTCGAAACCCAGAAAACTTTAGAAGCCGAAAAGAAATCGGTGCAAAGCGAACTCAAAGCGCTCAGAATCCAAATGAATCCGCATTTTATTTTTAATGCGCTCAACTCAATTCAAGAGCAGTTTATGTATGGTGATCGCGTGCTGGCCAATGAACAAATGGGCAACTTTACAACCTTGACCCGACAGATATTAGATATATCGCGCAAGAAATACATTCCGATTGCTACTGAAGTTGATGTGTTGACCAAATACTTAGAGCTAGAAAAAATGCGCTTT
Organism: Flavobacterium sp.; assembly: GCA_027484725.1. Classification (GTDB taxonomy): domain Bacteria; phylum Bacteroidota; class Bacteroidia; order Flavobacteriales; family Flavobacteriaceae; genus Flavobacterium. The sequence goes on along the minus strand of JAIXSK010000016.1, from coordinate 443,219 downwards.
GCAGATGATTTTACTTATGAGATTACCCTAACCGATGCGGTAGACGAAGACTATCATCAGATTCCGCCGATGCTCGTACAGCCTTTGGTTGAAAACAGCATCAAACACGGCTTACTACACAAGTCAGGCCCTAAAAAAGTATCAATTTGCTTTGACTATAATGAAGCCCAGAACACGCTGATATGCACCGTTGAAGACAATGGCATTGGTCGTGAAAAAGCCTTGGCCATCAAAGAGAGTAATACTAGAACCCATCAATCATTTGCCACCCAAGCCACCGAACAAACACTGGAATTGCTTGAAGGTCAGAAAAGCACATTACAGTATGAAGATGTAACACAAGACGGACAAGTAGTGGGCACACGGGCACTACTTAAGATTTCGTTGGCTTAATTGTACTGTTCTTGAAATACATCGAGCAAAAACTCAGGTGAAATCATACCCGTGGGTGAAACTTCCATGGCTTGCAGTACGCGTTTGATGCCTGTAGGGTTAAGCCCCATGGCTATGCCGATTTCTCTGATTTTGTTCTGCTCGTTGGGGTGCAAAACGCCATCGCAATGCATGAGCAAAGCCAAACGATAAAACTGTTGGATGCGCTCAAACTCATGTTTAATGACTTCAGGGTATTGCTCTTGATGAAACAATTGCTTGAGTTCATCTTCGTGAATTTGCAACTCGGTGGCTACAAGTTCAATAAACTGATATTCTCTGGGGTGCAACTTGCCGTCGACTACCGCAAAAGCAATCATATCTGAAATTAAATGGAGTCGTTCTTCGTGTTTGTTCATGCGGCTAAAATAAAATATTTTAAGATTTGATGACACACCCCCGCATGAAAAAACCCGCACTTTAATTAGAAAAGTACGGGTTGCTATTAACACCAACGTTATGAAAATCAAGCAATTTCAATAAGTCTTTTAGGTTTTGGAAGTGCTTCTTCTTTTTTCGGAAGCTGAACATGCAACACCCCGTCTTGATAGCTGGCGTTGATGCTGTCGGCATTGACCGTTTGCGGCAAAGTAAACGAGCGGCTAAATGAGCTGTAGCTATACTCGCGGCGGGTGTATCTTCCGTTTTGGTCTTTTTGTTCGTTTTCGGTTTTGGCTTCAGAGGCAATGGTGAGCACGTTGCGGTCAATCTCAATAGAGAAATCTTCTTTTTTCTTGCCTGGAACAGCCAGTTCTAATACAAATTCTGTATCGGTTTCTTTGATGTTGACCGCCGGTACCGATGCCAATACGTTTTGTGATCCACCAAACCAATCCGGTTTTAAGAATTCATCTAAAATAGACGGAAAATAGTCTAAGTTTCTTTTTACTAAGTTCATGATGTTTTATTTTTAAAGTTCAACTTATTTTGTTTTGGGCTGCTTTTGACAAACGATGTACCAACTGATTTTGAATGTCATTTTTTCATAAAAAATAAGCTGTACAATGAAATTTTGACCGTTTTAACAACTATTTAACTGACTTAATATCAGTAGGTTTACCCCAAATAGACCTTGTTTAATTATTCGCTATCTTAGCACAAAAACACAACGCCTTGAAAAAGCTTCAAATTCAGCTTGTTATTTTGGTTTTGCTGTGGGTGGGTTTACCGGCCTTGGCACAAGAAAACCACAAACCTTCGACCGCTTCGGCTCAAGTATCAACCTTTGTGCTCGAAGCGCCTCAACTCAACACCCAACGCAAGATTTGGTTGTATTTACCCCAAGATTACAAAACCTCTCAAAAACGATATCCGGTCATCTATGCTCATGATGCACAAAATTTGTTTGACAGCACAACCTCGTTTGCCGGCGAGTGGAACCTCGATGAAAAACTCGACAGCCTAAAAGCCCAAGTCATTGTGGTGGGTATTGAAAACGGCGGCGATAAACGCCTTTCTGAACTTACGCCCTACCCGCACGAAAAATACGGCGGTGGTAACGGTGATGCTTATTTAGATTTTATCGTACACACCTTAAAACCCAAGATTGATGCCGAATACCGCACCCAATCTCAGGCCAAAAACACGGTCATTATGGGCAGCTCGCTCGGTGGGCTGATGTCGTTTTACGCCTTGCTCAAATATCCAAAAGTTTTTGGCAAAGCGGCGGTCTTTTCGCCTGCCTTTTGGATCAACCGAAAGACTTTGCTCGATTTGATGCAACTAACCCAAAGCTTTAAAAGCAAAGTGTATTTTTTGTGTGGCGACAACGAAGGCGACGAAGACATGATTCGCGATTTGAACACCGTAGAACATTGGGTCAATACAAAGCGTTGTTCGTGCAAGAGGCTCAACAAGAAAGTCATCATCAAAGGCGGACAACACAATGAAAAATTATGGCGCGATGGTTTTGTAAAAGCGTATCTTTGGCTTTTATAAGCCGCTGAGCGGCTGAGTACCTAAGCAACTAAGAAGTTAAGATTCTCAGGCACTTAGAAACTCAGGCACTCAGCACTCAAAAACTCAGGTACTCTATGAATAACAACGATATCTTCAAAAAACTCCGCGTAGCACTCATGTTGCGCGATAACCAAATAGTAGAGATTTTAGAATTAGTAGATTTTAGAATGTCAAAAGGCGAAATCGGCAATTTCTTCAGAAACGAAGACCATCCTAAATATATGGAATGTGGCGATCAGGTTTTGCGCAACTTCTTAAACGGTTTGGTTATTTATTTGCGCGGCACCAAAGAAAGTCCGAAAGACCCGATGGCAGTCATTCAAGAAAACAAAGCCTCGGCTGCTGCTCCAAGGCCTAAAACCGATACAAAGCCTCAAGCCTTAAAAGCAACCACGGCAAAGACAAAAGCCTTTAAACCCAAAATGAGTAAACCCGTCAAAAACAAAAAGCCCGGGCTCGGTGAAGTCATGGGCAAAGTGCAATTCAAAAACGGTAAAAACAAAAAATCCTGAGCATTCAAACACTCAGGATTTTTTACATATTAAATTTAAAAAAACTAGTTCAAAGCTTTCTTAACCTGATCGGCCGCTTCTTGAAACTGTACCGCAGATAAAATAGGCATGCCTGAATTGTCGATCATTTCTTTGGCAAGTTCAGCGTTGGTTCCTTGCAAACGAACAATAATAGGCACTTTAATGCTGTCACCCATGTTTTTGTAAGCATCAATCACCCCTTGCGCCACACGGTCACAACGAACAATTCCGCCAAAGATGTTGATGAGGATTGCTTTTACATTCGGGTCTTTTAAGATGATTCTAAAAGCCAACTCAACGCGTTTGGCATCAGCAGTTCCGCCTACGTCCAAGAAATTCGCAGGCTCAAAACCGGCATATTTAATCAAGTCCATCGTAGCCATCGCGAGTCCGGCACCGTTCACCATACAACCTACCGTTCCGTCCAAATCAACATAGTTCAAACCGGCTGCTTTGGCTTCTACCTCAATTGGGTTTTCTTCACGCACATCGCGCATTTCAGCATATTTCGGGTGACGGAACAAAGCGTTGTCGTCTAAGTTTACTTTGGCATCTACAGCAATGATTTTGTTATCCGACGTTTTCAAAACCGGGTTGATTTCAAACATCGTCGCATCGCAACCTACATAAGCATTGTATAAAGCTTGAACAAACTGGGTCATTTCTTTAAACGCGGTTCCACTCAAACCTAGGTTAAAGGCAATTCTGCGCGCTTGAAAACCTTGCAATCCAACGGATGGATCAATTTCTTCGGTAAAAATCAAATGAGGAGTTTTCTCGGCCACTTCTTCAATGTCCATTCCGCCTTCGGTTGAATACATGATCATGTTTCTTCCGCTGGCACGGTTGAGCAATACCGACATGTAAAACTCTGAAGTTTCGCTTTCGCCCGGATAATAAACATCTTCCGCAATCAATACTTTGTGTACTTTTTTACCGGCCGGTGGCGTTTGTGGCGTAATGAGTTGCATCCCGATGATTTGTTCTGACAATTCTTCTACTTGTTGTAGATTTTTAGCCAATTTTACACCGCCGCCTTTACCGCGACCGCCCGCGTGCACTTGGGCTTTAATCACGTGCCATCCGGTTCCGGTTTCAGCCGTGAGTTGTTTGGCCATAGCCACCGCTTCTTGCGGATTGTTGGCTACGTGTCCGCGTTGTACTTTTACACCAAAACTGGCGAGAATTTCTTTCCCTTGATATTCGTGTATATCCATATTGATTGTGCGTTATGCTTTTTAGAGTGCCACAAAAATAATAAAAAGCATTCTAAGTTGGACGGCCTTTTTGTAGATAATTTTAAGATTTTTTAGGAGCTTATTCCTGCTGTACGCTAACAGCATTCATAGCTTGTGGCTTTATTATCGTCTTAGCTTCTAGACTATTTTTTATTAAAAAGGTAGTTGTATATTAATCAAAGGAAATAACAAATCAAAAGACACGTGATTGAGGAAGTTTTAAGCGCGGTTCAAATAATCTATAAACACAGTATGCATCTCGTTTATAAAATCGATAATGCGGGAAGAAAATAAAATACGAAATACCGGTTTCGATTTTCGTTTAGCAGTTATAAGCGGCCATGATTATTACAATAATTTGAAAAATTATTTAGAGCAACAACAACAGCCGTCTTAATTATCGGGTCGTTTACATTAATATTAACATCATTACAATCTATCATTCGTTGCTTTATTTCTTGAGCCATGATTTCTCTATTTAAAATGCAAAATTGATTCCTATTATAAGAATCATTACCAAAATAATTATTTGGATATTTTGCGTCAACTTCTAATTTATACTTATCTATTACTGAATTTATAATTAGTTCAAAGTGTTGCATTTGTATTTACGCTTTAAGGTGTTAGTATGATTAAATAAATTAAAATACTTGAAGTATATAAACCAAGTGAAACAAAGCTCAAAGAGTTAATAAATAAATACCTCTATACTTTTCATTTAATTTTTGACACAGACAGAGAATACTTATTATCTATTGAGATTGACCGTTTAAAACATCATTTGGAGAAATGATATTAAATTCTTCTATGTATTCAGAAATTTTTCTATTGAAAACATCAAACCCATATTTAGCTATGCAAAACAAACCGTATTCATTACTCCCGAAATCTTTTATTTCTATTTCAGTTATTAGAATATCGTTTCTATTCCCTTTAATAGGTTTACCCATAATTAATGGCGTATAAAATTCCTTTAGAATTTTTGCTTCTTCTTTTGTAAAAACATATTCCATATAATTATATTTTAATGGATTAAAATAGATTAAAGTGTGATTTTTAAAGCCCTGTTGGCGCAGGGCTTTTATATTATTTATATTCCTTTATAAATCATTCCTGAAATATAATCAATGTCACTTTTTAATTTAGGTATATTTTCTATGCCAAAAGTGTATTTTATGTCGTAAGAAGAGCCGTCATTTGCTTGATAGTAAAATACAAAGTCTATTTCCCAATATTCACATTTGTTATAAATGTAATTTGTTAATTCATCATCAAAAGCATTTTTTATAAATGTTGCAGCAATTTCCTTTGATGTTTTTAGGATGGTTTTTTCATTCTTCATCATTTCAGGGTAATTATCGGGAGCGTACATAACTATATTTATAAGCAAAGCATTTTCTGTGCTTTTTGCGTTGAAATTCATTTGGTACGTATCATGATATTTGTTATTCAAGGTAAAAATAACATAATCCCTATACCTATTTTGTGCGCGAGTAGTGTAATTAATGAAAAGCAATAAACACAATAACGAAACAATGTTTTTCATTTTAGGTTTGTTTTGAAACGCATCAAATCCAAATGCGAAAATTAAACAATAAAAAAGCGTGGGTTTGTAACTAAATCCTAAGATAGCGGGTTCTGGCAAACCTAACCTATAAGAATAAGTAAGGCCCACGCCTAGACGTGAGCGTTTATTACTTATTCTGCTTCTAAATATAAATTTATCAGATTTGCTATCGCAGAGTAAAAGCTAACGCTTTTGTAATATTTTCAATCGCTAATATATTAAAATTACCTAAAAAATTCTTTTTTGCAAAGCTTACTTGGTTCGCTGTTCGGCAAAGCGACACTAACAAGAAAAAGTTAGCGCAAGATTTCTTGCCTAGAATATTTGCACAAGCCAACCAAGCGGTTTAGATTTGCTTAAAAATCAAGCTCATGCAACCCTCTGAACTTACCGCTCTGGCCAACGAATTTGGCTGCCCTTTATATGTGTATGACGCACACAAAATACAAACGCAGTATGAGCGCCTGACCAAAGCCTTTGCTAAAGTAGAGCGCTTGCGTGTGAATTACGCCATGAAAGCGTTGTCAAATATTTCCATATTGCAACTGTTCAAACAAATGGGCGCTGGGCTTGATACGGTATCCATTCAAGAAGTGCAGTTGGGTTTGCACGCAGGCTTTACACCCGAACAAATTATCTTTACGCCCAACGGCGTTTCGTTTGAAGAAATTGAAGCCGCCGCTGCGCTAGGCGTTCAAATCAACATTGACAACTTATCGGTGCTGGAACATTTCGGAGCCAAATATCCGGAGGTTCCGGTGTGCATTCGCATCAATCCGCACGTGATGGCCGGTGGCAACACCAATATTTCGGTGGGGCATATTGACAGCAAGTTCGGCATCTCGATTCATCAATTGCCGCATATGCTGCGCATTGTTGAAAATACCGGTATGCGCATCAACGGTATTCACATGCATACGGGCTCAGATATTTTAGACATTGAAGTGTTTTTATACGCCGCCGAGATTTTGTTTGACACCGCCATCCATTTTAAAAACTTAGAATTCTTGGATTTTGGCAGCGGATTTAAGGTTCCCTACAAAAAAGGCGACATTGAAACCGACATTGAAGAGCTCGGTCGCAAACTCAGCAAACGCTTTTTGGCTTTTGAAAAACAATACGGCCAACCACTCACTTTGGCCTTTGAACCGGGCAAATTTTTGGTGAGTGAAGCCGGCTTTTTCTTGGCCCAAGTAAATGTAGTCAAACAAACCACTTCAACCGTTTTTGCAGGGATAGACAGTGGTTTTAACCATTTAATTCGCCCGATGTTATACGGATCGCAACACCATATTGAGAACATCTCCAACCCCAAAGGAAAAGAGCGTTTTTATACCGTGGTGGGCTACATTTGCGAGACCGATACTTTTGCCAACAACCGCCGCATTGCCGAAATCAAAGAAGGCGATATTTTGTGTTTCAGAAACGCTGGGGCTTATTGTTTTTCGATGTCATCGAACTACAACGCGCGCTATAAACCCGCCGAGGTTTTATACAAAAATGGTCAAGGTTATCTGATCCGCGAACGCGAAACTTTAGACGATTTGCTGCGCAACCAGATTCTGTTGGCTGAATAAAATTATAGCTTGTAGATTTTTTGGGTCATGATTTGACCGTCTTGCATCCATTGCAATACATAAAAACCCGTGGCTAACTGCGGATTGACCTCTAGCCTATTGCCCAAAATTTTGGGTGCATCCATGAGTTGACCCAATTCATTGTAAATTTTAGCTTGCGCTTGATTTGCATGAATTCCGCTGATATACAACTCGCTCACAAAAGGATTCGGATAGACTGCGATTTCTGAGGTTTCAAAAGTATTTTGCGCCAAAGGCGTGCAATTGCCCGCAGCGGTAAAATTGGTAAATCGCTTGAGCGCAGAGGTCAAAATGGATGTGTCTTCATTGTTTGAAACATCGCGGCACAACCAAGCGCTTCCGGTCACGGTGCTGTTGCATTTGGGCATGAGCGCAAAACCTTCGAAGTTTTCGTTGCCATCACCCGCGGTTGGGATAAAATATTCGGCTACGGTATGAAAAGCCGCATTGGCACTGGTGGCCGCTGACAAAGTCATATCAGTCACTTCGAGGTAATTAGCATCAATATTGTGCAGTATATACAGCAAACCCGTTGAGCGATCAAAAGCCAAATCGCAGCTTTCTTGGCGATTGGTTTGATACTTTCCGACATAGGCAAAATCATCGGTCACATTCGGATTGATATCAAACACCCAAATATAACCACCGTCTTGGTGCGCGATCAAAAACAATCCGCCCGCGCCTTTGGTCGAGGTATACAATTGTCCGGTAACCGAACTGGTAAAACCAATGGCGGTTAAATAACTATCGGGAATAAAACAAATGCCTTCGGGCCCAGTGTTTCCGGTGTCTTGCATGGGCGATGGCGCGCTGAGTAAGTTCCAAGAGCGCGATTGATTGACCGTTGAAAACGAGCTGTTGTGGGTATACTTTTGAATTTCGTAGTTGTTCTCATCTACCACATAAAACTCATTGGCCGATAAATTGGCTTGAGTAATGCCTTCGGGCCCGCCTGAAAGCGACTTACTGCCTATTTGTGAGAACACTTGGGTGGCCGGATTATACTGCAACACACGTACGCGTCCGTTGTTTTGAACAGCGTATAATCGGTTGTTGACAGGGTTCCAATGCAAACCGCTGAGCTGGTCAATACCGGCGGCATCCATGAGACTCGTGAGATTACTAGCTGAAGCCCACGATGAGGCCGGCCAAGCTTGTTGTGCTTGAACTTGTACTACAAAAACCAATGATATCAAACCAAAATACAAACGCATCATGTCAAATTTATTTGTGATCAATGATTTCAGTGAGTACCTGTCCTGTGGTGGCATTCGGAAAAGTAATCCCTAATTTTTGCGCAAGTGTTGGCGCAATTTCAGTAATTATCTTTCTATCGGATGTTTGCCCGGGTTTGATGTTCCATCCATAAAAAATAAGCGGCACATGGGTATCATAACTATAAGTGGTTCCGTGGGAGGTTCCGGTTTTTCCGTATTCAATATATCCGGGTTTATCCAAGATGACCAAATCGCCGTTTTGGGTAACGTCATATCCTTTGGCAATGCAATCTAAATGGTAATCGGCACCACTTTGGCTCAGGATTTCTTCTTCGGTATACACGCGTTTCACCTGCGGCTGGGTCATCAGATAATCTTTGAATGCTTGTTTGACCTCGTTCAAGTTCAAGGCTTTGGATTTGATTTTGTCGCGATCTAAAAACACGTTAAAGCTTGCGTATTCTTTGATCAAATCAACGCCATACGCATCATTTGAAAATTGGCGCAAACCTTTGGCAATGTCTTTCGGATCAATGGGTGCAACGTTGTATTTGTGGTCAGATAAAAACTGTGCGTTCTCAGCGCCAGCATGATCAGCCGTGAGAAACATCAAATAATTGCCTTTGCCTACTTTTTGGTCGAGGTAGCTCATTAAATCAGCCAAGGTCAAATCAAGTCTGAGGTAGGTGTCTTGCAACTCTATAGAGCGCGGCCCGAGGATGTGCCCTACATAATCAGTCGATGAAAAACTCACGGTGAGAAAATCAGTTACTTCATCTTGGCCCAGTTGCTCGGCCTCTATAGCGCGTTTGGCAAACAGCGCAAGTAAGTCATTGCCAAAGGGCGTGGTGCGAATGACACCCGCGTCGTTTTTGTCGTACATGGCCTTTAAATCATACGGAAATACTGGCTTGTCAACTTTATATAATTTGCCTTCATACGGGTTATCGTCGGGCAAACTTTCGTTGTAGGTTTCAATAGGTTTGAGCAAGTTCCAAGGTTGGCTGAGAAAATCCATGTAGTTTTTCTCGGCATTGAACTTATTGACCCAATCAGGCAAAGCGGTTCCGTAGAACGTGCTTGAAATAAAGTTGCCCGTTTTGCTGTACCAAAAAGCCCAATTAGCAAAATGTCCGGCGGGCAATATAGCACCGCGGTCTTTGAGGCTCATACCAATGACTTTGCCTTTGAAGTTGGTAGCCAATCTGAGTTCATCGGTGATGGTGGTGGCCTGAAGGTTTTTGGGCGACATTTTTCCTTCGTCGGCTTTGCCTTCGCCCAACATCTGAACTGAATCGTCATCGGTACAATAACGTTCTTTCCCAAAACTGCGGCTGTACCATTCGTTGCTGACAATTCCGTGTTGCGCCGGTGTGGTTCCGGTATAAATAGAGGCATGCCCTGGAGCCGTATAAGTGGGCAAATAATTGTAATGCATGTTGCTAAAAACATAGCCCTGGCTCATGAGTTTTTTAAAACCATTGGCTGAAAAATCACCAGCAAAACGATTGAGGTACTCTGGCTTCATTTGATCGACCACAATGCCGACGACTAATTTGGGTTTTTGCTGGGCTTGCAGAAAAGATACGCTTAAAAGCAAGCAGCTTAGATACTTTTTCATGAATCAATGATATTACTGAATGACAAAGATAACATTCTAATTGAGCCCAAGCTCAGTAATTTAGCAACAAAAAAGTGCCGCTACTGCTAACGACACTTTTAACCCAAATTATTAATTACAATCTATATTATTTCAAAATAATAAATTCACATCGGCGGTTGATGGAGTGTTCTTGTTCGGTACAAGTATCACCGCAATTCACCAGTGGTCTGGTTTCACCATAACCTTTTGAACGTAATCTTCTGCGCTTGATGCCGTTGTCTACCAAATACTCTAAAGTAGAGGCCGCACGACGATTGGACAACATGATATTGTAGGTGTTAGAAGCGCGTGAATCTGTGTGTGCGCCCAACTCAATTTCCATTTCAGGGTATTTTTTGAGCAAGTCAACCAACACATCCAAGATTCTGGCAGCATCGGGTTTGATGTCCCACTTGTTCAAGTCAAAATAGATGTTTTCAAGTACGATTTGCACTTTTCCGTCTTGACGTTTGGTGATGATTTCTTCAGCATCGTCATAGCATTCCATAAAGAGTTCAATGGTGTAACGCAATTTACCGTCTTCATTGGTCATGAATTCTTCGCTGTGCGGAATGTAAAAATCACGCGTGGCCTCAATGCGGTATTTTTTATTGGGCTCAGTGGCAAAGACATAATCAGCATCAGCACCCACCACCATTTGACCAATCAAAATATTGTTTTCATCATAGAGCGAAACCATGGTTCCCGGTAATAGATTTTGGGTGTTCTTGTCGCGTACATCGCCCTCAACTACATACCGCTCTTGGTTTTCAGTTCGGGTAAAACTGTATAGGTTATCGCCGCCTTTTCGGTTGGATGAAAAATAGCCTAAGTTGCGTTTCTCATCCACCACATAACTAAAATCATCCATAGCGCTGTTGAGTGTTTCGCCTAAGTTGATGGGTTTGGCAAATTCACCGCCTTGGAATGATTTACTCATAAAAATATCCAATCCGCCCATACCCTGATGGCCGTCTGAGGCAAAGTACAAGGTGCTGCCATCATTAGAAATTTCAGGGAATTGCTCACGGTGAATGGTATTGACCGCTTTGCCTAAATTCATCGGCTCGCCATAAGTTCCGTCTTCGTTGACATCAACGTAATACAAGTCAAATGAACCCACTGAACCGGGCATATCGCTTGAAAAATACAATCGTTTTCCGTCTTTGGTCAGCACCGGATGCTCACATGAAAATTCGTCTTTACAAAACGGAAGTGGTTTAATGTTGGTCCATTTTCCGTCTGTAAATTCAGCTTTAAAAATCTTGATATTAGCAATTTTTTCCTTGCCTATTTTTACCTTTTTATCGTTGGTTCGGCTAAAGTACATGATGTGTCCGTCTTGACTAAAAGTCGGATTGCTCTCATGTGTTTTGGTGTTGATTTCTTTCGGAAAAGGCTCAATATTGGTCAGTAATCCTTTGGCATTGACGTCGGCACTAAATAAATCTAGATAAGCGCGTTCATTCCAACCATATGATTTTCCGTCACCGGCACGCAAAGAAGCAAAAGCTACTTTATCACCGTAAAATACCATTCCGAAATCACCGTTTGAAGTGCTTTTAGACATGGTTTGCACCTCATAATTATAGGGTACATTGGTTTTGAGGTTGGCAATAAACTTCGGAGTACTCACTTTGTATTTGAGATACTGAGCCATGATGGCATCGCCTTTGTCATAATCACCACTACCCATCAGTACATGCGCATATTTGAAATAGTATTCAGGATCTAGACTGTCTTTGTGGGTGAGCATTAATTTGCCGTAGACCCTTACCGCATCTTTGACCTGTGCATTGTTATAATAGCAATCGCCGAGATTTTTTAAAACGTGCTCGTTCTCGTCAACTTGCTCGTACAATTCAGCAGCCTTTACATACGAACGCTTGTTGAATAATGCATCGGCCTTTTTTTCGCGACCTTTTTGCGCATATGTCGCTGCATGCAAAGAAATAATCAGAAATATATAAACGTATTTTTTCATGCTTGTCTCGAATTAAAAGAACCTTGGTGATTTTTCGTAGCCTTTAGATGCCAAATCGGAAGTATCTAAATCGAATAATAAAAATATCTCGTGTGAACCCGAATTGTATCTGCCTAAATTAGACAAGGTATAATCATAAGCATAGCCCACTCTTAAACTGGGCGTGATGCTCAAAGCCACCAAACCGCTGACCGAATCGTCCCAACGATAACCCGCGCCTACTTCAAATTCATCAAAGAACAACAAATTGGCAGTGACATCTAATGAAAGCGGAGCTCCCGAAACACCTTTGGCCATAAATGCCGGCTTGAATTTTAAATTCGGATTTAAATTGAAAACATAACCGCCGGTCATGAAAAAGTGGGTGGCTTCAACTCCGGTGGCTTTAATTCCGTCTTTGCTTTCAAGGTGTTTGCTGTTGAGTAAATTGGGGGCAGAGAATCCAAGGTAATAATGATCACTAAAATAAAACACACCGGCTCCAACGTTTGGAAAGGTTTTATTGATGTTTTCAGAAAAAGCCGGGTCAGGGGTTGGATCAGTATATTGAAAACCGCTAAAATTGGCATCAAATAGTGTGACTCCTCCTTTAACCCCAAAAGACAATTTTTTGGTTTCTGAAACCGGAATTACATAAGCCACATCGGCGTAGATATTGTTTTCATGCACCACATCTCCAATCACATCACTCACTATAGACAAACCTGCCTCAACTCTTTTGGCAATGGGTGAATGAACAAACGCATTGACGGTTTTAGGAGCTCCTACAGCACCTACCCATTGGGTTCGATACATGCCGCCCAAATTGATAACTCCGGGATCATCGGTGGCATAGGCCGGATTCACAGAGCTCATATTGTACATATAATGTGTAAACTGAGGATCCTGCTGAGCCGAAGCCAGAGTAGACATCAATAAAATGCCGATAAAAACTATATAGGAAAACTGAATCTTTCTCATCTTTAATTTCATTTATCTACTTAAATAAAGTCGGCCTTGTTTGTCTTTGGTGGTACCGTCATTGAATTCTAACACATAGAAATAAACTCCGGTTGGCAAAGTACTACTGCCCAATTTTACACCGCCTTCGTGGTTGGTTCCGTCCCAATTAGGGGTGTTGATATCTCCTTTGTAGAGAATGTTTCCGTAGCGGTTGTATATCTCAAGTTTGAACTTAGGATATTTGGTTGCTAAGTTTTTGATTTCAAAAGTATCGTTGACTTGATCGCCGTTCGGAGAGAATCCGTCCGGAATCAAAATATCGTCACACGGATCAAGTGTTACCGTCACCGACAAACGCGCACTGCTTTCGCAACCCGCCGCAGATTGATAGGCTGCATAATAGGTTCCACCGTCTATGAGTGAAGTAGTCGATACATACAAATTACCTCCAGTAGGCGCATCATACCAAAGTACCGTGTCACTGCCCGTAATATTCGAGGTCAAATTGGCAATGGTTGGATTGGTAGGTGCACAAAATTTGTTACCGCCTTCAACCAACGTTGGTGTGCCCACTATTGGTGCAATGTCAAAATCAACCGGGGTTAAACCTGCTCCGGTGTTGCTGCATGAACCAAGTTGCGATACAATTTGAGTTATGTTGACACCAACATTCCCGGATGTATTGATTTCAGAGGCCGGAATCAAAAAGCTACCTTGACCGGCAGCAATGGTTACCAAAGCGGTATTGGTCAAAGTTGAAGCGCCTGATAATTCATAGGTGATGGTGTAGTCACCGTCAACCAAATTAAGTGCTGTGTTGATGCTGATGGTATTGTCGTCTCCTAAACAAATATCGGCTGCGGTCAATACAGCGCCATTCAAATCTGGCACCGGATATACTGTGAATTGTGCTTGGGCGTTTTCAGCAGTATTGTTGCATCCACCCGATAAACTTACAATTGAAGTAATGGTTAAATCGTGCTGTCCTGTTAAATTCAACACCGAAGCCGGAACATCAAATTGTCCGACACCGCCCGCTATGGCAATTACCGCTGTGGTTGCTGTGGTGGGTGTTGCTTGCGGAATATCATACACAAACTGATAATCCCCATCGGTTAAACCGGTGGCGCCCGAAATAAGAACCGTGACTCCGTTTCCGGCACAAACATCAGCTATGCTTAAATTAGCACTGACTAAATCAGAAGTAGGTTTGATGATGAAATCAGCACTCACACTCGGATTAATTGGCACGGTACAATTAGTTACAGAATTGGTAATATTGGTAAAGGTAATACGCGTGTTACCGGTGTTTGGAAGATCGTTCCCATTGATGGTCATAAGGCCGGTTCCGCCTGAGATTACAACTTGAGTAGATTGAGCAGTCAAAACATTGCTAATTGAAAGATCGTAATTCAACGTGTATGAACCATCTACCATATTGTTGAAGGTAACCGTAACATTATCGCCTTTACAATTCGGCGAGGATACTTGAATGTTGGCTCCCGTGAGTACCGGATTCGGTAAAACGGTAAATGAAACGGGCTCATCATCACTACCACAAGTATTTGTTACTGTGTAGGTATAACTGTAGGTTGTTGCCGCCAAATTAGAGACATCAACTATATTAGAAACAGTTGCTGAAGCGCTGTCAGTCCAGGTTCCTCCGGATTGAGCACCGTTGAGCAAAGAGTTCAAATCAAGAGTTGCTTGTGAGTTACAAACCGTTTGATTGGCGAGTGCAGTTCCGGCATTGGGCAATGAATTCACCGTGACATTGACCGTAGCACTGTCATTGTCACAAGGGTCGTTTCCGCTTAAGGTGTAGGTATAAACTGTAGCTGCATCTACTGCCGGATCAAAAACCCCGGTTCCGCTGGCCATCGCTGGAGACCAAACGCCTCCGGTTTGTGCGGTAGGTCCGAGCAAAGTAAATAAATCTGAAGGAGCATCGGTAATACAAAAAGTAGCCGTTGCGTTGACCCCAGCTTCAGGCCCTTGAACAATAGTAATAGTCAAAGTGGCTTGTGCCGGATTACAGAAAGGAGCGCCCACGGTATAAGTATATGTTCCGGCCAAATCAACTGAAGGATCAAATAAGTTGGTTCCGCTGGTTAGTGCAGGAGACCAAGTTCCGCCGTTTTGTGGCGTTCCGCCGAGTCTGGTGAGCAAATCAATCGGTGCAGCGTTCGAACAAATATCTGTTGAAGCATCTTGGCCGGCATCGGGAACCGGATTAACGATCACCGTAACGGTTGCCGTATCGTTATCACAAGGATTGTTTCCGCTTAAAGTATAGGTATATACAGAACTTACATCAACAGCAGGATTGAATAAGTCTGTGCCACTAGCGAGTGCTGGTGACCAAGTTCCGCCGGGTTGTGCAGTGGTTCCCAAAAGCGGGAATAAATTAAAGGTTGGATTGTTGACACAAACGGTTACCGATGCATCCACTCCAGCTTCCGGACCTTGTGTAATGGTAACAACTACATTGGCTGATGCGCTACCGCAAGGAGCTGTTCCGGTAACGGTATAAGTATATGTTCCGGCAGTATCTACCGCAGGGTTGAACAAATTGGTACCTGAAGCTAGTGCCGGTGACCAAGTTCCACCAGCTTGCGGTGTTCCTCCTAAATAAGTGGTCAAATCTACCGGACTGATGTTAGAACACAAATTAGCGGTTCCGTCTGTCCCCGCATTGGGAGCCGTTATATAGGTAATAAAAACTACTGCTGTATCATTGACACACGGAGGTGTGCCCGCTACTAAATATTGATAACTCGCAGCCGTATCAAATTGTGGGTCAAAAATATTGGTTCCGCTGTGCAGTGCTGGTGACCAAGTGCCGCCCGGCTGTGCATTGGACCCAAGCAAAACAAACAAATCTTGTGTTGGCCCATTGGTACAAGTTGTGTAGGCGGCATTACTGCCAGCAACCGGTGGTTGTGTTACTTGCAAAGTAGTTGAACCGGTTAAATTCTGGCTACAGGCCGGCGGATTATTTGTTACAATGCTGACCAAGGTAAAAGTAGTCGTCACCGTGAGCGGTATATTTAATGTTGCTGTTCCGGTAGCGCCAATCTCAATGGTTGCATTAGCCGTACCGTTGTTGTAAGTTACCGTTGAATTAGGCGTACCGGTAAATAATATGGCCGCAGATGTTCCGGAACAAACCGTTCCGCTGGATGAAATGGTTGCTGTTGGCAACGGATTGACCGTTACTGTGCTTGAAGCCGGACTACTTTGGCAAGTGGTAGCTATATTTGTAATGACAACTGTATATGTGCCCGCAACAGTTGTATTAAAGGAATTGACATTTCCAGGATTGGTTGCCCCTGAAGGAACGGTCCATAGATAAGAATAATCGGTTGAAACTCCGGAACCAGGTGTTGCTGTTATGGTTGCTAAACTACCCAAACATACCGAAGGATTATTGACCGTAACCGTTGGTTGCGGATTTACGATTAATTCACCTGAAGCACTCAAGCTGGCACAACCACTGAGGATGTTTGTGATAATAACACTGTAAGTTCCGGCAACACTAGCATCAAAAGAAGCCGTGTTTCCCGGATTGGTTGCTCCTGCAGGAACCGTCCACACATAAGAATAATCTGCAGCTGTTCCGGTACCCGGAGTAGCTGTTATAGTAGCTGATTGTCCGGCACAAACCGATGCACTGTTCACAGTAACGGTTGGTTGCGGATTATTGCTAACCTCACCCGAAGCGCTTTCGCTGACACAATTGGTTGTAAGGTCGGTAATGATAACACTGTAAGTTCCTACAACACTGGTATTAAATGTGGCAACGTTGCCGGGATTGGTGGCTCCGGCAGGAACGGTCCAGGCATAACTGTAGTTACCCGCAGCTCCGGGAGTAGCAGTTACAGCTGCATCTAAGCCCGGACAAATGGATGGACTATTGACCGTTACTGTTGGCAAAGCGCTAATGGTAACCGTTGCAGATCCGTCAGCGCTTGAACAATTGGTTGTTAAATCAGTAATGACAACATCATAAGTTCCGGCAACACTGGTAGTAAATGTGTCAACATTGCCCGGATCAGTTACCCCGGTGGGCACTGTCCATGTATAAGTGTAATTACCCGGAGTTCCAGGAGTAGCCGTTATGGTTGAAATACCTTGCGCGCACAAAAGTGTACTTGAAACCGATACGGTTGGCAATGGGTTAACAACCAAAGTTCCTGAAACCGGTAAGCTTGAGCATGAAGTAGTTGTATCAGTAATA
The DNA here is from genome assembly GCA_027484725.1 of Flavobacterium sp. Lineage (GTDB taxonomy): Bacteria > Bacteroidota > Bacteroidia > Flavobacteriales > Flavobacteriaceae > Flavobacterium. The sequence continues at coordinate 425,867 of JAIXSK010000016.1, read as the reverse complement.
ATAACCGAATAAGTTCCGGCTACTGAGGCGTCAAACGAAGCTACATTTCCGGGGTTGGTGGCTCCTGCAGGAACCGTCCATGCATAAGAGTAAGTTCCGGCTGAACCCGGTGTTGCTGTAAGAGTTGCTGTTTCACCCTGGCAAATTTCATCGCTATTCACGGTTACTGTAGGTAAAGGATTGAGTATTACCGTACCCGATGCACTGGCGCTTTGACAATTGGTGGTAGTATTGGTTGCAATTACCGAATAAATACCGGCGATGGTTGTTGCAAATGTGGCAACATTACCCGGATCTGTTGTGCCGGCAGGTACGGTCCAAACATATGAATAGGTTCCGGCAGGGCTTGGTGTAGCGGTAATCGTAGCCGGCTGACCTGCACAAACCGCAGTACTATTGACCGTAACGGTGGGTAATGGATTGATTGTTAAGGTTCCACTACCCGGATTGCTCGGACAAGTGGTGGTTGTATTGGTAGCGATGACAACATAGGTTCCGGCAACAGTGGCACTAAAACTGGCCACATTACCCGGATTGGTGGCACCAGTGGGAACAGTCCATACATATGAATAGGTTCCTGCCGGGTTTGGTGTAGCAGTTATAGTAGCTGATTCACCCGGGCAAATATTTGGGCTATTGACCGTAACAGTGGGCAGCGGATTGATGGTTACCACCCCAGTAACGCTTAAGCTTGCACAATTTGTAGTGGTATTGGTAATGACTACACTGTAATTTCCGGCTACTGTTGTTGCAAAAGAAGCTACGTTGCCCGGATTGGTAAAACCGGCCGGTACAGTCCAAGCATAAGAATAATTTCCTGGAGCGCCCGGAGTAGCAGTTACTGTTGCACTTTGTCCGGCACAAACCGAAGGATTATTAACTGTAACCGTTGGCAACGGATTAATGATTACTGTTCCTGTAGCAATATCGCTGACACAAGTGGTGGTTGTATTGGTAACAATTACGCTGTAAGTGCCCGCCACTGATGTACTAAACGAAGCAACATTACCCGGATTGGTTACTCCGGACGGAACAGTCCACACATAGCTGTAATTATTTCCGGCTGGGTTTGGCGAAGCGGTAACCGTAGCATTTTGACCGACACAAACTGACGGACTGTTGACTGATACTATCGGCCTCGGATTAATCGTTACTGTACCCGATGCACTTGTACTTACACAATTAGTAACCGTATCTGTGATAACTACACTGTAATTTCCGGCTGTTGTAGTCGTAAAAGTTGAAACATTACCCGGATTGGTTACACCTCCCGGAACGGTCCATACATACGAATAAGTTCCGGCCGTACCCGGCGTTGCTGTTACCGTAGCATTTTGCCCCGGACAAATAGATGAACTATTCACCGTAACGGTTGGCAACGGATTAATCACTACTGTAGTTATAACCAGCTCACTAATACAAGTGGTTGTCAAATTTGTAATTCGAACACCATAAACCCCGGCAACTGTTGTGTTAAATGTGGCAACATTGCCCGGATTGGTTGCTCCTGAGGGAACGACCCAAGCATAAGAATAGGTTCCGGCGGTTCCCGGCGTAGCTGTTACCGTAGCACTTTGTCCGGCACAAACCGGAGGGCTATTGAGTGTTACGGTTGGCAGCGCAATTACATTAATGGTAGTTGATACACCCGACAAACTGGTTGAACATATCGGCGGACCTTGTGATGCCACACTAATTAAATTAACCACTGTGGTGGTGGTATACGTGTTTGTTAGAGTAGCTGCTCCGGTTGCATCTAATATAATATTTTGATTAGAACCACTACCTATAGTATATGTAACAATTGCATTGGGTGTACCGCTAAAATTAATGGTTGTTGAAGAACCAGAACAAATATTCGGATTTGAAACCGATACCGATGCTGTAGGCAATGGAAGAATATTAATAGTCACCGTTGAAGTTACCGTCGGACAAGCAACAGATGAAACCGAATAAGTAAAAACATACGGGCTACCTGCTACTGTTAATGAATTGATGTTCACCGTGCCCAGATTACCATTAGAAGTTGGCAGCGGACCAGACCAAGTTCCGGTGGTATCTGGTGTACCGCTCAAATCACTAAATAAATTAAAACTCGGATAGGTCGGAACATCAGAAATACAGATGCTTCGTTGACCACTAACCCCAGCATCATTTAGCTCAAGAATTGTCACCTCAGTCTGAAAACGAGTCGTGCTTTCACAAGGCGGGTCAACAGTGGTAGCAAAATAACTTTGACCATTCACCAAAGGTGTTGTAGGTGTCAATGGAGATGCTGATGATATGGTTGCATACCAGCGAATGTTACCCGCATTTGGCTGCAAATTAGCTACAGTCGGAGGGTTTCCGGGTGTATTACAAAAAACTTGCGCAGGATTTCCGGTGGGTTCAGGCACAATACCAACATTAACAAACACTGAAAACCTTGAAGTTTCACAACCTGTATTCGGATTGGTTTGACTGGCGTAGTATATGGTTCCATCAACCAATTGGGTGGTTAGCGGGAGCGATGTTCCTCCGACGGGTTGATCATACCATTGAATGTTGTTGCCGGAAACAGACAAGTTAGCAAGCGTTGCACTCGTAGCCACGCCAACACAAACTCCTTGAAAGCTCAAACCGGTTGGTGCAGAATAAATTGTTACTACAACACGCGTCCTGCTTCCGCAATCACCGCCAGAATTATCTACAAAATAATCTTCTCCGTTGACCAAACCCGTAAAAGGAGGCAGCGGTGTTGTTGCGGTTGCCGAAGCAAACCAAGCAATTCCACCACCGGTATCTGTAGCTAGCAAACTAGCTACCGTTGGTGATTCGACATCGCAAAAAGTTTGGTTGAGATTAGCCACCGTAGGACATTGTGCAGACATCAGAGTCGCAAAACCTAGGCAGGCCAGAACAAGATTTATTTTTAGTATTTTTTTAGCACGAGTAATAATTCTCATAAGCATAGGATATTGGCCAAATTTCACTAACAAAATCAAGCATATCTGCTATGAATAAAATAAGTTTTTACCCGATAAAAACACGCCTGATTTTAGTTCTTTGCAATCTGGATATATGAAGCCAGAATACGAACACTATATTAGCGCATTTAAAATTGTTAATTTTTAATATTTTTTATTGTTATTAACAAAATGATTAACATAATGTTAAAAAGAACAAAATCTAAAAAACTAATTTAAATTATTAAAAATCAAAAACATAATATTAAATAACATCAAAAAAGAACATGGAAAATGTCAATTAAGGGTAACTTTATGAAGTTTTCAACACAAAGACATTGTTGATAACTATGTCTCAAAAACGACTTCATGCAACAAAAAAAGTTAAAAAAAAGACCCAAGATAAATGGGTCAAAATATTAAAGCTTATTGGTGATTTTTGTCGATGTGATTGACAATATTATAAACGACGATAAAATCTTTTTGATTGATGTAGAGTTGCTTTCGATTTCCTTGATTCTTCCGAATTATAATGGAAATGGTAAAAGGCTGTCCGTCATCATCTGAACAACTAAATGAATTGATGATATCAGTATCATTTTCTTCTTCTGGTTGGTATTTTATAATGTTATACAGCTGAACTTCTTGTGAATAAACAATAATTCTGTTTTTGTTTGTGTCTAAGGTTATGACAATTGAAGCTTCTTTCAAGTCAGACCATTTACCCCAATCTCCTTTTTCATTGCGTTCCATCACGCTAAAACCAGTAGATAGAAACTTGTAAACCTGAGCTTGAGCAATTGATGAAAACATCATCATCCAAATCAATAAAACAAAAAACTTGTGGGTACGCATAAACTTAAAAATAATTAGTTTGCATTTCTTTTTGCACCATTTTATACTCAGAAAGCACCTTGCTGATGATTTCATTTACCGGCAGAATCTCATCAATTAAACCCGCAATTTGCCCGATTTCTAATTCTCCTTCAATCAAATCACCTTCAAACATGCCGCGCTTGGCCCGAGCTCTGCCCAGTAATTCTTTTAGCTGTTCTACCGTTGGGCATTGCGCATATAAATTTTGTAAATCGTCAAAAAACTTATTCTTGATCAAACGAACCGGCGCTAATTCTTTCAAAGTAAGCAAAGTATCGCCTTCTTGGGTTTTTATAATGGTTTTCTTAAAATCTTCGTGCGACGATGACTCTACTGAGGCAGCAAAACGACTGCCCATCTGAACCGCATCTGCTCCCAAAGCCATGGCTGCAAACATGCCGCGACCGGTGGCAATTCCTCCGGCTGCAATAAGCGGAATTGAGATGTTTCTTTTGACCATCGGTATTAAAGTAAAAGTAGTCGTTTCTTCACGACCGTTGTGACCGCCGGCTTCAAAACCCTCAGCTACTACTGCATCAACACCGGCCTCTTGCGCTTTGAGTGCAAATTTAGAACTGCTCACCACATGTACTACTGTAATTCCATGTGATTTGAGCAAATTTGTCCAGGTTTTCGGATTTCCGGCAGAAGTAAAAACAATCGGAACTTTTTCTTCAATAATGATTTGGATGATCTCTTCAATGTTCGGATACAACATGGGCACATTGACTCCAAAAGGTTTGTTGGTTGCTTTTTTACACTTTTGGATGTGCGCTCGCAAAACATCCGGATACATCGAACCCGCTCCAATCAAACCTAAACCGCCCGCATTGCTCACTGCACTAGCAAGTTTATAACCGCTATTCCAAATCATTCCACCTTGAATAATCGGGTACTGAATTTTAAAAAGTTCGGTGATTTTGTTCATTATTGTTTAGCGATTTTTCCTGTTGACACAAAACCGGCAGTTTCAAGACTGTATAAATACAACCCCGGCTCAAGCAATGACAAAGAAATTTTTGACATAGTCTGTTTGATTTCATGCGTTTTTATCAATTGACCAATGTTGTTGTAAATATTAATTTTGGCCTGAGCAACGCCGGAAGGAAGTGTAATGTTGATGTCTTCAGAAGTTGGATTAGGAAATACCTTTATGTTTTGTTGTTCTGACCGCTGAATACCTAAAAACTGTTGTGCTCTTGACAATGCCAAACTAAAATCAGGAATTCCGTAACCGTATTGATTGTCAGGATTATTGTATCTATCAGAAGCCTCTTTGACAAAAGTAACCACTTGTTGTTGGGTCAGAGACGGAACTGCACTCCAAAATGACGCAATCATCCCTGCTGTGATAGGACCTGAAAATGAGGTTCCGTTTGCAGTTACAATATCTCCGGAGGTATTTGACAAAACAGATGCTTGACCTTGCGCCATTATATCGGGTTTAATTCGACCGTCAAATGATGGCCCAATTGAACTAAAACTGGCCCGACTGCGGTTAGAGCGAACCGCACCAATAGCCAAAACATTGTTGGCCTCAGCCGGAACACCAACGTGTGGCTCAGGATTGTTTCCTTCGTTTCCGGCACTTGCAACAACTACAATTCCTCTTGTGAATGCGATGTTGGCACCTTGAGAAGCAAAGGCTGAATTCCCGGTCATATCTTCATAAGTGTGTCCGTAAGCCTCGTTGTCAAAAGCAAAATAACCCAATGAAGAGGTGATGATATCTGCTCCCACACGATCGGCTTGTTCTGCTGCTTCAACCCAATTGCTCTCTTCTACCGGGTTTTCAGAGTTGACATCTTCTGTAATAAATAAATAGTATTTCGCGTCTGGTGCTGTGCCCACGAGTTCTCCGTCTACATAACCACCCATCGTTGACAATACCAAAGTTCCGTGACTATCGTTGGTGTAAAAATTGTCGCTTTTATCAACATAATCATATCCACCCAAAATTTGGTTGTTGGTTCTGAGTCTGTCAAAAGGTGAAGCCACATCTACCCCCGGAAATCCGGCATCTAAAACCGCAATGATTTTTCCGGCTCCGGTATAATTTTGCTGATGCAATAAATCACCATTGAGCATGTGAATTTGATTGAATGAATTCCCATAATTAAAAGTGGTGAGGGTTTCCATTTTTTTGTTGACTGGTCTTAGTCGATTTGGCTGAGCCACTGCGCGGTTGTTGAGTGAAGTGTTGGCATAAAAAATATGATGCACAAACGGCAAAACAGTTAGCGCAGCAATATCATTAGCTTCGCCACGAACATGCACGCAATTGAGCCATTTTGATTGCGCCATCACGGTAATTCCGGATGAAGCAGCAATTTGATTGATGTAATTCTGACTGATAGGCGCATCTTTGATATCTAATGGAATGTTCTGAGCAGTTCTTCTGTCAAGTGAACGTTGCGAGAGTTCACTCAGCGGGTTATTAAAAAAAGTGGCTGCTTCCGGTTTATCAGCAAAATAAACCCAAGCGTCTTCTTGCGACCAGCATACAACATGCAGCAGAAGCATAGTCAGTAAATAAATCTTTTTCATAGTATAGCGGTTAATAGTTTTCAAACTTACGAAATTACCCCGGAACCCAACAATTCATCGTCTTGATACCAAGCCACAAACTGACCTGGTGTAATGGCCGATTGTGGCTCATCAAATGCTACGTACATACCGTTTTCAAACTGATGCAGCGTAGCATCTTGCAAGGGTTGACGATATCGGATGCGGGCTTTTACTTTTATGGTTTGTCCGTTTTCAAGTCTTAAGTCTTCGCGTATCCAATGTACTTCATGGCCTTTGATATAGAGCGCTTTTCTATACAAACCCGGGTGATTTTGCCCTTGACCTGTATAGATGGTGTTGTTGACCACATCGGTAGCAATGACAAACAAAGCTTCGGGGGTTCCGCCCACGTTGAGTCCGCGACGCTGACCGTTGGTAAAATAATGCGCGCCTTGGTGTTTGCCCACAACTTTGCCCATCTCTGGGGTGTAAGCAATGGGCGTTGCTTGAATAGCCAACATTTCTTGTACAGAATGAGCCTCAGGTTGTGCTCTGTGATAGATAGATTCTTGCGCGTTGACTTCATAAATGAGCCCGTCTTTGGGTTGCAGTTTTTGCTGTAAAAATTCGGGCAATCGAACCTTGCCAATAAAACACAATCCTTGTGAATCTTTTTTGTCTGCGGTTACCAAATCCATTTCAGCAGCAATGGCACGTACCTCAGGTTTGGTTAATTCACCTATCGGAAATAGAGCTTTTGAAAGTTGCTCTTGCGAGAGTTGACACAAGAAATAAGATTGATCTTTGTTGCCGTCAACCCCGGCTAATAATTGATAAATGGTTTGACCGTTTTTTTCAATGCTTCCTTTGCGACAGTAATGACCGGTAGCCACATAATCTGCTCCAAGGCTCAAGGCAATTTTCATGAATACATCAAACTTTATTTCACGGTTGCACAAAACATCCGGATTGGGCGTGCGACCGTTTTCATATTCGTTGAACATATAGTCAACGATGCGTTCTTTGTATTGTTCGCTTAAATCAACGGTTTGAAAAGGAATGCCTAGTTTCTGAGCCACGAGCAAAGCATCATTGCTGTCTTCCAACCACGGACATTCGTTAGAGATTGTTACTGAATCATCGTGCCAATTCTTCATGAAAAGCCCAATAACGTCATAGCCTTGCTGCTGCAGCAAATAAGCCGCAACACTTGAATCTACGCCGCCCGAAAGGCCCACCACTACTCTTTTCATACACTTGATAATTACCGCGCAAAAATAAGAATAATTTCGGCATCTAAATCTTTGTTAACAAAGCTTATTTTGGGCCGGAAGTCTGTTTTGCTTGTGCTGCTTTTTTGGCGCGCAATTCAGCCAATTTGTTGGTTTTGGATTTGCTCATGTTTTCTTCGCGCTCCAGCTTACCGTCTTTATAAAACTTCCAGATACCGCGTTTGCGCCCTTTGTTGTAATTGCCTTCTGAAGCTATTTTGCCAAGCGCATCCCTAAAAACAGCATAGCCATCGTATTCGCCGTTTTTGTAGTTGGTTTCTTCGAGTACAATTCCGCTCTCAGTATACTTTCGGTACGGACCTTCTTTGATGCCGTTTTTATAGGTGGTTTCTTCTGCGGGTTTTCCGCCAATGTAATATACAGTTCGCTTACCTTCTAACTTTCCGGCTTTGTAATACTCTAAAGTAAATATTTCTGCAGAGGCCTTTTGATAGTACTTCCACACACCTTCATATTTGCGATTAACTTCTTTGCCTTCGCTGATTTTATTGTTTTTCTGATCGTAGAAAATTGTATAGGCTGAACCATCTTCGGCAAAGGCTCTTGTAGCCACAACCACATGCTCTGGCGTGTCTTCAAAAAACTTAAACATTCCTGTTTCTTTTCCGTGGTCAAAGTTTCCTTCATAACGAACGCGTTTACTCTCAGGATATAATCCGCGCCAGAATCCGTGTCTTTGCCCTTTATCATCTAATTGGTTCAAATTAGCCTGAGCAAAAGTCTGAGCAACCCATAAGATCGCAAAACTCAAAAGTGAAATTCTGTAAAATTTTAAGTGAAACATATCTGAAATTTTAATCGAAAATACAAACGACAAAAGTAAACGAATATTTCTTTTATGTTTTGTTGAATGTTTTTTTTAAATCAGCAACTAATTTCATTGAAAAAGAATAGAATTTATCTTATTGGTTGATAATCTAGTTTTTAGACATCATTGAACAAATTATAATTTTTTGTTTTGTTTAATAATTTTAAGAAATATTTAAACAATTAAATGTTTTTGTTTGATACTTTAGCCAAACAATTAAACAAATTTATTATGAAAAAAATTCTTAGAAACAGCCTAGTTATTTTGTTTGGATGCGCTCTAGCAACACTCACCTCTTGCAGCAGTGACAGTGATTCATCCTCAACCACTCCTGACAATACCATTACAGGAATTGCCAGCAGAAACTCAGATTTGACCACTTTGGTCAGAGCATTACAAAGAGCAAATTTAGCCACAACGCTTAAAGGCACGGGGCCGTTTACCGTTTTTGCTCCGACCAATGAGGCCTTTAATACTTTCTTGACCGCCAATGGTTATGCAAATATCGACGCAGTGCCGGTGGCTGCTTTGAAAGAAATTCTATTGAATCATGTAGTCAATGGCGAAAACACCTCTTCTTCCCTATCCACAGGTTATGTAAAAACATTGGCCAAAGGCAGCGCCTCGACGACCAATACACTCAATATGTACATTAATACTGCAAGTGGCGTTAGAATTAATGGAGTATCAAGCGTAACTACAGCCGATGTAGATGCATCCAACGGTGTAATTCATATTGTAGATGCGGTTATTGGTTTGCCCACTATTGTGACTCATGCAGCGGCTAATCCTCAGTTCAGCACTTTAGTTGATGCGCTACAATTCAATCCAAGTTCAGGTTTTATTGGTGTTTTATCGGGCACAACCAATTCGCCTTTTACCGTTTTTGCCCCGACCAACGATGCATTTACTGCTTTCTTGGGTGAAACCGGGTACTCAGGACTTGCAGCGATTCCGGCAAATGTTCTCGAAAAAACGTTGAAATACCATGTGGTTACTAATACCAATGCGCTTGCATCATCACTTTCAAATGATCAAGTAATTCCAACTTTCTCAGGTCAAAGTGTAACGGTTAAAACTACACCGACCCGATTGAGAGACGTGAGCAACCGCGATTGCAACATCATAGTCACCGATGTACAATGCTCTAATGGAGTGATTCATGTACTCAGTAAAGTATTATTACCTACGTTCTAATTTTAGTTAGTTTGTTTTTGGGAAAAGCCCTCGCAAGTGAGTTGTAGCGGGGGCTTTTTTTATATCTCATTGTTCCAAGATTGACTTTTGCTTTGTGCATATTCAAAACCTTGTTGCCACCAAAGCTTCATCTTTTCTTTGTTAAAAATAAGAGCATTATTGGTTAGTTGTACCGGAGTGAAATAAAAATTGAGTTGCGCATTTTTGTTTTTGGCTGCCAGTTTCCCAATGGTAATATCGTGCTTTTCAACTTGATCAAGCAAAGTCTGAAACAAATCAACCATAAGTGAAAACGGGTTCTTGCCCATTTTTCTGGGCTGGGTTAAAACTTCGGTTTCCAAAACAATTACATCAATTTCGGTGGCTCCGCGGTTGATGGCCTCGCGAATGGGCACCAAACTTGAAAATCCGCCGTCGCCATAATCACAATCATTTTTATGTGCCAAACTCATAAACGGAATATAGTTGCACGAAATCCAAATCCAGTCACAGAAATCTTCGTATTCAAAATCGCGAATACATTTATACTCAACTTCATTGCGCGACAAATTGGTGACCGTGACCACAATATTCGTCGTAGACTTTTTAAGCGATTCAAATTCGTCTTTTGAAAAGTTGTCCGAAATATATTTGCGCAACTTATGACTTTCACCAAAGGTTCGCTTGCCGCGAAAAAACTGCAGCAATACATTGAAATGATGAATACTCACGCTGTCTATACCATCTTTGTGTTTGACTACAAACGGATTGATATCAAAAATGTGGTGCATAGAAACCTCAGTGTAAATCTTTTTGATTTTATCTACTCTTCCCAGCGCCAAATGAGGAATAAGCAAACTTCCGGTTGAAGTTCCGAGCAATAAATCATACTGACAATTCTGTTCATGGATGAGATATTCTGCCACACCTCCGGCAAAAGCACCTTTACTGCCTCCGCCTGAAATAACTAATGCTCTCATTTGATTTCTTTTTCGTTAAGCAATCGTTGCAATTGCGTTTTCTCGCGAATGGGCAACTGGGGTTCAAGGTCGGTAAAAATTTTGCGGTATTTGTCTTGTTTGAGCAACTTGCGAATGTTTTCTTTGCAGAAACTCACAAACTGCCAGCGGTGATTTCCGGTTCCGTAGGCCAAACTTTTAAGCACATCTTCGGTAAAAAGTTCTAAACTAATGAGTTTGAGCAACGCCAATTCCTGAACGCCTGAATCATAATTGGTTCCGGTAAATTGCAAAAGTTCGAAGTAAATTTTTGATTTTTCTTCAGCTATATCAGTGGTTAAATAAGCCAAGTACAAATGCATCAAACGCAGATTTTGGTCTTGAAAACCCATCCAATTTTTAGATTTTTCAATATATCTGACACGCTGCTCCGGAAAGTTCTTCCACAGCAAGTACAAAGCGGTTTCACGTGTTTCATAGGATGCATCATCCAACAAAGTTTCATAACCAACTCTAAACGATTCCGGAATTTCTTCGAGTGAATTAGCCACCGCTTGACGCACTTTTATATCGCCAGTATTGAGCGCTGCCTGCAACAAAAATTCCTTTTCGGCAAAAGGTTTTTCAGTTGCTTGATAAACGAGCAATTCTTTGATGGGGAAATAAGCTTTTGACTTGAAAATATCTAAAATTCGTTGGCGGTCTTGGGCCAAATCTAATCGGTGATCGCGCAAATTATAGTATTGTTTGACAAATGCATTTTTGAGCAACAAAGCATCGGCTTGCACTGCCGGAAACTCAGCTGACTCCAACCACAATTTCTTAAAAGCAGCAACATCAAATGACAAAACCTTTTTGATTTCAGCCAAAAAATCATCGGTGGTCACGTTTTGAAAAGCGTATTTTTTGAGGTAATTCTTCACGGCCAAATCAAACTTTTTCGCACCGATTTCTTCGCGCAAAACATGCAATGCCCACGCGCCTTTTTGATAAAATGACAGCGAACTCGCTTTGGGATTCAGCAACGGAATCGTATCGGTCTTGGCGGCTTGCATCAATTGTCGCGCACTGTTGTAGAGTTTGTTGTAAAAATAATCGTCGCCCAAAACTGAGCGTTCGGCCAGCAAAGCATAATAAGTGGCAAAACCTTCTTGCAACCAATGATCTTTTCCGGATTGCGCCGTAACTAAATTGCCAAACCACTGATGCGCCAATTCATGCGCGTTGACGTTGAGATAATTTCGGTCATTGTACGCCATGCTATCAACCACAAAATCTCTTGAAAACAAAGTAGATGAAGTGTTTTCCATACCGGCATACAAAAAATCACGAACCGGAATTTGGCGGTACACCTTCCACGGATACCCCACGCCAATGGTTTTTTCAAGGTAATCAAATATCTTTTTGCTGTACCGATACGTGGGTTCAACTTTATCCGCATCATTCGCTTCATAATACATCTCCAGCGGAATGCCCGAAGCTGATTTTTCGGTTTTTTTCTGAAAATGCCCTATGGCCAACATGACTAAATAACTGCTCATGGGCTCATTCATGCGGTATTTCCAGATGACATCGTCGCCTTGGACTTGTTTTTCAAGCAAAACTCCGTTCGAAATTACTTCAAAACTCTTGTGAAAAGCAATATCCAAACTAAATTGCGCTTTGTCGTTGACATCGTCTATACACGGCAACCAATGACTGGTATTTTTGCCTTGACCTTGGGTCCAGATTTGGCCTTGAACTTCTTCGGGCGTATTGATTTTTTGGGTGAAATCCCAGTTGACGAAATACATTGCTTGGGTCGGAAAAGCCTCGTAATGAAAACTCAGCGTATTGCGCCCCACATTGAGCCCTTCAAATAGCAAAAGCTGTTTTTTGTTGTCCTTGAATTTGACTGCTTGACCGTTGAGCAACAACTTTGTAAAAACCATTTTCTGAGCGTCAATGCGCAAAGTATCTATGTTTTTTTTTAATTCAAAGGTATAAGTCGCATCGCCGTTGACATTGCGCTTGACCGGATTGATACTCAGTTCGGCATGAATGGTTTTAAAATCAACCACACGAGCCGGTTGTGCCCACAAAGTCAGGGTGAATAAGAGGAAAAACACATTTTTTTTCATGCGCAAACAAATGTCTAGGCAAATATACACAGAACGCCTTTGCAGCTTGTTATGCGTTTCTTAATTTTCAAATAATCGTTATCTTCGTGGGCATCAAAGCCTGTTTTAATCTGAATCGAAATATGTCTGAGTTACTGCAAACCCCGATTGAATACCTCAAAGGCGTTGGCCCGAGCAGAGGGCAATTACTCAGAAAAGAATTGGGCATTCACACCTATGCTGATTTGCTTCAGTTTTTTCCACATCGATATATTGATCGCACGCGCTATTACAAAATTAATGAGCTGCGCGAACAACCCTCTGAAATTCAATTGGTGGGCAAAATCATCCACCTCAAAACCGTCGAACAAAAGCGTGGTAAAAGACTCGTGGCCCACTTTGTAGATGATACCGGACAAATGGAACTCGTGTGGTTTCAAGGCCACAAATGGATTCGTGAAAATCTGCCGCTCAATGTTCCGATGGTCATTTTTGGTCGATGTCAGTTGTTCCATCAACAGTTCTCAATGCCACACCCGGAAATTGAACTTTTATCTGAACACCAACAAAATATGCGCGGTGCCTTACAGGCGATGTATCGATCCACCGAAGCACTAACCAACAAAGGCTTTACCCACCGCACTTTTAGCAAACTACAGCAACAATTATTGCTCGAAACCCGCGATTTAATTGCCGAAACTTTACCCGAACACTTACTAAGTGCTTGGCAACTCATGCCTAAAAAAGAGGCGATGGTCAATATTCACTTTCCCAAAAATAATGATGCATTGGCCAAGGCGCAGTTCCGGCTTAAATTTGAGGAATTGTTTTACATACAGTTGCAACTCATCAGCAAAAACCTCATTCGAAAACACAAAATAAAGGGGCATGCTTTTACCCAAGTAGGCAATTTTTTCAACGAATTTTACCAAAATCACCTGCCGTTTGATTTAACCGGTGCGCAAAAACGCGTGCTCAAAGAAATCAGAAATGACATGGGGCAACCCGCTCAAATGAACCGTCTTTTGCAAGGCGATGTAGGCTCGGGCAAGACCATCGTGGCTTTTATGAGCATGCTTTTGGCGCTAGACAACGGTTTTCAGGCTTGCCTGATGGCGCCCACTGAAATTCTGGCCAATCAGCATTACATTGGCCTCAGTGAATTGGCCGACAAAATGGGCATCAGCATTAAACTGCTCACAGGTTCAACCAAAACGGCTGAGCGAAAAATCATTCATGAAATGCTTGAAAGCGGTCAGCTCAAAATCTTAATCGGAACGCATGCTTTGCTGGAAGATAAGGTTCAGTTTCACAATTTAGGATTGGCCGTTATTGACGAACAACACCGATTTGGCGTAGAACAGCGTTCCAAACTTTGGAAGAAAAACACCATTCCGCCGCATGTTTTGGTCATGACCGCTACGCCGATTCCGAGAACATTGGCCATGAGTTTATACGGTGATTTAGATTTATCAGTCATTGACGAATTGCCGCCGGGTCGAAAACCCATACAAACCGTTCATCGATTTGACAGCAACCGACTCAAAGTTTGGAAATTCATTCGTGATGAAATAGCACTCGGACGACAGATTTACATTGTTTATCCGCTCATTCAGGAATCTGAAAAAATGGATCTCAAAGATTTGATGGACGGCTATGAAAGCATCTCGCGCGATTTTCCGCTGCCTGAGTTCGCCATTTCTATAGTACACGGCAAAATGAAACCCGCTGAAAAAGAGGCCGAAATGAAGCGATTTGCCCAAGGAAAAACGAACATTATGGTGGCCACCACAGTGATTGAAGTGGGCGTCAATGTGCCTAATGCAAGCGTGATGATTATTGAAAATGCTGAGCGATTTGGCTTGTCTCAATTGCATCAGTTGCGCGGACGTGTGGGGCGCGGTGCTGATCAGAGTTACTGTATTTTGATGACTTCGCACAAACTCACTGCCGACAGCAAAACCCGACTTGAGACCATGTGTCGTACCAACGACGGTTTTGAAATTGCCGAAGTAGATTTGAAATTGCGCGGTCCCGGCGATTTGATGGGCACCCAACAAAGCGGCATTCTGAATTTGCAAATTGCCGATTTGGTCAAAGATCGCGACATTTTGCAACTGGCGCGTCGCAGAGCCATAGAGATTTTAAAACGCGATGCACCCATGGAATTGCCCGAGCACAGTGTCTTGCGCAAAACGTATATCGAGCTCACCAAAAAGAAAAACCTTTGGAATCACATCAGTTAAAATGGTTGTTAAATAAAGTTTAACTGTCCGTCTTTTCCGGTTGATAAAAACTAAATTTGGCACACATTCAAAACTCCTTTTCTGAAAGGAATATCGTATCGTATGAAAGTAAAATACATCGCATATGCCCTATTAATAGTTGGTTTAATAAGTTTAATTACCTATCGAATTCAAACCAACAAAAGCCAAGACCCATCAGGCAAAGACAAAGGCCCAAAAAAGCCAGTCAAAGTAAGCGGCATCATCATCCAACCGCAAAGTTTTGAAAATCAATTATCGCTCACCGGTGCGCTTGAAGCCAACGAACAGGTTGAAGTGCGCAGTGAAGTTTCGGGCGTGGTAGAAAGCATTCACTTTCAAGAAGGAAGCCAAGTGCAAAAAGGCCAATTGCTCGTCAAAGTCAACGATAGCGAACTGCGCGCACAATTGCGTCAAGCCAAAACCAAAGAATCATTGGCCGCTGAAAACGAACGCCGCGCCAAATTACTGCTCGCCAAAGAAGCCATCAGCCAAGAAGAATATGACATCACTTTGGCCGACTACAAATCGGCACAAGCCCAAAGCCAACTCATTGCAGCACAACTCGACAAAACCAGCATCCGTGCGCCTTTTACCGGTAAAATTGGTTTGCGTTCTATTTCGCCGGGCACTTACCTCACGCCATCTTTGCTCATTGCCAAACTCGTCAATACCGGACAACTTAAAATTACATTTTCAATTCCCGAAAAATACGCTGGTCAAATTCAAAACAACACCGTTTTGAACTTTACCGTGGCCAATTCAGACCAAGTATTTAAAGCCAAAATTTATGCTTTAGAACCCGGCATTGAAGCCACCACGAGAACTTTGCAAGTGCGCGCCTCCACTGAAAACGCCAACAATAAGCTCATTCCGGGCACTTTTGCCAATATTGATTTACCGCTGGATAAAATCAGAGACGCAATTCTGGTTCCAACTGAGGCTATTGTTCCGGTGCAAAAAGGAAAAAAAGTATACATTGTTCAAGGCGGAAAAGCCATTGAAACCATGGTCACTACGGCCACCCGAACCGATGCATCTATCTTGGTTTTAACCGGACTCAAACCCGGCGATACGCTCATAACCAGCGGTGTTATGGCACTTAAAAACGAGGCGCCGGTACAAGTACAACTCAAATCGTAACCCATGAGTTTATCCACCCTGAGCATCAAACGACCCGTACTGACCATTGTCTTGAATCTGACCTTGATTCTCTTTGGTGTGATTGGGTATAAATTTCTGGGGATTCGCGAATTTCCGTCGATAGATCCGGCGCAGATTTCGATCCGAACCGATTATGCCGGAGCCAATGCCGACATCATCGAATCGCAAATTACCGAGCCCATAGAAAAAGCGATTAACTCGATTGACGGTATCAAAAATATCACCTCGTCGAGCGTTCAGGGAACCAGCAACATTACCGTTGAATTCAATCTGGATAAAGACCTCGAAACCGCTGCCAACGATGTGCGCGACAAGGTGGCCATTGCCGCCAAAAGTTTGCCTAAAGATATTGATGGACCTCCGGTGGTTTCAAAAGCCGATGCCAACGCTGATGCGATTATTTCGATGACGATTCAAAGTGATACCCGCAGCCCGTTGGAACTCAGCGATTATGCCGAAAATATTATCGGTCCAAGGCTCGAAACTATTCCGGGTGTGAGCGGTATTCAGATTTGGGGACAAAAAAAATACGCCATGCGTTTGTGGATTGACCCAATCAAATTGGCAGCGTACGGTTGTACGGTTTCAGACGTCAAGAATGCGCTTGGCCAACAAAATGTAGAACTTCCGTCAGGGAAACTCACCGGAAACAGCACTGAACTTACTGTAAAAACCGTTGGAAACCTGAGCAAACCTGAAGAATTCAACAACCTCATCATCAAAACCGAAGGTGAAAAAATCGTTCGTTTGAGCGATGTCGGTTCTGCGGCTCTGGGGCCTGAAAACCTTGAAACGCAAATGTCTCAATCGGGTTTACCACTCGTAGCCGTGGCCATTGTTCCGCTTCCGGGGGCGAATTACTTGGACATTTCAAAGGAATTCTACAAAAAATTTGAAGTGCTCAAAAAAGATTTACCCAAAGACATTCACCTGAACATTGCCATTGACAACACGGTTTTTGTCAAAAAATCTGTGCTTGAAGTGGCTGAAACTTTGGGCATATCGATCTTGTTGGTGATTTTGATTATTTACTTGTTTTTCCGCGATTGGGCCATTGCGTTCCGACCGCTCATTGACATTCCGGTATCATTGATTGCTACGTTTTTTATCATGTGGTTGTTTGGGTTTTCGATCAACGTATTGACGCTTTTGGCCATAGTGCTCGCAACCGGTTTGGTAGTGGATGACGGAATTGTAGTGACCGAAAACATCTTCAAAAAAGTTGAAGAAGGCATGAGCCCGATTGAGGCCGCCATCAAAGGCTCGAATGAGATTTTCTTTGCTGTTATCTCTATTTCAATTACGCTGGCGGCGGTGTTTTTACCGGTGATTTTCTTAGACGGATTTGTAGGCCGATTGTTCCGCGAATTTGGCGTGGTCATTGGTGCCGCGGTGCTTATATCGGCCTTTGTTTCACTGACTTTGACCCCGATGCTCAACGCTTATTTGATGAAAGGCGGACATCAGAAAAAATCAAAATTCTACGAACTGACTGAACCGATTTTTGAAAACATCAACCAATCTTACGCTGTATCGCTTAAAAAATTCATCGGTCACAAATGGATCAGCTTTGCTATTTTGGGCTTTTGCTTTGCGCTGATTTATCTGTTTTTTAATATTCTACCTAAAGAAACCGCACCTTATGATGACCGCAGTTCACTCGTGATGGTTACCACTACGGCCGAAGGTTCTTCGTATGATTACACCAATCGTTTTATGCAAGAATTGTCGCGTTTGATTGAAGATTCAATTCCGGAAAAGAAAGTGAGTTTGGTGATTACCGCACCCGGATTTAACGCTTCGGCTACCAACAGCGGTCGCGTGCGCATTGCTTTGGTGGATCCTGAAAAACGAGAACGCTCGCAGAAAGAATTGGCCGAAAAACTCACCCAATGGACCAAAGCATATCCCGATGCCAAAACTTCGGTGACCGAGCAGCCGACCATTGCCGTGAATAAGCGCGGCGGGCTTCCGATTCAGTACATTATTCAAGCGCCGAATTTTGAAAAATTGCAAGAGAAAATTCCGCAGTTTATGGAAGAAGCCGCCAAAGATCCGACTTTTGCCATGACCGATGTCAATCTTAAATTCAACAAACCCGAAATCAACGTAACCATTGATCGCGAAAAGGCCGAAAGTCTAGGTGTTTCGGTTTTAGACATTGCGCAAACACTACAACTTTCGCTCAGCGGACAGCGTTTTGGGTATTTTTTGATGAACGGAAAACAGTATCAAGTCATCGGGCAATTTGACCCAAAAGACCGCTCGAAACCGCTTGATTTGACTTCGATGTTTGTGCGCAATGCGCAAGGCCAACTCATTCAAATGGACAATGTGGTACATATTGATGAAAAGAGCAATCCGCCGCAATTGTATCACAACAACCGCAATATGTCGGCTACCGTGATGGCCGGATTGGCTCCGGGTAAAAGCATCAGCGATGGTATTGAAGCCATGAACCGCATACGCGAAAAAGTACTCGACGATAGTTTTACCACCGATTTAGGCGGAGAATCGCGCGATTTTGTGGAGAGCAACTCAAATACTTCGTTTGCATTTGGTTTGGCTTTGTTGCTTATTTTCTTGATTTTGTCGGCACAATTTGAGAGTTTTATTGATCCGCTGATTATCATTCTAACTGTTCCGATGGCGGTGGCCGGAGCCTTGTTCTCGCTTTGGTTGTTTGGTCAGACTTGGAATATTTTTAGTCAAATTGGTACCATTATGCTCATTGGTTTGGTCACCAAAAACGGAATTCTGATTGTAGAATTTGCCAACCAATTGCGCGAGCAAGGCATGGATAAAACCGAGGCCATTTTGCACGCCGCCGAATCGCGTTTGCGACCGATTTTGATGACGAGTTTGGCCATTGCCTTGGGCGCTTTGCCGATTGCTTTATCACTCGGAGCAGCCGCCACGAGCCGCATTGGTATGGGCGTGGTGATTGTGGGCGGAACCATATTTTCGCTCATCCTGACTTTGTTTGTGATTCCGACTTTGTATTTAATGTGGTCGCGCGTGCGAAAACACCGCACTGAATTTGACCAAATGGATGCTTATGAAAAATAGTCTGACCTATATCAAAATCTATAGTTTTTGGGTACTGCTGTTGGCGGGTTCGCTGCAGGCGCAATCTGTATTGACTTTAGAAGAGGCCGTCAAAATAGCTTTAGAAAACAATTATGCCATTCGCATCGCGCGCAATGATGCCCAAGTAAGTCAGACCAATGTAGCAGTTGGAAACGCCGGAATGTTGCCCAAAATCACGGCTTCATTTACAGATACCAATGGCATTCAGCATTTGTCACAAACCCGTGCCGACGGAACAGTAAATACGGTGGACAATGCGCACAGCAGCAACATGAATTACGGAGCCAACCTTGATTGGACGGTGTTTGACGGCTTTAAAATGTTTGCGCGTTATGACCAACTCAAAGCTTTACAACAACTGGGTGAAAGCCAAACAAAACTCAAAATTCTCGATCGAATTGCAGCCGTAAACAGCTTGTATTTTGATTTGGCACAGCAACAATTGCAATTGGCTGCGCTTGATACTGCTTTGGTGATTTCAAAACAAAGGTTGACTTTGGCGCAGAACCGCTACAGCATTGGCAAAGCATCAAAACTTGAAGTGCTCAATGCACAGGTTGATTTAAATGCCGATACCTCTGCCCTGCTGCAACAAAAAGAACTCTATGGACAAAGCAAAACGCAATTCAACCAACTGCTTGCGCGCGATTTAAAAACTGATTTTGTAGTGGCACAAGACATTCAAGTCGATCAAAAATTAGAGTTGGCGCAGTTGACTGAATTAGCCCAAAAACAAAATCCGCAACTAGAATCGCTCATCATCAGTAAAAAAATAGCCGAACTTGAGCTCAAACAAACCAGAGCCAATCGGTATCCGACGGTAAAAGTCAACACCGGATACAACTTTAGCGAGGCGCGATCAGAACTGGGTTTTACAACCAAAAATACAGCACGTGGTCTCAATTACGGGTTGAGTGCGACGCTCAATTTGTTTGACGGAAACAACCAAAACCGCAACGAGAAAATTGCAAAGTTGGCTGTTGAAAATGCAAAACTGGCCGCCGAACAACAACAACAAGAATTAGAAACGCAACTTTCAGTGGCTTATCAGACGTATCAAACGCAGTTACAACTCATAGAGCTTGAAGAAAAAAACGTACAAATCGCGCAACAAAACCTCAACATCACCCTCGATAAATTCAGAATCGGAACCATTACTACTTTTGAATTCAGAACCGCCCAACTCAATTTTGTCGAGGCCAAAACCAGATATTCAAACACGCTTTATCAAGCCAAATTGGCCGAGATTAGTTTGCGCGAGTTGGCCGGCAATCTGACTTTTTGATTAGATTTGTGACAACAATTCTAAGACAATGATATCCTATAATACCAAAGACTGGTTTACTTTTATTTTTAAATTCCACAAGGCTGATACGTTCAGAACTTTGCTGCCCATTATGCTCGCCATTGGTATTTATGCGGGTTTGGCAGGGTGGCTCGAAGTTGAATATTGGCAACTTTCTGAGACCAATTACATCAAAAACATCACGCTCATGCACGGAATGCTGGGTTTTGTGATTTCATTGTTGCTGGTTTT
The DNA here is from genome assembly GCA_027484725.1 of Flavobacterium sp. Classification (GTDB taxonomy): domain Bacteria; phylum Bacteroidota; class Bacteroidia; order Flavobacteriales; family Flavobacteriaceae; genus Flavobacterium. The sequence goes on along the minus strand of JAIXSK010000016.1, from coordinate 405,149 downwards.
TAGAACCAACACTGCTTATGACCGTTGGTGGGAAGGTCGAAAAATGTGGGGCGCTTTGGTCAACAACAGCCGAAATTTTGCTTTGAAACTCTCGGCCATGCTCAGCGATGAACACGACCGGGCTTATTTTAGAAAAATGATTCCGGGCTATGCGCTGGTTTTACACAAACATTTGGGCAATGAACAAACCGGAAAAGTACTTTTTGACGATGCTGACCTAGAACTCGATCAGCACAAACACCGACCGAATCAAGTAGCGCAAATGATGTTTGCCAAAATCAACGATTTGTATCAATCAAAAAAAATTACGGGCGATCAACTCATTATTCTCAATGCCGAAGTGCAATCGTTTACCGATATTTGCGGTGCTTGTGAACGCATTAAAAACACACCGATTCCGTATTCGTACAGCGCGTTTATCAAGAAGTTTATCTTTTTTTATGTGATGACATTGCCTTGGGGTTATGCCTTTAGTTTGGGCTATTACGTGGCGCCGGTGGTAGTTTTTATCTTTTATGTTTTGGCTAGTTTAGAGCTCATTGCCGAAGAAATTGAAGATCCGTTTGGCGGCGACACCAATGATTTGCCAACGCAAAAAATCACTGAAAACATCAAAAAACACATAGGCGAATTACTGTAGTTTACATACAAAAAAAGTGTATCTTAGGCTTTGCTAATTCAAATGCATATGCCTTCAAAAGTTTTGCTCAACAAACCCGCGCTTACCCACGAAAAGTCACTCAAAACTTTGGTGGAAAACCGCACCATTTTTTCATTAGAGCATTGCGAATTGAACATTTTTGAAACCTACGAAAAATCAGATTTGGTTCCGCTGAAGTTTAATGATTTGGTGGTGACCAGTATGCTGCGCGGCAAAAAAGTGATGCATTTGTTTGACGAACCTTCGTTTGATTATTTACCCGGCGAAACGGTGATTGTGCCTTCAAACGTTGAAATGAAAATTGACTTTCCCGAAGCCACGACTTCGAACCCGACGCAATGCATTGCCTTAGCTATTGACCATGAAATCATTAGTGATACGCTGCATTTTTTAAACGAAAAATACCCCAAAGAAGGCCAAAACAACCTTTGGAAACTCGACCACGAAAACTACTTTTTTTACAACAATGTTGAGCTGGCCGGAACAATCAACAAACTCATCAAAGAATGCATGGGCGATGCGATTACCAAAGACGCATTGGCTGATTTAACCCTGCAAGAACTCATCATCAGAATCATACAAACCCAAACGGCTCGACGGTTTGAAAACGAAAAATACCTCGATATCAACAGTCCGATTACGCCTTCGGTGGAGTACATCCGCAAGAATATTCGCGAGAGCATCAACCTGAAAGATTTGAGCGACAAGGCTTGTATGAGCACCACTTCATTTTACCGCTATTTTAAACGCGAAATGGGCATGAGTCCGATTGAGTTTATTTTGAACGAAAAAATCAAATACGCTAAAAAACTCTTGAGCAACCCCAATATGCATGTCAATGAAGTATCTTATGCCACGGGCTTTGAAGACTGTAATTACTTCATTAGACTGTTTAAAAAATACGAAGGCGTGACGCCCAAACAGTATCAACTCATGAATTTTAATCCGTAAATTTTAGATCGGATAAATTTTGGGCTTCCTCAGCCGAAAACAAGCGCGATTGCGTGAGAAACCGAACACCTAAAGGAATTTCTAAAGAAAAACTCGAGCCTCTGCCCGGTACCACATCAATGGTGAGTTGGGTGTGTTTCCAGTATTCAAATTGGTCGCGACTCATCCAGAATTCGCAGTGGGCAATCTCGCCCAAACAAACATCGGACGAACCTACTTTGAAGTCGCCTTTTTCAAAACACATGGGTTGTGAACCATCACAGCAACCGCCGCTTTGGTGAAACATCAAATCGCCGTAACGATCTTGTAATTGTTGAATAATTTGAGCCGCTGCCGGTGTAACAGTAACGCGTGGTGTTTTCATGGGATGATTTTGAAAGGTTGAAGTTTCAGTAGTGATTGAGCTCATTGATGAGCGACTGCCCTAGCCCCCTGCCTGCGGCGGGCAAGTGATTGAAGCGGCAGCCTTTTGGCGGTTTCTTAACCGACAAAAGCTACAGCTGAAAGCGGGAATAAGCTTCTGAAAAACAAAAACCATCCGAAGCCGAGACCTCGGATGGTACACCAACAAATTAAATGAATCTTAAAAGAATCCAAGTTTGTTTTTGTTGTATGAGATAAGCATGTTTTTGGTTTGACGATAATGCGCCAACATCATTTTGTGCGTTTCGCGTCCGAAGCCCGATTTTTTATACCCGCCAAAAGGTGCGTGCGCCGGATAAGCGTGATAACTGTTGACCCAAACACGTCCGGCTTGAATGGCGCGCGGCACTTGATAAAGTTCGTGGGCATCACGAGTCCAAACACCGGCTCCTAAACCATAAAGTGTGTCGTTGGCAATTTCAATGGCTTCTTCGGTGGTTTTAAAAGTAGTCACACATACCACCGGACCAAAGATTTCTTCTTGAAAAACGCGCATTTTGTTGTGGCCTTTAAAAATGGTCGGTTGAATGTAATAACCGCCGGCCAAATCACCGTCAAATGAGTTGACATCGCCTCCGGTAAGCAGTTCTGCACCTTCTTCTTTTCCGATTTTGAGGTATGATTGAATTTTCTCATATTGATCATTAGAAGCTTGTGCGCCCATCATGGTAGATGGATCGAGCGGATCACCGCAAATAATAGCTTTCGTGCGAGCAATAACGCGCTCCATGAATTGGTCGTAGATGCTTTCATGAACTAAAATACGCGATGGACAAGTACAAACTTCGCCTTGGTTTAAAGCAAACAATACAGCGCCTTCAACGGCTTTGTCAAAGAATTCATCATCGGCATCGGCCACCGACGGGAAGAAAATATTCGGTGATTTTCCGCCGAGTTCCATGGTTACCGGAACCAAGTTTTCAGAAGCGTATTGCATGATGAGTCGCCCAGTAGTGGTTTCACCGGTAAAGGCCACTTTATTGATACGCGGTGAAGTTGCCAGTGGTTTTCCAGCTTCAATACCAAAACCGGTAACTACGTTAAGAACGCCCGCAGGAATCACGTCTTTGATGAGCTCCATGAGCACGATGATTGAGGTAGGCGTTTGTTCGGCTGGTTTGACGACCACACAGTTTCCGGCAGCGAGTGCAGGTGCAATTTTCCAAGAAGCCATGAGCAATGGAAAGTTCCAAGGAATAATTTGCCCTACCACGCCCAAAGGTTCGTGCAAGCAAATGCTCACGGTGTGCTCATCGTGCTCGGCAATGGCACCTTCTTCAGAACGGATAACACCCGCAAAATAACGGAAGTGATCAATACACAAAGGCAAATCGGCTGCCATGGTTTCGCGGATGGCTTTTCCGTTGTCTATAGTTTCTACGGTGGCCAAATATTCGAGGTTGGCCTCCATGATATCGGCAATTTTGAGCAACATATTGCTGCGCGTGGTGACCGAGGTTTTGCTCCAGGTTTTGAAGGCTTCGTGGGCAGCATCCAAAGCCAAATCAATGTCTTCATTGGTGGATCGAGCGGCTTGAGTAAATGCTTTTCCGTCCAAAGGTGAAATGTTCTCAAAGTACTCACCTTTGACAGGAGGGGTGAATTTTCCGCCTATAAAATTGTCGTAGTGCGACTTGAATTCGGGTCTTTTTTTAGCTTGACTCATAATTTTAATTTTTTGGTTGTAGCCAAAAGTACTTTTAAAGCCAAGCTCACTGATAGCACATTTTTTACATTTTACAGCACAAATTAATCAATGTGTAATTTTTGGATAAGAATATTTATAAATCACAAATAATCCTATTAATAAATCAAGAATATGACAATCGCTACGGTTCAAAATTCGGGGCATAGCGTTTAAAAATATATTTTAAAATAAGCGGGCAATGAGTATATTTGCAGCCTTAATTTGCATCGATGAAAATCTCATACAACTGGTTAAAACAATTCATTAAAATTGATTGGAAATCTGAAGAAACTGCTGCCCTACTTACCGATTTAGGACTTGAAGTAGAAACGGTAGAAAAATACCAATCAGTCAAAGGCGGACTCGAAGGCATTGTTGTAGGTCATGTTTTGAGCTGTGAAAAACACCCGAATGCCGATCGTCTCAAAGTGACGATGGTTGATTTGGGCGAGGGCGCTCCGGTACAAATTGTATGCGGCGCAGCCAATGTAGCGGCTGGGCAAAAAGTTCCGGTGGCTACCATAGGTTCTACTTTGTATGATCATGACGGAAATCCGTTTGTGATTAAAAAAGGAAAAATTCGCGATGTAGAAAGCTTTGGAATGATTTGCGCCGAAGACGAAATTGGTTTGGGCAACAGCCACGACGGCATTATGGTTTTGGACGACAAACTCAAACCCGGAACTTCAGTAGCCAAAGTTTTTAAAGTAGAAAACGACGAAATTTTTGAAATTGGTCTCACACCCAACCGCGCCGATGCCATGAGTCATTTGGGCGTGGCGCGCGATCTGAGAGCAGGCATGATACAAAAAGGAAATCATGTAGAGTTGATTACGCCATCGGTGAGCAATTTTAGAATTGATAAAAGAACACTCAAGATTGATGTTAAAGTAGATAATGCGAAACTCGCGCCTCGATATTGTGGCGTGACTATTTCAGGCGTGACGGTCAAACCTTCGCCGGAATGGATGCAAAACCGACTCAAATCCATCGGGCTGACACCCAAAAACAATATTGTAGACGTGACCAATTACGTCATGCACGAACTCGGCCAGCCTTTGCACGCCTTTGACGCGGCCAAAATTCACGGAAAAGTCATTGTCAAAACCGTTGAAGCCGGAACCAAATTCGTGACATTAGATGAAGTTGAACGCAGCTTACACGAAGAAGATTTGATGATTTGCGACGAAAAAGGCCCGCTGTGTATTGCCGGTGTTTTTGGCGGAAAACAATCAGGCGTGAGCGAAACCACCACCAATATCTTTCTAGAAAGTGCCTATTTTAATCCGGTGAGCGTGCGCAAAACAGCCAAGCGCCACGGACTCAATACCGATGCGTCGTTCCGATTTGAGCGCGGCATTGACCCAACCATTACCGAATATGCACTCAAACGTGCGGCTTTGCTCATTCAAGAAATGGCTGGCGGCGAGATTACTTCAGATGTGATTGATATTTATCCGAAGAAAATTGAAGATGCCACCGTGTTTTTGAATTTTGCCAAAACCGCCAAACTCATCGGACAAGAATTGCCCAAAGAAACCATCAAAAAAATCTTGGCTTCATTAGATATTAAAGTCAACAGTGCAACCGATGCCGGTTTGGGACTCACGATTCCGGCCTATCGCGTAGATGTGCAGCGCGAAATTGATGTGATTGAAGACATCTTGCGCGTGTATGGTTACAACAACATCAACTTTACCAAAAAACTCAATGCTACAGTGGCCAATTCATCGCGCACTGAAGATTATAAAGTACAGAATATTATTGCAGCGCAGCTCAACTCATTTGGTTTTCACGAAATGATGGCCAATTCACTCACAACCGCTGAATATGTTGCCTTAACCGAAACCTTGAGCGCAGATCAAAACGTGACGATGCTCAATCCGCTGAGCAGTGATTTAGCCACTATGCGTCAATCATTGCTGTTCTCGGCTTTAGAAGCTGCGGCCTATAACATCAATCGCAAAAACCAAGACTTAAAGTTGTTTGAGTTTGGTAAAAGCTACCACAAATTGCCTTCGGGTCATCAAGAAAACAAGCATTTGACCTTGCTTTTGACCGGAAATCGCCAAGAAGAAATTTGGAACGCAGCGCAAAAACCAACCGACTTTTTTATGTTTAAAGGTTATGTTGATTCTGTGCTAGCGCGTTTGGGCATTGACAAAGTAAAATCGGGGCCGGTTAATTCTGACTTATTTGCTGAAGGCATGAGCTATCAAGTAGGTACCGAAGTTTTGGTACATCTGGGAACCGTTCGCAAAAACATCCTCAAACATTTTGACATCAAACAAGAAGTATTTTTTGCCGATTTTCATTGGGACGCCGTTTTAAAATTGCTGTCAAACAAAATCAAGTTTGCTGATATTCCGCGCTATCCTGAAGTGCGTCGCGACTTGGCTTTGCTCGTAGATGAACAAGTATCGTTTGATTCGATTTATCAAATTGCACGTCAGTCTGAAAAATCATTGCTCAAAGAAGTACAATTGTTTGATGTGTATACCGGAGCCAATCTCCCGGAAGGGAAAAAATCATACGCAGTAAGTTTTAAATTACAAGACGATTCTAAAACGCTCACAGACGAACAAATTGACAAAGTCATGAGCAAATTGCAAAAAAACTTTGCAACCGAACTCGGAGCAGTATTGCGCTAGTTAAAAAAAGATATATTTGTATCAACGCTAACAAAATAGATTATGAAATTCAAAACACTCGCCATCGTACTTTTTGTGCTCGGACTCAATTCAGCTCAAGCGCAATCTACTTTTGACAAATGGCCGGCTATTAAAGCCTTTCACTCAGTAATGTCGCAAACCTTTCATCCGTCAGAAGAAGGTGATTTAAAACCCATCAAAACCCGTTCGGAAGAATTGATGAACAGAGCTGCTGATTTACTCAAATCAGACATTCCGGCTGAATTCAAAACGAAGGCTATTTTGGCTTCGGCTGAAAAACTCCAAGTCAACAGCAAAGCCTTACACAAAATGATTCAAGACAAAGCTTCAGATGCAGACATCACTAAAGCACTCTCAGAATTACACGATACTTTTCACGAAATAGTTGGTTTGTGCTCAGAGAAAAAATAATTTCAAGCCCAACTTCGGTTGGGTTTTTTATTGGATTTTGTTAATTACTTTTTTTGACCTGAACCCAATTTAAATTTTACCTTTGGCGCTTTAGATAAAAAACAAGAACATGGTTTATAAATTCAGAGTGATTCTCGATACCGAAGAGGATATTTTTAGAGACATCGCCATTTTAGAAGACGACAATTTAGAAGATTTACACAACGCCATTGTCAATGCTTTTGGTTTTGACGGATTGGAACTCGCTTCATTTTATACCTGCGACAACCAATGGAACCAAGACGAGGAAATTCCGCTTTTTGACACAGGCGATACGCCCGGCGAAATGAAAACCATGGCCGATTATCCGCTGAGTTCTATTCTGGATAAAAACCAAACCAAAATTATTTATGTCTATGACTTTTTGAACATGTGGACGTTTTTGGTTGAATTGGCCGCGATTGAAGAAATTGAATCTGGTGAGGCTTATCCGGCGATGCTTTTTGCACACGGTGAAATGCCGGCTGAAGCCACTGAAAAAAGTTTTGACGCTGATGACATGCGCGATGATATTTATGGCGAATTTGAAGACGATTTAGACGAAGAAGACCTGGATATGTTTGAAGGCGACGACCATTATGAAGATTATGGTTTTGAGGAGAATTGGAACTAAGAAGCTGAGAACCTGAGTACCTGAGATACTGAGAAGATTTGGCTATATTTGAAATTAATCTTGAATATACGCCTTATGAAAACTTACAGAAATTTGCTGATCTGGCAAAAATCCATGGCCTTGGTCACCCAAAATTATCAGTGTACACAACAATTCCCAAAAGAAGAAATTTTCGGTCTAACCGCTCAAATTAGGAGAAGTGTTGTTTCAATTCCGAGTAATATTGCAGAAGGATTCGGAAGGCAAAGCAACAAAGAATTTACTAGATTTTTAAATATAGCCGTAGGTTCATTATTTGAATATCAAACCCAAATTGAAATAGCTAAAAACATTCATTACATTAACGAAGAAGAATTTAACCATTTATTCGACAAAAGCAGAGAACTTGAAGCCATGATGATTTCATTTATTAAAAAACAGAACTCATAACTTCTCAGGCACTCAGCTTCTCAGACACTCAGCAACTCATTTATGATCAACCTATTCAACACCCACATAGAAAGCCTCTCAATTCACCGAGTGGGCAATAAAAGCCGAAACGAATCGGTATTTCTCTCTGAAAAAACCTATGCGCTTAACGACGAAATTGTGCCGTTGCTCAAAGAGTTTTTCTTAAAACCGTTTCGCGAAAAAGAAGAAAACTACTATCAATTTGCGCACGAAGTTGATTTAGAATACAACGACATGTACAACTTGACCACCGAGATTTTCAACAATCCGGGCTCAGTGCATGAAGTATCCAAAAAAATCACGCGTCACTTGTATGAGCAATCGGGGCATCCGCACATCAAAAACGGAGAAGTGTATGTGGCTTATTTAACGCATTTGAACATTGACAACCAAATGGTAGACGCCGTGGGCATTTTTAAAAGCGAAATTCAAACCGACTTTTTACAGTTTGAAGAAAAAGACAGCACGCTTGAAATGATTTTGCAACAAGGCATCAACCTCAATAAACTCGACAAAGGTTGTTTGATTTTTAACCACAAAAAAGACGAAGGTTATAAAATTCTAACCGTAGACAGCAACCGCTACGACGCGCGTTATTGGCTAGAGCATTTCTTGTCGGTCGATGCGTTTGAAGACGAGAATTTCATGACCAAAAAATACCTCAAGTTCTGCCAAGGATTTGCCAAAGATGTGGTTTTTCCGGCCGAGGACAAAAAAGAAGAAGTGATGTTCATGAATCGATCGGTGAATTATTTTGCCAAAAACGATCAGTTTGAAGAATCGCAATTTTTGAACGAAGTACTTGACAATCCTGATTTGATTCCGGAGTTTAAAAGCTATAAAGCCGACAAAGGCGAAAAATACAGCATTGAAGATGTAACTACTTTTCCGATTGCCAATGCCGCGGTATCAGATGTGCGCAAAAGCATTAAAAACGTGATTAGTTTGGATACGAATATTCAAATTAAATTGGATTTCATCAACCCTGAAAGCGCCGAAAAATTTGTAGAAAAAGGCTGGGACGAAGAACGCCAAATGTATTATTACTTGGTGTATTTTAACAAAGAACAAAAAGCTTAAAAGCAATATTCCCCGGCAATGTTCGGGGATTTTTTTGGCTAAAAAGTATATCAAAATTCAGTAACATTTATCCAACATATCCGTCCAACCGCCAAATATTTTTGTCTTGGAAACCATCCTCACCTTAAAAAACCTCAGCAAACGTTACGGACCGGTCAGAGCCGTGAACAATGTTTCGCTCACTATAGAAAAAGGCCATGTATACGGTATTTTAGGCCCCAACGGCTCGGGAAAATCAACCACTTTGGGTATAGTGCTCAACGTGGTCAACAAAACTTCAGGCGATTATTTTTGGTTTGACGGATTGGTTCCCACGCATGAAGCGCTCAAAAAAGTAGGCGCCATCATTGAGCGACCCAATTTTTATCCGTACATGACCGCGCGTGAAAACCTTGAGTTGGTATGTAAAATCAAAGGAGTTTCTGATTACAAAATCACTGAAAAACTTCGTCTGGTGGGGCTTATAGAACGTGAAGACAGTAAATTCAGCACTTTTTCACTGGGTATGAAACAGCGTTTGGCTATAGCTTCGGCTTTGCTCAATGACCCGGAAATTCTTATTCTGGACGAACCCACCAACGGACTTGATCCGCAGGGAATACACCAAATTCGCGACATCATCAAAACCATTGCCGCTGATGGCACCACCATTCTGCTGGCTTCGCACCTACTGGATGAAGTTGAGAAAGTTTGCTCACATGTGCTCATTTTGCAAAAAGGTGAAATGTTGTACTCGGGCCGAGTAGATGCTATGAGCGGATACAAAGGCTTTTTTGAACTTGAAAGTCATGACCTGCAAGCCCTGAAATTGGCTTTGAAAGTACATCCGGAACTAGACAAAATAGATGAGGAAAAAGGAAAACTCATCGTTCATTTTAAAAGAACCGTTGCCGCTGAAGATTTGAATCGGTTTTTGTTTGGACAACAAGTTGTACTGAGCCACTTGGTGCAACGACAACTCACCTTAGAAGAACAATTTCTGGAACTTACCCGCCAAAAATCAACACAATCATGAAAAGACTACTCACCATAGAATGGTTAAAAATCTGGAAAAATCGCGCCAGTCGAACTTTGACCTTGACCTATTTTATACTGCTGACTTTTATCGCGCTGTTTGCATCGATTAAATTCAATATAGGTCCGATTCAGTTTCATTTGGCTGAAATGGGCATTTTCAACTTTCCGTTTATTTGGCATTTTAATACCTATGTGGCTGCGATTTTGAAGTTTTTTTTAGCCGTGGTCATTGTATCGATGATGGCCAACGAATACAGCTACGGAACGCTCAAACAAAACCTCATTGACGGCTTGAGCAAACGCGAGTTTATTATCTCTAAATTTTTAATGGTGGTAACATTTGCAGGTGTTTCAACGATTTTTGTGTTTGTGATTTCACTCATATTGGGCTTGATTTTTTCATCGTATAATGAACTCGGAATTATCTTTTCTGACCTAGAATATTTACTGGCCTATTTTGTCAAACTCGTCGGTTTTTTCTCCTTCTGCTTGTTTCTGGGCATTTTGGTCAAACGCTCTGCTTTTGCTTTGGGCTTTTTGCTGGTTTGGAACATCATCGAGGGAATCATCAGCGGACTGTTGCACTTTAAAATTTATCCCGACAGCGAATACGCAGACTATTTTACTCAATTATTACCTCTGGAATCGATGTCAAATTTAATCGTTGAACCCTTTTCAAGATTATCCGTCATCAAATCAATCGGAAATCAAATCGGGGTAGACAACTTCAAAGATTACAGCGTGCATCCGCTGGGTTTAATCATTGTGATTTCTTGGACGATTATTTTTGTCATATCGTCGTACAAATTGCTGCTCAAAAGAGATTTGTAGTATCTTTGACAGGCAAATATAATTGCGCTGAAAACGGCTTGTATGTCTTCGAAAATCATCGTTAAAACAGATCGATTATGGGTTCAAAAAAGTTTCTCTTTACTGAACCTTTTTTTTGCCTTTTATTCAACCGTCCTTTACGGTCAATTTGTTCGTATTGATGATACCTTCGCAGCGCAACAACTCATTCAAAATGTTTTGGTCAACAGTCCGTGTGCCAACATCACCAACGTGCAAGCAAACGGAAATCCGTTTAATACTACTGAACTCAGCTATGGCTTTTTTGATGCCAACGGAAGCAGTTTTCCGTTTCAAAACGGTGTAGTGCTTTCAACCGCGCGGGCCAAAAGATCTGAAGGGCCCAACAATAGTCTGATTGATGAAGGCGAAACGGGCTGGCAAGGAGATCAAGATTTAGAACAAGCTTTGGGCATTAGCAACACCTTTAACGCTACAGTTATTGAATTTGACTTTACACCGCTTACCAGTTATGTCAGTTTTGATTACATTTTTGCCTCTGAAGAATACCAAGGAACAGCTCCATGCAGATATTCAGACGGTTTTGCTTTTTTGCTCAAAAGGGCCAATTCAACTGAACCCTATCGCAATCTGGCTTTGATTCCCAATACGAATTCACCGGTTTTGGTCACCAGTGTACATCCGGCAACTTCAGGCTGTCCGGCTGTTAATGAACAATATTTTGGGCAATACAACGGAAATACCGATGCGATAAATTTCAACGGACAAACCGCTGTGCTTACGGCTGAATCTGCCGTGACACCCGGAGTTACTTATCACATCAAACTGGTGATAGCCGATCATGAAAACATTCGCTATGATTCTGCCATATTTTTGGGTGGCGGAAGTTTTAAAGTTGGAACCGATCTTGGTGCTGACCGCTTAATTGCTACCAATAACCCTATATGCCAAGGACAAACTTATACCCTTGATGCCACCGAGGCCGGAACCAACAGTTACAAATGGTTTAAAAACGGCATGGAACAAGTTGGTTTTACCGCACCTACATTCAACGTCACCGACAGCGGAATTTACAGTGTTGAAGTTTCCCTCGGAAGTTCGGGTTGTATTTCATCAGGACAAGTAACTATTGAATATATTCCGGGGCCTAATTTAGCACCGAGCACGCTGGTTCAATGCGATGAAAATCAAGATGGAAGCGCCTTGTTTAATTTGAATTTAGCCAATACTTTAATCCTCAACGGAAACCCAGGCGCCGTTACCTACTACGAAAATCTAACTGAAGCACAAAACCAAAATACAGCGCAATCTATTCAGAATCCGCAAGCTTATTCGAGCAGCCCGAAAGTAATTTATGCAAGTGCGCAAAGCAGCGCCGGATGCCCCGGGATTACGCAATTGACTTTGCAAATTTCAAACAACAGTGTTCCGTTAGAAATTGATTATGAAACTTGTGATTTAGACAGTGACAAAGACGGATATTACGGAATTACGCTGAGTCAGATTGATTCAGATATACTCAGTACGCTTCCGTCAGGACTTGTGGTACAATATTATCCAACTTATCAAGATGCCTTGCTGCAAACCAATGCCTTACCGGCTGTTTTCACGAATACCATTCGATATCAACAAACTGTTTTTGCTAAAATTATCAATGGCAGCGATTGTTACGGTATTGTTCCTGTAAAATTGTTCATCAACAAAAATGAACCCGATAACTTTGAAGATGAACCGGTTTTTTTGTGTTATGGTCAGCCCGTCACGATTTCGGTAGCCAATAACTTTGTCTCTTATTTATGGAGCAACGGAGCCACCACATCATCCACCCAAATTAGCAGTCCGGGCATTTATACGGTTACGGTTACCGATGCTAATACTTGTGAAGCCACCAAGACTTTTATTGCTGACGGCTCTGAAGCGCCCACGATTACCAATGTTCTTGTGGATGATTTTCAAGGCAATCAAAACAGTATTTACATCATTGCTACCGGAAACGGGAATTTTGAATATTCTATTGACGGAAACACTTATCAATCAAGCCCCTATTTTTATGGTTTACGCCCCGGAAATTACACGGTGACCGTCAACGACATCAATGGTTGCGGATTGGATACTTATGATTTTCTTGTGCTGGATTATCCCCGTTTTTTTACCCCTAATGAAGATGGATACAACGACCTTTGGCAGATTGAAAATCTATCTACTATTGATCGTGAGGCACAAATTGAAATTTTTGATCGATACGGTAAAAATCTATTCACCTTCAAAGCAATCGATAAAGGCTGGAACGGTACTTATGACGGAAAAAAATTACCAGCCGATGACTATTGGTTTATACTAAGCTGGAAGTCGGGCAAAACAGTCAAAGGTCATTTTTCTTTAAAGCGATAATTGTTTCCTTTTTATTATTACTTTTATGCAATGAAAAAGCTGTACCTACTGATTTTGCTCTTCATAACTCTAGGGTCTACTGCCCAATTCAGTAAGACTCATTATATTCCGCCACTTTCAGGATCTGACAATGCATCCTCAAGTGCAGAAGATCAGTATTTATACATTTCTACCCCAAGTACAACACCGGTCAATTTTACCATCAAACAATTAGGCGGAACCAATGTTACCGGAGTAGTTTCTAAGAGTAATCCGTACGTTTATAACATTGGCTATGGTGCCAACACCCAACTCATGACTCCGAAAAGCGAGGTCAATACAGTGCGGTCAGACAAAGGTTTTATTATTGAAGCCGATGATTTAGTATATGCGGCCGTTCGGGTAATTGCCGGCAACAACAATCAAGCTGGAGCGTTAGTATCAAAAGGTTTGGCTGGCTTGGGAACTCGTTTTAGAATTGGTTCTTTACTCAACCTTACGGCCAATCCGTATACCGACAATCATTACACTTTTGTATCGGTCATGGCTACTGAAAACAATACCTTGGTTGCCTTTAGTGATATTAAATCAGGAGCTGTTTTGATCAACAATGCAGTGGCCGGAAATACTCCTGCCCCGATTATACTCAATAGCGGTGAAAGTTTTGTCATGGCTGTTCAAGGCCCTACCAATGCCAATCGAGATGCCCTTATTGGTGCATTAGTTAGTTCTGATAAGCCTATTGTAGTCAATTGCGGTTCGTTTACAGGCTCAAATGCAGCCACAAATCTCGACTTGGGTTTTGACCAAATTGTTTCTACTGAACGCACCGGAAAAGAATATGTGTTTATCAAAAGTACCGGTCAAGCCGATGTTGAAAAAGTATTGCTCATTGCCGACACAGACAACACCGAAGTATTTTTAAACAACAATTCAGGATTGCCAGACTTCACACTGAATGCCGGGCAGTATTTGGTTCTTGACGGAAACCAATTTATATCAGGAAGCTTGTATGTGCGCACCTCTGAAAAAATATTTGCCTACCAAACTGTAGGTGATGATACACGTACAGACTTTGCCAATCAAGAATTGTTTTTTGTACCGCCGTTGGGCTGTGATACCCCGCACATCATTGACAATATTCCGATGATTGAAAAAATTGGCAGTCGAACCTTTCAAGGAAGGGTCACAGTTCTTACTGAATCTGGTTCGGCTTTGCAATTTGAAGTCAACGGAACCAATTATAATTTAGCATCCTTAGCAGCTTTGCCGGGTGTATCCGTTAACGGACCTACCGTTGTTCCTACCCAAAGTCAAAATTTTGACACCTACACCATCACCGGTCTTACCGGAAATATTACTGTTTTATCAACCACACAATTGTACTTGGCTGCCTACGGAACCGATGGCGCTGCTACTTTTGGCGGATTCTATTCGGGCTTTACGTTCAAACCTGAAATTTCATTTAATCTACTGGCTATTACCCAGACCAATTGTATCGTTCCCAATATTGATTTAAGAGTAAATACGCTCAGTCCGTTTGACAATTACCAATGGTATTTCAACGGAAATCCTATTCCTGGGGCTACGCTCAGCCATTATTCACCACCACAACCGGGCGCATATTACGTCAAAGCAGCCATTTCAAATTGTAATGTAATTGGCGATATTTACTCAAATGAAATCCCCGTGAGTGCCTGCCCTACTGATTCTGACAATGACTCAGTGAATGATAATGTAGATGCAGATTTTGACAACGACGGAATCAACAACTGTGCAGAATCATTGGGCAATCAACCTGTAGATTTATCACAAACTACCCAACTTGTCATTACTACCGGCGGGAATGATGCGCCCGAGGCGATTCCGTTTACCGGAAATACAAACGGTGATTTTGTAACCCGAACACCCATTGGGAAAGGAAATTTTGTCAAAGTTGAAAAAACTTATACATCGCCCGTGAATGTTGCATTAGAATATGTACAGAATGCAAATGCGGCTGACTACATCAACTCTTCAGGTGATTACATCATTAGTTGCAATACAACCAAGACCATTACGGTGCTCAATCCGTCTGATCAATTGCTTATTGACACCAACTATGACAATATTTTTGAAAGTGGTGTAACGAGTTATTCGTCTTATGAAATTCGATTCAGACTCAAAGATGCATTGGCTTTGACGCCCGGTACAGGTACTTTTCAATTTCGATGCAACGGCGCAACATCTGTGAGTTTAAAACACATCAACTTATCAGATACATCGGGCAACAACGCTACTTTTAAACTGATTTACACTTGTGTCTCACGCGATACAGACGGCGACGGTATCAGGGATGATTTTGATTTAGACAGCGATAACGATGGAATTCCGGACACAACCGAAGCTTTGGGCAATACTTTGATTGCTCCAGCAAACACTGACAACAACAAAGACGGTTTAGACGATGCCTTTGGCACAGGAATTAATCCAAATGATAATGACCTTGACGGAGTTCCAAACAACATTGATTTAGACAGCGACAACGATGGAATTTTTGATTTGATTGAAGCGGGTCACAATCGGATCGATGCCAATCAAGACGGAAGCATTGACGGTTTGCCTTCGGTTTTTGGCAGCAACGGACTTAGTAATGCGCTTGAAACTGCTGTAGAATCAGGTAATATCAACTATAACATTGCTGACACAGACAACGATGGAGTTCGCAATTACTTATCTCTTGACAGCGACAACGATGGTTGTAATGATGTCATTGAAGCAGGATTTTTAGATGGTGACGCTAACGGAATTTTAGGCAGTGGTACTGCTTCGGTAAATACGGCAGGAATGGTTAGCGGAAATGGAGGATACAGTGCTTTACCCAATAATAATTACATCATTTCAGCCCCCATCAGCATCACAAGTCAGCCTTACAGCGAAGCATTTTGTGCCTATGAAAATGCCAGCATCAGCATCAGCTCAACACCAGTAGATGGTTATCAGTGGCAAACTCTGGTGGCCGGTGTTTGGACAGACCTCAATGACGATGCAAACCACACAAACACGCGCGGAAGAATTCTGCAAATATTGGCGCCACCGTTTACGTTCAACGGGAAAAATTACCGCGTGATTTTGCGCAAAAACGGAAACAGTTGCTTGGTCACTTCAGACATAGTAACGCTCAATTTATATGATGTGCCCAATATTACTTCGCCGGTTTCATTGATTCAATGTGATGATGACAACGACGGCTATACCACCGTTAACTTAAGACAAAAAGAAAGTTCAATGGCTGCAACGAGCAACCGTGTTTTTACGTATTACAAAACGCAAACAGCAGCTCAAGCCGGAGATGAAACCAGTCCGGCTTTTATTGCCAATCCTTTGAATTATTATACCAACACGGCGACTGTTTGGGTTCGGGTGGTTGATTTAACCCATGGTTGCCACAGCGTTGGAGAACTCGATGTAACGGTTACCTCGACGCAAATTCCGTTTAACTTTGTCAAAAAATATTATAAATGTGATGATTTTCTAGACAGCTTTGGCAACAACAACAGCAACAACAATGACGACGATGGCATTGCTAGTTTTGACTTCAGCAGCGCTACCGCGGATATTTTGCTTCTACTACCGCCTACCGGAAATTACAGCGTCAAATATTTCAAAAATTTTGAAGATGCCTCTATGGAAGTTGATGCCAACGGCGTATCGCTTGAAATTTCACAAAATCCGTTGGCCACTGAAAACATCTACAACTACAGAAACCGGCTTTATCCGTTTCAACAAAACATCTGGGTGCGCGTAGAAAGCACACTCGATAACTCATGTTTTGGATTAGGCCCTTATGTTCGGCTAGAGGTTGAGGCTCTACCAACAGCTTATCCGTATAATGACAACAACATCATCAGACATTGCGATGATGACCAAGACGGTATTTACGGATTCAACACCTCGCTCTTCAACAATATCATCTTGCAAGGCCAAACCAATGTCAACATTCAATATTATGATGCTTCTGGAAATTTAATGCCCGGAAATTTACCCAATCCGTTTTTGGTCAACGGAACAACCACTATTACTGCCCGAGTGGTCAATGCAATAACTTATGCCCCGGACGGACCTTGTTATGACGAGGAAACTCTTACGTTTATTGTAGACAAGTTGCCCAAAGCTTTTCCGGTCAACCCGAGTTTACTTTCGGTTTGTGATGATGAAGCCGATCCGCTCAACCAAGACGGGATCTACGGTTTTGATACAGCAACCATTGAAAGCTCTGTATTGAATGGCCAAATCGGAATGGTTGTCAAATACTATGGCGGTAACCTACAGCCCTTGCCCAGTCCGCTGCCGAATCCGTTTTACACAACTTCTCAAAACGTGACCGTTGTGATTGAGAATCCGCAAAATTTAACTTGTCCGGCCACTACCGTTTTGCCTTTTAAAGTTTGGCCAACGCCTAAAATCAGGTTGCAAGGGCGCGAACTGATTTGTTCTGACAGCCCGAATTTTTACAAACGAATTGATGCTGATATCGTTGATTCAAGTACCCTATCAAACTACAGTTTTCAGTGGTATAAAGACGGCGTTTTAATACCGACAGGAACGCAATATACTTTAGATGTGAATGTTCCGGGGATATATTCAGTAGATGTAATTTCGGTACACGGTTGTGTCAAAACCAGAACCATTGAGGTAGTTAATTCTGATGTAGCGCATATTGATGCCATCAACATTACTGATTTAACTGATTTCAACTCCATTGAAGTGATTGCCAGTGGTGGCGGAGATTTGGTGTATAGTTTAGACGATCCGACCATTTATCAGAGTTCAAATATTTTTTATAATGTGCCTATGGGCGTGCATCAATTATACGTAAATGATTTGAATGGTTGCGGAAATATAGGCCCTATAGAAGTATTTGTTATTGGCATTCCAAAATTCTTCTCTCCCAACGGCGATAAAGTCAACGACTATTGGAATTTGCGGGGCACCGGTGAAAATCACCAAAGTAAATCATGGTTGTATGTCTTTGACAGACACGGAAAATTACTGGACGGTTTTAGCGCATCAGATTCAGGTTGGAACGGAAATTACAACGGAAATCCGATGCCGGCAGATGATTATTGGTATGTCATTGAACTTGAAGACGGACGCATTTTTAAAGGACATTTTAGTTTGGTACGATGATGAAATACAATTTTTTAGTTTTATTTTTTTGTTGTTTTATGAAAGCACAACCTGTTGAAGTTAAAGCCGGACGCATAGTTAGACTCTCAGATTTTGCTTCAAAATTAATAACCCCCAGAAATATAGATGTTTGGTTACCCGACGGTTATACTGAACAACAAAAGTACGATGTGCTGTACATGCATGACGGGCAAATGCTTTTTGACCCCGAAAGCACTTGGAACAAACAAGCATGGGAAGCCGACAACATAGCCGATGCGCTTATCAAATCTGGAAAAACAAAGCCATTTATCATTGTGGGAATTTGGAATAATCCGGGATTCAGACATCAAGAGTTTTTTCCGCAAAAGGCCTTTGCATCAATGAGTGCTGAAAATCAAAAGTTGATTTCAGATGAATATATCAACCTCAAAAAAACCACTGCTGCTTTTACACCGGTTTCTGATGCATATCTCAAGTTTATTGTAACTGAGCTAAAACCCTATATTGACAGCCATTTTAGTATTTTTACGGATCGTGACCACACGTTTATTGTGGGCTCTAGCATGGGCGGTTTGATTTCAATGTATGCCTATTGCGAATATCCCAAAGTTTTTGGCGGTGCTGCTTGTATGTCAACCCATTGGACTGGCATTTACCGCAATGAAAACAACCCGGTACCCGATGCAATAATTCAATATTTACAAACGCATTTACAACCCGAAACAGGCAGAAAAATCTACTTTGATTATGGCGATCAAACTTTAGATAGTTTATACGCACCAGCCCAAAAAAAGGTCAATGCGCTGCTCAAAGCCAAAGGTTTTACAGCTAAAAATGCTATGTCGCAATTTTTTCCGGGCGAAAACCACTCAGAGGAATCTTGGAAAAAAAGGTTGGATATTCCGCTGACTTTTTTGTTGGGTAACTCTAAATGATCATATTTAAAACAAAAAAAATGAAAAAGATTTTCTTATTAATACTATTGATTAGTTATTCCGGTAGGATACAAAGTCAGGAATCAAATACTTTTTCTCTGGTAAAAACGAGAACAACTCAGTTGAAGATTCCCGGAAACTGGGAACAACTCAATACAGCTGAAGATTCGGGTCAGACTTATTTGAAAAATAAAGAAGGAATTATCATTGCTGTAGCACAAAATCCTAAAAAAGCTTATTCATTTTTTAAAAGTGAAAAAACAAATTTTGAAAATGTAAAGTTGTTTTACACTTGGGATTCTGACTTTATGAAAGAAAGTAAATTCAAAACAGAAAAGCTAAAAGAAGATGCCAAATCAGAGTTTATTGTATGGAAATTCAATGACAACAAACTTGACAACCTATTTTTGTTTGGCTCTATCAAGGATAACTTTATCAATCTCTTAATTTACACCGATATTTGGCCTGAAGAACAGAAGATTGCTTTTCTGGAAAAGGTTTATTTATTAAATAAATAGTATCTTCAGAACAGAATTAATTCCCTAGAAATAGCTAGATTCTCCGGACACACTCTTTAGCCCGGATGGCAGCGGCTATCCTTTTGTGCTGGGGTTCAGCGCAAAAGATAACAGCGAACAGCCTGATCAGCTTCAAATAAAAAACCATCCACAACTGCGGATGGTTTCCCTTTTTATAATTGTTTCTATTTACTCTTTCACGATGCGCATGGTTTGCGCTAGACCTGAAGATTGTACTTTAACCAAATAGGTCCCGGCCGATAGTTGCGTCATGTTGATTACGCCCGCTTTGGCATGAAGGCTTTGCTGGACCACCAATTGCCCCAACATATTGTATATCTCAACTTGATCAATCGGTTGGTCATTGCTCAAGTTGAGCATGCCTGTAGTTGGGTTTGGATATAAAGCCAAATGCTCTAATTGTGTTTGCTCATTGGCCAGTGAAGTGGTACACTTGATATATTTGAATCGGTTGACTTGCTCACTGTTACAAGTAGCATCGTTGTGCAAGTAATAGCGAAGCACTCCAGAATTGGTACTTGACTGCCACACAAGCGGCGTAGTTCCGAAAGCGTAAATTACCGTTGCGTTGGCATTGGTGATGGTTACAAAATCAGTGGCGACCGAACTGGTAAAGGTATATTCTTTATTAGTACTGATGTTGACATTGGCATATTCGCCGGTCCAGGCCGTATCAGTAATTTGTTCATTGCTGCCGCTGCAAACCGGTGTAAAATTGGCTTGCGGAAACAAACCATTCACCGCCGTTGTACAACCGGTTACGGTTAAAGTGGTAAAACTTCCTCCGCTTACCCATGCACTACCGTACGGTCCGCAGAAGTTTCTTCCCCAAATGTAATAGGTGGTGGCGGCAGTCAATCCGGTAATTACGCGCGTAGTACTGAGCGAGCTTCCGCTGGCCGCGGTTAAATTGGTGGGCGGTGTACTGCTGGTGCTGATGTAGTATTGATAGGCTTGAGGTGTAATAGGGCTTGTCCATTGCACGGTGGCTTGTCCGATGCTGATGTTGGTCATTATCACTGATGAAGGTGGTGCGCAATAAGAACTACAACTGATCAATCGGGTTCGGTTGGTGTTCTGTGATCCGCAATTGGCATTGGCATGAAAATAATATCTGATGACACCTGATGTTGTACCTGAAACCCAAACGAGTGGTGTGGCACCACTTGTGTAAACCGTTGTGCCGGCTTCATTGGTAATGGTGATAAAATCAGTGGTGACCGAACTGGCAAACGTATACTCTTTGTTGGCTAGAACATTTATCAAAGCATACTCACCCGCATAGGCATCAGTGACTATTGTTTCAGAAGCGCCTGTGCAACCCGGTGTGAAGGCTGAAGTTGGATATTGCCCGTAAATAGCCTCAGTACAATCGCCTTGTGCCGGTGTGGTAAAACTACCGCCTGATGTCCATGTGCTATCGGTCGTGCCACAATCAGAACGAACCCAAACGTAATAAGTAGTACTTGCAGTGAGGTTAATTAAATTGGTGGTTAATGCATTTAAACTTCCGACAGGAGTTGTAGAAGCATTGGGCGCAACACTTGATGTACTAAAGTAAATATCGTATTGCGTTGGTGCCGGAACCGCAGCAGACCAGGAAAGATTGGCTGTGTTGCTGGTAATATTTGAAACCGATACATTTGAAGGCGCACTACAAGCCGCTGCTAAAGTGGTGAAACTGCCGCCGGATATCCAGCTGCTTTTACTGGAACCACAATCTGATCGAACCCAGAAATAATAAGTGGTGCTGGCCGTTAAATTGAGTAAATTGGCTGCAGTTGTGGTAACAGTTCCTGAAGCAGTTGTGCCAGCTGTTGGTGCCGTATTAGAGGTACTGAAATAAACATCGTACTGCGTTGGTGTGGGTACCGCTGCCGACCAAGTTATATTGGCAGAGGTACTGGTAATGCTGCCACTGCTCAGGTTGGTTGGGCCATTACACGGAGCTGACGCAGTAGTGAAATTTCCACCGGCCACCCAGACGCTCTGACTTCCGCCACAACTTGAGCGAACCCAAACATAATAAGTGGTTTGAGACGATAAACCGGTTAAAGTAGTGCTCGTATTGGTTGCAGTACTCGTTGGTGTTGTACTGCTGTTTGGTGCTGTATTTACGGTGCTGATATAAATCTGATAACCTTGTGCTGGCCCAGGAACCGGAGCTGTCCAACTGACCACTACAGAGGTTTGGGTTACAGTCCCCAGGGTAACAGCTACCGGAGCACTACAAACTCCGCTCACCGGCTGACAGGTAATATAACGCGTGCGGTTTGAATTTTGAGCGGCACAAGCTGAATTAGCGTGAATGTAGTAACGAATGGTACCCGACACAAGTCCGGAGTTCCAAATCAGAGGTGTGTTCCCTGAAATATAGGTAATGGTGGCGTCTTGGTTGGTAATCGTAATGTAATCACTGGTGACCGAACTTCTAAAAGTATATTGACGATTAGAAAAAATAGAAACCAAATTGTATTCACCGGCATATGCATCGGTTACTATGACTTCTTCAACACCAGTGCTCAAACAAGTTGGGGTAAAAGTAGTGGTTGGATATTGTCCGTTTTGAGCATCGGTACATCCGGTGGTACTGCCGGTAGTATTAAAAACAGTTCCAAAAACCCATTGACTTACACCGTTGGCACAATTAGAACGCACCCAAAAATAATAAGTACTGTTGGCTGTAAGCCCATTGGCTGTTACACCATTGGTTGTTGTTGTGCCCGATGGAGCTGTGGTTGCTGTTGGTGTAACCTGATTGGTAGCTATATAATATTGATAACCATTGGCCGGAACCGGACTGGCATGGTTCCAAGTTGCAGTCACGGTATTGGCCGTCACTGCTGAAATAACCAGTCCTGAAGGTGTGGCACAACTAGGTACTGCATTCTGACAAGCTATAGTAGTTGTTCGACTGACGTTCTGGAAGCCACAGGTTGAATTGGTATGAAGCATAAAACGAATAGTAGCCGTATTCGCGCCCGATGACCAAACCAAAGGTGTTGGACCACTGGCGTAAGTGTATGAAGTGGAATCGTCTTTAATGGTAATAAAATCTGTGGTGGTAGAACTGGTAAACGTATAGGTTTTATTGGGTAAGATATTGACTTTACTGAACTCGCCCGCCCATGAATTGGTGGCGATGATTTCTGGCGATCCGATACAAGCCGGTGTAAAAGTTGTGGTTGGGTTTTGCCCATAAATACTGGTAACACAACCCACTGGGTCTGAAGCTAAAGTTGTGAAACTTCCGCCGTATATCCAGTTGGAAATATCAGTTCCGCAGGAAGAACGCAACCAAAAATAATAAGTCGTATTGGGTGTTAAACCGGTAACTGTAGTTTTATTTTGGACTTGTTCAGAACCACTGGGCGTTGCGTTAATTGTTGGTGTTGCACTGTTGGTACTGACATAATATTGAGTAGCTGTAAACGAACCGCTAAACGACCAACTCAACACGGCTCCGGTACTGGAAATAGAATAACTAATCGGACTAATGGGCGGAATACAAGTAGACGGAACTACCGCACAGGTAACCGAGCGTGTGCGTTCTACCTGCTGGATTCCGCAATTGCTATTGCTGTTCAAAAAGTAACGAATCACTCCGTTAAAGGTGCCGGAATTCCATGTAAACGGAACTGCTCCATGCGCAACAACTCCATCGACTCCGGTATTGGTAAGTGTCACGTAGTCTGTATTTCTAGAACTGTCAAAAATGTATTGACGGTTGGGAACTACCTCAATATCGGCATATTCACCCGCATACGCATCGGTATTGATGACCTCGGCACTTCCGGTACAAGAAGGTACAAATGTGGTGGTTGGATTCAGTCCGTAAGGACCATTAGCGCAACCTGAGTTAGCGGCCAAAGTGGTGAAACTACCGGCGCTTTGCCATTCGCTGACCGAAGTAAAATCACAACGGGTGCGTACAAAAATTCGGTAGGTAAAGTTTGGCGTGAGACCAGACCAAGTTGCATAGGTTAAACCTGTTGTTTCGTGGTTGGCCTCGGCCCCAATCGGCGGATAATTGATCAAATCATTCGTTACATAATAATCGTAGTTCATGACTGAGCTTCCGGAGGTGGGTGCTGACCATGAAAACGAGACGCTATCAGTAGTGAGCGAAGTTTTTTGAATATTCGTTGGCCGATTGCACTGCGCACTTATTTGATTAGGAAAAACGAAAACAGACAACAACATAAAAATGAATAGGCTTTTATGTGTCAATGTTTTAAAAGAGTAGTTCTTTTTCATAAAACTAGATTTGAATTTACAACCTACAAATATAAAATGACGCTTAGCTTCTACTTTAAAAAAAAATGTATGTGCAGTTAATGAATGAATAAATGAATTGAAATTATCGGTAACTGTTTTGAGTAATAAGCTTGTGTTTGTACTACACCCCTAGCCCATTTAGCTGCGCTCAGTTCGGCTGCGCCTCGGGTAGAAATTAAAAGGAGACTAGAGCTTGCGACTGTATGTAGCGCAGCGAAATAAAAGTCAGGTGGACTTGAGGTATTTTTAAAAGCTTCGTTTTAAATAATAGCTTCTGTTTGTGCTACACCTCTAGCCCGGATAGTAGTGAAAATCCTTTTGCGGCGGGGTTCGCCGTGAAAGATTGCAACGGATAGCCGGATCAGCTTCAAAAAAAAAACCACCCAATTGCGTGGATGGTTTTCTGAGTACTAGTCTATTTTGTAGCGCTTGCGATCATTTTCATTGAGATAAATTTTGCGCAATCGGAGCGATTTAGGGGTTACCTCGACGTATTCGTCTTTTTGGATGTATTCTAATGCTTCTTCTAAAGAGAATTTGATGGCCGGTGTAATGCGTGTTTTGTCATCGGCACCTGCAGAACGGAAGTTGGTGAGCTGCTTGGTTTTGGTGATGTTGATAACCATATCATCGCTACGGGAATTCTCGCCTACTACTTGACCTTCGTATACATCTTCGTTCGGATCAACAAAGAAGCTTCCGCGGTCTTGCAATTTATTGATGGAATAAGGAATGGCTTTTCCGTTTTCCATAGAAATGAGCGAACCGTTGATGCGGCCTGCGATTTCACCTTTGAACGGCTCATAACCAATAAAGCGGTGTGCCATAATGGCCTCACCGGCTGTGGCGGTCAATAGTTGATTTCTGAGCCCGATGATGCCGCGCGACGGAATGTTGAATTTGACAATCATGCGCTCGCCTTTGGCTTCCATAGAAAGCATTTCGCCTTTGCGCACCGAAACAAATTCTACGGCACGACCCGATAGGTTTTCAGGTAAATCAATGGTGAGTTCTTCAATTGGCTCGCATTTTTGACCATCTATTTCTTTGATGATGACTTGCGGCTGGCCAATTTGCAATTCGTATCCTTCGCGACGCATGGTTTCAATGAGTACTGACAAGTGCAATACACCACGACCGAATACCATGAATTTATCGGCTGAATCTGTATCAGCCACGCGCAAGGCTAAGTTTTTTTCGAGTTCTTTGGCCAAACGATCTTTGATGTGGCGCGAGGTTACGAACTTTCCTTCTTTACCAAAAAACGGTGAATCGTTGATGGTAAAAAGCATGCTCATGGTTGGCTCATCAATGGCAATGGTTTGCAATGCTTCTGGGTTTTCAAAATCAGCAATGGTATCGCCAATTTCAAATCCTTCAACACCTACAATGGCACAGATATCACCTGCAATGACTTCGGAAACTTTTTTACGGCCTAAACCTTCAAAAGTGTGGAGTTCTTTGATGCGTGATTTGATGATTTTTCCGTCGCGTTTAACGAGTGAAATAGGCATGCCTTCTTTTAAAACACCACGCTCTAAACGACCAATGGCGATACGTCCGGTAAACGATGAGAAATCAAGTGAAGTGATGAGCATTTGTGGTGTTCCTTGGCTCACTTCGGGCGCAGGAACGTTATTGATGACCATGTCTAATAACGGTTCGATGTTGTTGGTTTGGTTTTTCCAATCGTCAGACATCCAATTGTTTTTGGCCGACCCGTACACCGTCGGAAAATCGAGTTGCCATTCTTCGGCACCTAGTTCAAACATCAAGTCAAAAACTTTTTCGTGTACTTCTTCAGGCGTACAGTTTTCTTTGTCTACTTTATTAATTACCACACAGGGTTTTAATCCTAAATCAATGGCTTTTTGCAGCACAAAGCGCGTTTGCGGCATGGGGCCTTCAAAAGCATCTACCAACAAACAAACACCATCAGCCATATTGAGTACGCGCTCTACTTCTCCACCAAAATCGGCGTGGCCCGGGGTGTCAATGATGTTGATTTTGGTGCCTTTGTACATCACCGAAACGTTTTTGGAGGTAATGGTAATACCGCGCTCACGCTCAAGGTCATTGTTGTCAAGAATGAGGTCGCCGGTGTTTTCGTTTTCGCGAAAAAGTTGGCAGTGGTACATAATTTTATCTACCAAGGTGGTCTTACCGTGGTCAACGTGCGCAATAATGGCTATGTTTCTGATTGATTCCATCTGTGTTTTTTAATGGCCGCAAAGGTACACTTTATTTCGAGATAAAAAATACGCAAAGCATTGAGTTTGGCGTTTGTGGATGATTATCAATAAAGCTGTTAAAAACTCTGTTGAAGTTTCGGTTTTGTGGTGATTTGCATTGAATAAATTAATTATATTTGAGACAATGAAAAATAAAGCCACCAAAATAACCCTGTTGTACCTCTTGTTTTCAACATGTTTGGCTATTGTTGGCTTTTTTGTTTTGAACAACTTCACTTATGAATCGTCTACCGAATTACTCTATGTAGTTGGTTTAAAAGATGTTATTTTTATTCTGGTATCAGGCATCATCTTTAAAATTATTCTGACCAAAAATGACTTTCAGAACCGAAAGATTTTTGAACAGATGAATCAAACCAATGAAGAACTCATCTCTTCAAACGAGCGTTATGACATTGTAGCCAAGGCCACGAGTGATACCATTTGGGATTGGAAAATTCAAGACGACCATTTTACTTGGAACAAAGGAATTCAAGGCGTTTTTGGTTATAAAAAAGAAGAGGTAGGCAATACTTCAAAATGGTGGTTTGACCGAATTCATCCGGAAGACAGTATTAAAATGTCTATTAAACTGTATTCGTTTATTGAACAAAAAACCGAAAAATGGCAAGATGAATACCGCTTTATGTGTGCCGACGGAACCTATAAATATGTGTTTGATCGAGGATTTTTGGTGAAAGATGAAGACGGAAATGCGGTGCGTATGATTGGAGCCATTCAAGATATTACGCGTCAAAAAGAAGAAGAGCAACGACTCAAACTTTTGGAAACCGTGATTACCGAAACCAAAGATGCGGTGATTATTACCGAATCAGAGAAATCAAATGCAACGATTCCGAAAATTGTGTTTGTGAATCCGGCCTTCACCGAAATGACCGGCTATAAAGCGAGCGAAGTGATTGGTAAAACCCCAAAAGTATTTATGGGACGACCATCGGTAAAAGCTGAAATTGCCGGATTGAAAAAAGCACTTAAAAATCGAGAGGAATTTAAGTTTGAAACCCTCAACCACACCAAAGATGGCGAAGAGTATTGGGTGAATTTCTCGATGATTCCCATTACCAATAAAGAAGGCGAACACTCGCATTGGGTGTCTATTCAGCGGAACATTACAGAAGAAAAACGCCAAGAAAAAGAGAAAGAGCAACTCATTCGCGAGCTCACGCAAAACAACAAAGACTTAAAACAGTTCTCTTACATTACATCGCACAACCTGCGCGCACCGCTCTCAAATTTAACGGGCTTACTTCATTTGATGAAAGAGATTCCGGTTGAAAACCCTGAACTTAAAGAAATTCTCAATGGCTTTTCAACATCAACTAACTTGCTCAATGAAACCATCAATGATTTGGTAAAAGTAATCATCATCAAAGACAATCCATCGATCCAAAAAGAGGAAGTTGTGATTAAAGATGTTTTTGAGAATGTTTTCAATCAGCTTTCATATTTGATTAGCCAACATCAACCGATACTCAAAATAGAACTTGAAAAGGCCACTATTGTCAACATCAATAAGTCTTATTTAGAAAGTATTCTTTTGAATTTGTTCACCAATGCCATCAAATATCGTTCACCCAAAAGAACTTTGCGCATTTTAGTTTCAGCTAAAGAAACTTCCGAACAAACGGTTTTGACTTTTAAAGACAACGGAATTGGTATTGATATGGAACGGAACCGTGACAAGATTTTTGGATTGTACCAACGTTTTCACAACCACTCAGACAGCAAAGGTTTGGGGCTTTATTTGGTTAAATCACAAGTAGAATCTATGGGCGGCACCATCAGTGTTGAAAGTGAAGTTGATAAAGGAACCACTTTTACCATAACCTTCAAAAAGTAGTTTTATGTTAGATTTAGTAATGTGTGTTGATGACGATCCGATTACGCTGATGCTGTGTAAAATGGTCATCAATAAATCTGAAATAACCCAAGAACTCATTACCGCTGAAAACGGTGAAGATGCGCTCAATTATTTTGACGATTTAAAACTCAACAATTTAGGTGGTGAAATAACTACCTACCCGCAATTGATTTTTTTAGATTTGAACATGCCGGTCATGGGCGGCTGGGAGTTTTTGGACCATTTTTCAGAAGTGGAATACCGACAATTGTTCCCGAACTGCAAAGTAATTGTTTTATCATCAACCATTGATCCGGATGATATTAATAAAGCTAAAACTTATCCGATGGTACTTGACTTTATGTCAAAACCTATATCAAAAGAAATGCTTGAAGATTTAAAGAAAATACTGTGAGACAATAAAAGTTATCAAAATAAAAAAGCCTTCCGTTGGGAAGGCTTTTTTTGTATCGTAATGCTGCTAATTACAATTTAGCAACGTGCTTTGTCAATTTTGACTTAAGGTTAGAAGCTTTGTTGTCATGGATAACATTTTTCTTAGCCAATTTGTCAATCATTGAAATCACTGCTGAAAGTTTAGCAGAAGCTTCAGATTTATCAGTAGCCATACGCAATGCTTTAATTGCATTACGCGTGGTTTTGTGCTGATAACGATTCAACACTCTTCTTTTTTCGTTACTTCTGATTCTTTTTAAAGCTGACTTGTGATTTGCCATTATCTTTTTAACTTAAAGTTTAATTTTTTGTAGCCCGTAGGGGAATCGAACCCCTCTTACCAGGATGAAAACCTGGCGTCCTAACCGATAGACGAACGGGCCATCTTTCTCATTGCGGTTGCAAAGATACATCTATTTTCTATTCGCGCAAGAGCTAAACTAATTTTTTTTATTTTTTTTTAGTAGGCCTTTGCAAACAGTACTCTGCCTGAGGATTTTGCTCCTGAAAAAACACAAACTCCTTCCTCCTTTTTTTGATCTAGAGGTATACAACGAATGGTTGCTTTGGTCAATTCTTTTATTTTTTCTTCAGTCTCTGCGGTACCATCCCAATGGGCTGAAATAAATCCGCCTTTTCCTTCTAAAACTTCTTTGAACTGATCAAAATTTTCAACCTCTGTAATATGAGTGTTTCTATAATTTAAAGCGCGATCAAATAGATTTTTCTGAATTTGTTCGAGCAAATCTGACACGTAATCAACAATGACTTCTTTACCAACCACTTCTTTGGTTAGATTATCTCTACGCGCAACTTCGTAGGTTCCGTTGGCCAAATCATTCGGACCAATAGCAATGCGGACCGGAACACCCTTGAGCTCGTATTCATTGAATTTAAAACCTGGTTTGTGTGTGTCTCTGTCATCAAATTTGACTGAAACACTTCTTTTTCTGAGTTGCGTAACCAATGCATTTACATTTGCTGAAATTTCAGCCAGTTGTTCGTCTGATTTGTATATGGGAACAATCACCACTTGAATCGGAGCTAAATTAGGAGGTAATACCAATCCTTGATCATCCGAATGAGTCATAACTAAGGCGCCCATTAATCGGGTAGAAACGCCCCATGAAGTGCCCCAAACATGCTCTTGCTTTCCTTCGGCGTTGGCAAATTTTACGTCAAAAGCTTTGGCAAAATTCTGACCTAAAAAATGAGAAGTTCCTGCTTGTAATGCTTTTCCGTCTTGCATGAGCGCTTCAATACAATAGGTTTCTTCAGCTCCGGCAAAACGCTCGCTTTCGGTTTTTAGACCTTTAATTACCGGAATGGCCATAAAATTCTCAACGAAGTTTGCATAAACATTCATCATTTTTTCAGACTCTTCAATGGCTTCGGCTTTGGTAGCATGTGCCGTATGCCCTTCTTGCCACAAGAATTCTGCGGTGCGCAAAAACAAACGCGTGCGCATTTCCCATCGAACTACATTGGCCCATTGATTTATAAGTAGCGGTAAATCGCGGTAAGATTGAACCCAACTTTTGTAGGTAGACCAAATAATGGCCTCGCTGGTTGGACGTACAATGAGCTCTTCTTCTAACTTAGCATTTGGATCAACCATCAGCTTACCGGCTTTGTCCGGATCGTTTTTAAGACGATAATGTGTTACTATCGCACATTCTTTGGCAAATCCTTCGGCGTTTTTCTCTTCGGCCTCAAACATACTTTTGGGTACAAACAACGGGAAATACGCATTGCTGTGTCCTGTTTCTTTGAACATGCGATCAAGTTCGGCTTGCATTTTTTCCCAGATAGCATATCCGTAGGGTTTGATGACCATACATCCGCGTACTCCTGAATTTTCTGCTAAATCTGCTTTGACGACTAATTCGTTGTACCACTTTGAATAATCTTCGGCTCTTGTAGTAAGGTTCTTGCTCATTTACTTAATGGCATAAATATTGTTTAACTTTTTTTAACTAAAACGTTCGGCAAAACTAACTAATTTTGTGTAGCTGGACAATAAAATATAATCGTTATGAAACTGAATAAAACTGCCCTTAATAGAAAATTCTTTTATTTTACATCGGGAATTTTCTCGTTGTGGCTTGTCTCTTGTGATACCTACCAAAACGTATCTTATTATGACCGTGATGGTATTTACTCTGACTTCAATCAGAATAACAACGAAACGGTTACTTCTGCTCAAAATTCTTCGAGCAATCAGTACAAAGAATATTTTAGTTCTTTACAAGAAAATCCTCCAAAAGATGAAATTTTTAGTGATGTTGAGCAATACCGTAGCAACAACTACAGTCAGAATGACAGTACATCAGTTTATAAAACCAGTTACGCAGATTGGGGTTCAAATACAACACAAACCAACATCAACTTTTATGGCAACAATTGGGGTTGGGGATGGAACAATTACTGGGGCTGGAATTCAGGTTGGAATTGGAATATAGGCCTAGGTTGGGGTTCGTGGTATGACCCTTATTTTAATTGGGGTTGGAACTCATGGTATAGCCCATATTATTGGGGTTGGGGCTGGAATTCTTGGTATCCAAACTACGGTTATACAAGCTATTATCAGCCGGCTCATTACGGAACACGCAGTTATGTCCGCAACAGTTTAGGGCAACCAAACTACAACTACAACGGCATCAGAAACAACTCTACTTTTACCAATAGCGGTGTAAGAAATTCAAACAACGGAGTGAGAAATCCGCAAGGATACTCAACCGGAAATGTCCCACAAAGCAGTTATCAAAATCCGCGAACCGGTAATGTAAGAACACCTAATACATATAATCAACAAACTTATAATCCAAGACCTGATTACACCTCTCCAAGAACTTCATCTCCTGATAATTCGAGATACAGTTCGCCTAGATCTAGCAACAGTGGATATACTCCAAGTCGCTCTAGTGGCGGATATGGGGGTGGCGGATACAGTGGCGGTGGATCTGGTGGTGGTCGTTCATCTGGGGGAAGAAGATAAAAACAATTTAAACCTATGTCATTACTTTTAAATGATATAGGTTTTTTAATGGACAATTATTGACTATGAAATACATTTTTGGAATTTTACTTTTTGTATTGAGCACAACAACCAAAGCTCAAACTTTATCAGATGCGCTGCTTTACGCAGACGAAAATCTATACGGAACTGCCCGATTCAGTGCCATGAGTGGAGCTTTTGGGGCTTTGGGCGGCGACTTCTCTTCAATACATATCAATCCAGCTGGTAGTGCTGTGTTTAACAACAATCAAGTAGCGGTTACACTCAGTAGTTTAAATACAAAAAATGAGTCTAGTTATTTTGGCAGTAAAGTTAACAGCAACAATAATTCATTTGACCTCAACCAAGCCGGCGGAATATTGGTTTTTAATAATTATGACGAAAAAAGTAAATGGAAAAAATTAGCACTTTCTGTTGATTATGAAAACATGCGAAACTTTGACAATTCAATCTTAAGTATCGGAACCAACCCGAGTCAATCAGTTGCTGATTACTTTTTGAGTTATGCCAATCCAGGCATTTACAATTCAAATATCCCACTAAGCACTTTAGCTTCAAATTATTACGAAGATCTAGACATTAGAGGGCAACAAGCATATTTGGGATACAACGGTTATGTGATTAATCCTGACCCAAGCAATCCAAACAACAATACATATGTGGCCAATGTTGCTCCCGGAAGTTTTTATCAAGAAAATTCAGTTGAAACCAAAGGATACAATGGCAAATTAGCATTCAACTTTTCAGGCCAATACACAGACAAATTTTACTTTGGATTTAATTTCAATACCCATTTTACAGATTTAGAAAAAACAAGTTTATTTTATGAATACAATGAAAACAGTACTACCGATGGTATGAGAGAACTGTTTTTCAAAAATTATCAACGCACCTACGGAAACGGTTATTCATTTCAATTGGGAGCCATTGCTAAATTAAACAACAACCTTCGGGTAGGACTTGCATACGAATCTCCAACTTGGTATAGACTTAATGACGAAAAAAGACAACTTTTGGCAACAACCGGTTACAATTATGGAAATCCACCAGTTTCTGGTCTTTCAGATGCTTATGTAGATTCTGATGTACTGATTGTTTATCCGGCATACAAATTACAAACACCTAGCAAATGGACCGGAAGTTTGTCATATATCTTTGGCAAAAAAGGTTTAATCAGTATTGATTATTGCCTCAAAGATTACAGCAACATTCAATTTAGACCGAATGATAGCTATTTTAGACCGCTTAATGCAGCTGCTAACCAACTATTAAAAACTTCAGGTGAGTTTCGTTTGGGTGGAGAATATCGTCATAAACTTTGGAGCTTTAGAGGTGGCTATCGCTATGAACAAAGCCCCTATGAGAACAAAAAAACAATGGGTGATTTAACAGGATTTTCAACCGGATTTGGCTATAACTTTGGGAATACAAAACTAGATGTATCCTACAGTTACACGCAAAGAAAAGCACAAGAGGCAGTGTTCTCACAAGGTTTTACCGCACCACAAAATTTAAAATCTCAATTTAACAACATCTCGGTTACTTTGCTTTTTGAATTGTAAAAACGAGTCCAAATATTATTTAAGGCCATTATCGATGATAGTGGCTTTTTTTATGAATCAATTAAAACGAGTGATATTTGACAATAAAATGTACTTTTGCACTCCTAATTCAACGCAGGTAATTCAAAACAAATGAGAACCAAATCGATCAAAAAAAACAAAATCAATGTCATCACTTTAGGCTGCTCAAAAAACGTATATGACAGCGAAGTCCTTATGGGGCAATTGCGCGCCAACGGTAAAGAAGTTGAACATGAAGCTGCTCCCGAAAATGAAGGCAACATCATCGTTATCAACACCTGTGGTTTTATTGACAATGCCAAAGCCGAATCAGTGAACATGATTTTGGAATATGCTGATAAAAAAGAGCGCGGTTTGGTTGACAAAGTTTTTGTAACCGGTTGTTTGTCTGAACGCTACAAACCTGATTTAGAAAAAGAAATCCCTCATGTCGATCAATTTTTTGGAACCACTGAATTGCCTCAGTTGCTCAAAGCTTTGGGTGCCGATTACAAACATGAACTATTAGGAGAACGCCTTACCACTACACCAAAAAATTACGCTTACCTCAAAATTGCCGAAGGTTGTGACCGACCGTGTAGCTTCTGTGCAATTCCTCTCATGCGTGGGAAACACGTTTCTCAACCGATTGAAAAATTGGTTAAAGAAGCACAGAGTTTGGCACGAGACGGTGTTAAAGAACTCATCTTGATTGCCCAAGACCTAACTTATTACGGGCTAGACTTATATAAAAAAAGGAATCTTGCCGAATTGCTGGAACAATTAGCCGCCGTTGAAGGTATCGAATGGATTCGCTTGCATTATGCCTTCCCAACCGGATTTCCGATGGACGTTTTAGAACTCATGAAACGAGAACCAAAAATCTGTAATTACATTGATATTCCGCTGCAACACATCTCTGACCCAATTCTCAAATCCATGCGCCGCGGAACCACTCAAGCCAAGACCACACAACTGCTCAAAGATTTCAGAGCGGCTGTACCAGGCATGGCCATCAGAACAACTTTGATTGTCGGATATCCGGGCGAAACCGAAGCTGATTTTGAGGCGCTTAAAGACTTTGTACAAGAAATGCGTTTTGACCGTTTGGGATGTTTTACTTATTCGCATGAAGAAAACACCCATGCTTTTGCCTTAGAAGACGATGTTCCTGAAGAGGTTAAAAAAGCGCGCGCCGAAGAAATCATGGATTTGCAATCACAAATTTCTTGGGATTTGAACCAAGAAAAAATCGGGCAAACTTTTAAATGCATTATTGACCGAAAAGAAGGTGCTCATTTCATTGGTAGAACCGAATTTGACAGTCCGGATGTTGACAATGAAGTTTTGATTGACGCTACAAAATTCTATCTTAAAACAGGTGATTTTGCGCAAATTAAAATTACTGATGCGACCGAATTTGACCTATATGGCGAGCCCGCATAACAGATTATTGATAATTCAAGGTAATTCCGGCAATTAAAAAGTTCCGTCCAAAAGCTTCGGTGTTTGCACCTGCCGCATTATACACATAATTGAGCCAAAGCGGAATGGTAAATCGTTCACTTAAACTCCACTCGTGGCTGGCTTTTAGGCTCAAGTTTACCCATGAAACTTTGTCATAATCACCCGATGTGTAATAAGTTGCTTGATTGTTCAATACGGCGCCTATTGCGGCTTCTATATTGAGGTTTTCTGACCAAAAATCTCTTGAATACAGTGCTTCAACATAGGTAGTGAAATTTTGTTTTGGATTTTCTCCATCATCGTCATATCGATAATCAGAGCCTGCAACAAGAGTACTCACGGTACATTCCAGGGGTATTTTCCAATGATTCAAATCAAAAATCAAAGTCGCATCAACGGTCTTGACACTGTCAGGACCATAATTAAAAAAAGAATTATCGACACCTTCTACCCTAGAAACCGTAGGCCAATAATAATCCCAAACTTCTACCGACAGCCATGGTTTAAATTCATACCTGATATTAAAATCAATTTCTTGATAACCGCGCGGACCTGTGACTCCATCAGCATAAAAATAACGCGATTCAAAGTTGGTAGTAGCCCAAAAACCAATAGTCAATTTATCGGTTAAATGACAATCAATGGTAGGCTGAACTACCGCATAATCTCCGCCCCAAGATTGTCCGCGCCAAAGATATCTACTGGCCAAATCCAAATTAAATTCAAATTTTATTTTGGGTGTTTCACGCACAGAATCCGTCTGTATTTGCTGGGCAAAAAGTTGCGCAGAACAAAACAAAAACACACCAAAGATTCTGAATTTAACGACCATCGTGCTTGCTGTTTTTTTGAACTTCGTCAATGATTTCAAAGAGTTTTTCGCGGTTGATGGGTTTGGTTAAATAACCATAAAAACCAGCACTTCTGATGCGTTCTTCGTCCTCGCTTGATGCATAGGCCGTTTGTGCTACCACCAACAATTCAGGGCGAATGGCTTTGACTTTTTCTAGTGCCTCAAATCCGTTCATAATCGGCATTTTAATATCCATCAAAACCAAATCTAAATCAGGATTATTGAGCGATATTTCAACTGCTTCCAAACCATTAACAGCTCGAATAATGTTGTAATTTCTAGATTGGATAATTTTTTGAAAAAGCAAAAAGTTGATGTTGTCATCCTCAGCTATCAAAATGGTAAAGGCTTGGTGCGCTGAAGATTTTCTCACTTTCACCGGTTTGACAGATATCTTTTGAACTTCGGCATACTGCAACGGAATATAAAAAGAAAACACCGAACCTTTTCCTAATTCTGAATTCAGAGTTATGGTTCCGCCCATCATTTCTACATAAGCCTTAGTAATCGCCAAACCTAAGCCTAAACCTCCGGCTTTGATGGTGGCATCGTTTTCAATACGCTTGAATCGATCAAAAATAAAGGCTTGACTTTTATCGTCTATACCCGGGCCGGTATCGCGAATAGAAAAAATGATTTGCTTTTTTGGCTCGTCAATCACATAACCAAAAGTAACTTTGCCCTGATCGGTATATTTGATTCCGTTGGTGATTAAATTTACAATGACTTGTTTGAGTTTGGTTTCATCAGCTATAATCGGATAGGCAGCCGGTTCGGGGGCAGGAATCACAAACAATTCAACCGGCTTGCTTTTGGGAATCGTAATCCGAATGGTTTCAAACAACTCACCCACGCAAGCTTCCAAATCAACTTGGGTATAATTGGGCGCAATTTGGTTCGAATCAATTTTAGACATTTCAATCAAGTCATCAATAATTGAAACTAAGTTTCGTCCACTTTTATCCACTACTTTGAGGTATTCTATTTGCTCTTCGTGGCTAAGTTGGGTATGAAGCATCAAATCGGTAAATCCGCTGATGGCGTTCATGGGCGTTCTGATTTCATGCGATAAATTGGCCAAAAAAGATGATTTCAGTCGGTCACTCTCTTCGGCTTTGAGCTTGGCTTTGACCAACTCTTGTTTTTGATTGGTGTTTTCTTCAAACAACAGACCGATGTTTCTAAACTCACCATGGGTAGATTTCAGTTCTTTAATTGCCTTTTTATTTCCGGTTTCAAGTACGCGCGTAATTAAATCCAACGGAAGATAAACCAACTTACGGGTGTAATATAAATTAACCAAAACATTAATGATAAACACCACAAAAATCAAATAGAGAATATTGAGCATGTTCTCAAAGTACACGTCAAACTTGCGTTCAAATTGCAATCTACCAATGACCTCTCCGTAACAATCTTGCAAATTGACTGTGGCGTAAATTGTGTGATTCCCTTTTTTATGGTCTGCCACAGAATCAACAAATTTTATTTCAGAAGCTGCAATTTTCTTGAATTCATTAATGTATTTTTGATCAATCAGACGCCCCACAAAAAAATAACCGAACGGCTTGGTTTTCTTCTTGAGCGGATCATTTGATGGATGTATCGATGCGCCGGTCACTTCAACCAAACCTTCAGCAATACGCAAATAAAATTTAGTAGTGCCTATTTCATCAAGTTGTTCCATGGCATGCACCGGAATAATATCAGCTGATTTCATTCTGTTGGATGCCGTTCTGATGATGAATTTTTTGTTTATATCGTAGGTTCCGAGGTAATCGGCTTTATAAATATCAAGCTCGTTGCCAATGGTTTCATGATACCAATGCACATCTTTTGTTTTGGTAAAATTGACAAACTCGTCCCAATTGGTATCATTATTCAATGCTACTTGTATGGGTTTGTTGTCCATTTGCAAGAGCATATTTACCTCATTGTTATACTGCAATTCGGTGCTGGTATACACCTGTTTTTCTACCTGTTTGGTGTAGTAATACAATGAAAAATAAAGCAATATAAAGAAGATGCTCGAAGAGAATATGAGCAATAATATTTTTGGATATGTATTCTTGAGTTTCATTCGGCTTTTAATCTTAGCCGAAAATAAACTATTAATTCGTACGATTAACTCAATTCAAAAAAGTAATTAAGATATTTTTTAACAGAATTTTTATAAAAAATGCAAATAAAAAAGCCCGGAAATTCCGGGCTTAACAACTAACTAACTCAATTATTTAAATTACAGTTCCTTTAAAAGTCAATACTTTGGGGGTAGTTTCGGCATTGGTGGTTACGGTAACGGTTTTTGAAAACGAACCTTTATTGGCAGCATTGTACGTGGCAACTACTTGGGCAGTTTGTCCGGGTTGGATAGGTGTTTTGGTGTAATCAGTGGCGGTACATCCGCATGAAGCTTTTACATCAGTAATCAAAACCGCGGTTTTGCCGGTATTTTTGAATTCAAAAGTGACTTTTTTGGGCTGATTCTGAGGAATTTCACCCAGTTCAACAGACTCACTTTTCCAGACCACTACAGAATTCTCAATACTTTTCACCACTGAAGATTTTACTTCTGGCAAAACATTAAATGACATCAATCCGAGAGAAAATGCCAAAACAGAAATTTTAATTGTTTTCATAATATGATTTTTAAAGTTGATTTCTTTTTTTGTTCGAGTCAAAAGTAAAAAGGTCTTTTGCAGTGTGCTGTTAAGCAGTTTCTAACGTTTGTTAATGAGTTGTTAAGCAAATTTTGACTCAGAATTTTTACCTAATATTACACCGTCTAAAAGTTTTTTTAAAAAAGTGAAATTCAACAAACTCAACAGCATTATTGTCATCGGATTGGTAGCCATCATCGGGATACTGATTGCCCAACTTTTATGGACTAAAGAAGCTTTTAATCTAGAGGAAAAAAAGTTCAGTCAAAAAGTACACATCGCTTTGCTTGAAGTAGCCAAAAAACTTTATGAAGGCACCAACCGCGAACTTCCGGCCGAGAATCCGGTGCAGCAAATTTCCAACGACTACTATATTGTGAATATTGACAATGACTTTGAACCTCAGATTCTGGATTTTTATCTCAAAAACGAATTTGAAAAAGTCAACATCGGAACCGATTACGAATATGCCATGTACAATTGCCAAAGCGATGAAATGGTCTACGGAAATTACGTATCAGCTACTAAAACAGCCAATAAAAATCATTCGGTATATTTTCCGAAGCACAAAAATTTGGTGTACTATTTTGCGGTGCGATTCCCGAATGAAACCAGTTATCTATTTCGCTCGCTTAAATTCTGGTTGGCTTTATCGGGTGCGCTCATTGTAATTTTACTGGTGTATGTATTCTCAATTTTCACCATTATTCAACAAAAAAAATACTCTGAATTACAGCGCGATTTTATCAACAACATGACGCATGAATTCAAAACGCCTTTATCATCTATCTTAATTGCGTCAAATTTTCTCAAACAACAAAACGTGATTCAAGCCGATGAAAAACTCGAGAAATACACTGAAATCATCATCGCGCAAAGCAAAAAACTCAACGCCCATATTGAAACGATTCTCAACAGCGCCAAGTCTGACAACGGGCCATTGGCATTGAACAAAACCCAGGTAGATTTGGTTGGGCTCATACATGATGTAATTGAAAATATTCAACTCAAATATCCGCAGAGCCAAATTAAAATTGAAACCAACACCCGTGAGGTTGCTATTTGGGCCGATGCTTTTCACCTGACCAATATTTGCTATAATTTGCTGGACAACGCCATTAAATATTGTGAAAAAACACCCGTGATATGGATAAAAATTGATGCACAATCCCAACAAATAAAATTGGAATTTATTGATAATGGCATGGGCATCCCGAGTAAGAATCTACCGTTTGTCTTTGATAAATTCTACCGAGTTCCCGGCCTTAAAAGCAATGAGGTCAACGGTTTTGGACTCGGATTGTATTATGTTAAAAAAATCTGTACGTTGCACCACTGGAAAATTTTGGCGCAAAACAACCCAACTGAAGGAATCACGATCACTATTATTATTGCTACAACTCATGGCCAAATGTAAAATTCTTTATGCTGAAGATGACGCTACACTCGCCTTTTTAACCCAAGACAATTTGGAACAAAACGGTTATGAAGTGGTGCATTGCTCTGATGGTCTTTTGGCCTTAGAAGCTTTTAAAAAAGAAGCTTTTGACATTGCTATTCTTGATATTATGCTGCCCAAAATGGACGGATTTGAGCTCGCTACCGAAATCAGAAAACGCAATACGGATGTTCCGCTGATTTTTCTCTCGGCCAAAACGCTCAAAGAAGATCGCATCAAGGGTTTGCGATTGGGTGCCGATGATTATTTGGTCAAACCTTTCAGCATTGAAGAGTTGATGCTCAAAATTGACATTTTTTTAAAGCGTTCTCAAAAAAATACTTTGCCTGAAGTCAAACAATTTACCATCGGAACATTTCAGTTTGATCCGCAGAATTATGTACTCATCCGCGAGGGCGAAAAAACCAAACTCACCC
This sequence comes from Flavobacterium sp., assembly GCA_027484725.1. Taxonomy (GTDB): domain Bacteria; phylum Bacteroidota; class Bacteroidia; order Flavobacteriales; family Flavobacteriaceae; genus Flavobacterium. The sequence continues at coordinate 365,078 of JAIXSK010000016.1, read as the reverse complement.
AACGCGAATCTGAATTGTTGCAGTTTTTTATTGAACATCAAAATACCGCGCTCAAACGCGAAGTCATTCTCAAATCAATTTGGGGTGACGACGATTATTTTATGGGCCGCAGCTTAGATGTATTCATCTCAAAACTCAGAAAAATTCTGGCCGCCGATACTTCGCTCTGTATTGAAAATCTTCATGGAATAGGATTTCGATTTACGGTAATAAAATAAAAACGCCGGTTCATTGCTGACCGGCGTTTTTTTTATCTATTTTACAAAGGGATATTTCCGTGTTTGCGTTGTGGCCTTTCGACTACTTTGTTTTCGAGCATACTAAAGGCTTTGATGAGTTTTTTGCGCGTGTCTTGCGGTAAAATAACCTCATCTACAAATCCGCGTTGGGCCGCTGTGTATGGATTGGCAAACAAATCAGCATATTCAGCTTCTTTTTCAAGCAATTTAGCTTCAGGGTCAGCGGCTTCACTGATTTCTTTTTTGAAGATGATTTCGCTGGCTCCTTTGGCACCCATCACTGCAATTTCTGCCGAGGGCCAAGCAAAGTTCATATCAGCACCGATGTGTTTTGAATTCATCACATCATAAGCACCACCATAGGCTTTTCGGGTAATCACCGTGACCCGCGGAACCGTCGCCTCACTCAGCGCATAGAGCAATTTGGCTCCGTGAACAATGATGCCGTTCCACTCTTGATCGGTTCCCGGTAAAAAGCCAGGAACATCTACCAAAACCAATAACGGAATGTTGAACGCATCGCAAAAACGCGTAAATCTTGCGGCTTTAATCGAACTTTTCACGTCTAGGCAACCCGCCAAAAACATCGGATTGTTGGCTACAATGCCCACACTTCTTCCGGCCATACGCGCAAAACCTACAATAATGTTCTCAGCGTATTCTTTATGAATTTCAAAAAACGAATCCTCGTCAATAAGTCCGGTAATGACCTCGTGCATATCATAAGGCTTGTTGGCATTATCGGGCACAATGTTATTGAGTTGCGGTCTGATTTCATCGCCCAATTCAAAAGGCAATTTTGGCGTGGTTTCTCGATTGTTTTGCGGAAGATAACCCAGCAACTTTTTAATGTCATCCAAACAAGCAACCCCATTAGGCGAAGTGATGTGTGCCACACCTGATTTAGTCGCATGCGTCAATGCACCACCGAGTTCTTCAGAGGACACCTCTTCATTGGTAACGGTTTTTACCACATTCGGACCGGTAACAAACATATAGCTGTTGCCCTCAACCATCATCGTAAAATCGGTCATGGCCGGCGAATACACCGCGCCACCCGCACAAGGACCGAGAATAGCAGATATCTGCGGAATTACACCAGATGATTGTACGTTTCTAAAAAAGATATCGGCATATCCGCCCAATGAGCGTACACCTTCTTGAATACGCGCACCGCCTGAATCGTTCAGACCAATCATGGGCGCACCCACTTTGAGCGCCATATCCATGACTTTGCAAATTTTCTCGGCATGTGTCTCAGACAATGCACCGCCAAATACGGTAAAATCTTGGGCAAAAACATACACCAATCGGCCATTGATGGTTCCGTAACCCGTAATCACACCATCGCCGTAATAGATTTCTTTTTCCATGCCGAAATCGGTGGTTCGGTGCGTTACGAGCATTCCGATTTCTTCAAAAGAACCTTCGTCTAACAAATAATTGACACGTTCGCGTGCCGTGAGTTTTTTCTTTTCGTGCTGCTTGGCAATGCGTTTTTCACCACCGCCAAGTTGGGCCAGCGCTATTTTTTCGTTTAAGAGATTTATTTTTGATTCCATAGTTTTAAGAGATTGGTAAACGAACCACTTTTTGATCGGTCAAATATTGCTTTAAAGCCACGAGCATAGCTACTTCAGCTTCGGTTTCGCGTTGTTTTTTAAGGATTTCGGCATCGTAGTATTTTTTGACAAAATTAGTATCAAAATGTCCCGAGCGGAAAGCTTCGTGTTGGCAAACAAAAGTTCCAAACGGCAAAGTAGTTTGTACGCCTTCCACTTTATAATGGGCAATGGCTTGAATCATGAGTTCAATGGCCTCTTCACGCGTGGCACCATAAGTAATCAGTTTTGAAAGCATCGGATCATAATAAATCGGAATATCCATGCCTTGTTCAAAACCATTGTCTACGCGAATACCTTCGCCTTGCGGCAAACGATACACCTCTAAATGACCAACACTGGGTAAGAAATCATTGAGCGGATCTTCGGCATAAACACGCAATTCAAGGGCATGTCCGCAAATTTTAAGGTCTTCTTGTCTGAGTGGAAGCGCCTCACCTCTGGCCACGCGAATTTGCAGTTCAACCAAGTCAACGCCGGTAATGAGTTCAGAAACCGGATGCTCCACTTGCAAACGCGTATTCATCTCAAGAAAATAAAAATTCAGATGCTCATCGAGCAAAAACTCAACGGTTCCGGCTCCTAAATAATCACAGGCTTTGGCCACTTTGACTGCTGCCTCGCCCATTTGTTTGCGCAATTCAGGGGTGAGCACTGAAGACGGTGCTTCTTCAACTACTTTTTGGTGGCGGCGTTGAATGCTACATTCACGTTCAAAAAAGTACAAGATATTGCCATGTGCATCGGCCATCACCTGAATTTCAATGTGGCGCGGAGAGGTAACATATTTTTCGATAAAAACCGATCCATCGCCAAAAGCTGCTACAGCTTCACTGATGGCACGATTCATTTGCGCTTCAAAATCGGCTTCTTTTTCAACCACGCGCATGCCTTTTCCGCCACCACCGGCTGAGGCTTTGATCAAAATCGGAAAACCAACAGCCGTGGCGGTTTTCTTGGCTTCTTCAATATCGATAATCGCATGATCGACTCCCGGAACCATCGGAATATCATAATGCATTACAGCTTCTTTTGCCGCCAGTTTGCTGCCCATCACACGGATCGCTTTTGATTTTGGCCCGATAAAAATGAGGTTGTTTTTTTCGACTTCTTCAGCAAAATCAGCGTTTTCACTCAAGAATCCATAGCCGGGATGGATGGCGTCTACGCCGAGTTCTTTGGCTGCTTGAATAATTTTATCTCCGCGCAAATACGATTCGCTTGAAGGCGCCTCGCCAATGCAAACGGCTTGGTCGGCAAATTTTACGTGTGGGGCGTTACGGTCGGCAGTAGAAAATACCGCGACGGTTTTGATGCCCATTTTTTTGGCGGTTCTCATCACGCGAATGGCGATTTCACCGCGGTTGGCTACTAATATTTTTTTCATTTTTATTCAAATTCGATTAACAATTGGCCTTTGTCTACCGCAGCACCCACGGCCACAGCAACTGATTTGATAACCCCATCACGCGGTGAGAGCAAACTGTTTTCCATTTTCATGGCGCTTAAAATCAGCAGCGGATCATTTTCTTGAACGGTTTGCCCAACAGACACATTGATCTCAATAATGAGCCCCGGCATAGGCGCTTTGACTGCATTGACGTGTTTGGCGCTACCCGATTCAAAGCCCATTTGTTGAATGAGTTGATCTAATGAATCAGAAATTTTTACGGTGTACGGATTGTTGTTGACCGATACAGTGTATTTTTTTTGAAGAAAATCTGCTTGGATGATTTCAACTTGATAAGAATCTCCATTGCGCAGAACGTGATACTTGCCCGGAGCAATCTGAGCAGCATCGAGTTGTTGTGCATCGCTCTCAGTACATTCAAGGGTATTGAGTTTGTCTACTGAAAGCTTGTATGTTTGTTTCATAAATGATAAATGTTTTTAAGTCGGAAGTAAATTTAGAGAAAAGCAAACGGATATTATCTGATAAAAATCAATAAAATTGCTCATTTAATATAGTTGCCTTTTTGTGTTGGGTTAAACCGCCAACAATCCGTTGGCTCTGAGTTGTTGCATGGGCTTTGAAAACCAAAACAATTCAAAATGTTCCCATTGGGCTTCAAAACTAGTCTGCATATTTACCAAGCTAAGTCTTGGTGTTGCTTCTGGAACCAATTGCAACAAGAAATCGGCCAACCAAAAACCTTGTTCTTTTTCAAACAAAATTTCAAAATGGTGGAAGCGATTGTGAAAAGTAAGTTGGGCAACTTCCCAACTGTGGCCTTTTTTGGATTTGGTTTTTATTTGTATGGATGGTTCAGTGCCCAACCAAATAAGTTTAGCCTGTGGTTTGATTTTGAATTCAGTGTTTTGATCCAGTGCTTTTTGGATAAAATTCGGAGCAATGGTGGTTCGAGGGATTTTTATGTCAAACCAATTTTGCAACGGCTCTTCCAAACAAATGCCGTGCATATAGTTGTACAACGATTTTCTGAGTCCAAAACTGAATTGGTCATGATCAATGTTTGTAGCATCTTCAAAAAGCAAATCATTGTTGGCAAAAGTACCGTCGGGATGTGTGGTCGGGGTTACCCCAAATTGCTCCGGATGCAAACCCACCGGACTGTGCGCGGTCATGGCAAATCGATGCCAAAACCCGGATTGAACTATTCCGGCCTCAAAAAGTTGGCGCACCATTTCTAAACTATCAACCGTTTCTTGGATGGTTTGTGTTGGGTAACCGTACATTAAATAAGCATGCACCAGAATACCGGCTTGGGTAAAATTTCGGGTTACTTGCGCCACTTGTGCCACTGTAACACCTTTGTCAATGAGTGCCAAAAGCCGGTCAGAAGCAACTTCTAATCCGCCGGAAACGGCAATGCACCCCGACGATTTAAGCAACCAACACAAATCTGCCGTAAAACTTTTTTCAAACCGAATATTTGTCCACCAAGTAATAGTGAGGCCGCGGCGCAGTATTTCAAAAGCAACTTCACGCATTAGGGCCGGAGGTGCAGCTTCATCTACAAAATGAAATCCGGTTTCGCCGGTTTGTGCAATGAGTTCTTCAATTCTGTCTACAATGAGACGAGCCGCAACAGGTTCATATATCTTGATATAATCGAGTGAAATATCGCAAAAAGTACATTTACCCCAATAACAACCGTGCGCCATCGTGAGTTTGTTCCAACGCCCGTCGCTCCACATTTTGTGCATCGGATTGACCACTTCAATCACAGATATATATTGGTCTAAAAGCAAATCAGAATAATCGGGCGTACCCACTTGACTCATTTTGTAATCAGCTTGCGGCGCATCATTTTTATAAACCACTCGTGCGTTTTCAAGTAAAAAAGTGCGTTTATATACTGGATTTTCTGATTTCAAATTCCGAATGAGCAATTCAACCGGCAATTCTCCGTCGTCTAATGTAACGTAATCAAAAAATTCAAAAACCCTGACCTCAGATAGTGAACGCAACTCTGTATTGGCAAAACCTCCGCCCAAAGCGATTTTGGTTTTCGGATAGTTCTTTTTAAACCACTGGCCTAGCCTAAAAGCAGCATATAAATTTCCCGGAAACGGAACAGAAACCAACACCAAATCAGGAGTAAATGTTTGTGTTTTTCTGGACAATAAATCAAAAAGTAAAGCATCAATGTACGTTGGTTCGGCCAGTAAAGCTTCGTGCATTTCATCAAATGATTCTGCACTGCGGCCTAACTGCTCAGCGTAACGACTGAATCCGAAATTTGCATCGACAATTTCTACCACAAAATCAGCCAAATCTTCAAGATACAAAGTGGCTAAATGCTTGGCTTTATCTTGTGTGCCCATACTGCCAAAAGCCCCGTCAAGTTCATGCAAATTACTGAATCGAGCAGCTTCGGGCAGAAAATAATTTTGACAAATCTGCAACGCCAAAGTAGGGTTTTTACCTTGCAAAAAGGCAACCACTGCATCAATGGTTTTGATATAATCGGCGCGTAAAGCATAGATTCTCTGAGCGTTTTGAGACCAATTTTCATTGGGTAATCCGGCTTGTTCAAATATTTTTTTTAATCCGTTGGATGAAAATAATTCGAGAATAACTTCAATGCCTAAATCAGCTTGCGTTGCCTCAATAGCAAGTGTTTTGAGAAAACCCTTGAGATAAGCTGTAGCCGGATAAGGTGTATTGAGCTGCGTAAACGGAGGCGTAACAAGTAAGATTTTTGGATTCAAAAGATTTTGGATTTGTTACAAATGTAATGAAATCGATATTTTATACAGGCCATCACAACTAGTTGTTAAACCAAATCATCTTAATTTGGATTTTTTTACTTTTACCAAAAAATAAATTATGCCCAGCGACTGTATCAGTTATCAAGAATCAGGTTATTTCACACCGCTCATCGTGGACTATCTCAATCAATCAACCGCTGTTCAATCGCTTTATAATAATTATCCGGATTTTGAAGGGTTCAAAGCACAAATTTCAGAGAAAAAACAACACTTTTCTGCTTCAACCAGAGCTGTTTTGGTAGATGAACTCAAAAAACAATACAAGCAATTGAATGCACCTGAGAGCATCAAAAACATTGAATTGCTTGCGCATGAAAATACCTTTACCATCACCACCGGACATCAGTTAAATTTGTTTACCGGGCCCTTGTATTTTTTGTATAAAATTATTTCGGCCATCAATTTGTGCCAAGAACTTAAAGAACAATTTCCGGCGCAAAATTTTGTACCTATATATTGGATGGCCACTGAAGACCATGATTTTGAAGAAATTAGTTTCTTTAATTACCAAGGTAAAAAAATTCGCTGGAACAAAGAGGCTTCTGGGCCTGTTGGCCGTCTTTCAACGCATGGTTTAGAGAAGGTTTACCAAGTTTTTGCACAAGAAATCGGACAGGGTCAAAATGCCCAGCAAATCAAAAAATGGTTTCATGAAGCATATCTCAACCACAACAACTTGGCCGATGCCACGCGTTATTTGGCGCATCAAATCTTCGGAAAATACGGTTTGGTTATTTTGGATGCTGATTGCGCATCACTCAAACAATTATTTGTTCCATATGCCCAAAAAGAACTTTTAGAACAACCAACCAACCGGCAAGTTTCAGATACGAATCTCAAACTCAAAAATTACTTGGTTCAGGTAAATCCGCGTGCTATTAATTTGTTTTATTTAGAAGATGATTTACGAGAACGTATTGTACTAGAGGGTGGAATCTACAAAATTCATGAAACGAATATTTCTTTTACAAAAGAAGAAATCCTTGAAGAATTAAAGAATCATCCCGAAAAATTCAGTCCGAACGTTTTGCTCAGGCCTTTATACGAAGAAGTAATTTTGCCTAATTTATGCTACATAGGCGGCGGCGGTGAATTGGCTTATTGGCTTCAACTTAAATCTAATTTCGAAGCATTTGGCGTTCCGTTTCCAATTTTGCTGTTGCGAAATTCTGTTTTGTTGGCAACTGAAAAACAAGCTCAAAAAGCAGACAAATTAGCACTTACTTGGCAGGATTTATTTCAAAAGCAAAATGATTTGATTCATCTTAAAACCATAGCCATCTCTGAATTTCCGATTGAGTTGTCAATTCAAAAAGACTACCTCAGAACACAATTTCATTATCTGTACCAATTGGCTAAAAAAACAGACACCTCATTTACTGGTGCCGTAAAAGCGCAAGAAGCCAAACAAATCAAAGGTTTAGAACAACTTGAAAAAAGATTACTCAAAGCCCAAAAGCGCAAACACAAAGATCAACTGGACAGAGTTGTAGCATTGCAAAACGAATTGTTTCCGAACAAAGGTTTACAAGAAAGACAAACGAATTTTTCAGAGTTTTATATAGCCTATGGCGATGCACTGATTACCGAATTGATCGGGAGATTAGATCCGTTGAGTCATAATTTTACCATTTTAAAATTAGTATAAGTACAAGTAACTACAACAAAATCGGATATTTGGTAGGCTTATAATTTACAATTTGTCAGGTAATTAATAATCTTTTCAACACGAAAACGTTTTCGTGTGTTTTTTTAAGGTTTGTTCTGAACTATCACAGTTTTTTTTACCTTAAATTAGCGTTGTAAAAATTTTTTAACTCAAAAATTATGAAAACAAAATTACTTTTATTATTACTTGTGTTCTTTGGCTGGACCTCACAAGCGCAAGTTTCAATGACAGGTCCCGGAGCTGCAGGTGGTTGGGGCGACGGATTTGATATTGTCATGAATGACAACGGTGGCGGTATTTGGACCCTATCAGGTTTCACTATGCCTGGTGGTGAATTCAAATTCAGAAAAGATTTGGCTTGGGCTGTAAACTGGGGTGCTGTTGGTTTCCCAACAGGTACAGGAGTTCAAGACGGGCCGAACATTACAGCTATTGCCGGAACTTATGACATTACCTTCAACGAAAACACTGGCGAATATGTATTTAGCGGCGGTGCTCCAATTCCGGTAGTTAAGTTGGTAGGTTCAGCTGTTAGTGATGCTGCAGGTATTAATATGATTACAACCGATGGTATTGTTTATACAGCAAGTAATGTGACTTTGCTTGATGGTAATGGTCAATTTGACATTGATGGTGTTTTGTTAGGAGAAAATTCTTTCCCAACAGGAACATTGTCTGGCGCTTCTGACAACATTCCGGTTGTTGGTGGAGGATATACTTCAGTAACAATTGATTTATCATCTGGTACATATTCGTTTGTAGCTGCTCCAATTTATCCGGTAATCAGTATTATTGGTAGTGCTTTAGGTGGTTGGGATGAAACTCATGAAGTAAACATGACCACCAATGATGGTATTTTGTATACTGCAACAGTAACCCTTGATGGAACTCCGGGAAGCAACGAATTAAAATTTAGAACTGGTAACAATTGGTCGCTTCCAAATTACGGAGGTCCTGATTGGCCGTCAGGTATTGCTACAACCACAGGTGGAAACATTCCTGTAGGTGCTTCAGGTACTTATTCAGTAACTTTTAACTTGACTACAGGTGCATATAATTTCTTCTTCCCTACCATTGCTATAGTTGGTGATGGTACTCCAGGTGGATGGCCAACAGGAACTCCAGGTGAAATTGATGCTGCACAATTAACTACTGTTGATGGTAAAGTGTATACACTTTCTAGCATAACACTTTTAAATGGCGGTGCTAAATTCCGTCAAAACAATGACTGGGCTGTGAACTGGGGGGCTGCTGATTTCCCAGCTGGAATAGCCACTCAAGGTGGAGCTAACATTGCTACCGTTGCTGGTGATTACAGTGTAACTTTTGACAGAGTAACTGGTGCATATATGTTTGATGTTCCTTTTGCTACAAATACATTCAATAAGTCAAACTTTATTGTTTCTCCAAACCCAACTTCTGGTGTGTGGAACTTTACATCTGCAAACAAAGAAATCGTTTCGATTCAAATTGTTGATGTATTAGGAAAAACAGTTGCTACTGTAGCTCCAAAAGCCATAACAGCTAATGTTGATGCTTCAAACTTAGCAAACGGTTTGTACATCGCAAAAATTTCAACTGCTAACGGTACTGAAACTGTTAAGTTGATGAAAAACTAATTTTTGAGTTTTTTCATAAATAAGAATCCCCGGTATTTATCGGGGATTTTTATTTTATATTCACTGCAAAGGTTTTAGAAATCGATTATTAATATTATTTTTGCACCCGATTTAAGGCATATAGCCCATTACGAAAACAAAATTAAATACAATAAAAATGGCTGGAAACAGAACTTTTACCATGATTAAACCCGATGCGGTTGAAAAAGGACACATCGGTGGAATTTTAAATATGATTACTGAAGGTGGTTTCAGAATCGTAGCAATGAAATTAACGCAATTGACTGTTGCAGATGCTCAAAAATTCTACGCAGTACACGCTGCAAGACCTTTCTTTGGTGAATTAGTAGAATTTATGACGCGTGGTCCGATTGTAGCGGCTATTCTTGAAAAAGACAATGCGGTAGAAGATTTCAGAACTCTAATTGGCGCTACCAACCCGGCTGAAGCTGCTGAAGGAACCATCCGTAAAAAATATGCAACCTCTATCGGTGAAAATGCAGTTCACGGTTCAGACTCTGATGAGAACGCTGCTATTGAAGGTGCATTTCACTTTGCCGGAAGAGAGCAATTCTAAAAAATACTTTGTGCTTAAGACACAATTTTTAGGCTTTAGAAGTTAGACACACTTAGCTTAAGACAAAAAAATCCCGTTCTCAACAGAACGGGATTTTTTTTGAATATATGTAATAATCTTAAAATCATACCGTCTTAAAATCTAAAATCACCTCAAAATTACTTGCTTGACCACTTCTTGCCCAAGCTCATCATTAATCATGCGGATGATTTTGTCTTTGCCGTAACTGAGTTCTTCACGCAAAACCGCCGAAGTCAAATCAACATACAAAACGCTGCCTTTGAGTGTGACTTGTTTGGTATAGGTATTTACTCCATTGCCCATGAGTGACTTCCAAGCATCGGCCACTGCAATTTGATTCATCCCCGATTCAAGTTTGTGGGTCGAGATGATTTGCTTGAGCACCTCGCCTACCGAATTCTCGTTACTTAGTCTTTTGCTCATGCGGAATCAGGTTAATGGGTTGTGCTTTTTTATAGTGATATTTTTTGTGCGAATCGTTTTCAATCACGAGTTCTTGATCGGTCAATGTCAGGATGGTTTCTTGCCACTGAGCATAGGCCGTTTTACAGTTCAAAATGAGTTTCCCGTCTTTTTCTTGTGCAACGATAGACTCTGACAAATCATTGGTGAGAAAAGTACCGTCAAGTTGCGGCATCACTTTTTTGCGATAGCCTTTTTGATTTTTGAAATTGAAATAATCAAATGATTCATTGATGCTGTAATCTTTGTGGTTGCCATCAGGAAATTCAACCGAACTGATTTCCCAATAACCATTGATTTTAGGCAAATCAGCAAGTTTTGCGCTAGGTTGACACGCACTTAAAACGAATAAAACAACCAGTGAATACAGCAATTTTTTCATGGACTTTTTGAATCTGAATCGAGCCTCTAATTTAAATCAAAAAAGGACATCAAAATACAATGATGTCCTCTTTCTCTATAAAATATCGTTGGATTTATTTAAAGAATGAATCGACGAATTCGTATTTATTAAACACTTGCAAATCATTGATACCTTCGCCTACACCGATATATTTAACGGGTATTTGAAATTGATCTGAAATTCCAATCACCACGCCACCTTTGGCCGTTCCGTCGAGTTTGGTGACCGCGAGCGAAGTGACTTCGGTAGCAGCGGTAAACTGTTTGGCTTGTTCAAAAGCGTTTTGCCCGGTGGAACCATCGAGCACCAGTAAAACTTCATGCGGTGCATCTTCTTGGATTTTTTGCATGACGCGTTTTACTTTAGACAATTCGCCCATTAGGTGCGCTTTGTTGTGCAAACGACCAGCCGTATCAATAATCACCACATCGGCATTTTGCGCCACGGCACTTTGTAAAGTATCAAAAGCTACCGATGCCGGATCACTGCCCATTTGTTGTTTTACAAGTGGAACGCCTACGCGATCAGCCCAAATTTGCAACTGATCAATCGCAGCGGCGCGAAATGTATCGGCAGCGCCTAGAACAACTTTGTACCCTTGATTTTTAAACTGATGCGCGAGTTTTCCGATGGTGGTGGTTTTGCCCACACCGTTGACCCCTACAATCATGATTACATACGGATGTTTGTCTTGCGGAATGGTAAACTCAGTCGCCTCGCCGGAATTGGTTTCTGAAAGCAAGCCTGAAATTTCTTGTCGTAAAATGAGGTTGAGTTCATCGGTACCGAGGTATTTGTCTTCAGAAACGCGCTTCTCAATGCGCTGAATGATTTTGAGTGTGGTTTCAACACCCACGTCAGAAGTAACGAGAATTTCTTCGAGGTTATCTAGAACTTCGTCATCTACTTTTGATTTGCCCGCAATAGCTTTGGTGAGCTTGGTAAAAAAAGAAGTTTTTGATTTTTCTAAACCTTTGTCGAGGGTTTCTTTGGCTTCTTCGGTAAAAGTGGTTTCTCTTTTTTCTGAAGAGAATATGCGTTTAAAAAATGACATATTGTTTGATTTTAGTACTAATGCAGCCCGGATCGCGGCAGACAGCCCGCAGTTTTGAGCGAAAGTGTTTGCCAAAACAAGGCGGCGACCAGCAGAAGCCGAATGGTTTTGTGCCAACACCGCGCGAAAAGCGAGGACTGTGGCCAAGAGCCGGAATAGCTGCCCAACTTAAAATTGAGCGAAACAAATATAAAACAAAAAAGCTACTTTCGGTGAGAAAGTAGCCTCTGTATAGGTGGTTTGCGAATTATTTCTTTTTCAAGAATTCGTCTACCTCTTCTGGAGCCATAATCGCTTCAACAAATGTGTAAGCGCCGGTCTTTGGAGATTTTACCATTTTGATGGCTTTAGATAATCTCTTAGAAGCGGTTTGTAAAGTTGCAACGGTTTTCTTTGCCATGACTTATATTGTTTAGGAAATTTTTATGGTTAAAAATTCCGAATTACTTAATTTCTTTGTGAACGGTTACTCTTTTAAGGATGGGATTGAATTTTTTGATTTCTAATCTATCCGGAGTGTTTTTTTTGTTTTTAGTAGTGATGTAACGAGACGTTCCTGGAACACCAGAAGTTTTGTGCTCAGTACACTCTAAAATAACTTGAATTCTGTTACCTTTCTTTGCCATCTTGCTATTCTTTTTTTAGGAACGGATTATTTAATGAATCCTTCTGCTTGCGCTTTTTTCAAAACTGCAGCAATTCCGTTTTTGTTAATTGTTTTTATGGTAGAAGCAGCTACTCTCAATGTAATCCAACGATCTTCTTCAGCAAGGTAGAAACGTTTTTTTACCAAGTTAACCGAAAACTTTCTTTTGGTTTTGTTCATCGCGTGAGAAACATTGTTCCCTACCATCGCTCTTTTACCCGTAAGGTCACAAACTCTTGACATTATCTTTATCTTTAAATCGTTATTCAAATCGAGGGTGCAAAGAAAATAAAAATAAACCATTGTGCAAAATAATTATTACACATTTTTTCATTTTTTTTAATTGCCTTTGATTCCTTGGAAATAACCGTTTGTTGTGTATGCAAAAACAAGGCTTGAATACGGTTCAAATGACTATTTTAAAATTTCTTTTTGCAACAATTCTAATGCTTTGTTGACGGTTCTATCAATGACTTTTTCGCGGGGTTGCCCAAAATTGAATTCAAAAGTTTGAACGCCCTTAGGTGTGGCTAAACCAATAAATACAGTTCCTAAATCAGCCGGTGCATCTCCTTTGGACGGGCCGGCATTTCCGGTAGTAGCCAACGCATAATCAGTTTGCATGAGTTTTTGAACTGATTGTGCCATCGCGGCTGCTACGGCTGCGCTCACTACTGAATGTTCTTGAATGAGTTCCGGCGATAATCCCAAAACGTCCACTTTGGTTTGGGTGGCGTATGAAACCACACTTCCTTTAAAATAAGCCGAAGCGCCAGAAACCGAAGTAATCAGTTGCGCTATTTTTCCGCCGGTGCAACTCTCGGCCGTAGCCAATGTTTTTTGTTGTTGCGTGAGCAATTTTCCGAGCATGACTTCAATCGTTTCTCCTTCGTCAAAGCCTACAATAATATCGCCTATGAGTTCTGTCAAAGCAGTAACTTTTTCAGCGATGGTTTGTTCGAGCAAAGCTTGATCGGTTCCGCGTGCAGTAAGCCGCAAACGAACTCTTCCCGGAGCCGGCAAGTATGCGAGTTTGATAAAATCGGGTAAGTTGTTTTCCCAATCTTCTATGCGCGCGGCCACCATGCTCTCGCCCATACCGTAGGTCATAATGGTTTTATGTACTATATAGGGACGCTTGTATTCACGGACAATTTTAGGAATCAGGTATTGATCCACGATGCCTTTCATTTCAAACGGAACGCCCGGCAACGAAACAAAAACGGTTTGTTCTTTTTGCATCCACATACCCGGAGCGGTTCCGTAGGCGTTGTGTAAAATAGTAGCCCGCGACGGAACAAGCGCTTGATCTTTATTGACTTGCGTGACGGTTACCGTAAGGATTTTTTGAAACAAATCAACAATGTGTTGTTCTATTTCAAGATTGCGCACCAAAGTATCTTGGAAGTATTCGCAAAAAGTGTGTTTGGTGATGTCGTCTTTGGTCGGACCCAATCCGCCAGTAATAATGACCAAATCGGTTTGGTTTTGCAAACGCGCAAAAGTATCGAGTATGTGTTTTCTGTCGTCAGAAATAGAAATCATTTCATGCGTTTGAACGCCAATCTTATCGAGCGCTTTGGCTATATAACCCGAATTGGTATCGGTGATTTGCCCGATGAGAATTTCATCGCCTATGGTCACTATGGTTGCTTTCATTTTCTTTGAATTACTGAGATATTGAGCTGATGGTATCTTGAGAAATCAACGGCCGCAATTGCCCTGCGAAGATACTGAGTTTCTGAGAAAATGTAGGATTGAATTTAACTGAAATGACAACCGTAAAACGAAAGCCCAGCCCCCTGCCTGTGGCAGAAAGGTGATAGAAGCAAAAAGCCCCGAACGCATAAAACCATGTAGCGCCGCAGAAAAACGCGAACACCGGAAGCGCCTTTGATGCACTAGCGATACAGGTTTTATGTGTTCGGGCTTGAAGCGAATAGCAGGAATAGCTGCCTAAAATTTCTGAAAACTTTTGCTAAATTGTTCATTGAGCTTCTTTTCTCAGAAACTCAATAGCTCAGCAAGCTCAGAAACTTTTTATAAATCAAAATCTTTGGTAATTTCTTTAACCGCCTTTTCAATTTGCGATTCTACGCTGTCAAAAGTAGCTTTGATTTCTTTGCGTTTGCCTTCGGCTTTGCCCCATGCTTCAATTTGAAGAATTTCGTGAAAAGCTTGATCCATGCCCAACAAATCAAGAGTAGGCTTGATTTTGTGCGAATAACTATACGCCAATTTGTGGTCTTTGGTCTGGATGCCGAGCTTTACCTGGAGCAAGTCTTGCGGTACCTCGGTAACAAATAAGGTAATGATTTGGTTTACGAACTCAGGGTCATTGTCAGACAAGGCGTAAACTTTAGATAGGTTGTAATTTAGGGCCATTTTATTTGATATTTAATCTGAATAATTTTTGTTGTTCGAGATAACCTTCAAGCACATCTCCGGGTTTGACTGCTGCCACACCCTCGGGCGTACCGGTAAAAATTACATCGCCGGTTCTGAGTGTAAAATACTGAGAAACATAGGATATGAGTTCATCAATCTTCCACAACATCAGGCTGGAATTGCCTTTCTGCACGGTAATTCCGTTGTTTGTGAGTTCAAAATTAATATTTTCTAAAGAACTGAAAACTTTTTTCGATATAAAGTCGCCAATAATCGCTGAACCGTCAAAAGCTTTGGCTTTTTCCCACGGCAAGCCCTTTTCTTTGAGCTTTTGCTGCACATCGCGCGCCGTAAAATCAATGCCCACGGTAATCTCATCGTAATACTTGTGCGCAAATTCGGGCTCTATATATTTGCCCATTTTATTGATTTTGACCACCAATTCAATTTCATGGTGAATGTCTTGCGAAAAATCTGGGATAATAAACGGTTGCGGACGCGACAAAACCGCCGTATCAGGTTTGAGAAAAACAACCGGTTCGTCAGGTCGTTCGTTGTTGAGTTCTTGAATGTGGTTGGCGTAATTGCGGCCGATACAAATAAGTTTCATGCTGAGTTGCTAAGATTTTGAGCTACTGAGTTGTTGAGATTTTTTAGAAGCCGGGAACCTGCTTTTCACTGCTATCTTTTGCTGCGTTGCGCAAAAGGATATCCGCTGCCATCAGGGCTAAGGCCATCGCGTTTTAGAATAATTTGTTGTTGAGCTTTCTGAGTTTGATTCCGGTGAGTACTTTTTTGGTATACAGTGGAAAATCAGCACTTTGCACCCAGCCAAAATAACCGGGTTCGTCTTCAAAAACCTTCTCGACTTTGACGCCTTTGTGTTTTCCGAAGGTAAAGATTTCATCGCCGTTTTGATCAAAAGCAATAAATCCGGCAAAATCAGCAGCTTTTTTGCGCGTGGTAAATTCTGAAAGCGCTTTGATGTCATTTTGCAATTCCGGATATCGATCAAGTTGGGCTTGCAGAATCTCAAAAGTCGCCATGGTATCAGCTTCGGCTGAGTGTGCGTTGTCTAATGATTTGCCGCAGTAAAATTTATAAGCGGCGCTCAGAGTGCGCTCTTCCATTTTGTGAAAAATAGTCTGTACATCTACCGACACGCGGTTTTTCATATCAAAATCAACACCGGCACGCAAAAGTTCTTCGGCCAACAACGGAATATCAAATCGATCTGAATTAAACCCAGCCAAATCTGAATCTTTCATCATCTGAAAAACCTGCTGAGCGAGTTCCTTAAAAGTCGGTTCGTTGGCTACGCGCTCATTGGTAATTCCGTGCACCGCCGAGGCTTGCGCAGGAATTGGCATCTCCGGATTCACCAGCCAGGTTTTGCTCTCGCGGTTGCCATTCGGATAAACTTTAAAAACCGAAATTTCTACAATGCGGTCTTTGGCCACCTCTATTCCGGTGGTTTCCAAGTCAAAAAAACAAATCGGTCTGTTGAGTTTGAGTTCCATGCTGAAAATTTAGGGCGTAAAGATACGCGAAATGTCAACGTCAAAAGGCAAATATTATTTCAAATAAAAAAACCGCCTCGTATTGAAGCGGCTTTATATTATGGTTGTGTTTCGTTAAAAGGGTCGGTTTTCATCAAAGGCTTCCATGTAATCAGCCACGCGTTTTACAAAGCTTCCGCCCAAAGCGCCATCCACCACGCGGTGATCATAACTGTGCGACAGGAACATTTTTTTGCGAATGCCTACATAATCGCCTTCTGGAGTTTCAATGACCGCCGGCACTTTTCTGATGGCTCCAAGTGCTAAAATACCCACTTGTGGTTGGTTGATGATCGGGGTTCCGAACACGCTGCCAAAAGTTCCGACATTGGTTACCGTATAGGTTCCGCCTTGGGTATCGTCTGGTTTGAGTTTTCCGGCTTTGGCGCGGTTTCCTAAATCATTTACGGCTTTGGCCATCCCAATCAAATTGAGTTGATCTGCATTTTTAATCACCGGAACAATTAAGTTACCATTTGGTAAGGCAGCAGCCATTCCGAGGTTGATGTTTTTCTTTTTGATGATGTAATCACCTTCTACCGAAATATTCATCATCGGGAAATCTTTGAGCGCTCGCGCCACAATTTCCATGAAAATCGGAGTGAAAGTGAGTTTCTCGCCTTCGCGTTTTTCAAAGACATCTTTGTTTTTTTCGCGCCAGTTCCAAATCGCGGTTACATCCACCTCTACAAACGATTGTACGTGTGCAGATGTTTGCAGTGATTGAACCATATAGCCCGAAATGAGTTTGCGCATACGGTCCATTTCAACCATTTCATCTTGTCCGTTGACTGAAACCGGAATCGCTGCTTTGGGCGCTGCAGGTTCTGCTGTTGGTGTTGGTGTTGCTACCGGAGCTGCTGCTGGAGCTGTTGCTTGTTGTGCGGCCGGAGCAGGCGCTGCCATGGTTACATTCCCTTTATTTTGGATGTAGTTTAATAAATCGTTTTTGGTAACGCGCCCTTCATTTCCGGTACCCGGGATGGTGTCAAGTTCAGCCAGGGTAACCCCTTCTTCTTTGGCAATATTGCGCACGAGCGGAGAATAAAAACGAGTAGATTCACCAATGTGAATAGGCGCTACAGGAGCAGCAACATGCGTTATAGCTGCTTCAACAGTTTTGGCAACTTCTTGAACTGCGGCCGGAGCAGCTGGTTCAGAATTAGCTTGAGGAGCTTCGGATACCGGAGTCGCAGAAGCCGCTGCTGAATCAGTTTCAATAATACCAATGGTTTGACCTACTTGAACAACATCGTCTTTGTGAAACAATTGCTCAACCAAGATACCGGCTACTTCAGAAGGCACTTCACTATCAACTTTGTCTGTTGCAATTTCGAGTACGGCTTCATCGGCTTCTATTTTATCGCCTACTTGTTTGAGCCAATTGGTAATGGTTGCTTCTGCAACACTCTCCCCCATTTTGGGAAGCTTCAATTCAAATCTTGCCATATTGTCAACCTAAAGGTTTATTTGGTTTTTCTGTTTGCGAAATTAGTAAAACTAATCGGTTTGCGTTACGGATAATTTATTTTTTAATCAATTTGATTACTTCACCTCTGCTGTTGCTGCTGTTGCTCCCGATGAGAAAATCGCAGTGTTCTGGCCAGATTTTATAAGTAAAATACTGATTGTTATTTTGTTGCATAAATTCAATAATGGATGCAAATGACCAACAACGGTTATCAAAAATAATTTCGATGTTTTTACCCGAATGATTTGATAGCGAATTTAGTTGATTTTCGTTCGCAGCATCATGGCGTACGACTTTTTTTCCTAACAAGTTTTCAACTTCTGCCTGTGCTTCTAACCGATCAGAAAACAACCAATAGGTGTCAATTTCTTGATGAAAACCCATCTGGGCAGCACTGGCTTTTTTAAGACTAAACAGATATGAACCCAAATTCATAAAAACACTCAAAAAAGCAGCAGACTTATAGTGCTTTTGGTAAAACAACTTCATAGCTTTTTGAAAGTTGTGCAAATATTTCTGGTCTTTTACAGTGCTTTCGCCTTTGTAGTGAATGACCGATGTTGCTCCAAAGTAATAATTGCTCTTGCCGGCTAAAAGCGAGCGGTAGCTTAAATCAATGTCTTCTCCAAACATGAAAAAAATCTCATCAAAACCATTGAGCTGATGGTACAAATCTCTTTTCATCAACATAAAAGCACCCACCAAAATATCTACTTTTCCGGTTTGATGAGGCGTTAAATGCTGTGCATAATATTTGCCAAAAACAGAATTATTCCCAAACCATTTGTACAAGCCCAACATACGGCCCAAAGAAACCATAGGCGTCGGAATTCCTCTTTTGCTTTCAGGTAAAAACGTTCCGGTTCCGTCAATGAGTTTGCAACCCACAATACCTAAATCGCTTTTTGAATCAGCAAAAGCAAGCAACTTTTCAAAAGTGTCTTCAGCCACCACCGTATCCGGATTTAAAATACAAACATAGGTACCTCTGGCCTCTGCTACGCCTATGTTGTTCCCTTTCGGGAAACCTGAATTTTCTGGATTAGCGATGAGTTTAACTTCCGGAAATCGGTTGCGCATCATGGCACAACTGTCATCGGGCGAATGGTTGTCAACCACAATGATTTCGCCTTCAATGTTTTGCAATGCCTTTTGAACACTGAGCACACATTGTTCTAAAAAATACCTAACGTTGTAATTGAGAATAATGACCGAAATCTGCATGCGGCAAATATATAAGGAATTTTAATTGAGCCGTTGATGCGCGATATGAATTAGTTACTTTTGCGCTCAAATCTGTTCAAGAATAAATAGACAAAATGAACTATCTCACGGTTGAAAATATCTCAAAATCATACGGCGAACGAACGCTTTTTGAAAACCTCTCGTTTGGCATCAACAAAGACCAAAAAATTGCTTTTGTAGCCAAAAACGGCACCGGAAAAACCTCGATTTTAAAAATCATGACCGGAGAGGATATGCCCGATACCGGACAAGTGATTATGCGCAAAGACATCAAAATGGCGTTTTTGTCGCAAGAGCCTAATTTGCAACCTGAGCTGACCATTGAAGAAAGCATTTTTGCCAGCGATAATGACATTCTCAAAGTCATTGAGCAATACGAAAAAGCAATTGAAAATCCTGAAGACGAAGAAGCCTACCAAAAAGCTTTTGAAAACATGGAGCGCCACAACGCTTGGGATTTTGAAACACAATACAAACAAATTCTCTTCAAACTTAAACTTGATGATTTAAAACGCAAAGTCAAAAGTTTATCAGGCGGACAAAAAAAGCGTTTGGCTTTGGCCATCATCCTGATCAATCGTCCGGATTTATTGATTCTTGATGAGCCGACCAACCATTTGGATTTAGAAATGATTGAATGGTTAGAGAACTACTTTGCCAAAGAAAACATGACGCTTTTTATGGTCACACACGACCGATTCTTCTTGGAACGCGTTTGCAACGAAATCATTGAGCTTGACCACGGAAAACTCTATTCATACCGGGGTAATTACTCGTATTATTTGCAGAAAAAAGAAGAGCGCATAGCCAGTGAAATGGCCTCTGTTGAAAAAGCCAAAAACCTATTTGTCAAAGAACTAGATTGGATGCGCCGACAGCCCAAAGCACGCACCACTAAATCAAAATCACGGATTGATGATTTTTACGTCATCAAAGAAAAAGCGCATGCCCGACGCAAAGACCATGTGGTAGAACTTGAAATCAATATGGAGCGCATGGGCAGCAAAGTGGTTGAGTTGCACAAAGTGAGCAAGAAATTCAACGATAAAATAATCCTCAATGCTTTTGACTACACGTTTAACCGCGGTGAACGCATTGGCATTATTGGCAAAAACGGCACCGGAAAATCAACGTTTTTAAATATTCTAACCCAAAACATAGCACCCGATGCAGGCAAAGTAGTGATTGGTGACACCATAAAAATTGGTTATTACACCCAAAGCGGCATCCAGCCCAAAACCGAACAAAAGGTCATTGACGTAATCAAAGAATTTGGCGAATATATTCCGCTGACCAAAGGCAGAACCATCTCAGCAGGCGGCTTGCTCGAGCGCTTTTTGTTTGACCGCAAAAAACAACACGATTATGTTGAAAAACTCAGCGGCGGCGAACTCAAACGTTTGTATTTGTGTACCGTTTTGATTCAGAATCCGAACTTTTTGATTTTGGATGAGCCCACCAATGATTTAGATATTGTGACGCTCAATGTGCTCGAGAATTTCTTGCTCGATTATCCGGGTTGTTTGCTTGTGGTATCGCACGACCGCTATTTTATGGACAAAATTGTCGATCATTTGTTTGTGTTTCGAGGCGAAGGTGAAGTAGAAGATTTTCCGGGGAATTATTCAGATTTCAGAGTGTATGAAGACAGCGCCGAGCCTGAGAAAAACGAAGGCCCGAAAGAAAAAAACAATTGGAAAGAAAAGCAAATCAAGCAAGGTTTGACCTTTGCAGAGCAAAAGGAATTTCAGAAAATTGAACGCGAGCTCAAAGATTTAGAATACGAAAAAAAACAAATCGAACAATTGTTCTCTGACGGAAAAGTCGCAGATGATATGATTGAAAAAAAGGCCATTGAGTTGCAAAACATCATCGCCAAAATAGAAGAAAAAGAAGAGCGTTGGTTTGAACTCAGCGCGAAAATTGAAGAATAAGTTTCCGGCAGCGAAGGCTTTGCGTGAAGGATGGCAGCGGTTAGCCCGCAGACGCGCAGCGGCGAGGACTATGAGCGAACAGCCTGACCCGCAGGGACACGCCCAATGAACAATAAAATGTGGTACTTAATCAAAGCTTATTTTCGGTTTCTGTGGCATTCTAAAAACGAACATGCCGTGCATTCGCCGTTTGTATTTAATTTGCTGACGTGCTGTTTTTACGATTCCAAAAGCAAACCCGGATATGCGGTTTTAAAACAATTCAGAAAAGCATTGCGCAACAACCACAAAACGATTGAAGTAACTGATTTTGGCGCCGGCTCACGTGTTTTTACCTCAAATCATCGCAAAATAAGCGACATCGCAAAAAATGCAGGCATTACCCAAAAACGTGCAAAATTATTGCTTAGAATAACGAATTATTTTGCACCCGAAAACATTTTAGAAATCGGAACTTCGCTTGGTTTGGCCACTTCTGCGCTTGGTTTAGGAAACCCCAAAGCCAAAATCACCACTTTGGAAGGTTGCCCCGAAACGGCTCAAATTGCCCGAGAACATTTTAAACAATTTCAGCTTGAAAATATTCATGTTGAAGTGACAGAGTTTTCAGCGTATTTGAAAAACTTAAGCTCGTCAGCTAATCATCAACTTATTTATTTTGACGGCAACCATTCAAAACAAGCCACTTTGCAATATTTTGAATGGCTGTTGCCTAGCGCAAAAAATGATTCGGTTTGGATTTTTGATGATATTCATTGGTCGGCCGATATGGAAGCAGCTTGGCATGTGATTCAAAATCATCCGAAAGTAACCGTAAGCATAGACACTTTTACTTGGGGCATGGTGTTTTTTAGACGCGAACAACCCAAACAACATTTTATCATTCGGGTGTGATGTAACAAAGCAGAAGTGATTGGCAACTAACGGGCGTAATTTAACAGTAGAATTTATTAATTTTAGCAGCAAATTTTCATCATGGCACATCCGCTTATCAAGATCAGCAAAATCATCCGCAACTTCGAACTCGGACACGAAACCGTTTATGTGCTCAAAGGCATTGATCTTGAAATCAACAAAGGCGAATACGTGGCGCTCATGGGACCATCAGGCTCGGGCAAATCAACTTTGATGAATATTTTAGGCTGCCTAGATACACCTACTTCCGGAACTTATATTTTGAACAACAAAGACGTCAGCCAAATGCATGACGATGAACTCGCCGAAATCCGCAACAAAGAAATTGGTTTTGTTTTTCAGACGTTCAACTTATTACCGCGCACCACAGCGCTCAACAATGTGGCGTTACCCATGATTTACGCCGGGCATTCAAAAGCAGAACGCCAAGAACGCGCCGCCCAAGTGCTCACACAAGTGAACTTGGCCGATCGTATGGACCACCAACCCAACCAACTTTCGGGCGGACAACGACAAAGAGTAGCCATTGCCCGCGCACTGGTGAATCATCCATCGATTATTTTGGCCGATGAGCCCACCGGAAACCTTGACAGTAAAACTTCGGTAGAGATTATGAAACTTTTTGGCGACATTCATGCCCAAGGCAACACGGTCATACTTGTCACACACGAAGAAGAAATTGCTTCGTATGCGCACCGTGTGATTCGTTTGCGCGACGGTATGATTGAGAGCGACACTACTAAGTAATTTATGGCGTGCCCCTGCGGGTCGGGCTATGCTTTGCAATCTTTTTTTCGTTCCTCAAAAAAGGATTTTCACTGCTATCCCTCACGCTATTGAGACACGCTGCGCTACAGACACGGCTGCGCCTTTGGACCGCTTCGCTTTAAGACAGAACAGAAGACAATTCTTAAATGGAACGATTGGTATAGCAGAATGTTTCGACTAAACTTTCTAAACTGCCTAAACTCTCTAAACTTTTTAAACTTCCTAAACTCTCTAAACTTTCTAAACTTCCTAAACTTTTATCCAATATCTTTGAAGTCATAATTTTTTACCATGAAAGTATACACCAAAACCGGTGATGCCGGAACCACCGCTCTTTTTGGCGGAGACCGCGTGCCCAAAGACCACATACGCATTGAAAGCTACGGCACCGTAGACGAACTCAACTCATACATTGGGCTCATCCGTGACCAACAAATAGATGTTCATTACAAAAACATGCTCATTGAAATTCAAGATCGACTCTTTACCATTGGTGCTATTTTGGCTACTCCGCCCGAAAAAGAAACCCTGAAAAACGGTCAACCGCGTTTGCAAAAACTCGGCATCGAAGAATCAGATATTGACTTGCTCGAAAAAGAAATCGACACCATGGAAAGTCATTTACCGCCCATGACCCACTTTGTTTTGCCTGGCGGACACACTACGGTGTCATATTGTCATATTGCGCGCTGTGTATGCCGCCGAGCCGAGCGTTTATCAGTACATTTAAGTCATAATGAGCCGGTAGCACCCATTGCTTTAAAGTACTTAAACCGACTTTCTGACTATCTTTTTGTGTTGGCACGAAAGTTGGCCTTTGACCTTCAAGCCGAAGAGGTCAAGTGGATTCCCCGCAAGTAAACTTGAAACGACATCCGCGCCTCAAGCCAGTAATGACAAGGCTTTTCAGACGTTCTTAACTTTTTTCAAAATAAACGAGAATTTACTTGACTTTTTGAGTAAAAAAATTATTTTTGCAACGAACTAAAAATCGTAAGAAGATGTACTGGACCTTAGAATTGGCATCGTATTTAAGTGATGCACCTTGGCCTGCGACCAAAGACGAGTTGATTGATTATGCAATTAGAGCCGGAGCTCCGTTAGAAGTGGTTGAAAATCTTCAATCCATCGAAGACGAAGGCGAAATATATGAATCAATGGAAGAAATTTGGCCTGATTATCCGACGGACGAAGACTATCTTTGGAACGAGGATGAATATTAAAAAAATAATAAAACCCACAGAAAAGTCTCTTGCGAGGCTTTTTTTTTGTTTAAATTTGCGCACCTTATATAAATCAGAAATCACATACTTATCATGAGTTTTTTAAATAATATCCTTAAAATTTTTGTAGGCGATAAATCAGAAAAAGACATCAAAGCTTTGCAAGGCAATATTGCCAAAATCAAAGCCTTTGAAGCCACACTTGCCGGTTTGTCACACGATGAATTAAGAGCTAAAACCACCGAGTTCAAAGCCAAAATCAAACAAGCACGCGCCGAGAAAGATGCTAAAATTCAATCGCTCTTACAAGAAGTAGAAAATATAGAAGACATTGATGCCCGCGAGGATATTTACGCCAGCATTGATGCACTTGAAAAAGAAGCCTACGAGATTTCTGAAAAAACACTCAACGAAATACTTCCTGAAGCTTTTGCGGTGGTCAAAGAAACCGCACGCCGTTTCAAAGAAAACAGCAGCATTACGGTAACCGCAACAGCGCTTGATCGCGAATTATCGGCAACCAAACCGTATATTACCTTAAATGGTGATCAATCAACTTGGGCCAACAGTTGGAATGCCGCCGGAAAAGACATCACCTGGGATATGATTCACTACGATGTTCAACTTATTGGTGGGATGGTTTTGCACAGTGGTAAAATTTCTGAGATGCAAACCGGTGAAGGTAAAACGCTTGTGGCTACGCTTCCGCTCTACTTAAATGCACTCACCGGAAACGGAGTTCACTTGGTAACGGTGAATGATTACTTAGCCAAACGTGACAGCGCCTGGAAAGCGCCATTGTTTGAGTTTCACGGACTTACGGTTGAATGTATTGACAATTATCAACCCAACTCAGAAGAGCGCAAAAAAGCCTACAACGCAGATATTACCTACGGAACCAACAACGAATTTGGTTTTGATTACTTGCGCGACAATATGGCGCATACGCCGGCTGATTTAGTGCAACGCAAACACAATTTTGCCATTGTAGATGAGGTCGATTCAGTACTCATTGACGATGCGCGAACGCCACTCATTATTTCTGGTCCGGTTCCGCAAGGTGATCGACATGAATTTAACGAGCTCAAACCCAAAATTGAAAACTTGGTCAACATGCAACGCCAAGTAGCCAATAATTTCTTGATTGAAGCCAAACGCCTGATCAAAGAAGGAAACACCAAAGACGGTGGATTCAATTTATTGCGTGCTTATCGTGCGCTTCCAAAAAACAAAGCGCTGATTAAATTCCTCAGCGAAGAAGGCATCAAACAACTCTTACAGAAAACCGAAAATCAATACATGCAAGACAACAACCGCGATATGCCCAAAGTGGATGAAGCTTTGTATTTCGTGATTGAAGAAAAAAACAACCAAGTAGAACTGACCGACAACGGAATCAAATTCCTTTCATCAGATACCGACGAAAACTTCTTCTTGTTGCCCGACATCGGAACAGAAATTGCCCGTATTGAAAAACAAAATCTAGAAAAAGACAAAGAAGCCGAAGAAAAAGAAAAACTATTCCAAGACTTCTCGATTAAAAGTGAGCGCATCCATACATTAACACAATTGCTCAAAGCCTACACCTTGTTTGAAAAAGATGTAGAATATGTGATTATGGACAACAAAATTCTCATTGTTGACGAACAAACCGGTCGTATCATGGACGGTCGCAGGTATTCAGACGGATTGCACCAAGCCATTGAAGCCAAAGAGAATGTAAAAATTGAAGCGGCCACCCAAACTTTCGCTACGATTACTTTGCAGAATTACTTCAGAATGTACAACAAACTGGCCGGTATGACCGGAACTGCGGTAACTGAAGCCGGAGAATTCTGGGAAATCTACAAGCTCGATGTAGTTGAAATTCCAACCAATCGCCCTATGGCGCGTATTGACAAAGAAGATTTGATTTATAAAACTACCCGTGAAAAATTCAACGCGGTGATTGAAGACGTTACCCAACTCTCACAAGCCGGTCGTCCGGTGCTCATTGGTACCACTTCGGTTGAGATTTCAGAATTACTCAGCCGTATGCTCAAAATGCGCAACGTACAACACAACGTACTCAACGCCAAATTGCACAAAAAAGAAGCCGACATTGTGGCCGAAGCCGGAAAACCGGGCGTAGTCACCATTGCTACCAACATGGCCGGTCGTGGAACCGACATCAAACTAACTCCTGAAGTAAAACAAGCCGGAGGTTTGGCCATCATCGGAACAGAAAGACACGATTCGCGTCGTGTGGATCGTCAGTTGCGCGGTCGTGCGGGACGTCAAGGTGATGTGGGAAGTTCCCAGTTTTACGTATCTTTAGAAGACAACTTAATGCGTTTGTTTGGCTCAGAAAGAGTGGCCAAACTCATGGACAGAATGGGGCTTAAAGAAGGCGAAGTGATTCAGCATTCCATGATGACTAAATCTATAGAGCGCGCTCAGAAAAAAGTGGAAGAAAACAACTTTGGGGTGCGTAAACGCCTCTTGGAATATGACGATGTCATGAACTCACAACGCGAAGTCGTATACAAACGTCGTCGCCATGCGCTTGAAGGCGAGCGTCTGAAAGTAGACATCGCCAACATGATTTACGACACAGGCGAAGTCATTGCCGAGAGCAACAAAGCCATGAATGATTTCAAAAACTTTGAATTTGAACTCATTCGTTACTTCTCAATTACTTCACCGGTCAGTGAAAGCGAATTTGAAAGAATGTCCTCCATGGAACTTGCAGGTAAAATCTACAAAGCGGCCATGGAATTCTACGCCGAAAAAACCGAACGCAGTGCGCGGGAAGCCTTGCCGGTCATCAAGAATGTGTATGAAGATCCAAACAATCATTTTGAGCGCATCATCATTCCGTTTACCGATGGTATCAAAACGCTCAATGTAATTACCGACCTCAAAAGAGCCTACGAAACACAAGGAAAACAGTTGGTGACTGATTTTGAAAAAAACATCACTTTGGCCATTATTGACGAGTCTTGGAAAAAACACTTGCGCAAAATGGACGAACTCAAACAATCGGTTCAATTGGCCGTGCACGAGCAAAAAGATCCGCTTTTGATTTATAAATTTGAAGCGTATAATTTGTTCAGTTCGATGATCAATGGTGTGAACAAAGAAGTGATTTCGTTCTTGTTTAAAGGTGATTTACCGCAACAAAACGCGCCGGCCATTCAAGAAGCGCGCGAGGTAAAAGTCAAAGAAAACTACACCACCAGCAAAGACGAAGTTCCCAACTCAGATCAATTAGCGCAACAAAATCGCGAAGCCGGGCAGACCCAACAAAGACAAGTAGTTGAAACCGTTGTGCGCGAAATGCCTAAAATCAACCGCAACGACAATGTGACCATCAAACACATCCTGAGCGGCAAAACCGAAACCATGAAATACAAAAAAGCCGAAAGCATGATTGGTTCAGGCGAATGGGTGATTGTCAATGAATAAATAGGTTTTAGAAGCCGGGAACCTGCTGTACGCTCTATCTTTTCAAACCTTTTCAGGTTTAAAAAGGATGCCGCTGCCATCAGGGCTAGGCATCTGCAAACACAGAAGCATTTGACTCAAAATAAAACTCCGTAAATAATAAATCCTCGATGGTTTCAGCATCGGGGATTTTTTTATTTTTGAAACAAACCTAAGGCTATGAAAAAAATACATCTACTTTTTTTTATTTTATTGAATCAGTTGGGTTGGGCGCAAAGTTCAGCCGAGCTCAAAACGGCTGTGCAAAAAATCTACGACGCCTACTACAACATGGATTTTGAGGCCGTTGCTGCTTTGAGTTACCCAAAAATTATCGAGCAATTAGGCGGAAATGTTTTGTTTACCAATAAGCTCGATCAAGATTATCAAAACGATGATTTTCGAAAAAGGCTTCAGTTGGTCAAACCCATTTTTGTTTTGGGAGCCATTCAAAAAATCAGCGGAAAGAGTATTTGCGTGATTGGTTATAAAAACCCGGAGCGTTACTTTTTTGAAAAAAAACTCACCGCTGCGAGCGCCGATGCAGAAGCAGAAAAACTCAAAAAAGCCAATCTAACCAACGATGTCACTTTTGAGCCCAAACGCAACAGTTTCAATGTGCGCAAAAACTCAAAATTAATCGCCATTTTTGATGAAACCACACAAAACCAGTGGAAGTTTTTCAACTGGGATGATCCGGCGCAGCGCGCAGTTTTCAGTCAAACTTTTAGAGCCGAGGAGCAAAAAATACTGGGTTTGTAATTACATTTTATCCGGAAAGATTTTGCCCGGATTGAGAATTCCGTTCGGATCAAAAATATCTTTGATGCCTTTCATGAGTTTCAATTGGGTTGCATTAAAGGCAATATCCATATAGTTTTTTTGTACATAGCCAATGCCGTGTTCGCCCGAAAGGGTTCCGTTGAGCGATACTGTAAGTTCAAAAATCTCGCGGATTCCTTTAGTTACTTCGGTGTTCCATTGTTCATCAGTTAAATTTCCCTTGATGATGTTTACGTGCAAATTCCCATCGCCGGCATGCCCATAACAAACGGATTGAAAACCGTACTTATTCCCGATTTGTTTGATGCCCGAAAGTAATTGAGGCAACGCATAACGCGGCACTACGGTATCTTCTTCCTTATACACCGAATTTGATTTAACAGCCTCACCCACACAACGACGCATACGCCACAAAGCATTTTTTTGGTCTTCGGTATCGGCAAACAAGACTTCGTCAATATCAAAATGCTCAATTACGGTCATGATTTTTTCGGCTTCTTGAAACAATACATCCGGATAATTGCCATCAACTTCAATGAGCAAATGCGCCTGAACCGCATCGGTAATCGGAATGCTCACCCCGTCTACAAACTTGAGTGCCCAATCAATGGCATCGCGTTCCATAAACTCGAGTGCACTGGGTACAATACCGGCTTTGAAAATGGCTGAAACCGCTTCACAGGCTTGTTCGGCTTTAAAAAAAGGCACGAGCATTAAAACGTTGTGGCTGGTGGCAGGCAACAGTTTCATCACAATTTTGGTAATAATGCCTAAGGTTCCTTCGCTGCCCACCATGAGTTGGGTGAGGTTATATCCGGTAGAATTTTTGAGGGTATGAGCGCCGGTCCAAATGATTTCGCCATTGGCCAAAACCACTTCAAGGTTGAGTACATAATCTTTGGTGACTCCGTATTTAACCGCGCGTGCGCCTCCGGCATTTTCGGCCACGTTACCGCCAATCCAACAACTGCCTTGACTGCTCGGATCGGGCGGATAAAACAAACCTTTTTCGGCCACGGCCTCGCGCAGGACTTGTGTAATCACGGCTGGTTCAACGGTTACTTGCAGATTCTGCTCATCAATTTCGAGGATTTTATTCAAGCGCTCCATGCTCAGACCAATGCCTTGATGCACTGATAAAGCACCGCCACTCAAACCGGTTTGCGCCCCAATAGCGGTAACCGGAATTTTGAATTGGTTGGCAATTTTGAGCACTTGCGACACTTGATGTGTATCAGCGGGTTTAATGACCACCGCCGGTGGAAACATCAAATCTTCGGTTTGGTCGTGACCGTATTTTTGACGGGTCTCCAAATCAGAAAAAAGAAATGCGTCGCCCACAACGGCTGCTAATTGTTGTAAAATTTCGGGAGTAAGTGCGTTCATGCCCAAGTAAATTGATGCGTAAAAGTAGTGTATTGTGTATTGTTGCGCAAGGACAAGTTGATTTGGAAAATGATGTCAGAAAAATAGATGACTGTTGATTTTCGAAAACTCGGCCGCGTGAGATTTAATATTAAGAGGAGGAAGTCCGGTGGACTTCAGGTATCTTTTAAAGTTTCATTTTAGATAAATGCTTAAACAATAAGCTATACGCGTGAGGGATAGCAGTGAAAATCCTTTTGTGCAACAAAAGATTGTAACGCAAAGCCCGACCCGCAGGGGCACCTGCCTGCCGGCAGGCAGGCGCCCAAACCTTTAAAAAACTACTTCTTTAAATTGGGTAAGAAATAACAAATCACGCCAATAATCGGCAAGAAGGAGCAAACAAAATAGACGTATTGCACCGAGGTGTGATCGGCCAGCAAACCGATGAGTGCAGAGCCTAAAGCGCCCATTCCGAAGGCAAATCCGTAGAAAAGACCCGAAATCATCCCGAGTTTTTTGGGAATCAATTCTTGTGCATACACCAAAATGGCCGGAAAGGCCGATGAGATGATGATGCCAATGACCACCATGAGCACATCGGTCCAGAACAGATTGACATACGGAAGCAGTAAAGCAAAAGGCGTGGCACCAAAAACCGAAAACCAAATCACGTATTTGCGTCCGAATTGATCGCCGAGCGGGCCGCCCAAAATGGTTCCGATGGCATAGGCAATCAGATAGATAAACATGTGAAACTGGGCTTGCTTGATGCTCAGCTGGAATTTATCAATCAAGTAAAAAGTGTAATAAGTTGACAAACAAGCCGAATAGAAAAACTTTGAAAAAATGACGATGAGCAAAATGGCAATGCTGCGGTTGACTATCTTTTTGGATAAATGATGCGGCTGAAAAACCAGGGCACTTTTGGCGGTGCGCATGAGCAAATGATCGCGGTACCAAAACGCAATTTTGCTGATGATACCGAGCGCAATGGTCGCGGCCAACACAAACCAAAGAATATATTTTTGGCTGTTGGGCACCACAATGAGCGCTACCAAAAGCGGTCCGAGTGCGGTTCCGAAATTGCCACCGACTTGAAAAATCGATTGGGCCAAACCGCGTTTTCCACCTGAGGCCATATTGGAAATGCGCGCAGATTCAGGATGAAAAATGGCCGAACCGGTTCCGATGAGGCAAACCGAAAGCAATATCCAGTAAAAACTGTTGGCAAACGACAAAACCACAATGCCGAGCAACGAAAAGAACATGCCGTAGATTTGCGAAAAAGGCTTGGGATGTTGATCGGTATAATACCCTACAAACGGCTGAAACAGCGATGCGGTGAGCTGAAAAGCAAACGTAATGAGCCCGATTTGCGAGAAACTCAAATGGTAATTTTCTTTGAGAATCGGATATACCGACGGAATAATCGACTGGATTAAATCGTTGAGCAAATGCGCAAAACTGATCGAAAACAAAATCGAATAAGTCGTCTTTTGAATCAGCGGATGGAGAGGTTCGGTTCGGGATTTCATTGATTAAAACCAATTGAGGATATAATACCAAATGGGCAAAGTCATGAGCGAAAGCGGTATGCCCACGCCTACCATCATATTGCTCAATTTAGGTTTGAGTCCGTAGGAAGATGAAAGGATGGTTCCGGTAATCATGGGTGCCATGGCGGCTTCCATGATAGAAACATCTACCGGCAAACCGTCGGCTTTAAGGATGATTCTATACAAGACAAAAAACATCAAAGGTGTCAGGATGAGTTTAAAAAACAATCCAAAGCGCAAAAACTGCCAATGCTGACTGTTGCGATCAATTTTGAGTTGCAAACCGACCGATAAAAGCGCAATGGGCGTAACGGTGTTGCCGAGTTTTTGAAAAACTGATTGTAGATCCGAGATAAAATCGTACCCCAAAGCATTGAGCGTACAAGCCGATAAAAATGCCACAAACGGTGGAAAAAGCAATATTTTTTGCGCGATTACTTTGGGTTCGGCCTTGCCTTTTGAAAACAATGAAGCCGTGATGACCCCCAAAGTAGCCATGACTACGAATGATCCGGGTTGATCAACCACGATGGCAGTTTTGAGGCCTTCTTCGCCATACAAAGCCTGAATAACCGGAAAACCCACAAAAGAAGTGTTGCCCAATCCGGCCGTAATGGTCAAGCAACCAATGAGTTTGTTAGACCAACCCATTCTTTTGCCGATGCTGTAAAAAAAGACGAATGAAAACAAATAGCCTATCCAAGCAATGCCCAGCGGATATAACAATTCAGAACTGAGTTTGATTTTGGGGATATAAAACAGCGCCAGTGCAGGCAATGAAACGTGAATGACAAACTGATTGAGCGTGAGGTGCGGATTTTTAGGAAACGATTTGACATATTGCAAACCAACGCCCAAAGCCAAACACAAGAACAACATGATGATACTATCCATGCCGGTAGTAATTTTTTTGGCAAAGGAACGGCAAAAATAGATAATAACAAGTCGGTAAATGAAAAAGCTATCCTAAAAAAATCGGCATTTACTTGCTTGAGATGACCCAGATTTTTTGCTACTTTTACCTCAAAGACGCATCGTTTGGAAAAACAACCGCACAAAGCTTCGGCACTACACGAAAAAGACGGCATTTCGCCACCGGAAATCATCAGTCCGCAGGCAGTGCACAATATTCGTACGTTTAGAAAAAAACAACCCTCAGCCGAAGAACTCATTCAAGGCATTTTGAAAGGTGACATCAGCGCGTTGAGCCGTGCCATTACGATGGTTGAAAGTACCCAACCCGATCATTTAGAACGAGCCAACCATATCATTTCGGCTTGTTTGCCTTTTGCCGAAAAATCACTTCGGATAGGAATTACCGGTGTTCCGGGCGTAGGCAAAAGCACTTTTATTGAAGCCTTCGGGAATTACCTGACCCATCAAGGAAAAAAAGTAGCTGTATTGGCGGTTGACCCGAGCAGTTCTATTTCACACGGCAGTATTTTAGGCGATAAAACGCGGATGGAATCACTGGTCAAAAATCCGAAAGCCTACATCCGGCCTTCGGCTTCGGGCGATACTTTGGGCGGTGTGGCCCGCAAAACCCGCGAAACCATTACTTTGTGTGAAGCCGCCGGATTTGATACGATTATTATTGAAACCGTGGGCGTTGGGCAAAGCGAAACGGCTGTGCACAGCATGGTTGATTTTTTCTTGTTGCTCAAAATTGCCGGAGCCGGCGATGAATTGCAAGGCATTAAACGCGGCATCATGGAAATGGCCGATGCGATTGTGATCAATAAAGCCGATGGCGACAACGTCAAAAAAGCGCGTTTGGCCAAAACCGAATTTGCGCGCGCTTTGCATTTGTTTCCGGCGCAAGCCTCTGGCTGGCAACCCAGCGTGCAAACTTGTAGCGCGTTGACCGGTGAAGGAATTTTAGAAACCTGGGAAACGATTCAAAAATTTGTACATCATACCCAAACCAACGGAAGTTTTGCTGAAAAGCGCAGCAAACAAAATCAATATTGGATGCTCGAAACCATTCAGGAACAACTCAAGAATCACTTTTTTGAAAACCCTGAAATCAAAAAACTACTGGAACAAAACAAAGAAGCGGTACAAACCGGAAAGTTATCGCCGTTTGTAGCCGCTCAGCGTTTGTTGGATGCGTATTTTAAATAAGTCTTATTTTTTGACTAGTTTATGAATCTCGCTTTGGTTATTACTGGTGATTCTCATTAAATAGATTCCGGTAGATAAAGACTTTAAATCCAATTGTATTGAATGATTGTCTTGATGTGAGGTCATCATTATTCGCCCATTCATATCTAAAACTTCTACCCTATTTATGTTCTGATGCGACTCAATAAAAATCAAATCATCAAAAGGATTCGGATATACCTCAGTATTGGCAAGAACTGAAGTAGTATAAGTTTGTAACGTATTACAATTTATTAAAGTAGGTACAGAGCTGTTGTTATTGGTTCCATCACCTAATTGACTAAAGTCATTAGAACCCCATAACCAGAGACTACCATCAGATTTAAGGGCGGATGAATTTCCGCTTTTAGCAGAAACCATCGTCCAATTACTATCGGTTCCGATTTGGACCGGTATTATTGAAGGAGTTGTTGTACCAATGCCTAATTCACCGCTTGTGTTACTTCCCCACGCCCATAAAGTTCCATCGGTTTTAATAGCCAAACGGTGAAAGTAACCCGCTGCAATTTTGTCCCAATTGTTATCGGTTCCTACCTGAACAGGTGTATTTCTGTTAACTGTGGTACCATCTGCAAGTTGTTGATAGGTATTATCACCCCAAGCCCAAAGCGTTCCATCATTTTTAATTGCTAGTGTATAAGCTCTGCTCGCTGCAATAGTCTTCCATTGGTTACTTACTGAAGTTGCAGATTGAATTGGAATATTAGTATTGATGTTTGAACCATTACCCAATTGCCCAGAATTATTGAAACCCCATGCCCAAAGTTCACCCGAATTGTTGATAGCTACGGTATGTGCATCGCCCACTGAAACTGAACTCCAATCTGAACTCACTGTTATTTGCAGCGGTGTCAGTTGATTTACATTATTGCCATTGCCGATACTTCCATCTGAGTTATCACCCCAAGACCAAAGTGTATTGTTATTTTTAATTGCTGCTGAATTGCCATAATTTGCAGAAACATACTTCCAATCAGTATCATTACCTATTTGAACAGGACTGAGTCTATCGTTAGTAGTTCCATCACCCAATTGTCCATATTGATTCCAGCCCCATGCCCAGAGCGTTCCATTGTTTTTAATAGCAAGAGAATGATGATCTCCTACAGCGATAAAAGCCCAATCGGAATCTGTTCCGACTTGAAAAGGAAAATTTTTTTGAATGGTATTTCCGATGCCTAACTCCCCCAATCCATTATAACCCCATGACCACAACGTCCCATCACTTTTGATTGCTGATGTGTGAAAATCACCAACTGCTACTGACTTCCAACATGGAATTACCACATTGAGTGTAATTAAATTGAACCATGAATCTGATGGACAATATGGAGAAAAAGCCCTATAAATCAATGTATAGCTTCCTGCGGGAACACTCGGGTCAATAGTAATGTATCCGTCAGGACTCAATGAAAATCCGGGGTAATTATTTTCAAAAGCTAATACTGCTCCAAAATCATATGCGGTTTGACCATCAGAAACAATGTCATTGGTCAAAACACTTTGGATAGTTTGAGTGCCACTGCTGACATCGCCAAAATCGTCGGCAGCTACCAATATGGTCGGATCAAAGTAAATTCGTAAGCTTGCAACATTAGAAGGATTTCCAGAATCGTCAGAAAAACTATAATTAATGATTAAGGAGCCGATTGCCATAACGTCCCAAGTAACCACACCCGAAGGATCTGCTGTAAAAGTGCTACCGTTGATGAAAACACTAGATTGAACACCCGGTAGCGTTTGATCTAAGTCTAAGGAAGTATAATCAATGTTTCCTGTCAATACTTGATCATTAACCAACGGATATGCAGCAGATGCACCACCAAACTGACAAACCAAAACAAAATCGTCAACAGCGGTTTGAGCTTTTAAAAATGTGGTTATAAACAAAGTCATTAAAGCGAATAGAGTCGTTTTTTTCATAAACTGAGTTCTCTTTATTGGTATTTTTATGATAATCAAGCTGAAACAAATATAAATGTATTTGTAAGATTTGATGATAAATTAATGTTTAGAAAACTAAATTAATCCTCATACCGCGCCACTTCGCGATCATAAAAATCATTGGCTTGTTCTATAAGGCTTTCCATTTCGGCGTTGAGTTCGGCCTCGTCTAAATCTTCGGCTTCTTCTAAAAACTCTACTTCATCGTCTTTTAAATTGATGATAAAACGAGGATAATCCAAATGAATGATAAAAATATCATCCGGAAAATCAGTATTGTCGCCGAGTAAAAATTTTGGTAATTCCATATTTTGCTGTTGGTTTTTCGGTTCACAAAACCGAATTTAATATTGGTTACTTATCTGATAAAATGACCGGAGCGCTTTTTCCGTTCATAAAAATAATTTTGCTGTTGGGTGAAGCGGCCAATTCTTTTTGCGCTTTGATTTGCTCATACTGAAGTTGTTTGTCAGACAATCCGGTTGATATGATTCGTTGGTAATCAGCAATTCCTTGGGCTTCAACTCTTTTCCGTTCGGCTTCTTGCTTTTCTTTCTGAAGCACAAACTGCATTTTTTGTGCTTCTTGCTCAGCGTTGATTTTGCTTTCAATGGTGGTTTTAACTGATTCCGGAAGATTGATGTTTCGAATGAGCAATTGCTCTAAAATCAAACCGCGCTTTTTAAAATCGTCTTCGATACTTTTAAAAATTCGCTGCTGAAACTCGTTTCTTTTGGTTGAATAAAGCGCCACGGCATCATAATAAACTGCGTTGTCACGAATTCGAGTTCTAGTTACCGGTCGCACAATTTTATCGGTGTAATTCTCGCCGATTTGCTTGAAAATTTTCGGCGCTGATTCAGGCACTATTCGGTACAGTACCGTTAAATCAATAATCACTTCTAAACCGTCATTTGACAAAACGCGAATTGCATCGTCGCCTTGTTGTGCACCTTCTGAATGAATGGCCGACATGGTATAGTTTTGTGTTTGAATATCAAAATCGGTAACATCTAAAAGCGGATTGATTACGTGCAAACCACTTTCAAGGATGTCCGGCTGCACTTTTCCGTAAAGCGACATTACGCCCACTTTTCCGGCATCAATTTGCTTGAACATTGATGAGGCAACGCCCACTAAAATTAGAACAAAACCAAGGATTCGAACGGCAGGTGAAAATTTTGAAAGCGGATTGTCTGTAGACTTAATATTAAAACCGACAATCAGTAAAATAACCCCAAAAATAAGTAGTATCATCATTTTAGATTTTTTAAATACCTGACTTGTACGACTAAGTATTAGCTAAGTTACAATTTGCGCTCATTAAAATCATTTGACGATGATTGGCGAGCCAATGCTAAGGTAAGTTTATGAAAACGAAGATACAAAAATAAAGCAGCTACCGTGAGTCCGGCCAAAAGTCCAATCCAAATTCCGGTGGCTTTGAGCTGAGTATATATCCCCAAGTAAATTGAAATCGGAAAGCCCACCACCCAATAAGCCACAAAGGTAATATACATCGGAACCTTCACGTCTTGTAACCCGCGCAGCGCACCCAAAACCACCACTTGCATGCCGTCTGAAATCTGAAAAAAAGCTGCCACTATGAGCAACTTTGCCGCAATTGCAATTACTTCGGCATTGTCAAGCGCTTGACTGGTTTGTTCCATATTCAAAAATAAATGCGGCAAAAAGTTGTGTAAAAGCAAGAACAAAGCAGCAAAAATAGTTTCGAGGATGATGGTCAACAAAAAAATCGAACGCGCCACCACAATCAGGTTTTTGTAATCGCCCAAACCTTTCTGATTGCCCACGCGAATCATGGCTGTCACGTTGAGCCCCATCGCAAACATAAAAGTGGTCGTGGCCAAGGTCAGCGCAATTTGGTTGGCCGCCTGACTGGTTTTGCCAATCGAGCCCGAAAGCCAAATGGCTGCCGTAAACAAAGTCACTTCAAACAACATCTGAAAAGCCGATGGCAAGCCCAAAGCGATAATTTTACGCAGTACAGATTGCTGCATATTGCGCCAACTAAACGCTGAAAAATAAGTTTTGAGTTCGCGATTGTATTGCAACAACACATGCATAAAAACCACCATCATCACCCGTGAAATCACTGTTCCGAGCGCAGCGCCTACCACACCCATTTTCGGAAAAATCCAAAAACCATAAATGAGCGCATAGTTAAAAAACACATGCACCACATTGGTCAAAATAATGGCGTACATTGAGTATTTAGTCAGCGAAAGTCCGTCGGCAAATTGCTTGTAACCCTGATACATGATCACCGGAATCAGTGAAAAAGCCACCCAATCAATATACGGCGAGGCCAATGTAACCACCGCTTCAGGTTGATGCATCAAAAGCATGAGCGGTTTGGCGAGTTCAATCATGCCAAACAACAAAAGGCCCAGCAACGTACACAAAATCAATCCGTGGTGAAATGTAGCTCTAATTTTGTCGGTATTGTTTTCGGCGTCAGCTTCGGCAATCAGAGGTGTCAAAGCGGTTGAGAAACCAATGCCCAGTGACATCCCAATAAAAATAAAACTGTTGCCCAAAGATACCGCTGCCAACTCGGTCGGTCCTAAATTGCCCACCATAATATTGTCAACAATACCAATGAGCGTATGCCCCAACATACCCAGCACCACCGGATAGGCCAATTTAATGTTGTCTGAAAATTCTCGGGTATATTGATGTATGTTCACAATCATTTTTTGATGGACAAAAATAACTTTTAACACACTAATTTGTGTAACTTTATTTAGATTTGTTCAACTAAATTGATTTTTTGTTTCTACTGCGTTCTGGCGTAAACAATTAAAAAAAATCGATATTTTAATGAAATTTGCGCTCGCTTCTGAGTGTACAAAAAACTGCTTATGAAAAAAATTACTTTACTGTTTGCGCTATGCTTCTCTTTTGCTGTACAAGCACAATTGATTTTTCAAGATGATTTTTCATCTTATACCACCAATACTGAATTAAGCGGACAAGGTTTGTGGTCTAACAGTCCGATTGCTCCGAATGTAGGTATTGGCGCTTGTCTGCCGCTTTCCTCAAGTTCAACTTGTTCTGGTTCCAAAGTTTTAGACCAGGCCATTTCATATTTAAATTTTGGTAG
This sequence comes from Flavobacterium sp., assembly GCA_027484725.1. Classification (GTDB taxonomy): domain Bacteria; phylum Bacteroidota; class Bacteroidia; order Flavobacteriales; family Flavobacteriaceae; genus Flavobacterium. The sequence continues at coordinate 326,621 of JAIXSK010000016.1, read as the reverse complement.
CTCCAGCAAAGCCATTGAAATTGGGCCCTACAGAGATGGCGTTGCGCACATTGTTAATCCGGCTGTAACCAGTGGTGATTTTTATTTAGGAATGGTTCTGAATTTAAACACTGCTCCATTGGCATCAGCCTCGCCTGTTGACTTCATGCGGGTCATCAATGGCGATGCTACCCAAGTTTGTTTCAGACTTATTGTTAAAGATGCCGGATTTGGCTATAACATAGGCATCCGAAAAGGAGCTTCGGCCAATGCTACAGTGTATACAGACGATTTGTACAATTATGGTGAAAATGTTTTGGTCATCATCAAGTACAGCCATTTGGACGGTTTTGACGACGATGTTGTCCGTTTGTTTGTCAACCCTGATTTTGCTGCGGGTGAACCACTGAATCCAAACGTTTTTACAGCTACCGGATTTGACCAAAGTGGTAATATTGATCGTGTAGCGTTTCGACTCAACTTTAACGTTCCTGATTCAATGCCAACGGGTTTTGCCGGATTGGTCAGTGCCGCAACCAACTGGCAAGGTCTGGGTTTCTTGCCGCTTGCAACAAACTCTTTTGAGGCCAATGCATTGTTTGCATCAACAAACAACACCAACAATCATTTAGAAATTCAATCTAAAAACAACCTCCAAAACGTTCAGCTGACTTTGTATGCTGCCCAAGGAAACATGGTTGAAAAACAGCGCATAAATATTGCTTCCGGAAATACATCCGTACAACTCAAATCTAAATTAAGTTCCGGATTGTACGTACTTACTTTAAAAGATGAAAACGGATTCGAATATCGTCAAAAAATCATGTTCCATAATTAAACTAAATTGAATACCATGAAAACCAAATTATTTTATCTAACCATACTCTTTACCGGGATTTCTGGCTTTGCACAAAATCTTTTTCAAGATGATTTTCTCATGTACACCACCGGTGCAGATTTACACGGTCAAGGAACCTGGACACACAATTCTTCTCTAGCCGGTGGTCTCGGAGCCGCTATTGGCGCGATTCCGAATAATGCCGATGTTTTGAGTTCAGCTGTGAGTTATCCTGATTACGGAGCCAGTACCAATTCAGTAGCTATTAGCCCAGACTCAGACGGTGTGGGCACCCCATTTACAGCAGTCACTGAGGGCGATGTTTACGTGGCTTTTGTACTCAACCTAAGCACCGCCCAAGCCAATAACAACAGTGACTTTTTCAGAGTCATGAGCGGCGGAAACCTCAACACCACTTTCAGATTATACGCCATCAACGCAGGGCTGAGCTACAACTTAGCCATCAGCAAAGGCGCCAATGGAAATCCTTTGGGCACTACTGCTTTGAGTTACGGATACAACCAAGATCATTTAGTAGTCATCAAATACAGCCAATTACCGGGCGCTAATGATGATGTGGTGAGTCTATATGTAGACCCGGTTTACCTGAGCGGAGTGCCGATCACCACCAGCGCCATTACCAACACCGGAGCTGATCAATCAGGCAACATTGATCGTTTGGTCTTCAGGATGAACTGGACCAACGGTATGCCCACCGGAAAAGCAGGTTTGGTCAGCGTAGCCAAAACTTGGGAAGAACTCACTTTTACCTTGGGTACTCAGCAATTCAACTCAGCGGCTTTTTATGTAAATGCGCTTGATGCTGCTTCCGGAAAAATCACGGTAGACGCTCAAACCGATGTGCCTCAAGCCAACATCCGCATCATCGGCATGAACGGTCAAGTAGTTGCCCAAAAAAATGTCTCACTCAGCACCGGAACCAACCCAATCAACATCAATGCCCTTACAACCGGTGTTTATATGTTTGAGATGAGTCAAGCCTCTGGAGCGCGTTTTGTTCAAAAAATAATGGTTCCCTAAAAAGCACCGCACAAAACATAAAGCCATTCTGTTTGAATGGCTTTTTTATTGAATTTCATTCATCAGCATCCAATAGATTATTTGTATTTTTAGGCAGCTATTCCGGCTGTTTGCTGTAGCTTGCACGCCCAACCCAGGCGCACAAGGCTGCCGCGTCCATCCGGGCTGGGCTTCATTTTACGCTATGAAACTAGAAACTTTTTGCCAAATTTCGGGGCTCCGCGCCGCTTCGGGCATCGTCTACAACAACAAACACTTGTACCTGATTTCAGACAGCAGTGAATTTTTGTATCGTTTTGACCTTCAAAACCCCGTTTTAGACAAAATTCCGCTGGGCTCAAAAGCCGAAGAAAATCTGCCAAAAAAACACAAACCCGACTTTGAAATTCTAACAGAATACGATGGCCAATTGCATTTGTTTGGCTCGGGCTCTAAAGCACACCGAAACCAACACATCATTTTTTCTATCGATTCTGGTTTGTACAGCCTTTATAATCGTTCGGCTTTGCACCAACAACTGGCTGCGTTAGCCAAAATTCCAGAAGATGATCTCAATTTAGAAGGGGCGTTTTGCTACCAAGAACAATGGTATTTTTTTCAGCGCGGCAACAGCAAAAGCCAACAAAACGGACTATTTATTTGCAACCAAAACTGGGAACCTTTACACTTTCAAAAAATAGATTTACCCAAAATTCAGAATATACCCGCTACTTTTACCGATGCGGTTCTGGTAGATGATGCTGCATACTTTTTGGCGGCCGCTGAAAAAACTGATTCGGCTTATCTAGACGGCGAAATTGCCGGAAGCCTTTTGGGCAAACTCAACTTAAAAACCTTTGCGGTTGAATACACTCAAGAAATATCCCATATCCAAAAATTTGAAGGCATTTGCTTGTATCAAAAAACAGCCGATAAAATTGAATTCTTGTTGTGTGAAGACAATGACTCTGAAGTTTCTGAATCTGTCATCTACCGGTTGACCTTAGATTGATTACTGCTCAATCTCGCGCAAATTTTCCATTTTTTTGAACTCAAGAAAACCTTTGATGTCTTCAAAATGTTCGCGCACGCGTTTGTGCCCGAATTCAAAAACCTTGGTCACCAATCCGTCTAAGAAATCACGGTCGTGCGAAACCAAAATGAGCGTTCCGTCAAAATCGCGCAAAGCGTCTTTGATGATGTCTTTGGTTTTCATGTCTAAGTGATTGGTTGGCTCATCGAGAATGAGCACATTGACCGGCTCAAGCAACAATTTAATCATGGCCAAACGCGTTTTTTCGCCACCCGAAAGTACTTTTACTTTTTTGGTGGTATCATCGCCCGAAAACATAAAAGCGCCGAGTAAATTTTTAATTTGTGTGCGAATATCACCCACCGCTATGGTATCAATGGTTTCAAAAACAGTCATTTCACCATCTAACAATGCCGCTTGATTTTGTGCAAAATAACCAATTTGAGCATTGTGGCCAATTTCAAGTTTACCGCCATCCACCTCAATTTCTTTCATGATGGCTTTGATCATGGTTGATTTTCCTTCGCCGTTTTTACCCACAAAAGCTACTTTCTGACCGCGTTCAATGACCATATTGGCATCTTTAAAAACCACATGATCGCCATAAGATTTTGACAAATGTTCCACCACCACCGGATATTGTCCGCTGCGCGGTGACGGCGGAAATTTCAAGCGCAAAGCCGAAGTATCTACTTCATCAACCTCAACCAAAACGAGTTTTTCTAACATGCGCACGCGCGATTGCACTTGTTCGGTTTTTGAAAAAGTTCCGCGGAAACGCTCAATAAATGCTTGGTTATCAGCAATAAATTTTTGTTGCTCATCATAGGCTTTTTGCTGATGCACCCGACGATCTTTTCTGAGCTCTAGATAATGTGAATATTTGGCTTTATAATCATAAATACGACCCATGGTTACCTCAATGGTTCGGTTGGTAATATTATCTACAAAAGCGCGGTCGTGCGAAATCACCATCACGGCTTTGGCCTGATTGATCAAGAAATCTTCGAGCCATTGAATACTGTCCATATCGAGGTGATTGGTAGGCTCATCAAGCAAAATCAAATCAGGCTTTTTGAGCAAGATTTTGGCTAGTTCAATACGCATACGCCAGCCGCCAGAAAATTCTGAAGTTGATCGCGTAAAATCTTCGCGCTCAAAACCCAAACCTTTGAGCACCTTCTCTACTTCGGCTTCATAATTGACTTCTTCAATAGAATAGTACTTTTCGCTGAGTTCAGAAACGCGCTCAATGAGTTTCATATAATCATCACTTTCGTAATCGGTGCGAATGGTGAGTTGCTCATTAATCTCGTCTATTTCGGCCTTCATTTTAAAAACCTCAGCAAACGCTTTAGAGGTTTCTTCCATGACGGTACAATCATCAGCGGTGAGTAAATGCTGCGGCAAATAAGCAATGACGGCTTCTTTGGGTGCTGAAACGGCTCCGCGCGTGGGTTTGTTTTGTCCGGCTACAATTTTGAGTAAAGTAGATTTTCCGGCGCCGTTTTTACCCATGAGCGCTATTTTGTCGGTTTCATTGATGGCAAAAGTAACCTCGCTAAACAAAGTGGTGCCGCCAAATTCAACGGCTATGTCGTTAACTGTAATCATAAAAAGTATATTGCCTGTTGCACAGGTGATTTTTTGAAGCGGCAAAGATAATTGAAATTATACTCGCATTTTATCGAACAAAACGCAAAAAAGTTATATTTGAAAAATTTAAAATTAAAGCCATGAAAACCTGTTCCATTTTATTCTTTTTGTTGTTGAGTTTTAACTTAAATGCCCAAATCAATTTTGAAAAAGGTTATTATTTAGACAATCAACAAAAACGTTTTGACGGATTCATCAAAAATTACGACTGGAAAAACAACCCCACTGAATTTGAATTCAAAACCAATCTTGAAGATACTCAAACTCAAATACACAACATAGGTGAAATAAGTGAGTTTGGCATTGACCAAGTAAGCACTTATAAACGCTTTATTGTCAATATTGAAAAGTCATCTAATAACACCAATTCTCTTACTACCGAAAGCGAACCAATTTGGAATAAAGAGACTTTGTTTTTAAAAGTAATAAGCTCAGGAAAAGCTATTTTATATCAATACAAAGACGGAAACATCTCTAAATATTTCTATCAAATAAAAAACCAACCGGTGGAACAGTTAGTAATGATTAAATATATTGATAACGAAAATCAGGAAATAAAATCCAATAATTATTTTAAAAGGCAATTATACACAAATGTCAATTGCGGCGATATGGATATGGCGTATTTTGATAAAATAACTTTTGCTAAAAATGACCTAATCAAGCATTTTGAAAGATTTAATAGTTGTAGCGGCGACATTGTAAAATTAGCTGAAAAGACCACAAAAGGCGCTTTTCACTTAAAAGCTGCTTTGGGTGGTTACATGAGTTCTTTGTCTATTAAAGATTTAAACAGCTTTAAAAATCTGGGAACCAACATTGATTCCAAATTAGTTTTATCAATAGGTGCAGAAGCTGAATACATATTGCCATTTAACAAAAATAAATGGAGCCTTTTTATCCAACCAAACTATCAAAGTTACAGTGCCAGTAAGAGTTATACTAAACCTGATTTGATTTCAAGCTTAAACCCAACTGTAACATTTGACACTGATATTAAATACAGCTTTATAGAATTGCCTATTGGCTTACGTCATTATATGTTTTTAAACGACCATTCAAAATTATTTTTAAATGCCATGATAAGTTTGAATTTTACAACTTCTGGTAACATGGTTTTTTATCGCGACAGAACAAAAATTGACGATTTAGACATCAGTGCACCATCGGGTTATGCTGTTGGATTCGGCTACAATTACAAAAACAAAATATCACTAGAACTTCGATATAATTTAGCTCGAAACTTGTTAGCAAATTATAATGAATGGAAAGCCAACTACAGCAGTTATGGTCTTTTAGCTAGTTACTATATTTTTTAATCTTGTTCATCGGCCTCAAAAAATAATGGCTCGATCATAATTTTGTCAGCTAAAATTTCAAGTTTCTCAGTAATTTGACTACAGAAAAACAAACGCTGGGTTTTCTCGACACTCATGGATAAACGCTGAATGATATTGTCTTGACGCAGCCTGACAATTTCATCGGCATCATCGGTCACAAACATTTTGATGGTGGTCATGTTGAATCCGGCTGAGGAGAACATCGCATTGATTTTGGAAGGCGTTCCTATCAGAACATCCATGCCGGCTGAAATTTGATTTTTATCTTCATCCATATCCGTTTTATCATGTACGCCAATCACACGCAAATCTGAGTGTTTGCCCAATTGTCGGAACAAATCAACCAAGTGCAAAACTTGTTCTTTATCTAAAACCAATAGAAGCGCACGGGTACTTTCGCCTTGCGCTTTGTCTAATTTTTGAATGACATTCAAAACGATGGTCGTGGTTTTTCCTGTGCCCGGAGGTGATTGAATCACAGCGTCAGCTCCGCTTTTAATCGCTGAAAATGTATGCTGTTGCAGTTCATTTGCTTCAACCAAGCCAGCTTCCGTGAGCGCTTGTTGTAAGTTGGGATTTATTTTTTTTAGATTCATTATGGTAGACTGTTGTCGATATATGGTGAAACGGTTTATCCGTCTAAACTTCTTAAACTTTATAAACTTTTTTAAACTTCTTAAACTTCTTAAACTTTCTAAACTTTCTAAACTTTCTAAACTTTCTAAACTTTCTAAACTTTCTAAACTTTCTAAACTTTCTAAACTTTCTAAACTTTTTTAAACTTCTTTAACGTCTTTATTTACTCGCAAACAGTTGAACATCATTTTCTGAAATTTCGTTGCCGCCCAAAATAATCAAGCGCTCCACTACATTGCGCAATTCGCGAATGTTGCCGGTCCAATCATATTCTTGCAACAACTTGACCGCTTGTTTTGAAAAAGTTTTAGGCGCATTGCCTTGTTCTGAGGCGATTTTCTCGGTAAAATGTTCAATCAATAGCGGAATATCATCGCGACGATCGTTGAGCGCCGGCACATGAATGAGAATCACGGCCAAACGATGGTATAAATCTTCGCGAAAACGTCCGGCTTCGATTTCTTTTTTGAGGTCTTTGTTGGTAGCGGCTACTACACGCACATCAACTTTGATGTCTTTTTCGGCACCCACGCGTGTAATCATGTTTTCTTGCAAAGCGCGCAATACTTTGGCTTGTGCCGATAAACTCATATCGCCGATTTCATCGAGAAAGAGCGTTCCGCCGTGGGCTGCTTCAAACTTTCCGGCGCGGTCTTTTACGGCCGATGTAAAGGCTCCTTTGACGTGTCCGAACAATTCGCTTTCAATAAGCTCACTCGGAATCGCGGCGCAATTTACTTCAATCAGCGGAAAATCAGCGCGTTCACTATTTTGGTGTAACTGATGCGCTACGAGTTCTTTTCCGGTGCCGTTGGGGCCGGTAATGAGTACCCGTGCATCGGTAGGTGCGACTTTTTCAATCATCAGTTTGATGTGGTTGATGGGCTCGCTTTGTCCGATGATTTCGTATTGCTTGTGCACAATTTTCTTGAGGATTTTGTTCTCAACCACCAATTGCTTTTTGTCTAAAGCATTGCGCACCGTATTGAGCAAACGGTTTAAATCTGGCGGTTTTGAAATATAATCAAACGCGCCCAAACGCATGGCTTGAATAGCGGTTTCCATATCTCCGTGGCCCGATATCATGACCATCGGGATTTCGGGTTTGATTTTTTTGACGGCCTCTAAAAGTTCAACCCCATCCATTTTGGGCATTTTGATATCGCACAAAACCAAGTCGTAATCAGTTTGTTTGATTTTTTCATAACCCGCTAAACCGTCAACGGCTTCGTCAACTTCATAGCTGTTGTTTTCTTCTGAAAGAATTTTGGTAAGTACGCGACGAATGGAGGTTTCGTCTTCAATGACTAGTATTTTGGACATTTCTCTGAGTTACTGAGATGCTAAGCAGCTGAGTGCCTGAGCAACAATTAATGTTTGGTATTCTTGATGCATTTTGCTGATGCGAGACAAAGGTCGTGAAGCTAGATGAATATGACAAATATTAAAATTTGTGTGGCTGAGTGCCTGAGATGCTGAGATGCTGAGTGCCTGAGATACTGAACGACTGAGAACCTGAGATACTGAGATGCTGAGAACCTGAGAACCTGAGAATCTGAGATACTAGTTATTGTTTTTATTTCCGGTAAAAAGTTTTAAACTGAAGGAACAGGATCAATAATATAAACGGTGCGGACTTTTCTTTGATTGAAACAAATTGTTTCATTTTATACTAAAACCCTAGCCCTGATGGCAGCGGCATCCTTTTGCGGCGCAAAGCAGAGCAAAAGATAAAGCGTACAGCAGGTTCCCGGCTTCTAACCCCTTGACTGCACTCAGGGTAACAAAATCTCAGTAACTCAGGCGCTCAGCAGCTCAGCAACTTAATATTTAAGCCATTTGTAGAGTTCTTTCCAAGTGGGTTTTTTGCCATACATGAGAATCCCGACGCGGTAAATTTTGGAGGCGAACCAAACCACGCCCAAAAAGGTTCCGAATAAAATAAGCATCGAGAGCACAATTTGCCACCAGGGCACGCCAAACGGAATGCGCATGAGCATAACTATGGGCGATGTGAGCGGCACCATAGAGAATATAGTGGCTACATTGCCGTGCGGATCGTTGATGACGGTGAAAATACCGATATAAACCCCCAAAACCAGCGGCATGATGATGGGCAAAAGAAATTGTTGTGAGTCAGTTTCGCTATCAACGGCGGCTCCGATGGCTGCGTAAAACGAGCTGTACAAGAAATATCCGCCCACGAAATAGACAATGAAACTCAAAATAATGGTGGCAATGGGAAGATTCCAAAGTTCGTGTATGTATAACTGCGCGGTAGAGAGTTGCGCTTGCGCCTGATGCATCATTTCAGGGTTCATTTGTGCCGCGGCGGGTGTAGCATTGACGCCAAAAAAGGCCGAAGCGCCAAACATGAGGCCTAGGCCGAGCAAGGCCCAGATAAAAAATTGTAAAACCCCGGCCAGTGAAGTTCCGATGATTTTGCCCATCATGAGCTGAAAAGGTTTGACCGATGAGATGATGATTTCAATAATGCGGTTGGTTTTTTCTTCAATGACGCTGCGCATGACCATGTTTCCGTAGATGATGATGAACATCATGATCAGATAACCAAAGGTACAGCCAATGGCGATTTTGATTTCGTTGAGGCCTTTGACGCTTGCCTCGCCCGAGGCTTTGGCTACTTTGATATCAACCTCGGCTTGTGCTTGACGAATGGCCAGTGTGTCTAACTTGGCGCGTTCAAAATTGAGTTGGGTGATTTTTTTGGCGATGACCTCTTCGGTGTTTCCGAGAAAAGCAATGCTCGGACTGTCGTTGGACAAGTATTGAATGCCGCTTTTGAGTTTTTGAATGCTGTCGGTCTTGGGAATATACAATAGCCCTTCATAGCTTTCGGCCATGATGCTGTCTTTGAGAATTTTCATATCAACTTGAGACAAATCAAGGTAATGAAACTCATCGGTGTTTTTGAATTCGGGGGCAAAAATTCCGGTTTCATCGTGAATGGCGATGCGTTTGACATCGGCTTTGAGCGAACTCAAATAACCAATAAAGGCCGCAATGCCTACAAACAACAACGGACTCAGAAAAGTCATCACAATGAATGATTTGTTGCGCACTTTGGCGATGAATTCTCGTTTGATGATCAGTGATAAAATGCTCATATTAATTTTTATTTCAATTTGAAAATATCTTAAAATCTTACAGTCTTACAATCTTGCAATCTTTATTGACTGACCGTTTTGATGAAAATATCATTCACACTTGGAATTTTTTCCATAAAATGCGTGACTTGTCCGCGACCGGTTAAGACGTTTAAAAGATCATTCGGCAGAGCACTTCCGAGCTCAATTTGCAATTTGAGTTCGTCGTTGAGCGATTTAAAATCAGTTTGTCCAACGGTAAATTTTTGGGTCAAATCATACATCAAACCTTCGACGTTTTCGGTCAAAATGCCTACTTCAAAACTGTTGGTGCGGTATTCTTTTTTAACATCGGTTAGTTTGCCCTCGATGAGTTTGTTGGATTTGTGAATGAGCGCAATGTGATCACATAATTCTTCTACGCTTTCCATGCGATGAGTAGAAAAAATAATGGTAGAACCTTGCTTTTTGAGCTCTAGAATTTCGTCTTTGATGATGTTGGCATTTACCGGATCAAAACCTGAAAAAGGTTCGTCAAATATGAGCAATTTAGGACGGTGCAGCACACAAACCACAAACTGGATTTTTTGCGCCATTCCTTTGGAGAGTTCTTGAATTTTTTTGTTCCACCAACCGTGAATATCCAGCCGGTCAAACCAATATTTGAGTTGGGCAGTGGCTTCGGCTTTCGACAATCCTTTGAGTTGTGCCAAATACAAACACTGCTCACCTACTTTCATGGTTTTGTACAAACCGCGTTCTTCGGGCAAATACCCAATGTGTTGCACGTGATGCGGTTGGAGTTTTTCGCCGTCAAAAAGAACGGTTCCGCTGTCGGGCAAAGTAATTTGATTGATGATGCGAATGAGGGAAGTTTTTCCGGCTCCGTTCGGGCCTAAAAGACCGTAAATACTGCCTTTGGGCACCGAAAGTGAAACGTGGTTGAGCGCAGTGTAGTTACCGTATTGTTTGACCACTTTTTCTACTTCAAGTATGTTGCTCATAGGGTTAATGATTTTTGTAAATGTAGAAAATTAGTAAATGCTGTAAGTGATTCGTTACAAAAAAAAACCCACCCTTATTTGGACAATAAGGATGGGAAAAATTGCTATGAAAAAGAAATTACTAGTTGCCTAGTATTTTTTCAAATGTATAATAATTTTTTAATCTAAGAAAACATATCCTTAACTTTTTCAAAAAAAGATTTATCAGACTTTTCTGGGCTTGGAATGAAGTGTTCATTAGATAAGTTTTTCTCAAAAAAATCGCGTTGCTCTTTGTTGAGTACTTTAGGTGTCCATACATTGACATGTACAAGTAAATCACCTCTGCCATAACTATTTAAGCTTGGAATACCTTTGCCTTTTAATCGGAGGATTTTGCCTGATTGTATGCCTTCTTCAAGTTTGATTCTGACTTTTCCGTTGACGGCATCAATGTCTTTTGACACACCCAAAGCGGCTTCAGAAAAACTAATATATAGGTCATAATGAAGATTTTCGCCTTCTCTTTTGAGGAATTCGTGCTCTACTTCTTCTATGGCTACAATTAAATCGCCCGGAATTCCGTTGCCCGGCGCATCGTTTCCTTTGTTTGAAACTTTGAGTTGCATGCCATCAACCACACCTGCCGGAATTTTAATCGATACGGTTTCGTCTTCTAAAATCATTCCGTGTGCATCTGCATTGGCCGGTTTTTTGTCAATCATTTGTCCGGCACCACCACATGTTGGACAAGTAGTGGACGTTTGCATACGACCTAAAATTGTATTGGTCACCCGCATGACTTGGCCTTGACCGTTACAAGTTCCGCAGGTTTTGTAGCTAACACCGGGTGCTTGTACTTTGCGTTTAACTTTTACTTTTTTCTCAACACCATGGGCAATTTCATCTAAAGTAAGTTTGACTTTGATGCGTAAATTGCTGCCTTTAACCACGCGACGTTGCCCTGAGGAACCGCCAAATCCGCCAAAAGCACCACCGAAGATATCGCCAAATTGACTGAAGATATCGTCCATGTTCATGTGGTGTCCGCCGCCAAATCCGCCGGCGCCATCAAAAGCTTGATGACCATATTGATCATAACGAGCGCGTTTTTGGCTGTCACTGAGCACTTCATAAGCTTCAGCAGCCAATTTGAAGTTTTCTTCAGCTTGCTTGTCTCCGGGGTTTTTATCGGGGTGAAACTCAATGGCTTTTTTGCGATATGCCTTTTTGATTTCGGCCTCAGAAGCATTTTTGGCTACGCCTAATATTTCGTAAAAATCTTTTTTCATTTTCTGTTCAGAATTCAGTTAGCCCTTGCGGGAAAAAATCATTAATTACCCACGATGACTTTTGGAAAGCGGATAATTTTATCTCCGAGTTTATATCCTTTTTCGATTACATCGACAATTTTGCCTTTGAGTTCGGGTGTTGGTGATGGAATTTGTGTAATGGCTTCAGCATAATCAGCATCAAAAACATCACCGGCCTGCACAGAAACCATTTCTAATCCTTTGGATGTCAAGGTTGATGTAAATTTGTCATAAATGAGTTCAACACCTTTTAAAAGAATGTCATCTTCTGACTTTTTTATTTCAATCAAAGCGCGGTCAAAGTCATCAATCACCGGCAACAAAGCCTGAAGTACTTCTTGATTGGCCGTTTTAAACAAATCTATGCGCTCTTTGGCAGTGCGGCGTTTATAGTTTTCAAATTCAGCAAAAAGTCTCAAAAACTTGTCTTTCTCTTGAGCGAGTTCTTCTTGAAGTTTTTGCTCAGGCGTGAGGGTTTCAGCGGCTTCAACAGCAGTTTCTTCAACAGTGGCTTGCGCTGCGTTATCTGTAGCCGTGTTTTCTTGATTCATATTTTTTTCTGTGTTTTCAGTTGTCATTTTGCTTGTTATTTTTGATCTGTTTTTGGATGAAAAATTCTTCGCCCACTTTGCAAAAGTATTGCCATTTAACCAATAATGCCAAATTGTCATTGATTTTAGTCGTGATTTTTATGCAAAACTGTGGTTTCAATGCAGCCCCGATGGCAGCGAATATCCTTTTGCTTTGTTCTTTAAAAGCAAAAGATAGCAGCGAAAAGCGGGAATAGCTGCCCAAATGTTAAAAATGAAAAATTAATAGATTTTTAAGACGATAACGTTTTCGTTTTTTTTAAGTTTGTTACTCTCAATAATGAAGGTTAGCACTAAACTTTAGTATTATTAATTCACCCACTTATAGTGAAAAAGCCCCAAAAAAGGGGCTTTTTTTATGGGATTAACTCTTGGAGTGCCAAATCAATTGTGGGGTATTTGAAGTGAAACCGGGCTTCAAGTGCCTTTTGTGGTTTTACAATTTGATCTGCCGTGAGCAAAATACTGCGTTCACCCAGCATGAGTTTTATGGCTGCTTTGGGAACGTTGGGCAACCACAAACTTTTGCCAAGCCGCTGCGCCATTTTTTGGGTGAGTTGCTCATTGGTAACCGCTTCCGGAGCTACAGCGTTGTGTATGCCTTCCCATTTTTGTTCCAAAGCCTTTTGGTACATTTGTGCTAAATCAGATAAATGAATCCAAGAAATGTGCTGCTTTCCTGAACCAATTGCAGCGCCGAAACCTATCTTAACCGGTTGAAGCATTTGCGGAAATGCACCGCCGTGTTGCGCCAGAACAACCCCGGTGCGCAGCGTACAAACTTGAATATTTAGATGCTTAAATTTTTGGGCGCTTTCTTCCCATTTTTGAACCACATGAGATAAAAACCCGGGTGCAGCACCTTGAAAATCTTCAGTATATTGAGTCGTAGGACTATCCGGATAAATAGCAACCCCTGATGCCATCACGAGCTGATTGACTTGGTGGGGAACTTCTTTGAGCGCTTTATACAAAGTATTGGTGGCATTGATCCGGCTTTCAAGAATTTCAAATTTGTACTTTTTGGTCCAGGGTTTACTAATTGAGGCGCCCGCCAAATGAATGATGGCTTGGACCTCTGTAAAAGCATTTCGGTCAAAGGTTCCTTGGGCCGGATTCCAAATAAAGCCCGAAAGATTTTCTGAGTTTTTTATCAGTTGGGCACGCGTTGTGAAATAGTGAACTTGATGGCCACTGTTGATTAAAAGTTCGGTTAAAGCTGTACCGATGAGACCTGTGGCGCCTGTGAGAAGAACTTTCATTTTTTGTTTTCAAAATTAAAATGTAAAAGCTGAAAACGCATCACAATTGTGTTGGCTTTAACGGTTGTTAGATTTTACTTTGAGAGTCCATTCAAACTGCATCAGAGATACTTGCTCGCCTTTTTCGTTGGTTCCGGTGGATTGCAAAACTACAGTGCTGCCCTCACCGGTTTGGATGGTTTGCGCAATGGCCTGGGCAATTTGATTTCCGTCGGTACACTTAAAATAAATTCGACCCGTTGCTTTTTTGGTAAATGTACTCTGACTGGTGGCTACGAGCATAGAAATATTTTGCCCACTTTTTTGAATATGATACATAACCAAAGCACCCGTAGATAATTCAGCAGCCATGGCTTGTACGGCAAAATACATGGATTTAAACGGATTTTGATTGATCCATCGATGACGAACAGTGACCATAGCCTCTTGTTGATTGAGTTGTTTTAAACGCACACCACACCAAAAAGCCGAAGGTAATTTGAAAAACAAAAAGCTGTTTATTTTAAACGGAGAAAACTCCATAAGTACTTATTTTATTGGTAAATGTAGTGTTTTTATGGTATCATTTACATTTTATTTAATTGTTAATATTTTGTTAATTTGTAGTACTATGTGATACAAGGTATTGTTTTTTGAACATATATTTGCATAAGAAATTACTATTCATTCTATATTATTATGGAAACTAAAAAACAAAATAATACCGCGGCCTTTATTAACTTGAGCACTTTGACTCAGTATTTTATTCCATTAGGGAATTTCATTTTTCCAATTATTATTTGGGGCGCCCATAAAGACAAATCTGAATATGTAGAACAACAAGCCAAACAAACCATCAATTTTCAACTGAGCTTGTTTATGTATTCGTGCATTTTGGCGCTGATTGCCATCCCTATTTTTTTGGTTACTTTTTTTAACCACGCAAATTTTAATGCATCTGTTGAAGACGGTGACTTTACCTTGACTGATTTTAATTTTAGCGATGTAACCGGGTGGTTAACAGTAGCCATAGTAGCAGCTTTAATCTTTGCTATGCTTAAAGTGGCTGAGTTCTTCTTGATCATCTATGCCTCAGTAAAAACAGCCAACGGAGACGATTTCAAATATCCATTAACCATTAAATTTTTAAAATAATTCAGCAGGTTTCAATCATCATCAAATCATCATCAAATCATCATCATCAATCAAAAAACGAATCATGTTAAAAATCATCACAACGCTCACGTTATTCCTGTTTGGAATGCTGGCAAAAGGTCAAAACACAGAAAGTAGAAATGTTTCAGATTTCTCTAAAATCAATGTCAACGGAAATATTGAACTCGTTTATGTTCAAAATCCACACACCCAAGTATCACTAGAATCAACAGATTCAGAATTATTAAAAAACACCGTGGTCGAAGTAACCCAAAAAACCTTACAAGTGTACACCATTAACCCTACAAAAGCGCCTATTAAAGTTTATGTAAACAATCCGGCGGTTAATGAAATCAGGGCAACGCATCAGGCTTTGGTATCGGTTAATGAAACCCTATTTGTTGACCAAATAAAAATCAACTTAAAAGACGATGCTCAATTTAAAGGAATGATCCATGCCGCAGAAAAAGTTCGTTTGATTGCCACTGACCACAGCACATTTAGCGGTCGCATCGATGCACCAACACTAGTGAGTAATCTTAAAAAACAAGCCCGAGCCAATATCAGCGGAAAGGCTCATCAAATAATGGTAAACACCAGCGGAAACAGCCTGTTCTTGGCCGGAAATTTAAAATCTGATCAAATTGATCTAACGGCCAATGGTCACTCAAAAACCAATATATTAGCACCTAAAAAATTACATGTATATGTGGCCGAACAAGCCCAACTGTGTTACCGTGGTATACCAACAGATTTTAGGCTCAACGAAGAAGCCACAGCCACCAGACAATGGTCTGAGCAACTCATTGGTTACATAGAAAAATAAAAGTTCAAAAAATGAACTACCCAACTTAAAAGCAAAGAATTATGAATATAGAAAACACAAAAGCCCAGATGCGTAAAGGTGTTCTAGAGTTTTGTATTCTCTCAGTGCTCAAAGAGAGAGAAGCATATACTTCTGAAATACTCGACACCTTAAAAAACGCAAAGCTGTTGGTTGTGGAAGGCACGGTTTATCCGCTGCTCACCCGACTTAAAAACGACGGATTGCTCACCTATCGATGGGAAGAATCAACCTCAGGACCACCCCGAAAATACTACGGCCTCACTGAAATTGGAAAAACATTTTTAAACGAACTCAACGGCACTTGGACCGAACTCTCAGATGCCGTTAACATAATCACCAACCAAAAATAAAAGTCATGAATAAAACAGTAAATATAAACTTAGGCGGTATGTTCTTCCACATAGATGAAGATGCTTACCAAAAGCTCAGTCGATATTTTGATGCCATCAAACGCTCTTTATCTGACTCCAACGGACAAGATGAAATCATCAAAGACATTGAAATGCGCATTGCCGAATTGGTGGCTGAAAAACACAGCAGTGACAAACAAGTCATTAGTCTAAAAGAACTTGACGAAATCATTGCGGTGATGGGGCAACCTGAAGATTATCGCATTGAACCTGACGGAGAACCAACACAAAACACTTATCAGGCAGGTAGTGCCGGTGGTCGTGCCAACAAAAAACTGTATCGCGATAAAGATACCGGAATGATTGGCGGGGTAGCAGCCGGTCTTGGTCACTATTTTGGCATTGATGCAGTTTGGCTCAGAATTTTCTTGGTCGTAATGGTCATTGCCGGATTCGGAACAGGTGTTTTGGCCTACATCATTCTTTGGGTGGTCATGCCAGAAGCAGTAACAACTTCAGAAAAGCTTGAAATGAAAGGCGAGCCGATTACGATTTCAAACATTGAGAAAAAAGTAAAGGAAGAATTTGAGGCCGTTTCTGAAAAAATCAAAAATGCGCCTTATGATAAAATGGGCAACCAAGTTAAATCAGGAGTTGATAAATTCACCGGAAGTGCCAGCGATGTACTGATGACCATTGTAAAAATATTTGCCAAAATTATTGGTGTTATGCTCATCATCTCATCAATGGCTTTGCTGATTATGTTGTTCATTGGCATCTTTACTTTGGGCACTACCAATTCAATTGATTTTCCTTGGCAGGAACTTATTGACCGAGGCATTTTTACCGATTATCCGTTGTGGGTTTTGGGCTTGATTATTTTCTTGGCCGTGGGCATTCCGTTCTTCTTCTTGCTTTTGCTCGGATTCAAACTCTTGGCGCCTCATATGAAATCAGTGGGCAACATTGGCAAATATACTTTGCTGGCTGTTTGGCTTATTTCAATTGCAATTTTAATTTCACTGGGTATTAAAAACGCCACTGAATTTGCCATTGACGGACGTCAAGTAAAAAAAGAGCGCCTTGCATTGCAACCTCAAGACACTTTGTACATTAAGTTTAGAGCAAGTGATTATTTCTCAAATCACGATGATTTTGATTCACGTGAATTTAAAATTACCGAAGATTCTACCGATACCAAAGTGATTTATTCGGGCAATGTAAATTTGCACATTGAAAAAACCGATGAGAAAGTTCCGTATTTGCAAATTGATAGAAAAGCCAAAGGCGCGACGCTTTCAAAAGCCAAGAAAACGGCAGAACAAATTAAATACAACTACAAATTTGAAGGCAACAAACTTATTTTAGACAATTATTGGTTGACTGATTTTAAAAATAAATTCCGTGATCAAAGAGTTGATATTTACTTATACCTACCGGCAGGAACACTTTTTAAAACCGATAAAAGCGTACAAGATTATGACGAATCAGACGATGGATATTTTAATCTTCACTTTAGTTCTGACCAATATTTATACAAAGTTGAAGCTGACAAAGTAATCTGCACCAATTGCCCACCAGAAGAAAACGAATGGGATGATTTACCCGAAGATCAAGACAGCATCACAGGTTCGATTGAAATCAACAAAGAAGGGATTTTGATCAAAAAAGAAAAAGAACAAAAAGAAGACGGAACAACCAAAAAAGTAAAATCGGTCAAAGTCAACGAAAACGGCATTACCATTAAAACCGAATAATTATGAAAACATCTTTCAGATTACTTTCAACACTTGCTTTGTCTGTCTTACTTGCTTCGTGCAAAATGGACATTGATTTTGGAAACAGCATCAAAGGTGACGGCAACGTGGTTACCGAAAGTCGCAACAACGATACTCCTTTTACAGGCATCGAAGTCGGACAAGGTTTGGATTTAGAAATTGAACAATCAACACAAAAATCTATCACGGTTATTGCCGACAAAAATTTGCAAAACCACATAGCAACTGATATCAACGGCGGAGTTTTAAGCATTAGTTGTGACGCAAACATCCGAAGCGCCAGTTCTAAAAAGGTCGTTGTAAAATTGCCTGTTATTTCAAGTATTCAAGTTACATCGGGTGCAACCGCCAAAGGTCTGGGCCTCATAAAAAGCAACAATCTTGAACTCGTATCAAGTAGTGCCGGTGACTTGAAACTACAAATTGAAGCCGAAAACGTTTCAATACAATCCAGTTCAGGAAGCACCATCAAAGTCAAAGGGAAAGCGCTTAAGGTTGAAACGCAGTCTTCCAGCGGAAGCAACATAGAAGCCGAAGAACTCATGGCCAACAACATTATTTCAGAAGCTTCCAGCGGAAGTTCAACCGATGTTTATCCGATTGAAAACCTCAAAGCAGATGCTTCAAGCGGTGCGAGTATTCAATACCACAACACCCCAAAAAGCATGGATAAACAAGCCAGTTCAGGTGGAAGCGTTGACAGCAAATAAAATCAAAATAAATGCATCAAAAGCCATCTGTTTACAACAGGTGGTTTTTTTTTGAAGATTACTGATCCAAAAGCATTATTTTAGTCAGGTGTATAAAATCAAGAAATGGGGTTTTTAAACCAAATCAAGAAAAAAATGTTGCGCCATCCGCTGTTGTATGCCCTGCGATACGCGCTCATTTCTGAAAACGGGCCTCCCGTTTACCACGATGATTGCGCCCGATTTGACACCTTTAATGATGCCTCAGTGGTTCCTGATTTTTTTTATGAAATCAATTCAAAAATGGCCCTTGACCCAACGGCTGATGAATTACAAAAAGCAATACAAATAGGCATTTATTTGCGCAGCAGATCTAAGCCGGGTCCGGGCATCGGATTGTCGCCTGAGTTGACCTTGCAAATGATGCTGGAAGGAAAAGGCGGTGTTTGTTCAGACTTTTCTGAGATGTTTAATCTGTTTTGCCTGATCAATCAGATTCCGGTCAAAGAATGGGGTTCCGCAGATCAATTATACAAAACCCAATTGGGTCATTCTTTCAACGAAATTTATTCTGAACAGCACAAAAAATGGATCGCCATTGATATACACAAAGGAATTCTATTTAAAGATAACTCTGGAAATTATCTCTCGGTCATAGAATTATTTAATGACCTCAGAGCCGGCAGCCCATTAATCCCACATCATTATTCAGATTATCGCGCCCCAAAAATTGAACGATTGGCCCTTGTATATGCTGCAAAAACCATCCCTTTTTTGGTAGATTACAAACACTACAAATACATCAGCCAATGTTTTAGGAAATATCAAAAAAAAGTACCTAAAATACTTATTGACACTTGGATTATTTTGAACCGAAAAAACCAAAAATTCATCTTTGTACTAGACAATTACAAAAAGATTCTATTTAAATCAACATAACCCTTAGCCATTGGTAACAAGAAACGCAACTCAGCTACCAATGAGCCATTTAAACATCAATCACTATGGAATTACAGATCAAAAATTTGAATAAAAAATACGCCAACGGAGTTCATGCGCTCAATGATGTCAACCTAACTATTTCAAAAGGAATGTTTGGTCTCTTGGGGCCGAACGGCGCCGGAAAATCATCGCTCATGCGCACCCTAGCCACCCTTCAGGATGCCGACAGCGGATCAGTACAATTGGGCGAAATTGACGTTTTGAACAACAAAGACGCCGTGCGCAAGGTTTTGGGTTATTTGCCGCAAGAATTTGGTGTTTACCCCAGAACTTCAGCTTTTGAATTATTAGAACACTTGGCCTTACTCAAAGGTTTTGACCAAAAAAATGTTCGTCATGAAATGATTGAACAACTCTTACTTAAAGTCAATTTGTGGGAACACCGCAAAAAAGCCGTTAAAAGTTTTAGCGGTGGCATGCGTCAGCGATTTGGCATTGCACAATGTCTGATTGGCCAGCCGCAATTGGTGATTGTTGATGAACCTACGGCCGGACTTGATCCGGGTGAGCGCAATCGATTTTACAATATCTTAAGTGAAATTGGTGAAAATGTGATTGTCATCTTATCAACGCATATTGTGCAAGATGTGCGCGAATTGTGTACACAAATGGCCGTTATGGACAAAGGGCGTGTACTTTTTAGCGGCAATACTGACCAAGCGCTTGATCAGATCAAAGGTAAAGTTTGGGAAAAGAAAGTTTCAAAAGATGAATTAGCCGCTTATCAAAAAGATTTTAAAGTCATCTCAAACAAACTTGTGGGCGGGCAACCACTCATTCACGTTTTTGCCGAAAGTGCGCCCGAAGCCGGTTTCAGCCAAGCCGAAGAAAACCTTGAAGATGTATTCTTTGCACAACTCAACGAATTAGTTTAAGCGTAAAATATAAAGTATTATGTGGAAATTTATACGGTATGAACTCAAGTACTGGATCAAAACCCCAATGATCTGGATTTTTATGTTTATTTATGCGCTCTTTACTTTTTTTGCAACAGCTTCAGACAACGTAGTCATCGGAGGAGTAGCGGGCAGCATGTACAAAAATGCGCCTTTTCAGATACAGAATTACTACGAAATCATGTCCATTGTTTGCTTGCTCATGACTACTGCGTTTATGAACGCAACGGCCAATCGAGATTTTGAGTATGACATGCATGCGTTTATCTTTTCATCGCCCATCCAAAAGCGCGATTACTTTTTTGGCAAATTCATCGGAGCAGCCATTGTATCTGTTATTCCGGTTTTGGGCATTTCAGTAGGAACGCTACTTGCTCCGCTACTCGCACCTGTCTTTGACATGGCTCCGGCCGAGCGTTTTGGCGAGATTTATTGGTCAGCGCATCTGTTCGGAATGATTGATTTTGCCATCCCCAACGTCATCATCAGCGGCGTTTTGATTTTTGCCTTGGCCATTATTTTCAGAAACTCAATTGTATCGTTTGTGGGTTCAATGCTCATGCTGGTAATGTATATAGTATCAAGCTCCTACAGCGACAACATCAACACCGAATGGTTGGCCAACTTAGTTGATCCGTTTGGTGTTCGACCGTTTGACACCATTACCAAATACTTTACTGCCGATGAAAAAAACCATTTGGTGGTAACGCTCACCGGTGATTTGCTCATCAATCGTCTGGTTTGGTTGGCCATCAGTATTGGAATTTTATGCTTCATTTATACGCGTTTTTCATTCAACACCAAAAATGAAAAATCAGTTAAAGCCTCTAAAATAAAAGCTGCCCAACCTGCTCCTGACCTCGCTCAAAAAATATATGTACCCACCTCTGCCGGTCAATTTTCATTCAAAACACTTTGGGCGCTGATAAAAATTGAGAGCAAAGCCATCATCAAAAATCCGGTTTATGTTTCGTTAATGCTCATCGGACTCATTTTGCTCATTGTCAATTTTACCGAATTAGAAGATCATTTTGGCACCAAGCGCTACACTGTAACCTATTTAATGGTTGATAATATTGTAGATGCCTACACCCTATTTATGTACGGATTCATTGCTTTTTACACGGGCATGCTTGTCTGGAAAGAACGCGATGCAAAAATCAACGAAATTCAAGATGCTACACCCGTCAAAACCACCCTGTTGTTTGTTTCAAAAGTAATAGCACTGATGTTTTCTATTGCTTTGGTATATGCCCTGGCAATCGTTTTGGCAATCATGGCTCAAACTTTAAACGGCTACACACATTATGAATTGGGTTTGTACATCAAGTCGCTTTTGGTTATTCGCATGATTAAACTTTCGTTCTTGGTGGTCCTTTCCCTGTTGTTTCATTACCTCATCAACAACCGCTACATTGCTTGGTTTAGTTTTATTGCCTTCACGATTGTCAATTCATTTATTTGGAACTTACTCGAAATCAACTCTAACATGCTCGCCTTTGGTCACATGCCCAACATTGAATATTCAGATATGAACGGGTTTGGCCCCTTCATACCGGGCATTATAGGTTTTAGTGCTTACTGGATTTTGTTCTGTTTGCTGCTTTGTTTGGTGATCATTGGTTTTTACACCCGAGGCAAAGAAGAACAAATCAGCTACCGTTGGCAAAATGCGCGCAATTACTTTAAAAAACACCAAGGCTTAACGGCCGCTGCCGTTTTGATTTTTGGCCTTTGTGCTGCCTTTACGTATTACAATACCAAAGTGCTCAACACCTATGAAACTGCAAAAGACTATGAAAACAAAAGCGTATCCTATGAAAAAAAATACAAACAATACGAAAACCTAGCCCAACCCCGATTTTTCAAATTTGATTACACAATTGATTTGTATCCTGAGCAAAGAAGCATGCAAGTGCAAGCGGTGGCTTGGGCACAAAACCGAACCCAACAACCTATTGCATCGTTACATTTGACCTTACCGGATATTTCAAAAGATTATTCCGTAAAAATAAACGGAGCCCGACTCAAATCAGACGACAAAGAATTGAATTATCAAATTTATAGCTTTGACCCGCCGCTGCAGCCAAATGATTCTGTAAAAATGGTTGTTACGTTCAAAAAAGAAAGTCCGGGCTTTGAAAACGAAGTGAGCTTTACCAAACTCACCCAAAACGGCACCTTCTTTAACAATGCTGATTTTATGCCCACCATTGGCTACAACCGAAACTATGAAATCAGCAACAAAAACAAGCGTGCCAAACTCAAACTTCCGGAGCGCGCACGCATGGCCAAACTCGATGAAAACAACCTAAAAGCGCGCGCAAATACTTACATCAGCAGCGACTCAGATTGGGTTGATGTGCGCACGACTATTTCTACCTCTACAGATCAAATTGCTGTTGCCCCGGGTTCGCTTGTCAAAACTTGGAGCCAAAACAACCGCCAATATTTTAGGTATCAGCTTGACCATGCATCGTTGAATTTTTATTCGTTCATCAGTGCCAAATACCAAGTCGCCAAGCGCAACTGGAACGGCATCAGTTTAGAAGTTTACTATGACGCAGCGCACAAGTACAACGTTGAGAATATGCTCAAAAGCATGCAACGTTCTTTAGAATATTACACCCAAAACTTCGGGCCATACATGCACAAGCAATGTCGCATTATTGAGTTTCCAAGATATGAATCATTTGCACAAGCTTTTCCCGGCACCATGCCGTATAGCGAATCGATTGGTTTTATTACTGATTTGCGCGAAGTAGATCAAAATGCCGTCGACATGGTGTTTTATGTAGTGGCGCATGAAATGGGACATCAATATTGGGCGCATCAAGTTTGTGGCGCCGATATGCAAGGAAGCGAAATGATGAGCGAAGGTTTTGCGCAATATTCAGCGCTCATGGTGATGGAGAAAGAATACGGTCGTGACAAAATGAAAAAGTTCCTCGAATATGAAATGGACGATTATCTCAACGGGCGCAGCTCAGAATCTGAAGCCGAAAATCCCATCATGAAAACCGAAGATCAGCAGTACATTCACTACAACAAAGCCAGTGTGGTGCTGTATTATCTCAAAGAAATGATTGGCGAAAAACAAGTCAACCAAGCCTTGAAAAACCTTATTGAACAATACGGTTACCAAAAACCGCCGTTCCCAACATCTATTGACGCCGTGAATGAATTCAAAAAAGTCACACCGCCGCATTTGCAGTATCTGATCAGTGATTTATTTGAAAACATCACGCTGTTCTCCAACCGAATGCTCGAAGCCAGCAGCCAAAAAACCAAAGACGGTTATCAAGTAACGCTCAAAGTTTCCTGCGAGAAATTCCGCGCCAATGCCAAAGGAAAAGAAACCAAAATTCCGGTAGCCGATTATATCGACGTGGGCATTTTTGCCGAACCCACCGATGATAAAAACCTCGGAAAACCACTGGTTTACCAGCGCGTTAAAATCACACAAAAAGACAATACTTTCAAGTTTTTCACGAAAGTCAAACCGTATCAGGCAGGTATTGATCCGTATAATTACATCATTGATCGCGTGCCCGATGACAATGTCAAGAAAGTTGACAACTAAACAAACAAGCCAAAACATCCCAACCAAAAATTGGGATGTTTTTTTATCTTTGAAAAAATTTACACCATGAAAAAAATCATCAGCCTTTTGTGTTTGCTATTGATCTGTCAAACGGCTATGAGCCAGCAAAAAGAAAAATTAAAAGGCTCCAAAATAGTTACTGTCGAACAAAAAGAAGTTGAAGAATTTGAAAACCTGGAAGTAGCCGATAATCTGGAAATCTTTCTCATCAAAGGCGATAAATCCAGCATTGAAATTGAAGCCGACGACAATTTGCACCAAACCATTGACGTGGTTTCAGCGGCCAAGACTTTGCGTCTTTCTTCAAACAAACAAATCTCAAGCGCCAAAAAATATGCGGTGCGCGTGACTTATACTGATCAATTCAAAATGCTTACTGCCAAAGGCGATGCCAATATCACTGCCCTTGCTGATTTGGTTTTACCGCATTTTACCTTTAAAATTCACGACAATGTGCGTTTGTATGCCAACGTAAATGCCAAAAAATTCAACTTACTGGCCGATGACAAATCAAAAACAGAACTCAATTTAAAATCAGAAGAAGCCAGTATTGAACTCAGCAAAAATGCCCAAATCAAAGCGCTCATAGCCGCCACGCAAATGAAGTTTGATATGTATCAAAAAACCAAAGCTGAAATTGAGGGTGATGTCATTGATTTCAGACTGCGCCTAGACAACTTCGCTGAATTTATTGGCGCCAAACTCAGCACCAAAAACACCGACTTGGTTACCGAAGGCAATGCCGAATGCAGCATTAATGTGGGCACCAAACTCATCCTCGACGCCAAAGGAAAATCAGAAGTTGACTTATACGGCGAACAAAAAATTGAAATCAAAAACTTTTTAGACAGCGCAATTTTGCGTAAAAAACCCATCAAATAAGTGGTTTTTATAGGTATAAAAAATTGCGTATTTTAAAAAGTTATAGTTGAAAGTTTCGTGTAACCAACCACTGAAAACCCATAACTAATTCCATTTATTTCAGGGCGCCTTTTCCGGCTGTTCGCTACAAGATGGTTCCCAAACCTTTTTTATACCGGGCTTCTAAAGCGCTTCTAAAGTCGCGTTTTTCAGCGGGTATTCAATAAGGTTTGTGTGCCCATGCTTTCCGCTGCCATCCGGGGCGCAACTCAGTCTAGCTTATCATTGAGCATCAACTGCCCGCTGCGCTATAAATAAAAAACAAGAGACTCATATAGCAGAATGCTTCTGTTAAACTTCCTAAACTTTCTATACTTCCTAAACTCCCTAAACTCCCTAAACTTTCTAAACTTCCTAAACTCCCTAAACTTTCTATACTTTCTAAACTTTATAAACTTTCTAAACTTTCTAAACTTTCTAAACTTCCTAAACTTTATAAACTTTATAAACTTCCTAAACTTTCTAAACTTCCTAAACTTCCTAAACTTTCTAAACTCCCTAAACTTCCTAAACTTCCTAAACTTTCTAAACTTCCTAAACCTTCTAAACTTCCTAAACTTCCTAAACTTCTTTAAGCCAACCTACAAAAAAAAAGGGTTCTGCCCAAACAAAACCCATTTTCATATCTTGAAGTTATATGCTTTATCCTTCTAAAGCCGCCAAGTAACGCTCGGCATCCAAAGCCGCCATACAACCGGTTCCGGCAGCAGTAATCGCCTGACGATACACATGATCAGCAGCATCACCCGCCACAAAAACACCTGGTACATTGGTTTTAGAACTGCCCGGAACATTGATAATATATCCGGTTTCATCCAGTTTGATATACTCTTTAAAAATACCCGTATTGGGTTGATGCCCAATGGCCACAAAAAATCCGGTTGCCGGAATTTCGTGCTCTGCACCCGTAGCATTGTTTTTTACTCTAACCGCATTGACCACTTGTCCGTCGCCCAAAACTTCCACCGTTGAAGTGTTCAATAAAATTTCGATATTTTCGGTTTTGCGCACGCGTTCTTCCATAATGCGCGAAGCTCTGAATTTATCAGTACGCACCAACATGGTTACTTTTTTACACAATTTAGACAGGTAATGCGCTTCTTCACACGCAGAATCACCCGCGCCAACAATCACCACTTCCTGGTTGCGATAAAAGAAACCATCGCAAACCGCGCAAGCCGAAACGCCTCCGCCCATTTGCAAATAGTGTTGTTCTGACGGCAAGCCTAAATATTTAGCCGAAGCTCCGGTTGAAATAATCACGGTTTGGCAGTGAATTTCGGTGGTTTCATTGACCCAAACTTTGTGTATTGGACCCGAAAAATCAACTTTGGTTACCCAACCATCGCGTACATCGGTGCCAAAACGCTGGGCTTGTTGTTGCAATTGCACCATCATTTCAGGGCCGGTAACCCCATCGGGATAACCCGGAAAATTTTCAACTTCATTGGTTGTGGTGAGCTGCCCGCCGGGTTGGGTTCCTTGGTACAAAACCGGGTACATATTGGCGCGTGCAGCGTATATAGCCGCGGTATAACCCGCAGGCCCTGAGCCTATAATCAGGCATTTTACTTTTTCTATAGATTCTGACATATCAGTGCTTTTGAAAATTGAAATTTAGGTGCGCAAATGTAGAATTTATTAAGTAGAATACGCAACCAGAAAATCCGAAAAATCAATTTTAAAATAATTTTTATTTATTTCTTGAAAAGCTTTTGTCAGAAATAATTTAATTCTATATTTGCACCCGCTTCGGGGTGTAGCGTAGCCCGGTTATCGCGCCTGGTTTGGGACCAGGAGGTCGCAGGTTCGAATCCTGCCACCCCGACAGAAAATCCTTGCTTGTCAAAGCAAGGATTTTTTTATTAAAACAAAAACCCAAGCTCGCTTGAGGTTTTTGTGAGATAAAAAAATCACCGTTTCGCCAGAAACGGCAGATTTTCTGAATCGACACCCCACACTCAGGATCACGCCAGTAATCCTGCCATTCCAAAAAAACCTGCGAAACTGCGAAGCAGTGCAGCAAAAAAAACGAAACTGCGCAAGCAGTTGAGTTAAAAATCCGTTCAACAGCCCAGAATCAAAGCTTTAAAAACGAAACTGCGCAAGCAGTTGAGTTAACCGCGCAAGCAGTAAAGCTTTAAAAACCAAAACTGCGCAAGCAGTTGATTTCCAAAAAATTTAATTACAAATACATTAAAACAGAAAAAACAAAACTGCGCAAGCAGTTGCATTATAAAGCACTTAATTGCAAATACCCACAACAACCAACATAAAAAACCTACCTCCGCACCACCTGCTCAACCCAAACATCCTCACCCACTTTCAACTTCACCCAATAAACCCCACGCGCCAAACCACTCAAATCCAAAATGGACTTCCCAACAGTTACCAAAACTTGCTGCCCCAAAGCGTCAAATACTTCTATTGGCCCTAGCTTAGACATATCAATTCCTTTTATTTCTAACAAACCTTCGCTCGGATTCGGAACCAACTCTATTTTCTCTTTTACCATATTGCCAACACCTAAACTTGGGCAAATAGTTGTTTCAAAAAGGTTTTTAAAATGATTGTAAATCTCAGGAACCGATATATTCGCCGGAGCATAATAACAACCCAGAGTATTTCCGTTGTGACAGCCACCTATCGGAACCACCGTTTCAATGTTGGTAGCATTCATATAGGTTGCTGGAATTTGCGTCATATAAGCCCGAAAACCATCGCCGGGCAAACCGTAAATATAAAGGTTGTCGCCACAAGTATAAATTTGGTACCAATGACTCCACAAAGAGCCAAACCAGAAAGTCCAATTCAAACCGTCATCATCTGAATAAACTACCCGCGATTGATAATAATTGTCAAACAAATAAATGCGCTGATTGATGATTTGAACCTGATTGATGCTGTCAGCTGTATCATCAGTCAAGTTACTAATGACCGGCATGACCGGAGTGATGAGTTGCCAGGTACTTCCTGCATCATCGGTTCTGTAAAGTTGCGTTGGCGAACCAATATACCGACTGCCTACCAAAACAAACCAACTGTCAAGATCTATAAAATCAAAATCGCGGATGTAATAATTGGGCTGGGCTGAATTGGCAAAATCGCGAATGAGCGATAGTTGATCTTGGACATTGTGATATACTTTTGTTCGGCCTACGGTTATTTTAGTATTCCCTAATTCATAATGGGTCGAGTCATTTATGACAAAAGCCCGCTGTGCAAATGCAGGCAAATGACACAGCAACAAAAAAAGCAAAATATAATTTTTCATGGTCATTTTGGGATGTAATGATGGCAGCCCTAAATTTAATTAATATGCAAAGAAAACCAATGAATGATTTGTTTTTCAGTACTTAAAAATGAGTTTCTGATGTGTTTTGGCTGATAAATGTAAGCTGAATAGATTCAGACGAGCGCCCACCGCAGCCCTGATGGAAATGTAAAGCCGACGCAATTGAACATGTACATTTTGCCCGAGTTGGCGGGCGACCACAGAAGCCCCGCCGACCAGTTGCAAAATGACTTGGGCAATGAGGCGCTTGAAATGTACAGCAGGAATAGCTGCCCCAAAAAAAAGCAAAAACTGTTCAAAACTTGATTTTCATTTCCGGCTGGAATTCATACCTTTGCACACGTTTTTTAAAAAAACAGCCGTTGTTTATGTTAACCGTTTTATTTTTTGCTTTTATTGCTGTTGTTGCCATTCAGTTTCTGTATTATGTAATCATTTTCGGGAAATTTGCCTATGTGAAATGGCAGGGCAGCAACCCGAAAAAAGTGCCCATTTCAGTGATTGTTTGCGCCAAAAACGAAGAAGAAAACGTGGCTAAGTTTGTTCCGATTTTGGCCGAGCAAGATTATCCGGACTACGAAATCATTTTGATTGACGATGCTTCAAGCGACAACACTTTAGAAATTTTTGAAGCCTTTGAAAAACAATATGCCCAAGTTCGTTTGGTGAAAGTTGAAAACAACGAAGCCTTTTGGGGGAACAAGAAATTTGCGTTGACTTTGGGCATCAAGGCTGCCAAAAAAGAGTATTTGCTTTTTACCGATGCCGATTGTTACCCAACTTCAAAAGATTGGATTCGTGAGATGAGTTCGCAATTTACCGCTGAAAAAACCATTGTTTTGGGATATGGCGCTTATGAAAAAATCTCAGGTTCGTTTTTGAATAAACTCATTCGATTTGAAACTTTGCTCACGGCGGTTCAGTATTTTTCATGGGCCAAAGCCGGTCGTCCGTACATGGGCGTGGGCAGAAACTTGGCCTATAAACGCGAAGAGTTTTTTAAAGTAAACGGCTTTATTGACCATATGAAAATTCGCTCGGGCGACGATGATTTGTTCATCAACCAAGCAGCCAAAGGCAGCAACACCACGGTTTGTTATGCCCCAGACAGCTTTACGTATTCAAAGCCCAAAACCTCTTTTAAAGAATGGTTTACGCAAAAACGCCGTCATGTATCAACGGCACAATACTATAAAGCTTCAGACAAATTTCAGTTGGGCTTGTTTTACTTCTCACAGTTGTTGTTTTTGATTTTGGCTACCGTATTGTTGGCTTTTCAGTTTCAGTGGATGATTGTGTTGGGTATGGTTGGATTTAGATATTTATTTTCTTGGATTACCCTCGGATTGGCCGCCGGTAAATTGCGTGAAAAAGACGTGATGTATTGGTTTCCGTTTATAGAAATCATCTTGATTTGGGTGCAACTCAATGTGCTTTTGACCAATATGTTCTCGAAACCTCCGGTGCATTGGAAATAATCAAAAACATAGAACTGGCCAAACAAGGCGATCAATCAGCCTTTACTTTTTTGCTGGACCATTACTGGAACGAAGTATACGGTTTTATGCTCAAACGCACTGAAAACGAAACTGATACTGAAGACATTGTCATTGAAACCTTTGCCAAGGCTTTTGATAAAATTCATACCTACAATCCGGAATTTCAGTTCAATACTTGGCTGATTGCCATAGCCAAAAATGTGCATATTGATATGTTGCGCAAACGCAAATCATCGCTGTCGGTTGACTTTTCAAATGAAGATGATTACAGAGCGTACAACTTAGCCGACACTGCGCCCACCGCCGAAGATAAAATCATTACCGAGCAAAATCTTTCGCGTCTTTTGCAATGCATCAAAGAACTCAAACCACATTATCAAGAAGTAATTCAACTGCGGTATTTTCAGGAATTGAGCTATCAAGAAATTGCAGACGAATTGGGCGAACCGCTCAACAACATTAAGATCAAATTACTGCGTGCCAAAAAACTTCTGGCAGAAATTATCCTGAACAAAGGCTAATTCAAGTAGCTTTTGTGTTAATTTTTTTAACCCCTGCAATATTCATTTGTTGCTTGTCGTTAAAAAATAAAATCGCTCATATGAATTGATCTTTACTTCAACTAAAAAATTGCTATCATGTCACGTTTTAATCTATTTGCTTCCAAGCGAGTGCGTGCCATTTTTGAGGACAAAGATGAATCAACCTGTGCTGTTCAATGGCGAGTCCTTAACAATGAAACTACTCTATTGGCCTTTTGTCTGGTATTGTCGCTTTTGGCCATGCTATTGACGATACCACTTTTGACTTCGAGTTTTCAAAAGAATTCCGCGCCTGAAATCAATAAGCGGATTTTTGAAGTATCAGAATTACCTCTGGTTGCTCCGAAAAAGTAAATCATTACTTTATGAATGCGCAGCAGTATGCAACTTATTGACCTTCAACAACAGACAATTCATTACCATTATCGCCTATGAAAACTAAATACTTAAACCATAAAAACTGTTATTATGTCAAAGTTGAGTATTTACGAAAATGGTTGGATCAACCTTGTTTTTGAAGGAAAAAACAAAGCCTATGGCGCTTATCAGCTGCGTCAGCAAAGTGACCGTATTACCCTAATTGCTTTTTTGAGCGGATTGGCTTTTGTGAGTGGAATAGCTTGCGTTTTTTTACTTACACATCTACTAAACGGAAATCACGAACCGATTGCCTTACCCAAAACTTTGGATCAAATCATCCAAGTAGATCATTACGTGGTGCCCATTGAAATTCCTCAAAAAACTGTTGTTCCCGAGTTGCCCAAACCCACCGAACCCACTGACCAAGCTTCATGGACTCACCCTGAAATTGTGCACGCTCCACAAGCAAGCCCAACAGATTCTAATGTGAATACAATAATTTCAGGCACAACCGGACCCGCAACCACTGAGCCAACTCAGCCCGGAACCGGAACTGCCAACAGCAATACACCCATCGTAGACGTTCCAGACACAACCATCAGAAACACGATGGAACTAGACAAACAACCTGAATTTCCGGGTGGTATTCAAAAATTTTATCAGTTTATTGGCAGAAACTACAAAAACCCTGACCTAGATGAGCCTCAAGTTTATCGAGTGATGGTTTCGTTTGTTATTGAAAAAGACGGAAGCATGAGCAACATTCGCGTATTGCGCGATCCCGGCTATGGCATGGGTCAAGAAGCCTTGCGGGTTTTAGAATCGCTCCAAACCAAATGGGAACCCGGACGGATGAGTGGTCAAAAGGTTCGAACAAGTTATACTTTGCCGATAGTAGTGAAAATATTATAACAAAAAAGCCTCAGGAGTTCTGAGGCTTTTTATTTATTTTTTCTTTTTGGTGGGTTTCTTGGTCGGTTTTTTCGTGCTCCCTTTTTTGGGCGCTACTTTTACGTAAGGCTTGTATAAACCATCGGCTTCAGCGTGGGCTTTGGCATCGGCAGCGCGTTGTTTTGGATCAGGGTGAGAACTCATCATCCGATCAATAATAGATGAAGATTGACCTTCTGAGAGTTTGGCCAAAATATTAAAAGCTGATTCTACCGCATTGACATTGTATCCGTTGCGTTTCATAAATTCATATGAATAAGCATCAGCTTCTGATTCTTGTTTACGACTGTGCTTGCTGTCAATAAGCGCATTGGCAATTTTACCCAACTGGCTGTCGGTCACCGCAGCTACTTTACCAGACTGCGAAGCGGCAGCATCTAAAAGCGCCTCTTTTTGATAAGCTGCTTTCATGGCATCGCGTGAATCGTGGTTGGCTACGTGCCCGATTTCATGGCCAATGACTGCCAAAAGTTCGTTGTCATCCATAATGTCCATGAGCCCTGAAAAAACGCGTACACTTCCGTCAGCGGTGGCAAAAGCATTGACTTCTTTGATCAAATATACTTTGTAATTAAGTGTCAATCCGTTTTCATTTTTGTGCTTTCCAAATACCTTGTTCAAGCGAATCGTATACGGATCATTGGCAGCAGCCACTTTGTTCTCTTTGTCCATTTTGTCAACGGCTTGTTTAGATAAATTGGCCGCATCGGCATCAGAAAACATAAACCCTGACAAACCTTTTTGTACTGCACCCAAAGCGCGATCGTTTAAATCAATACCAATTTGCGCTTGTGTCCATTGGGCAAACAATAAAATGAATGCACTGAAAAAGAATGTTTTTTTCATAAATAAAAACCTTATAAATAACGCAGCAAATATAACAAGTTGCTGAGCCTCTGCTTGTTTTTTTTTAATTTATTTTGATATTTTTGAAAGCAACACAATGACAACCACTCAACCATTATGACCTCAGAAAACAAACTCAAACATCTTTTAGGACTTCCGGTGATTGTAGCCGCTTTGGGCTACTTTGTAGACATTTATGATCTTTTACTCTTTGGTATTGTGCGCGTTCCGAGTTTGCAGTCGCTGGGGCTCAATGCCGATGAAGCCGGAACCCACATCATGAATTACCAAATGACCGGTCTGCTTATAGGTGGGATTCTTTGGGGCGTGCTTGGGGACAAAAAAGGCAGATTATCGGTTTTGTTTGGTTCGATCATCGTGTATTCAGTAGCCAATATTGTTTGTGGTTTTTTGCCGGTGCTCAACGGACCTTATATACTTGAAATATACGCTTGGCTAAGATTTATAGCAGGCATCGGACTCGCGGGCGAACTAGGCGCAGGCATCACGCTGGTTTCAGAAAGTTTACCCAAAGAACTCCGAGCACTCGGCACCTCAATTGTGGCCGGCTTTGGGCTTTTTGGTGCCGTCGTGGCCAACCTAACCGTTGAACTCGCCGGAAGTTGGACCACTGCATATTTGATGGGTGGTGTTATGGGATTGGCGCTGCTGGTCTTGCGCATCAGCGTTTCAGAAAGCGGAATGTATCAATCTCTAGAAAAGAAACAACACGTCACGAAAGGAAATTTCTTATCGTTGTTTACCCACAAAGGGCGTTTGATTCGCTATTTAAAATGCATTGCCATCGGATTACCCACTTGGTATTGCATTGGAATTTTGGCGGTTATGGCCAACCAGTTTGCACCGGCTATGGGCATTGAAAGCCTGAATCCGGGCAAGGCGATTATGTGGGCTTATGTAGGAATTTCGGTGGGTGATTTTGCCAGTGGATTCATCTCGCAATGGCTGCATTCGCGTAAAAAAGCCATATTGTATATGATGCTTTTTACCGTAGTGGGCATTTTTCTTTTGCTTAGCAAAGCCGCACATACTGAAAATCAATATTACTTTTATTGTGCCTGGCTGGGTTTGGGCACCGGTTATTGGGCCATGTTTGTAACCTTGGCCGCCGAACAATTCGGAACCAATTTGCGCAGCACCGCTACTACTACCGTTCCGAACATGGTGCGCGGATTACTTCCGGTCATGCTTTTGGGCTTTGACTTTTTAAAACCCACGCAAGGAGTAATCGCATCGGCTGCTGTGGTGGGTATTGTAGTTTTATTTTTGGGTATTTATGCCACTTTAACCATTAGTGAAACGCATGGAAAAGACTTGGATTTTACGGAATCATAAACAAAAAAAACATGAATCAACACCAAATTTAAACTGAAGAATTTAATCTGTATCAATAGATTTACAAAACAAAAACAGACCGCAAAAGCCATTCGCTGTGAGCGGTCTGTTTTTTTATAGATTTTTTTTACAGCGCATCAGCCAAAGGAAAATCAATTTCAAAACCGGTGAGGTTGTGCAAATAATTGCTGATGATTTTGTCGCCAATAACCATGACCACATCAATCATTTGAGCTTCGGTATAACCGGCCGCAAAAAATACTTCTTTGTGTTCTTGGGTTGCGCGTCCGCGATGGGTAACTACCGAAGCGGTAAATTGAGCCAATGCCGCCAATCGATGGTCAAATGAAGTATTTCCTTTTCTAATTTCAAGAATTTGCTCCTCTGTAAAACCATGCATTTTTCCGAGTACAGTGTGCGCACTTTGACAGTAGCGACAACCATTGATTTGACTGGTCACCAAATTAATTACTTCTCTTTCTTTTGGGCGCAGTGTACTTTTGCGGTTTTGCAACGTTAGGTAGTCAGCTAAAGCCGTTTCGTTTTTGGCAAAAAAAGCATACAGATTGGGCACAAATCCCAAACCTTTTTGGAGTTGATCAAAAATACTTTGATTTTGAGCAGAAACTTCTGCTCTGGCCGGAACTGTAAAAGTTCTTTCTGTGGTTGTGTTCATATTACTTTGTTTTTAAATGATTTGTATGTCTTTGTTGACATGACAAAGTTGATCAGAACACAACACTCAAAACAATGAAGTAGATGAAGAAAAACAGTTGAAGTAGTTCAACTATTTGCGCTTGACTTTGTGGTTCCGAATTTTAGAAAGGAATTCGGTGGTCATTCCTAAGAACGAGGCCAAAGCATACTGCGGTAGTCGTTGTGCCACCTGCGGATACTTTTCAATGAAATGGTCATAACGCTCTTCGGCCGTTTGGGTAAGGTTTGAAATAAGCCTGCGCTGCTGAAAAGCCAATCCTCGTTCTGCCATGATGCGAAAAACAGTCTCAAAATTGTGGTTTGATTTTTTAAGCAGTTGCTCTTGTTGGTAATCAATTTGCAGTATAATACTGTCTTCTAAAGCTACTACAAACATGGTGGCCGGTTGTTGATATATATAACTGTTGTAGTCCGTAATCCACCAATCTTCTATGGCGAAAGAAATGGTATGATCAGTGCCCTTGTCACCAACCACAAAAGATCGAAATGCGCCCGATACTACAAAATGTCTGCTTTTGGCCGTGAAGTTTGGCTGAACAAGGTATTGTCTTTTTTTGACTTTAACCTCTGTAAACGATGCCACAAACTCATGGATTTGCGCTTCGGTCAAGAGGTTGAACTTTTCAAGAAAGGACTTTAATTTATCTGCACCTGTCATAATGAAAATAATCTGTGGTGTAAAAATGTGATTAAAATCAGAAAAAAACAATCCGCCGATATGGTGTTTTGATGGATTCTTTTTTTAAAGAGTAAAAACCAAAAATTGGGCTTGACTGACGATTTTATTTGATTCAAAAATAAAAGTTGATGCTACTGCCGGGTATCTTCAGGATTGAACTCCACCATCCACTCAATGCCAAATCGATCGCGAAACATAGCAAAATAAGTGCCCCAAGGGCTGTCTTCAAGTGGCATTTCAACGGTTCCGCCTTGTGATAAACCTTGAAAAATCTGCTCGGCCTCTTGCCTGCTCTGTGCGCGCAATGCAATTTTAGAACGATGCTCGAGCTCATTGACGGTTCCCATAAAAGCCGGCACATCATTGCCGCTCAAAATGTTATTGCCCACCGGCAAAGCAATATGCATGATTTTCTGCGCTTCTTGTTCAGAGACTTGGGCGTCTAATCCGGGCAAATCTTTGAAGCGAATGATTTTGGTAAAGCTTCCACCAAAAACCGATTGATAAAAGTTAAAAGCTTCTTGGGCGTTTCCGTTGAAGTTGATGTGGGTATTGAGTTGCGGCATATTTTTTTGATTTTAAAGATAGGATTTTTACAATAAAACCAAAACATTCATGCATCTGTGCACCGCGCCAGGGATAGCAGCGAATATCCTTTTGCGGCGCAAGCAAGCAAAAGATAGCAGCGCATAGCCCGCCCGTGCGCCCAAAAAACAAGAATATTTAGGAATTGTTAATTTGCACATCAGAGCAAAACAATCGTTATCTTTGCGGGGCAAATTTCAAATTATGGAATCGGTTCTTGACAACACACTTCCGGTAGGCAAACCCAAATGGCTCAAAGTTAAACTGCCTATTGGCCAAAAATATACTGAGCTGCGCGGCTTGGTGGATCAGTACAAACTCAACACGATTTGCACCTCGGGCAGTTGCCCCAATATGGGTGAATGCTGGGGCGAAGGCACGGCCACTTTTATGATTTTGGGCAATATTTGCACGCGCTCTTGCGGATTTTGCGGCGTTAAAACCGGTCGGCCTGAAACGGTTGATTGGGACGAGCCCGAAAAAGTAGCGCGCTCAATTAAAATCATGAAAATCAAACACGCGGTAATTACCAGTGTAGACAGAGATGATTTAAAAGACGGCGGCTCGATTATTTGGCTCGAAACCGTGCGCGCCATCCGACGCATGAATCCTGAAACCACGCTAGAAACTTTGATTCCTGATTTTCAAGGTATTGAGCGCAATATTGACCGCATTGTCGAGGCCAACCCAGAGGTGGTTTCGCACAATATGGAAACCGTTCGTCGCCTAACGCGCGAGGTGCGCATTCAAGCCAAATACGACCGCAGCTTAGAAGTGTTGCGCTATTTAAAAGAAAAAGGCATTCGCCGAACCAAATCGGGCATTATGCTGGGCTTGGGCGAAACCGAAGAAGAAGTGATTCAAACCATGCGCGATTTGCGCGAGGCCCAGGTGGATATTGTGACCATTGGCCAATATTTGCAGCCAAGCAAAAAACATTTGCCGGTGAAGGAATTCATCACGCCAGAGCAATTCAAAAAATACGAAGATTTAGGCAAAGAAATGGGTTTCAGACATGTAGAGAGCGGCGCACTCGTGCGTTCAAGTTATCATGCAGAGAAACACATTTTGTAAATTATATGTTGCATGTTGTATGCTGAATGTTGCATGGAGCGCAGTGGAATAAATAATAATGGGGCGTTTCCCTCAGGGCAGTCGGTTTGCAACCTCGTGTCCCTGCGGGTCGGGCTTTCGGCTGCACAAGGTGCTTGCCTCTATCCCTAACGCAAAAGCGTCCGTCATTTAACATCAGTTATCAACTTTAAACTTTCTAAACTTCTTAAACTTTCTAAACTTTTTAAACTTTTTAAACTTTTTAAACTTCTAAACCTTCTAAACTTTCTAAACTTTTTAAACTTTTTAAACTTTTTAAACTTCTAAACTTTCTAAACTTCTCCATCTCAACTTCTTCTCATGATTAAAATTGCCATCAACGGTTTTGGGCGCATCGGACGCAATTTGTTTCGGTTGTTACTGCATCACCCGCACATTCAAGTGGTGGGCATCAATGATTTGGCCGATAACAAAACCATGGCTCATTTGCTCAAATACGACAGTATTCACGGGGTTTTGGCTGATGAAGTTTCCTATAATGAAGACGGTATTTTAGTAAACGGTCAACATTATCGGTTTTTTCATGAGAAAAATATTTCTGAGCTTGGTTGGACGCAAATCAATCCCGATTTTGTCATTGAGGCCACCGGTAAATTCAAAACATATGATGAACTTTACCAGCACATCAGCGCCGGTGCGCAACGTGTGATTTTATCAGCGCCTGCTGAAGTTCCTGAGATCAAAACGGTGGTTTTGGGTGTCAATGAACACATTTTACAGGGAACCGAACTGATTGTTTCTAACGCCAGTTGTACCACCAACAATGCCGCTCCGATGATCAAAGTCATTCAAGAACTTTGCGGTATTGAACAAGCATACATTACTACGGTTCACTCCTACACTACTGATCAAAGCCTACACGACCAACCACATCGGGATTTGCGCAGAGCCCGCGGTGCGGCGCAATCAATTGTTCCAACCACTACCGGAGCAGCCAAAGCGCTCAACAACATCTTTCCGGAAATGCAGGGCAAAATTGGCGGCGGCGGCATTCGCGTACCGGTACCTGATGGTTCTTTGACGGATATTACTTGTTATGTATCGCGTCAAGTGAGCATTGAAGAAATCAACCGGGCATTTAAAAATGCTGCTGAAAATGAACTCAAAGATATTTTGGCTTATACAGAAGATCCGATTGTTTCCGTAGATGTGATTGGCAATACAAATTCGTGTTTGTTTGACGCGCAACTCACTTCAGCCATAGACAAAATGGTCAAAGTAGTGGGTTGGTATGACAATGAAATAGGTTACTCTTCAAGAATTATTGATTTGGTTCTACATCTGTCTAGAAAATAATTTCGTACATTTAGTGCCCCTTATCCGAAATAAATTCTTTTCTATGAAGTATTTACTAGCTGTACTGTTGTCTTTGAGCTTCTTTGCCCAAGCGCAGAAAAAGCCTAAAAACATCCGAAAAACTGATAGTGTAGCTTATTACATTGAGCTTTCAAACTTCAACATCAAAACCAATAATTACAAGTATTCTTTAGATTTTGCTCAGAAAGCCATTGACTATGCGCACAACCAAAGAAATACAAAAGCCGAAGCTTATGCGAGCAGCGTTTTGGGCGGTATTTATTTTGAGCTCAAAAAATTTGACGATGCTATTGACTCTTATTACAAAAGTGTAGCGCTCTACAATACGCTCAAACCTTCGAGTGATCAGGGCTTTTGTTATTATCAGCTGGGGCTTTGCTTCATGGAAAAAGAAAACTACAACTTGGCAGAAGCCAATTTTGACAAGGCCAAAACCATATATACAGCCATTAAAATTCCGGACGCCATAGAGCTTTTGAATTTGCAAAAAGCCATTCTGTACAAAGCCAAAGGGCAATTCAAATTGGCGATTCCGATTTTTAATCAAATCATTGCCAAACCCGATCACTCTGACATTACCGAAACTAAAGCTGAGGCACTCTACCAAATGGGGCATATTGAATTACTCAACGAACGCAGCAATTTGGCCCTGAATTATTTGTCTCGTTCATTGACTATTAATGAGCGCAACA
This sequence comes from Flavobacterium sp., assembly GCA_027484725.1. Taxonomy (GTDB): domain Bacteria; phylum Bacteroidota; class Bacteroidia; order Flavobacteriales; family Flavobacteriaceae; genus Flavobacterium. The sequence goes on along the minus strand of JAIXSK010000016.1, from coordinate 287,691 downwards.
AAAACCCGGAGCAAAAAACCAAAATTTTATTGGCTCTGAGCAGAACTTATGACAAACTACTCAATACTGAAAAGGCTTTTTATTTCTTAAAAAAACATCTCGAACTCAAAGACAGTCTGGCTGCACTCAACAGCAAAAAATTAGGTGTTGAAGACTACGTTGAATTCAAAGACAACGAGCGCCTGAAAACCATTGAGCAATTAGACCGAGAAAACAAAGAACAACAAAAAGCCAATAAAGTAGCCAAACTCATCAGTATTTTGGCCATTGCGCTCATATCCATTTTGTCGCTTTTGAGTTTGTCTTTGTACAAAAACAACATCATCCGAAATCAATCCAACCAATTGCTCAAAGAAAAAAACAACGAGTTGCAAATTGCCAAAGAAAAAGCTGAAAAAGCTTCTAAGGCACGCGCTGAATTTTTATCAACCGTAAGCCATGAGTTGCGAACGCCGCTGAATGCCATCAACGGAATCACGCATTTGCTTTTAGAAGAAAATCCCAAACCGAGCCAAATGAATTATTTGAACTCACTCAAGTTTTCAGGAAACTATTTGCTCACGTTTATCAATGAAATTCTTGAAATCAACCGAATTGAATCAAGTGCTGTTGAAACTGAATACATCAACTTTGACCTCAAACAACTGTTGTCAAACATTCAGCATTCACTCAAAGAATTGGCGGGCATCAACAACAATAATTTTACCGTTGAGATAGATCCGAGTATTCCGGATTATTTGGTGGGCGACCCAACCAAACTGTCGCAAATTTTCTTGAATCTGATCAACAACGCGCTCAAATTTACCAAAAACGGAGAGGTAAAAGTGATTTTGCAAACCAATGAAATCAATGAAGAGTTCACGTCGATTCACTTTAGAATTGTCGATACCGGAATTGGGATTCCACCTGAAAAATTAGAGTCGGTTTTTGAGAGTTTTTCACAAGGTTCTATTGAGATCAACCGCAAATACGGCGGTACCGGACTGGGTCTGACGATTGTCAAAAAACTCATTGAAATCATGGGCGGAAAAATTCAGCTGGAAAGTCAAGTGGGCAAAGGCACGACGTTTTATTTTGACTTGAGCTTCAGAATCGGACACGACAATAGTTTGCATGAAACCCAATCGATGGATTTTGATGACTCGGTACTGGACGGCAAAAAAGTATTGCTCATTGAAGACAACAAAATCAACCAAATGATTACCAAGAAAATGGTTGAGAACAAAGGCATGATTTGCGAGGTAATTGACAATGGTGAAGATGCCATTGAAGCAGTCAAGAACAACAAATATGATTTGGTTTTGATGGATGTGCATTTGCCGGGCATCAACGGAACCATTGCTACCCAAACCATCCGAACCTTTGACAAGAAGACCAAAATTGTAGCACTTACGGCTATTTCACTCAACGAAAACCGCGAAATGCTTTTGTCTTACGGAATGAATGATGTACTTACCAAACCATTTGACCCAAAAGACTTTTACAGAGTTCTGAGTCAAACCGTCGGTAAAAAAACTTAGTATGATTGAATGAGTGCTTTGATCAAACTGCGCACATGCGGTTCGGCTTTGCGTGCGGCTTCAAGTACTTCTTCGTGGCTAACGGTTTCAATATTGTCTTCGTTGCCCATATCAGTAATGACCGAGATGCCAAAGGTTTCCATATCCATGTGCCGCGCGACGATTACTTCAGGAACGGTTGACATTCCAACGCAATCTGCCCCCAAAATTTTGACCATGCGGTATTCAGAAATGGTTTCAAAAGTAGGGCCTTGTAAACCTAAATAAATTCCGTCTTGAACTTCAATGCCTAACTCATGCGCTAAGTTTTTGGCTTGCGCAATCATCGCTTTGCTGTAAGGTTCGCTCATATTGAGGAATCTAGGCCCAAAGCGCTCATCGTTTTTTCCGCGCAACGGATGTTCCGGAAACATATTAATATGGTCGTGAATGAGTACTATAGAACCCACCTGATAAGAATCTTTGACACCCCCCGAAGCATTCGAAACAATAAGTTTACTAACGCCTAAGTATTTCATCACACGCACCGGAAAAGTGACTTCTTTCATTGAGTAGCCTTCATAAAAATGAAACCTGCCTTGCATGGCCACTACTTGCTTGTTGCCAATGGTTCCAAACACCAACGCACCTTTGTGTCCTTGTACGGTTGAAACCGGAAAATTGGGAATTTCACTATACGGTAAAGTATGCGTAATCTGTATATCATCGGTAAAACTCCCGAGACCAGAACCTAAAATTACACCGTATTCAGGAGTGAGTCCGGTTTTGGCTTTGATGTATTCAACTGTTTGTTGTACTTGTTCCCACATAATCTAAAATCAATTGGTCAAATCGTGCAGCTTCAGATAAAAAAGAAGTTCGAATGGGCAAATAATACATTGCCATATCTGAGCAATGTGGCCACAAGCGCACATAATCTTTCTCAGTAGTCACGATGACTCGGTTCATGGTTTGTTTTTTTATTTTTTGGATGTCTTCAGAAGTAAAATCATGATGATCTGCAAACTCGAGTACGACATCGTTTTCGTGTTGCAAATATGCAAAAAACGGGGCTGGTTTGGCAATTCCGGCCACGAGTAATTTCGGCACAGAACGCAACTCATTTACTTTTAGCGATTTAGCTTCTGATAAAACTTCATCATCATAAGCTATCTGACTAAAAAAAACCGAAACTTGCACACCTAATCTATGCCTTATATTTTGCTTTTGCTGCGCTGATAAATCCGCCGGACATTTGGTCACAACTACTATTTGAGCTCGGTGCGCGCCAGAACGTGGCTCGCGTAAATTTCCGGTTGGCAAAACAAAATCATCACAAAACAAATCGCCATAAGCCGTGAGTAAAATATAGAGACCTGCTTTGACTTTTCGGTGCTGAAAAGCGTCGTCTAACAAAATAACATCCGGCTTTTGTGCTTGTGAGATCAATTGCTGAATACCGCGATTTCTGTTGGCATCAACGGCTACTTGAATATTCTGGAATTTGCGATAAAACTGATAGGGCTCATCGCCCAAAGTTTCAGCGCTTGCATTTTCATCGGCTAAGACAAAACCTTTACTTTTGCGTTTATAACCACGACTGAGCACGGCTACACGATATTCATTTGAAAGCAATCGGATGAGATATTCTATTTGCGGACTTTTACCGGTTCCGCCCACACTGAGGTTTCCTACCGCAATAATCGGCAGCGGATAAACGTGTGAAGTAAGTAGATTTTTATCGTATAAAAAATTCCGAATGGCGGTAACAAGCGCATATAAAACCGAGAACGGAAAGAGTATTTTTCTGAAAAAAATCATAGCACGAATGTATAATATTTTATCTTTGGAATGAAAAAAAATCAAAGTTAGATTCATTGCTTGAACAACATCCAAAACGATTGAGTTTTATGAAAAAATGCGCTTTTCTGTTGCTATTATTTTTGGGCGTTTTAACTGCAAAAGCTCAAGAATCTGACCCCACCGCTCTTTTAAGGATCATCTTAGAGAAATACTACAAAAATGAAAAACCGGTAGTTAAAAACCGCAGTCAGTTGCTCTATTTGTATTGCACCCAAGCCAACAATACCGAAGAACTCATTGAAGCCACCCAAAAAACAAGTCTTCCAAAAGATTTTGTACAAGAAATCAGAAGTAAAATCAACTCAGACATGGCAGAGCGTTTTTGGACTTCTGAACTCGACGCAATTTTTGCCAACGATCTGTCCAAAATAAAATCAAAAGTCAAAGAATGTGTTGCGCTAGAAAAGTACCAGGAAATCTCTAAAAGGCTCAACCTAAACAACCAACGACTCATGATTGTGGGCAAACCGCTCATTTACAGCAAAGGAAACTTGGCGCTGGTCAAAGTTGTTTTTTACCGCAACATTGAGCACAACAGCAGCACCGTTTTGTTGTTTGAAAAAACAGACAGCGGTTGGATCATCAAACAAAACCTGAATTCGTGGTCAACCTAAATCAACTTCATGAAAATTAAAGAAATACTCCCCATTTTAGAAGAAATGGCGCCTTTGGCCTACGCCGAAGATTTTGACAATGTCGGGCTTTTGGTCGGAAACCCAGAACAAGAAATAAAAGGGATTTTGGTATGTCACGACGCGCTTGAAAACGTAATAGATGAAGCTATTGCCAAAAATTGTCAACTGGTGGTTTGCTTTCACCCCATTATTTTTTCGGGCTTAAAAAAAATTACCGGAGCCAATTATGTTGAGCGCGCAGTGGTTAAAGCCATTAAAAACGACTTGGCCATATATGCGGTTCATACTGCGCTTGACAACCACAGAGACGGCGTGAACCGCATTTTGGGTGAAGCTCTGGGTTTAGAAAACTTGAAAATTTTGATTCCGAAAGCCCAATACATACAAAAACTAATTACTTATGCACCTGCAGAAAACGCTGAGCAAGTCAGAAATGCTTTGTTTGATGCCGGAGCCGGAAACATTGGCAATTATGAAAATTGCAGTTTTAATTCAAAAGGCATCGGAACTTTTATGGGCAACGAACACAGCGATCCGCAGTTGGGGGCGCGTTTTGAATTTGTTGAAGCCGATGAAATCAAAATTGAAGTCACTTTTGAAAAACATCTTGAATCAAAAATACTCAAAGCGCTGTTTGCCAACCATCCGTATGAAGAAGTTGCTTATGAAATTTATGCGCTTGAAAATCGCCATCAAAACATAGGCTTGGGCATGATTGGAGATTTGCCACAATCCATGAATGAATTGGATTTTTTAAAAATGGTACAAACCCAAATGCAAACCGGCGCAATTCGTCACAGTGCATTAATCGGAAAGCCCATTCAGTGCGTTGCCGTGTTGGGTGGTTCGGGCGCGTTTGCCATTTCAGCCGCCAAAAAGGCCCAAGCTGATGCTTTTGTTACTTCAGATTTAAAGTATCACAATTTTTATGAAGCTGAAAATCAACTACTTTTGGCCGATATCGGACATTTTGAAAGCGAACGCTATACAAAAAATTATATTGCTGATTTTCTTATGAAAAAAATTCCTAATTTTGCCATCGTTTTATCAGAAGAAAATACAAATCCAGTTAAGTACTTATAAATTATGGCGAACACTAAAGAATTAAATGTTGAAGAGAAACTCAGAGCACTCTACGACTTACAATTGATTCACACCCGCATAGACGAAATCACAAATGTACGAGGAGAACTTCCGTTGGAAGTTGAAGATTTAGAAGATGAAGTGGCCGGACTTACTGCGCGCCAAGACAAACTTAAAAAAGATTTAGAGCTAATTGAAGATCAAATCAAAGCCAAGAAAAACGCTATTGAAGACCATCAAACAGCCATCAAAAAATACGCGAAACAACAAGACAGCGTTCGCAACAACCGCGAGTTTAACTCATTGGCCAAAGAAATTGAGTTTCAAGAATTAGAAATTCAATTGGCTGAAAAGCAAATCAAAGAACTCAAAGCTTCAATGGAGCACAAAAAAGAATCTATTTCAAGCTCTAAAGAAAAACTCGAGGCCAAACAATCACACCTCAAACACAAGAAAGCAGAACTTAGCGATATCATGTCTGAAACCGAAAAAGAAGAAAACTTCTTATTGGCCAAAGCAGCTGAATTCGAAGCTTTGATTGACGAGCGTTTGCTCAAAGCCTACAAAAGAATTCGCGGAAGCGTGCGCAACGGCTTAGCAGTTGTATCTATTGAGCGCGGTGCATCAGCCGGATCGTTCTTTACCATTCCGCCGCAAACCCAAGTTGAAATTGCAGGCAGAAAAAAAATCATCACTGATGAGCATTCCGGAAGAATCTTAGTAGATGCTAGTTTGGCAGACGAAGAAAGAGAAAAAATGAAAGCTGTATTTGCGGCCATTTAATATACAGCCTCGGGAAACCGGGGCTTTTTTTATGAAAAAACTCATTGAGAAAATAGTCCCGAAAGTGGTGGGCAGCTACATCAACCTTTTGAGTTTATGGGCGCCCCAAAAAGCATTTCAACTGGCCTATCAACTGTTCAGTCATCCGCGCAAAGGCAAATTGAAATTTGACCAAGTACCCACCATTTTGCAAACCGCAAAGCGCGAAACCCTGCACAGCAACGAGCATGCATTTGAAACCTATCTTTGGTCAGGAAACGCCACCACCGTTTTACTCGTACACGGATGGGAAAGCAATACCGCGCGTTGGGAAAAACTGCTGGCTCATTTGCAAAGATCTGGGTTTACCGTTTTGGCCATTGATGCACCGGCACACGGGCTATCTTCTGGCCTTGAATTCAATATTCCGCTGTATGCCACTTTTGTCGAGGTAGTGGTGCAAAAATACCAACCGCACTTTTTGGTTGGGCATTCACTGGGTGGAGCCACTTCGGCCTTTTATCAGTATTACTATCCCAAACATCGCTTTGACAAAATGGTTTTGCTCGGAGCGCCGTCTGATTTCAGTATTATTCTTGACAATTTTATTCAATTGCTTGGGCTCAAAGCCTCTATCAAAAAGCAAATGATTGCCTACACCCGCGAGCGATTTTCAATTGAAATAGAATTATTCAGCGGGCAATATTTTCTTAAAAACAGCCAAACTCCGGGTTTGATTATTCACGATTTGCACGATACGGTTGTGCATTATACCGAAGCGAAAAAACTCATCAACAGCTGGAAAAACGCGCAATTAATCACCACACAAGGCCTCGGACACAGCTTGCACGACGAGCATGTATACCAACAAATTATTTCATTTTTAGAAGCTTGATCCTGCCATGCGCTGTAGCTTTGGCCGTTTAAAGAAAACGCCCAAAGGCTGCCGCTGCTGTCAGGGCTAGAGAATTTGCGTTCGCGCGGTGTTCGCTCAAAATATAATGCTAATTTTGCCGCATGGAAGACCAACTCAAAAGACTCAACAAATACATCGGAGAAACCGGCTTTTGTTCGCGCCGTGAAGCCGATGAACTCATTGCTCAAGGCCGGGTTACCGTCAACGGAAAGGTTCCTGAAATGGGCACCAAGGTTGCCCCGCAAGACGAAGTGCGCATAGACGGAAAACTCATCCGCGACAATAGCGAAAAACTCATCTACTTGGCCTTTAACAAACCTGTGGGCATTGAGTGCACCACCAATTTGCAAGTGCGCGATAACATTATTGATTACCTCAACTACCCCATTCGCATCTTCCCGATTGGGCGTTTAGACAAAGCCAGCGAAGGACTTATTTTCTTGACCAACGACGGCGATATTGTCAATAAAATTTTGCGTGCGCGCAACAACCACGAAAAAGAATACATCGTTACTGTTGACAAACCCATCAGCGAACGCTTCATCAAACGCATGTCTGACGGCATCCCGATTCTGGGCACTGTAACGCGAAAATGTCACGTAGAAGTAGTGAGTAAATTTGTTTTCAAAATCATTCTTACCCAAGGGCTCAACCGACAAATTCGCCGCATGTGTGAATATCTTGACTACGAAGTCAAAGCGCTCAAACGCGTGCGCATCATCAATATTCATTTAGATGTTCCGCTGGGCAGATACCGCGCATTAACTCCCGAAGAAATTGCGCAATTACAACAACTCATTGAACCATCGAGCAAAACCGAAGAGGCGAGTTTTCATGAAAAGCCCAAAACCAAGCCTGCTGTTGCTCGCAATTCAGAACGAAAAACAGAATTCAGCAAATCAAAACCGCGATTTTCTGAAAAAAAACAAGAGCATAAACCCGAACCAAAACCAGCTCCGTCGGTGCGCAAAGCCGAATTCATCAAACCAACTGACCCACGCTACCGCAAAAAAGGAGAATTTTAAAGACGTCGTCTTTGCTCGCGCGCCAAAAGTGTGTTTTTAAGCAGCATAGCAATGGTCATCGGGCCTACTCCTCCTGGCACCGGAGTGATGTGCGAAGCTTTTTTACTCACGTGTTCAAAATCAACATCGCCGGTAATGCGATAGCCTTTTTCAGAAGTCAAATCTTCAACACGGGTAATGCCCACATCAATGACCACCGCATCGTCTTTGACCATTTCGGCCTTGAGGTAATTGGGCACGCCCAAAGCGGTAATAATGATATCAGCTTGTGTGGTAATTTGTGCAATGTTTTTGGTATAACTGTGTGTGAGGGTAACGGTAGAATTTCCGGGAAATCCTTTGCGCCCCATTAGAATGCTCATAGGGCGGCCCACAATATGACTTCGGCCAATAACTACTGTGTGTTTGCCCTTGGTTTCAACGCCGTAGCGCTCGAGCAATTCTAAAATACCAAACGGAGTCGCCGGAATAAAGGTGCTCATATCCAAGGCCATTTTCCCAAAATTCTCCGGGTGAAAACCGTCGACATCTTTGCTTGGATCAATGGCCATAATCACTTTTTGCGTATCAATTTGTTCGGGCAAAGGCAGTTGAACAATAAAACCATCAATGTGGTCATCTTGATTGAGTTGCTCTATTTTTTTGAGCAATTCAGTTTCAGAAGTGGTGCTGGGCATTTTAATCAAAGTTGATTCAAAACCTACTTGCTCACAGGCGCGTACTTTGCTGCCTACGTAGGTTAAGCTGGCTCCGTCATTGCCTACCAATACTGCGGCCAAATGAGGCACTTTCTCGCCTCGGGCTTTCATCCCATCAACTTCGGCTTTGATTTCTTGCTTGATGTCTTCAGAGGTTTTTTTTCCGTCTAGTAATTGCATAGTGTTGTTGTTGTGTTGTTATCAATAAAAAAGACGTGAATCATCACGCCTTTTAGGTATTATTTCATGCCGCGCATGCCCGACATCATTTTCATCATTTGTTTTCCGCCCGGGCCTTGCATCATTTTCATCATTTTGCTCATTTGGTCAAATTGCTTCATGAGTTGGTTGACTTCTTCTATCTTTCGGCCCGAACCTTTGGCGATGCGGCTTTTGCGCTTCATATCAATGATTGATGGTTTGCTGCGCTCTTGCGGTGTCATTGAATAAATAATGGCTTCAATATGTTTGAACGCATCGTCTTCAATTTCAACATCTTTTAAGGCTTTTGAAGCTCCGGGAATCATACCGACTAAGTCTTTCATGTTCCCCATTTTTTTAACTTGCTGAATTTGTTGCAAGAAATCGTCAAAACCAAATTCGTTTTTAGCAATTTTCTTTTGGAGTTTGCGCGCTTCCTCTTCGTTGAATTGCTCTTGAGCACGTTCTACAAGCGATACTACGTCGCCCATACCAAGAATTCTGTCGGCCATACGCGACGGATAAAACACATCAAGTGCTTCCATTTTCTCGCCAGTTCCGACAAATTTAATAGGTTTGTTGACAACTGATTTGATTGACAAAGCAGCTCCTCCGCGGGTGTCTCCGTCTAATTTGGTCAACACAACTCCGTCAAAATTAAGTCGGTCGTTGAAGGCTTTAGCTGTATTAACCGCATCTTGTCCGGTCATAGAATCCACCACAAAAAGCGTTTCTTGTGGTTGAATAGCTTGATGAACGTTGGCAATTTCATTCATCATTTCTTCATCAACCGCCAAACGTCCTGCCGTATCAACAATCACGGTATTGAATCCGTTTTCTTTGGCATATTTAATTGCATTTTGTGCAATGGCCACCGGATTTTTGTTTTCGGGCTCAGAATATACCTCAACCCCTATTTGTTCACCTACTACATGCAACTGATTAATCGCTGCCGGACGATACACATCACAAGCTACGAGCAAAGGTTTTTTGTTCTTTTTGGTTTTGAGAAACAACGCCAATTTACCTGAAAAAGTCGTTTTACCCGAACCTTGTAGACCAGACATCAAAATGACGGTAGGAGTACCTGATAGATTAATGCCTGAAACATCACCACCCATGAGTTCGGTGAGTTCGTCTTTGACTAATTTCACCAACAACTGTCCTGGCTGTAAAGTAGTCAAAACGTTTTCACCGATTGCTTTGTCTTTGACACGCGTAGTAAAATCTTTGGCAATTTTAAAGTTAACGTCGGCATCCAAAAGCGCACGACGCACTTCTTTGAGGGTTTCGGCTACGTTGACCTCGGTAATTTTTCCGTGACCTTTAAGAATGTGAAATGCTTTGTCAAGCTTCTCGCTTAAATTATCAAACATAGTAGTTGAGCTTTCAAAATGAAGCGCAAATTTAAGTATTTGCTTTTGAAGTTGTCGAATCAGTAAACAAAAATATCTTGAAAGTTTACTTATAGGATGTATATCGTCGGTTATTTAGAGACGATAAAAATTACCAAAAAATAATTCACTACTAGTAGGGTTTTTGGCAAAGGGCATGTTTTATTGCCAAATAACACAAAAAGCCCCTGAGTTATGACTAGAAAAGAGTTCTTTGAACGTGTTGGTTTTGGCGCCGCAGCCTTGCTCGTTCCGGCTTGTATAGGTGGGCTTACCGCTAGTTGTGAAAAAGACGATGACGGAAGTGTGACCCCAGCGCCTACGAATGTTGATTTCACATTAGACATCAGCACAGGTGCATTGGCAACAAATGGCGGGTACTTAACCACCAAAGGTTTGGTCATTGCAAGAACCACTGACGGTGCATTTTTAGCTGTATCGGCCTCATGCACCCACGAAGGAACCAATGTTAAGTATCGCTCTGCGAGCAATGATTTTCATTGTCCTAACCACGGAGCTAATTTTAGCAGTAGCGGTCAAGTAACGCAAGGGCCCGCCACCAGAAACTTAAAGAGTTATAACACAGAATTGACCGGAAATACTCTAAGGGTGTTTTCATAACCCAATTAAAATGAGATTTTTATTATTGACATACAGCCTTTTGCTCATCACTTTCAGCGGGAATGCCCAAGATTTGAATGTTTTTGACCTAGCCAGAAAAGGGACTTTGGAACAAATTGAAGCTGCCTACAAAAAGAACCCACAGATCATTAATTCAGTAGATGAGCGCAATTCAACTCCCCTGATTTTGGCCTGTTACAGAGGCAATACAGCTGTAGCCCTTTTTTTAGCAGAAAAAGTGAACAATGTGAATTACAATTCCGGTCGCGGGACCGCATTGATGGCAGCGGTGATGTCAGGCGATTTGAATATTGTCAACAAACTCATTTCAGTAAAAGCTGATTTAAACCAAAAAGGCGAAGGAAATAAAACCGCGCTGATTTATGCTGTTTTTTTTAATAAAGATGAAATTGCTGAAGCACTGATTAAAGCCGGCGCCGATAAGAACATTCCAGATGAAGATGGACGCAAAGCCTTAGATTATGCCAACTTCAACAAAAACACCAAACTCATTATTTTACTAGATCAATAAAACAAAGATGAACCTAAACTATTTTAACATGAAAAAAGCTAGCCTATTAATTGCCCTTTTGGCTGTGATGCAACTGACAATTGCACAGCAAAGAGAAACCGCCCTAACTACTATTGGTAGTATGAAAGTAAAAATCAATTTGGATCAAGCTACTTCGTTGGCCACTATTACCCTCATGGGGCCATCGACTAAGTGGATCTCAATTGGTTTGAACACTTCAACAATGGCCACCAACAAAGATGTTATAACTTATGGAACCTCTTTATTGGATCAGTATTTTACCAGTAACGGTCACGTAGCTCCTACTACCGATACTACCAACAACCTTACTTTGGTGAGCAACACCGTTTCTGGAACAACGCGTACAGTGGTTATGACCCGTCCATTTAGTACCGGTGATGCCAAAGATTACACCTTTACTTATGCCATGACTTCTTTGGGAATCGTTTGGGCTGTGGGGCCTTCTACAACTATTACAGCAGAGCATTCTACTTACGGAACCAAAACCTTAACTTTTGCTGATGTTTTGGCTAATGACACTTTCCAAATTAAAGACATTGCTGTAACACCGAATCCATCGAATGGTATTTTTAACATCAGTAAAAACAATACCATTGAAATCAAAACCATTCGCGTGTTTGATGCCAATGCTAAATTGGTTCGCGAAATCAATGATTTTAACAATAATAATAATTCGGTTGATTTGAGTGATTTAAACCGTGGTCTTTATTTCATGGAAATTTCTAATGATTCTGACAGCACTGTGAAAAAAATTATACGCAACTAATTTTATAAATCGAATAACATGAAAAAATCTCGTTTGATTGGTATTGCATTGATGGTCGCTGTAGTTGCTGCGGTTGGTGCTTATTGGTACATAATGCATGGCGGAGCGCGCAACCTAGCCTCAGAAGATGCAGATTATACCGTAAATGCAAAAGACATCACCCAAGAATTCACAACTAATTCTGAGCGTGCCAACAAAAAATACCTTGAAAAAGCGGTAGTTGTTACCGGTAAAGTAACAGAAGTTCATGCCAACCAAGTAATTATTGACAACAGTATTGTATGTTTGCTTTCGCAACCCGACAGTAAGATTAAAGTCAATCAATCGATTATTATGAAAGGTCGTGTGGTAGGTTTTGACGACTTTATGGGCGAGATTAAATTAGACCAGTGTTTATCGATTTAAAGATTCATTTAAGATGAAATTAAAAAGCTTATTAGCTATTGGAGCTGCATTATTGCTAAGTATGCATCTTCACGCTCAGGATGATTTACTGAGCCAACTTGACAGTATCAAGCCAACCAAAAAAGAAGTCGAAATGGCTGCTTTTAAAGGTTTGCAAATTTGCAACATGCAATCAACCAAATTACCGGTTAAAGGTGAATGGTACTTTTTGGTCACGCACCGATTTGGAGATTTGACCGAAGGCATCAACAACTTTTTTGGTTTAGACAATGCGCTGACCCGAATTGGCGGAATTTATGCTCCAACCAATTGGTTGTCTTTGGGCGTATCCCGTCATACCGCCAATAAAATTTTTGAATTATCAGGCAAGTACTTGTTGGTAAGTCAAAAAGTGGACGGATTTCCGGTAACCATTGTGGGGTATAATACAATGGATATCAATTCATCAAAATTTGATAAAGATGAATATCCAAAATTTAAGGATAACAACCGTTTGGCCTATACTTCGCAGTTGTTGATTTCAAGAAAGTTCAACGAGTCGCTTTCGTTTGAAATTGCTCCCATTTTGGTGCACAAAAACTTATATGACGCCCAACCGGACACGGAGAAAAAAGATCAGTTTTTACTGGCCGGTGGTGGCAGATGTAAATTGACAAAACGCATTAGTTTTAACTTAGAGTATGCCCACCGATTCAACGAACCCAAGGCTGATTATTTCCAAAACCCGCTCACAGCAGGATTCGATATTGAAACCGGCGGACACGTTTTTCAGTTGGTGTTCTCTAATTCACAAGCCATGAACGACGTAGCTTATTTTACGAATGCTGTTGGCAAATGGAATGATAAAGGTATTTTCTTCGGATTTAACATGTATAGAGTATTTTAATTATGAAAAAGATCAAATTAACCCTATTAGCTATAGTTGCCGGAGTTGGTATCAGCTTGTATTCATGTGAATCAAATACGTATGAGGAAGTGGCCGGAGTAGTTGAAAATCCAACTTATAATGCCAATGTAAAAGGTATTATGGAAGATAAATGTGTGAGTTGTCATACAACCGACAGTCAAGAGCCATATTTGACGAACTATACTGAAGTAAAAGATGCCTGCGAAAACTATAATTTATTGTGTAGAATTCAAGGTTCAGATTGTGGCGATGTGATGCCAACTTCTGGAAAAATGCCTGCAGCTCGCATCAAAATTATTGAAAACTGGATTGCACAAGGTTACGTAGAAAACTAAAACACCCAAGAACCATGAAAAAACTACTAATTATAGCCTTATCTCTTTTGTTGGGAGAGGCGCTCCTGGCCCAAAAAATGATGACCCGCGATGGGGAAATTAAATTTGACGCATCTATGCCAAATTTGGTTGAGATAGCTGCCACCAACAAAACAGCTTCGTGTATTTTAGATACTAGTACCGGAGATTTGGCTACTTTGGCTTTGGTGAAATCATTTAAGTTTAAGTCTCCACTCATGGAAGAGCACTTTAATGAAAATTATATGGAATCATCAAAATACCCGAAAGCAACCTTTAAAGGCAAAATATTGAGCTTAGGTAAAATTGATAAAAACAAGAGCACTTATGACGCCGAAGGTGATCTAACCATTCACGGTGTAACCAAGAAAGTAAAAATAAAAGTAAGCTTGGTTCAAAATGCTGGTAAGGTAAATATGACCAGCAATTTTACTGTAAAAGCAAAAGATTACAATATTGACATTCCTAACCTTGTAAAAGAGAACTTTGCCGAAAACATTAAAGTATCGCTGAATTTCGACTTGGAAGGGAAATAGAAGATAGTTTGTTTGTTTAGTTGAAAACCACTTGGGAACCTAGTGTTTCCGGTGGTTTTTTTATTTTAAATAAATTTTTATACACTATTGATATCGCTAGAGAATGTGACATACAACCACAATCTTTAAAAAATTTACTCAACAATTTATGAAAGTCAAAATGTTAATTAGGGTTTTCCCTATTGACAAGAAACTCATAATAGTTACTTTTGTTTTAACTCTTGATTAACGATCTAGTAAAGAGTTAAGAATTAAGTTCTGGCAGTAATGCCGTGAGGGAAGAATTTAATTTGAATGATCTAGCCCAATTTCCTTTGTTTACTGTTGTTCTGGGTTTAGGAAATTGAATTACAAAAACAAAGGCCTATTAAACAAGATAAAAAAAACCAGCCAATGGCCGGTTTCAAAAAACAAGAGAGCAAAAACTTGTTTTTTAGGAAAAAAATTGGGTTTAGATTTTTCACAAACTATTCATCATCAATCGATATCGGATTGAAAGAATTAAATTTTGGTCAGCGTAATTTGGTGATTTTCTCCTCCACCACCGCTTTGATGAGACAACTTAATTGAACTCGCATTGAATTCCAAAACAATCCAGTCTTCATCAAGGTAATGTAGTGCTCCGTTACCGCCGCCTGGGAAATCAATTTCAAGTTTAGTAATACCATCATGAGGAAAAGTACTCCAGGTTCCGTTTGTGTTGATGCTGTTTTTGGTGGCTATAGTGGTACCGTTGGAATTAAAAACAAAGGTATAACCGTTAAATTCATAGGTTTCATCATGCCCTTCATCCATAAAAGAGTAAACCTTCCAAGTACCCTGAGCAATCACTTCTGACAAAGTATTTTGACTAGCAGCTTCATCACAAGCATTGATATTAGATTCAATAAATGATTGTAAATCAGTATTGTTATTTACAGCAAGCCATGTTCCGTCAGGCTTTTGCATTTCTGCTGGATAGGTTATGCTATAGATTTCATCGGCATTCAACGAAACAATGTAGCCATACATTTCTTGATTGCTGTACAATTTTTTTGAACTGGCCAATTGAGAACCAGTATTGTACAACTTGACTTGTATCGGGAATTTAAAAGCTACACAACTTATTTCATGAAAATTACTGTCAGAACCGCATGAAGTAACAAAATCATTGTATTGTGCTTGATTTTGAATGACTGTTTCTGAAAAATCCGGACGTTTAACTGTAATAGGAAAACTAAAGTGAACCACGTCATCATCTGAATTACTCATGTTTTTGATGGACTTAACATAAGATAAATCATCTACAGTATTGACTTGAATATAGTTTCCGTTTAACGTAATGTTTACGGGTAAATTTACTGAGAAAGAAGCGGTTCCGTCTAAAACATCATCAAAATTTGTTGGATTTTGGATTACTCTTCTGATCAAAACCGATAACGGAGCGTCTTTAGTTAAACTTTGAGAAGTATTAATTACCTGTGTTTCTTGCTCCTCTTGGCAAGATGTACCCAAGAAGAGTAATGTGCATGCGAAAAATAAAAGTCGCTTCATGACAGGATTGTTTTGTTGACCATAAAAAAACAAATTTCAATAAAAAAACCCTACCTTAAAATTAATTTTTTTTTAATTTCACCGACAAATTAAGCAACCCACCAACCCAAAGCCCCAAAATGGCAGGTATTTGCAACGAAAATATATTTTCAGTATTTTTCAAAACGCACGTTAAAAGCCTGCGCAATTATCTTTATTTCAAATACGGAAACGAAGAAATGGCCCATGATATGGCGCAAGATGCTTTTATAAAATTGTGGGAACACTGTGCCGATATTCCACAAGAAAAAGCCAAATCATTTTTATACACAGTGGCCAACAATGCATCGCTCAATCAAATTGCACATCAAAAAGTAGTTTTGAAATACGCCAAAAATGTGGGTGGAAATGAAAGTTCAGAAGTTGATCCGTCCTATATTTTAGAAGAGCAGCAATTCAAAGTCAAACTTGAAAAAGCCATAGAAAATTTGACTGAAGCCCAAAGAACCGCATTTTTATTACACAGAATTGAAGGTAAAAAATATGCCGAAATTGCTGAAATGCTGGAAATTTCAGTAAAAGCTGTAGAGAAAAGAATACACGGGGCTTTATTATCACTCCGAAATGAAATTGACGGATTCAGGTAGGGTTTTCAAAACAATAAATGTTTCTAATGAACAAATGCGCAGAAAACATGGAAGATAAATATGAATTGGCCAAATGGCTTTCAGGTGAGATGACTCCGGATGAACTTCGAGCGTTTGAAGCGCGACCTGAATTTGCCACATATGCCAAAATTGCTCGGTACACTTCTGAGCTCGAGGCTCCCTATTTTGATGCAGACCAAATGTATCGCAAGATTACAGCAACCCCGAAAGCCCCGAAAGTAATAAAGCTTTACCAAAAAACTTGGTTTAAAGTAGCAGCTATGATGATTGTTTTTTTAGGCATCGGATGGTTCTATAAAACCAATATTGCCATTGCTGAAGTTTCCGGAAATGGTCAGTTTAAATCATTTACATTGCCTGACAATTCTCAGGTAGTCCTCAATGCAGCCTCTTCTGTTGAATACAACAAATGGGGTTGGCATCAAAACAGAAGCCTTACATTACAGGGGGAAGCTTATTTTAAAGTAGCTAAAGGAAAAAAATTTGAAGTCAACACGAAACTGGGCAAAGTCACTGTTTTGGGTACACAGTTCGATGTTAAAGCACGTAGTGATCGCTTTGATGTGGTTTGTTACGAAGGTCGTGTGAAGGTGAATTACCAAAATCAAGAAGTAATCATCACCAAAGGGAAATCAGTATCTTTTGAAAAGGGCAATAAACTATCTATTCCAGATCACCAAAACAATCATCCGGGTTGGATGACCGGTGAATTCATGTTTGTACAAGAACACTTGGCCAACATTATTGATGAAATGGAACGTCATTTTAATGTACAAATTGAATGTAAAAGTTCTGGTAACGAACAACTCTTTACCGGAACAATTCCACAACAAAATATAGATCAAGCACTTGCTATTATTGCCTCGACTTATCATTTAAAAATTCAAAAAGTGAACGGTCAAAAAATAATCCTGCAAGTTGCTGATGCCGAAGAGTAAACATCTATACTTACTGCTTATACTCTTATTGAATTTCAACTGTGTTTTCGCCCAAAAAAACGTAGGTGAAATTTCATTAAAAACTATTTTGCTTGAAATAGAGCAAAAGCACCGTATTGTCTTTAATTATATTGAAGATGAAATTGCTCTTTTTAAATTGACTCCGCCCGAGGAAAATTGGGAACTCTCACAAAAAATAGACTACATCAGCCGTCAAACGAATTTGCACTTTAAGGTTTTCTCAGACAAGTACTACACCATCTATAACAATCCGAAGTACGATAAGCCTCTTTGTGGTTTTTTAGTAGATGAACAAACGCTTGAGCCTATAGAAAATGCATTCATTACCATTGAAAACACCGCTGTTCAAGTATCAAGCAATGTCGATGGTTTTTTTGAATTGCCCATCATTTCAACAAATGACATTAGTATCATCCATCAGAGTTATGAACCCTTGCGCATAGCACCCAGAAAATTATATGATCCGGGCTGTCCACAAGTTTTACTCAAACCGCATGTAAGCCCATTGACCGAAGTAATTGCCCATCAATTCATGACTTCTGGAATCGCGCAAAAAAAAGATGGTTCTTTAAAAATAAAGCCCAAAAAATTTGGTTTACTACCGGGGCTTATTGAGCCCGATGTATTGCAAACTTTACAACAGTTACCCGGAGTAAACAGTACCGACGAGACCATTTCAAACCTTAGTGTTAGAGGCGGATCACACGACCAAAATTTATTCTTATGGAATGGAATCAGAATGTTTCAAACCGGACATTTTTTTGGTTTGATTTCTGTCTTCAATCCATCACTAACGCATGAAATCACTTTTACCAAGAATGGCACTTCGGCTTTTTTTGGAGAAAGTGTCTCTAGTTTGGTCAACATCTCTACACACAATGAAAAAATAGAAAAAACCGGTGCGCGTCTATCGGCCAATATGATTAGTGCCGAGGCTAATGCGCGTTTACAACTCACTAAAAAAGCTTATATAGAAATTTCAGGGCGTCGTTCGTTGACCGATTTTATTAATTCACCAACCTATCAAAAATTCAACGACCGTGTTTTTCAGAACACCATCATTACAGACTTGAATGCCAATACACCCAGCAACATCAGCAGCAATAAAAGGTTTTATTTTTATGATTTAACCTTTCATTATTTTCAAAAAATAGCCGCCAAACACGAATTGTCTGTGGATGCTATTACCATTCGCAATACTTTGGGTATTGATCAATATAAAACAGATGCAGAAAAATTCAGTCGTTGGGGACAAGAAAATTATGGAGCTGCACTGCAATGGAAATCACAGTGGAATCAGCACCATCAAACACAAATCCAACTAAGCACATCATCATACAAACTCAATGCTTTTAATGAATCGGTCACCAACAATCAAACCACGCAGCAAAGCAATGAAGTATTGAATTACGGTATCAAAATCAAACACGAATATCAGTTTTCAGAAAGTTGGTCGCTTAATTTAGGATACGTGTTAGATGAATTGGGTGTTGCTAATTCTGATCAGATTAACGAACCTGAATTCAACAGAAATATTAAAAATGTATCGCGCAATCATGTGGGCATCACAGAATTTGAATACAAACCCAAGCACAATAAAACAAGGCTTTCATGCGGCACTCGGTTCAACTATTACAGCAAATTTGGCCTTTTGCGCACCGAGCCGAGGTTTACTTGGCAACAATCGCTTACAGAACATTGGTCATTGAACCTGAGCGGAGAATTTAAAAGCCAAAGTTTACAGCAAATCATTGATCAACAACGAGACTTTTTGGGCTTAGAAAAAAGACGTTGGATCATGGCCGATGAAAAAAATATTCCGCTACAAAAAAGCAAACAAATAGGTATTGGGCTGAGCTTCAAGAATAAGAGCTGGCTGTTGAATTTAGAAAATTTTTACAAAAAAGTAGACGGCATCACTGCACCCGAAGAAGGTTTTCAGAATCAATTTGAATTCTCAAAATCTGCCGGCGAATATGAAATTTTAGGAAGCGAAATATTCATTCAAAAAAACTTCAAAAAATGGTATACCTGGCTGAGTTATACTTTTAATCAAAATACCTATTGGTTTGAGAATTTATATGATCAAAAATTCCCAAACAATTATGAATTGGTTTACAGCTTGACCAATGCCGTAATTTACGATTGGAAATCACTTAAAATTGCCGTAGGAAGCCGCTGGCATTCAGGCAAACCCTACACTACGCCGGCCAGCTATGTAGTGAACAACACAAACCCAGCAAACCCCACTATTGATTATAACAGTCCGAACAATAAACGCCTTTCAGATTATTTTCAGTTGAACGCTTCGGCTTCAAAAACCTGGAAAACAGAGAAAGGTCCGAGTATTGAAGTCGGAGTGTCTGTTTTAAATATCTTGGGAAAACGCAGTTTGATTCATCGATATTACCGCATCAACGCCACCGGAGACGGCATTGAAAATGTTGATATTTATGCCTTGGGACGAACGCCCAACCTCAGTGTAAAGTTTAGTTTCTAAATTTTACATACGCTCCGGAACTTCTATCCCCAGCAAGCCTAAACCATTTTTGATAATTTGAGCTACTTGTGCCGATAATTGCACGCGAAACACTTTTCGGGTGGTGTCGGGTTCGCCTAAAATAGAAACTGATTGATAAAATGAGTTGTATTCTTTGACAAGTTCATAAATATAATTAGCCATGAGCGCAGGACTGTGGTTATGAGCCGCTGCTTGAATTACCTCAGGAAATTCTTGTAACTGCTTGATGAGTTCCTTTTCTTTCTCGTGCAGGATAACCGATGAAATTTTGGCCGACCAATCAAAATCTGCTTTGCGCAAAATAGATTGAATTCGGGCATAAGTATATTGAATAAACGGACCGGTGTTACCCGCAAAATCAACTGATTCAGCCGGATTAAACAAGATGCGCTTTTTGGGATCAACTTTTAGAATGTAATATTTAAGCGCGCCCAAACCAATAACATTGTATAGTTGGTCTTTCTCTGCTTCAGAATAACCGTCAAGTTTACCCAATTCAGCCGAAAGTGCTCGTGCTGTTTGAGCCATTTCATCCATGAGATCATCCGCATCAACGACGGTTCCTTCACGCGATTTCATTTTTCCGGACGGTAAATCAACCATGCCGTAAGATAAATGATATAAACTATCTGCCCAGCTGAAACCGAGTTTTTTGAGAATCAAAAACAATACTTTAAAATGGTAATCTTGTTCATTACCCACCGTATATACCATACCGTTTACATCCGGAAAATCTTTGACCCGCTGAATGGCCGTTCCGATGTCTTGGGTCATATATACTGCGGTTCCGTCAGAGCGCAAGACAATTTTACGGTCTAAACCTTCGGCAGTAAGATCAATCCAAACCGAGCCGTCGGGGTCTTTTTCAAAAATGCCTTTTTCAAGCCCCATTTGAACCACTTCTTTGCCCAATAAATAGGTATTGCTTTCATAATAATATTGGTCAAAGTCAACCCCTAAGCGCTTGTAAGTAGCCTCAAAACCATCGTAAACCCATTGGTTCATGGTTTTCCAGAGCGCAACAACTTCAGGTTTTCCGGCTTCCCAATCCAAAAGCATTTGTTGTGCTTCGAGCATCATGGGTGCCAGCTTTTTGGCTTCGTCTTCGGTTTTGCCTTGTTCAATCAAGTCTTTGATCTGTTCGCGATAGGCCTGATCAAAAGCCACATAATATTTTCCGACCAGTTTATCGCCTTTCAAACCAGATGATTCAGGCGTTTCACCTTGGCCAAACTTTTGCCAAGCCAACATTGACTTGCAAATATGAATACCGCGATCATTAATGATTTGTACTTTATAGACTTTTCTACCGGAAGCTTTGAGTATTTCGGCCACTGAATAACCCAATAAATTGTTGCGGACATGACCTAAATGCAGTGGTTTGTTGGTGTTGGGCGAAGAATATTCAACCATTACCGCCGGAGCATTAAGCCCAGCAGACACAAATCCGAAGGCTTGCATTTCTTTGATATCAGAAAAAAATGAGACGTAATAATCATCTGATATTTCAAGGTTTAAGAATCCTGAAACTACATTAAAATTACTTACATGCGGAGTTTGGTTCATTAAATAATCGCCCAGCTTTTGACCGATTTCAGCGGGGTTTGCTTTGATGATTTTTAAAAATGGAAACAAGACTACCGTGATATCGCCCGGAAATTCTTTTCTCGTTGCTTGAAATTCAACTTTTTCAATCGAAACTTGAAAAATTTGGGCCATGGCCGTTTGGATTTGCTCGGTAAGCATTGCTGATAATGACATCTGAATCAATTTTGTCGCCAAAGATACTGATTAAGTCAGGAATGAAGAAAACAATGTAAAATCAATTTTTGTGTCTTTTAAAGTACAATAATCTTCAGCTAGAAAGCGATTCAAAAAATTCATTTATGTAAGAATTTTATATTTTAAAAATCAAAAAAAGTGCATTTCATCGATTTTTTTTGTACTTAATCGATATATATTATAATCTTTGAATCGTCAAAACATATTTATAGTTAAACCCCAAATTTACTATGAAACGATTATTACTCAATTTGGTCCTGGCCATATCGGCCTTTGGCTACTCACAAGCCATATCAGTGAACACTAGTTCGTACTCTGTACCGCAACTGGTCAATAACGTTTTAATTAATTCACCTTGCGTTTCTGCAACCAACATTACTTGGTCTACCGGAACTAATTTTGGTTCCTCCAACGGTATTGGTTTCTTTCAAAACAGCAATCCAAACTTTCCGATGCACTCTGGTGTTATCTTAAGTACAGGTAATGTTTTGAATGCTGCCGGACCTAATACGAGTATGCTCAACGATGGAAGTGTCAGTTGGCCTGGTGATACAAGCCTTGAGGCAACTTTGGCGCAGTCAGGTATTCAGATGAACTCGGTGAATGCTACCGTTTTGGAATTTGATTTCACGCCCATCTCGCCTACTTTTAGCTTTGAATTCTTATTTGCATCTGAAGAATATGGTAACTTTCAATGTCAGTTTTCTGATGCTTTTGCATTCTTGCTGACCAATACCAGCACCGGAGTTACAACCAATTTGGCGGTAGTTCCAAGTACAAACTTACCTATTTCAGTGGTGACCATTCGTGATTTCTTGTACAATTCATCATGCCCTTCGGCCAATGCACAGTATTTTGGAAATTACAACGGAGGCTCCTCAGCTGCTACTTCTGCCACCAACTTTAATGGACAAACCAAACTGATGAATGCTTCGGCTGTTTTGGTTCCGAATACCACTTATCACATTAAATTGGTGGTTGCAGACCGTGCAGATGAAAGTTCAGATTCAGCTATTTTCATCTCATCTGATACTTTTAACATTGGTCAAGATGTTTTAGGATTAGACTATACTTCAGCCAACAACACAGCTGTTTGTTTTGGTTCAACCCAAACCTTGAACTCAAACTTAGATCCTACTCAATATCATTTTAGTTGGACGCGAAACGGTGTGACAATTCCGGGAGAAAATGGCCCTAGCTTAGTTGTAACCCAAGCGGGTACTTACGGAATTACCTATCAAAAAAATACCAATGGATGTCAACCGGTAACTGATTTTATTACCGTTGAATATTTACAAGAAATTGGTGCAGGCACACCTAATAACTTATATAAATGTGATACCGGCAACGCTACTTACACTTATGATTTATCTCGTAATACACCTATAGTAAAAGCGGGACTCAACTCTTTGACCCAAGTTAGTTATCATCTTTCTCAGGCCGAAGCAGATTCTGGCGCCAATCCGCTGCCAAATACATACAACGCTGCTCCGGGAACGACTATTTACGTTCGTGTAAAAAACCCAAATAATGCTTGTTATACTACGAAAACTTTTCAATTATTGGTTTCACCACCTCCGGTGGCAAATCAGCCCGGAAACATGACTCGATGTTCAGGTTCAGCATTCAACAATGCCGGTTTTGACCTAAGTCAACAAACCAATGCTATATTGGGAACACAGCCGTCAAGCATGTATACCGTGAGCTATTACACTTCTTTGAACAATGCCAATGCACATACCAACCCGATTTCAAACAACTTTTTGTATGCCAACAACAATACCCCAATTTATGCGCGTATTGAAAGTGCTTTTGACAACAGTTGTTTCAGTGTTGTAAGTTTTAACTTGCTTGTTACATCTTTGCCATTGGTGGATACTTTAATGAGTGTTTATGTTTGTGATAGTTATACTTTACCTGCTTTAACCAACGGAAAATACTTCACGCTTCCGAATGGCGGTGGAAATATGATGCAACCAGGAGATATAATCACCACAACTTCAACTATATATATATTTAACCAACCTAACGGACCAAATACCTGTTCTAACAGCAGTAGTTTTACGGTAACTATATTAGATCCAGATGCTATTGCCCCAGACAGTGACAGCTATTGTGGTAGTTATTCATTGCCTAATCCGCCTGTTGGTCATTTTTATACTGGTTCGCACGGAACGGGTACTCAGATTAATCCGGGTACTGTGATCACATCGACACAAACTATTAACTTTTATTTTCAATCTACAGAGCCTCCGTACTGTGTAATTGACAAAGATTTTACAGCGACCATTTTACCAACCGTCAGTTTAGGAACTTTTGAAAATGTATTTGGCTGTAGTTCTTATACGCTCCCTCAGTTGTCAGTAGGAAGTTATTTTACTGAAGCGAATGGTCAAGGAACCGAAATTCCTGCCGGTACTGAACTGACAAGCTCTCAAACAGTTTATGTTCATGCATCAACTCCAGATAATTGTACAGCAGACGCCTCGTTTGAAGTCATCATTGGATTTGATACGCCAACAAATGTTGCCCAATGTGAGCCCTACGTTTTACCTAGTTTACCTATTGGTGGTTACTACACAGCACCTATGGGAGGCGGACAACAAATTGCTGCAGGAACAGCCATCAACCTATCGCAAACTGTATACATTTATATTCCGGTAAGCAGTGGTCCTAATTGTACCGACAATTTACATTTTGACATTGCTATTGCTCAACCCATTATTGACCAATTAAATGATGTAACTGTATGTGATAGTTATACTTTGCCGGCCTTAACCAATGGTGCTTATTTTACCGGATCTAACGGAACCGGAACACCAATGTTTGCCGGAGATGTAATCACTAATTCAAGAGTAGTCTTTATATACAAACGTTCATTAACCGATCCAAACTGTAGCAATCAAAGCAGTTTTCAAGTGATTATCAAGCCAAAACCGGTCATTGACTCGCGTTCGGATATTGATATTTGTGACTCATATACACTTACAGAACTAGCCGTTGGTCATTATTATACCGGTCCGGGCGGAACAGGAACCATGCTTCCGGGCGGAACCGTGATTACTACCTCACAAACCATCTACATCTATGCGGTTTCAGATGTAGCACCTTATTGTACCAACGAAAACAGCTTTAACATCAATGTGTTTTCAATTCAAGCAGATGATCCGGCTGATGTGACCACTTGCGACAGCTACACGCTTCCGGTATTAAACCGAGGGCAATACTTCAAATTATCAGGCGGACCGCTTGTAAATGGAGAAGCTGGTTTAATGCATGCCGGAGATGTGATTACTACCACGCAAACCATCTATGTATATGCAGAATCAGGGGAGCGTATCAATTGTACCGCTGAAAACAGTTTTACAATAACCATCAATCATTCACCGGTTATTGCACCCATCAATAATGTTCAAATTGCCAATTCATATACGTTGCCCAATTTGACGGTAGGTGATTATTACACCGGTCCCAACAAAACTGGTCAACTCTTGCATGCCGGAGATGTACTTACACAAAGTCAAACCTTGTATGTTTATGCTGAAACTGGTACAACCCCTAATTGTACTGCCGAAAGAAGTTTTGATGTTACAGTATACAACGTTGACGAATTGCCTAGCGTTACCTCATGCAGCAGCTATATATTACCAGCTCTTACTGTAGGCGGATATTATACTGGCCCATTGGGAACCGGGACTCATTTGAATCCGGGACAAGCCATCACCACTACAAAAACTATATTCATTTACGGAATTACTCCGTTTGACCCGAACAGCTATGACCAAAGCATGTTTGAAGTAAACATCGTCAATCCACCGGTAGCATTTCCGGTTCCGAACAATTTGTTGTCAGTTTGTGACGAAGACGACAACAACAACGGCATCACTGAGTTTAACCTAACAACCCTAAACAGTGCCGTTCTAGGAACCCAAACCGGAAGCGAATTTGTGGTGACTTATCATCCAACGTTCAACGACGCGGTGGCCAATTTGCATGCTGTAACACAAACCGAGCTACAAACCATTTATGTTCGTGTGTCCAATACATTGGCTCCGAATTGTTTTGATGTGAAAATAATTACCATCCGTGTGAACAAGTTACCAGAACCAAAACCGGTAGCCGGCATCATGTGTTACGATTCAACCAACCATGTATTACTTAGACCCTACACCATTCCAAGCGGATTAAGCGCCAGCAGTTATTCAATTAAATGGTACAATGAAGCTGGTGATTTAGTTGGAAGCGGCAGCACTTACCAAGCAGTTTTACCGGGTGAGTACACCGTTATCGCAACGGATTATCTGACCGGATGTGCTTCCATTCCAACTCAGGTAACTGTTCTTTCATCAGAACCAGCCTTGGTGGCCTTTACCCAAACAGATGCCTTTGATGACAACCAAGTAATCACTGTTGAAGCCACAGGTGTAGGTGGAGATTACGAATATCAATTAGATTTTGGCCCGTATCAAGACAGTCCGGTTTTTCAGAATGTATCTACCGGTTCACATACCATTTCTGTCCGAGATAAAAATGGTTGCGGCATCACCAAAACCTTTGCTTTGATTGTGAATTATCCAAAATTCTTCACTCCAAATGGCGACGGATACAACGATACTTGGAACATCAACACTTTGAAAGACCAATCCAAATCAGTGATTTATATCTACGACAGATATGGAAAATTCATCAGCCAAATCAAACCGGGCGGACCGGGTTGGGACGGAACCATCAACGGAAACTCAGTTCCGGCCGATGACTACTGGTTCACCATCAGCTACACAGAAGAAGGCGAAGAAAAAGAATTTAAATCGCATTTTTCTATAAAAAGATAACAGCCGGTTGTAACAGAAAATTAAAAAATGAGTCTATAGAGATACATCGATCAAAATAGAACTCATCATTAGTTGGAAATTAATAATTGGGTTTTATAAATTGAGTTTTAGTTAGAATTGAAAACCGGAGCTTGCACTCCGGTTTTTATTTTTAAGACCATCGAATAATGGCGCTGGCCCATGTAAATCCGCTACCGAAAGCAGCCAAAACAACTAGATCTCCAGCTTTGATTTTTCCGGCTTCCCATGCTTCGGTAAGTGCAATCGGAATTGAAGCCGCAGTTGTATTGCCATATTTTTGAATGTTGTTGAACACCTGATCATCGCTGAGATTAAATTTCTTTTGAATAAACTGCGAAATACGCAAATTGGCCTGATGCGGAATGAGCATATCAATATCTGAAACATTCAATTGATTGGTTTGCAATCCTTCGTTGATGACTTCACTAAAACGAGCCACCGCATTTTTAAACACAAACTGTCCGTTCATATACGGATAATAACTTTCATCTTCAGGATTGTTATCGGCCAAAATATCCGTTACCCAACGACCGCCCATACCCGGCGCTTGCAAAGCCAACTCTAGCGCATGTTCGCCTTCTGAATGCAAATGTGTTGATAACACACCTTTGGATAAATCGGTCTCACGACTCAGTACCGCTGCTCCTGCTCCATCGCCAAAAATAACCGACACACCTCGACCGCGGGTAGTCATATCTAATCCTATAGAATGAAGTTCAGAACCGACAATCAAAATATTTTGATACATGCCCGTTTTGATATACTGATCGGCAATTGAAAGCGCATATACAAAACCCGAACATTGGTTGCGGATATCAAGTGCACCCACGGTTCGCATACCGAGTTCTTTTTGCAAAGTCACGCCCGGCCCCGGAAAATAATAATCCGGAGATAAAGTGGCAAAGACAATAAAATCAATGTCTTGAGCACTTAAACCCGACCGTTCAATAGCCATTTGAGCCGCTTTGATGCCCATAGTTGTGGTTGTATCGCCGTCACCTTTAACCACATGACGACGCTGTTGAATTCCGGTGCGTTCTTGAATCCATTCATCATTGGTATCCATGATTTTTGATAAATCATCGTTGGTCACCACACGAGGCGGCACATAGTATCCGAGTCCGGCTATTCTGGAATGATAAGTCATATTTTGCTTTTTTGATAGAAAATGATGCTCAAATGTAAACAATTGTCGTTTTCATTGGCCTAATAATCCGATATTTTAAATCAGCAAAAACTTATTTTATAAATTTAATGGATTGCCTTCCGGTATTGTTGTGCAAATTGAGTAAATAAGCTCCGGAAGCATACGGAAAGTCAAAAGAATAATTTCGTTTGCCTGCTGAGGTAATTTCATCTAACTTCAACTGTTTGACAAAACGACCAGTAGCATCATATAATTCAACCACCAAATGGTCAGGTTCTGTAAACTCAACAGTCAAATTGAGTTTGTCTTTGATGGGATTAGGGCTTACCGTTGCTTTAAGCGGAATGCGGTTTTGCTCATGAAAATTTCCGGTAGATAAATTGACATCGCTGTATTTGTAGATGGCTGTACCTGAAGCATAAGCCAACTGATCTGACAAAACAAACACCCGATTCAAATTGCTTCCTACACCGGTATCAACCCAAGTATCACCCCCATCTGTGGTTTCTAAAATCGGAAAGTTTTCACCCACAGTAGATACATATCCCCCCATCCAACCATGGTTTTCATTCACAAAACCAATGGCCTGAACGCTCACATAAGGCAAGGGTTTGCTTATCCAATTCTGACCACCATCCACCGATCGCAACATTTTACCGAAATTGGGTGCATTGGCCTCAACCGAACCCAAAATAACGTTGTGGTTTGATTGTAAAACTTGTAATTTCCAGACATATTCACCGGCAACATTGGTGTTGTACAAAGTAGTCCAAGTAACTCCGCCGTCAGTAGTTTTGAGTATGACACCTCCGTTGACATCAGAACCTGCAGCAAAACCATGGAGTTCATCTAAAAAGAAAACTTCAACCAAGGCATTGGCATAAGCAGTCATGTTGATGTATTGCCAGGTTTCACCGCTGTCTGTAGATTTGATGATATAAGCCGGAGAAAAATAAGCGCCACAGCCGTAAATGGTATTGGGGCCTGCAGCAGCCAGTCCGCAAATGGCCGGAGTGGGTTGTGGTAGTGTTACCGGATTCCAATGCACACCTCCATCAGTCGTTCTGAGAAATACATTGTTCAAGGTTCCCACAAAACCAATATTTTCATTGAGAAACTCAATGTTTCTGAAATAATAATTCCCGCCTAAGTCAGCTTCTGTTACTTGTGTGGTCCAGGTTTGTCCGCCATCGGTGGTTTTATAAACCGCAGCATATGCTCCGTTGGCTGCCCAACCTAGATTTTCATTGAGAAAAAAAACATCGTCAAACCGTTGATTATTGACATTTGTGACCGCTGAAACAAGCGGGCGCCATTGCAATTGTGCCTGAACAAATACTGAAAACAACAAGCATCCGAGAAATATTTTTTTCATAAGAAATTATTTAAAGCAGCACAAATTTAGGCAACATATTGTAAATAAACTTGCGTCTGCGGCGGTAAAAATTCAGGGTGTTCAAAAAAAATGGTTCGGTCAAAAAAAAGAGCTTCTACCAAATAAGCATGCCCTCTAAAATAGGATTGAACCACACGCACTTGGCACAAACTATGCGGTACTGCTCGCAATTGAAAAGGATAAACCAACAACTCTTTTGGTTCAGCTCTAAGCCCTAAAACTTCAGCCGGTAAAGAACTGACTTCTTCATACAACGACGCCACATAGCGATGCACAGGGTTTTTAAAAACTTCATCAGAATTACCCAAAGCAAGCATTTTTGCGTCTTTAATAACCAAAGTCTGATCTGTATATCCTAAAATATCCGCTCGGTCATGGGTAGCCATCAAACAACTGATGTTTCTTTGTTTTAAATATTTGAAAATACGACGGCGCAAATGGTTTTTTCTAAAATTGTCGATGTGGCTAAATGGCTCATCAAATAAAACCAACTCAGGTTCTAAGGCCAAAACACGCGCCAAGGCTACCCTTTGCATTTGTCCTCCGCTCAAAAACTTGGCTTTTACATGGGCAAACTCTGTCATTTCAACCAAATCGAGCAATTCAGCAACACGATTTTTTTTTTGTTCTGCATAAATATTTGACAGAAACTTTCCCACATTCTCGGCCACCGAAATAAAAGGCATCAGATCAAAATCTTGCGGTAAATACTTCATCTCATCTACCCCCGGAACCAAATTAAATTTAGGGCCGGTGACTTGTTTGTTTCTCCAAGAAATAGTTCCGGAATCAGCATCTAAAAGACCGTAAACTAGCCGGAGCAAAGTGCTTTTTCCGCATCCGCTTTCACCTATAACGGCCAGTGTTTTCCCGGCATCGAGCACAAAGGAAAGATTGCTCAAAACTTCTTTTTGCTGATAAGAAAAAGACAACTGGTTGACTTGAAGCATCTAGGTTTTATTTTGAAAGGCAAAGGTGGTAAAAAAAAAGGAGTGCAACAAGCTGCAATTTTGACGGATGGTCGAGTTTATTTTCAGTTAAACGTTTTTAATTTTTGTTTTTGTCTAACTGCTCTATTTTTACATCAAGATATTGATTCTGAAAAGAATATTGTTTCTTTTTATGTTTTTTTGCGTTTATTTTTTAATTAAAAACATTAAAATTAACCCTATTAATCCTATTTTTGCCCCAACCATCACACCAAGAATATGAAGCTAAAAATGCCCCTCGTTTTAATGGCTTTCTTTCTGTCTTTCAATTGTTTTGCACAGATTGGAATTGGCACCACCAGCCCCAATGCTTCGCTAGACATTCGTTCAAGCAATCAAGCAACACCAACCAATACAGATGGAATTTTAATTCCTAAAATAGACAGCTTTCCGGCTATTAACCCAACCGCTGCGCAGCAAGGCATGTTGGTTTATTTGACAACTACCTCAGGTTTAAACCAACCCGGATTTTACTATTGGGACAACAATAGCAGCACTTGGATTGGCATGAATTCTACCATGAATTCTGACGCCGATTGGTTTAAAGTAGGAACCACCTCTGCCCCAACGGTCATTACTGATCAGATGTATCACACCGGAAATGTCGCTATTGGTAAAAACACTACGTCGTATCCGTTTGAAGTGCTTTCAACCGCCTATGACCGCGGAATCAACAACATTTTTTCTAACGGAAACAACAACGGAGCCGACAAAGCTGCTTTGTTCAATACCCATAGTGGCACCTCAAATGACCCAGTTTATGGTGTGAGCAACACGGTCAACAACTCTGGAAACGGAAGTCATTTTGGAACCGGAAACAGCCTCAACGGAACGGGCACCGGAACGCATTACGGAACTTATAATGTCATTACCGGAACGGGAACCGGCTTGCAAATCGGCACGCGCAATACCATCAGCAATTCTGGTAACAACACCCATTACGGGGTGAGTAGTTCATTGAGCGGAGCCGGAACCGGTGATCATTTCGGAAACCTTACTGACCTGAGCGGAACCGGAACCGGCGAACAACACGGCAGCGATAACCTCATCAGCAATTCAGGCAACAATACCCATTACGGAACCAACAATGTTTTGAGCGGAACGGGCTCCGGAACACATTACGGCTTTAACGCAACGCTCTCGGGTGCTGGAACGGGTCGTCAATACGGGCACTACAACAACATTACCAACTCTGGAGATAACATTCATTACGGCAACTACAACGACCTGAGCGGCAGTGGTATTGGAAATCATTTTGGTACCGTGAATAATTTGAGCGGAACCGGAACCGGAATTTTATACGGTGTTTACAACAGTATTGGCAACACCGGAGCCGGGAACCATTTTGGCGGATATACTGATTTAACCGGTACCGGAACTGGTCAACAATTCGGATACAACACCACCATCAGCAATACCGGAAGTGGCATACACTATGGATATTATTCTGATTTAAACGGAGCCGGAGCCGGAGACCAATACGGTTTATCCAACAGCATCAGCAATACGGGTGCAGGCATTCATTACGGCATTTCAAACTTGCTTACCGGTGCCGGAACCGGGCAACAATACGGCGTTTCAAACACCATCAGCAACTCAGGTAACGCAACCCATTATGGTACTTTTAGTTCGCTTACCGGAGTGGGAACCGGAAATAAATTTGGTTCTTATAACTTCATAGATTCTGCTGCAGGCGGAAACCACTATGGCTTGTATTCAGAAGTTTTAAAATCAGGAAATAGTTATGCCGGTTATTTTTTAGGAAAAGTTTCTATAGGAACTACCGCAATCAACAATTATATCATGCCTTCGTCACGCGGGACCAATGGTCAAATCATGCAAACTGATGGTTTTGGCAATGTAACTTGGCAGAGTTTGAATGCTAGTTCATGGCTCACCAGCGGCAACAGCGGAACCGCGCCTGCAACAAATTTTATGGGAACAACCGACGATCAAGACATCGTCTTTAGAAGAAACAATATCCGCGCTGGTTTTATCGGTAATCCAAATACTACCTCCGGAAATATGAATACATCTTTGGGTGCTAATTCTCTTGTGAATCCATCGGGAACCGGAACGCGCAACGTGGCTATTGGGACCAATGTTTTACCATCTAATACCACCGGAAATCGCAACGTATCTATTGGTGACCAATCTATGTTCTCGAATATATCAGGAACTGAAAACACCGTCTTGGGTGTAGGTGCGCTTTACTCTAGCACGCAAGGCGTATGCAATGTAGCCATTGGTCGCAATGCGCTCACTACTACCAACGGACTTTCAGGGACACAGGGTTCAAACAACACCGGGGTGGGTTATGTGGCGCTGCGCAGCAATACCATAGGCGCCTACAACAATGCTTTAGGACGCGATGCGTTGTACAGCAATACTTCAGGAAACAATAATGTTGGTCTGGGTTATCAAGCAGGTTATTCAAATGCCACCGGAAGCAACAATGTTTTTATCGGAAACCAAGCGGGTTACAATGAAACAAATAGTAATCGCTTATACATTGAGAATACCAATGCCGATGCCAACAATGCCTTGATTTACGGCGAATTTGACAACAACATTCTGCGTGCAAATGGTCAAATGCAAATCGGGAATCCAGCCGTAAGCGGATATGCGCTGCCAACTTCAAGAGGAACCAATGGTCAAATTTTGCAAACCAATGGCGCCGGTGCTGCTACATGGGTTGATAATCCGGCCAGTAATTTTTCGGTAATGCGGGCCAATCTTAGCAGTGGTTTGGCTTTAGCAACTTCAGGTTGGCAACTGATTAATTTTAGTACAACAGCTTTTGATATCAACGCAGAATTCAATTCGGGCAGCAGCCGATTTACAGCAGCCAAAACCGGATATTATCAAGTCAACGCAGGATATTTTACCGATGCGCAAGCCAACACACAATACTATTCTATTGGTGTGCGTAAAAACGGAAGTTTGTATCAAGAAAACGGAGGAAATCACACTGCAATTGGCCCGGTTTCAAGAACCATCAACTGCTTGGTTTATTTGCTGGCCGGCGATTATATTGAGATTTATGCTGAGAACTATCAAAGCGGTGTAACGATTGATGCATATTCAGGCAAAACATTTTTTGAAGTACATCAAGTCCGCTAAACCTAAAACATCATAAAAAAAGCTGCCCGTTTTGAGCAGCTTTTTGTTTTTTTTATAGGCTTTTGATTATTTACCGTTTTGAGCATCTTGAACCATTTTGTCGTTGGCTGTGATAGCAAACTCAACACGGCGATTTTTACTTCGGCCCGCATCGGTTTCATTTGATTCAATCGGATCAGCCATACCCATACCGGTCGTAGTGAATCTGCTGGCAGCCAATCCTTTTTTGACCAAATATGCTTTTACTGAATTGGCTCTTTCTTGGGATAATTTCAAATTGTAATCTGCGGCACCTTTGCTATCAGTATAACCGTAAATAACAATATTGGTGTCTGGATATTCTGTAAAAACTTTGACTAATTTATCTAAATTGGTTTTGGCTTGGCTGGTCAAGGTTGATTTGTTGAAATCAAAACGAACCGCATTTTCGCCCAAAACAAGTTTGATTCCTTCACCAACGCGTTCTACTTCTGCTCCGGGTAAAGCGTTGTCAATTTCGCGCGCTTGTTTATCCATTTTATTTCCGATGATTCCACCGGCAACGCCACCAACTACTCCACCCAATACAGCACCCAAAGCACCGTTTCCGCCTTTTCCGATGTTGTTTCCGAGTACGGCGCCTAAAACAGCTCCTCCGGCAGCTCCGATGGCTACACCTCGTTGTTCATTACTACTGTTTTTGACTGCTTGACAACTGCTCAATAAAACAGAGCTCATAAGGGTCATAGCCAATGCAAAAGTTGTGATTTTCTTTATCATATTATTTTACTTTTTCAAATTGATACACTACATCGGTAGGTTTGTTGCCTACATTAATTTTATCTATTAATTGAAAGTTACCTGACTCTTGCGGCACAAAATTCAAAACATAGCCATCTCTTACTTTTTTGGCTTTTTCACCGGCATTGACTAGTTTCAATACAAATTGCCCTTCTTTGTTGATGTACCATTTAATAGGTGAACTAAACGAGGTACAACCTGATTTTGACATACTCATTTCACCAGAATTATTGTTGGCTACAAACTTCCAATTGCTGCCCTCAAAACATTTGGCATCGGCCAATTGAAATGCGTTTACTTTGATGTAGTCTGAACTCGGATAAGAAACCGAAGTCATCACCCAACTCCCTTTTAAAATTCTCTGCGCTTCATAGTCTGCTTTATTACTAACAACAGAAGTAGGCGCGGTTGATTTACATGACCACAAACCTATGATCATCAAACTCAAAAAAATAATTTTTCTCATATGCATACAATTTATGCCGACAAATATACAACGTGTATTGCAATGAATTGTCATTTTAGACGAGATTAGTATGTAGAAAAAGTACGACAAACTAAAACCAATCAAGACAATTTGTCATTTTTGACAGCTTGGTATTTTATTTGACAAGCGGCTGAAAATTTTTAAATCAAAAAACACAGATATGACAACAGGAAAAATTAATGTATCGGTTGAAAACATCTTCCCGCTGATCAAAAAATTCTTATACAGCGATCACGAAATTTTCTTGCGTGAATTGGTCTCAAACGCCACCGACGCAACCCTGAAACTCAAACACCTTACCAGCATCGGCGAAGCCAAAGTTGAGTATGGCCACCCAATGATTGAAGTCAAAATTGACAAAGAAGCCAAAAAAATACACATCATTGACCAAGGTCTGGGCATGACGGCTGAAGAAGTTGAAAAATACATCAACCAAGTGGCTTTTTCGGGCGCCGAAGAATTCCTTGAAAAATATAAAGATTCTGCCAAAGATTCAGGCATCATCGGACATTTCGGATTGGGTTTTTACTCTGCCTTTATGGTGGCTGAAAAAGTTGAAATCATCACCAAATCATACAAAGATGAGCCTGCCGCGCATTGGACTTGTGATGGCAGCCCTGAATTTACTTTGGTGGCACACGACAAAACCAATCGCGGAACCGAAATTATTCTACACATTGCCGAAGATTCAGTAGAGTTTTTAGAAGAAAGTAAAATTCGTCAGTTACTGACCAAATACAACAAATTTATGCCGGTGCCGATTAAATTCGGAACCAAAAAAGAAGCGCTTCCAAAACCTGAAGATGCCGGTGATGATTATAAAACTGAATACATTGAGGTGGACAACATCATCAACAATCCCAATCCGGCTTGGACCAAACAGCCTGCGGATTTAAAAGATGAAGATTATGCAGCTTTTTACCGCGAGTTATATCCGATGCAATTTGAAGAGCCGTTGTTCAACATTCACCTCAACGTTGATTATCCGTTTAACTTGACCGGAATTTTGTACTTCCCAAAACTCGATGCCAATCTTCAGGTACAAAAAGACAAAATTCAATTGTACCAAAACCAAGTATTCGTAACCGATAATGTTGAAGGCATTGTTCCTGAATTTTTGGTGATGTTGCGCGGAGTGATTGATTCTCCGGATATTCCGCTCAATGTGTCGCGTTCGTATTTGCAAGCCGATGGCAATGTCAAGAAAATCTCGAATTACATTACCCGAAAAGTGGCCGACAAACTCAAATCATTGTTCAACGAAAACCGCGCAGATTTTGAGCAAAAATGGAACGACATCAAAATTGTGCTGGAATACGGCATGCTTTCAGAGCCTAAGTTCTATGAAAAAGCCGGAGATTTTGTTTTGTATCCAACAGTCGACGGAAAATATTACACTTTGACCGAACTCAAAGAAGCCATCAAAGACAGCCAAACCGACAAAGACGGAAACTTAGTGGTTTTGTACGCTTCGAACAAAGACGCACAACACAGTTACATTGACATTGCCAAAGAAAAAGGTTATCAAGTATTGTTGTTGGATTCGCCAATTGTGTCGCATTTGATTCAAAAACTTGAAGCCGACAACGAAAAATTAACTTTTGCCCGCGTAGATGCAGATCACATTGATAAACTCATCAAAAAAGACGAAGCGCAGATTTCAAAACTCTCCGAAGAAGAATCAACCCAGCTCAAAACGGTTTTGGAAGGCATTGTTCCGAGCACAACTTATTCGGTGCAACTTGAGGCCATGGATAGCCACGCAGCGCCGTTCATCATTACCCAACCAGAGTTTATGCGCCGTATGAAAGAAATGAGCCAGAGCGGCGGCGGCGGAATGTTTGGGATGGGGAACTTTCCGGAAATGTATAATTTGGTGGTGAATACCAACTCTGATTTGGCTTCGACTATTTTAAAAGCAGATGCAGCGGTTCAAGAAAGTTTGGTCAAACAAGCTTTGGATTTGGCTAAGATTTCACAAGGTTTGCTCAAAGGCGAAGAACTCACTGCTTTTGTCAAACGAAGCTTTGAATTGATCAAGTAAGATTAAAATTCTATATTTTTTTTAAAAACCTGTGGTTGAAAAACTTGCAGGTTTTTTTATTTTTATACAAAATCAGTCGTTATGAATCTAAAAACCATCTTTCTGCACTTTTTTTTGGGTTGTTCATTAGCACTATCAGCTCAATATGAATTTCATCAACCATCGGGTTATAACACCAAAACCTATCAAAAACTAATTGTCAAAGTGGGCAACCAACAAGAACCCTACACCCAAAAAATCATGAAACTTATTCAGGATTATTGGACACTATGTCCGGTAACTTTTTACAGCGACAAATTTGACAAATCGTGGCTGATAGAAGGAAACTTGTTTTTGAATTTTGAACGTTATACCCTAGCTTCACAATATGTTCGAGATTACGGCAACAATGGTGGAGTCTCAAATGGACAAGTAAATTACAACGATTATTATTATTTGGATTTTTGGGTTATAGACAAAAAATACAAACCTAAATATGATTGGTGGGATTATAAAAATACGGTAGCTCGATCTGAATTCTATCTCAGAACTATTGGTATGGGTGAAGAAGAATACAAAATGTTTAAAATTGATCCCTATGATATTAGCGGAATCCGAGAAAGTGTTTACAGTGTGCAACGCGAAGAATTATACCCTAAGGCTTTTGATTTTACCGCTCAAAATTTTGCTGCTCAATACCTCAACGGCACTGAAGGACAAATTAAAAACATGATACAATATGTAAACGCTCAGGTATCAAAAGGTCGTGAAAAAGACTTCTTTGAAAACGATAAAAATCCAACCGAGCTCTCTCAACTAAAAACACAAACGCTTTATGTTCCGAACTATTGGTTTGGGGCTTCGGGGACGATTTGTCAAAATCTCGCCTCGGGAGAAAAATACCTCGAAATAACTCAAAAATACATTGCAGATTTGCTCAAAGCATATCCATACAAAATTGAACTCATCAATCGCGAATCGTTGAATCAAAAAATATTATCTGCTACCGAAGACTTTTACTATTTAAATTACATTCAAAGTTCAGCAGATAAAATCATCAGCGTAGTCAACGGAAAAACCGGTAATGTTATTTATGCCGAAGTCAACAAAAATTCATACAGAATTAAAGAAAAAGACTTAGAAAAATTAGGCAAACAAATCAAATAATCATCGTTTGAGCGAGAAATGCGCTTTAAAAGTTCTCTCGTTTCCTGATGAAGTCTGATAATCAATCACAAACCAATAATCGGTTGCGGGCAAAAGTGCACCGTTGTAGGTTCCGTCCCAACCCTGGCTGTGGGCCGAGAATTGTTTGAGCAATTTTCCGTAGCGGTCAAAAATACTGATTTGTCCTTTTTGGTCAGACTTCAATCCATCAATATTCCAAGTGTCGTTGTAACCGTCGTTGTTGGGTGTAAAAAATTTCGGATAACCCAAAACCGTCACCGGCAAATCAAAACTGTTGCAACCGCTTATATCTTTAACATGCACGAGGTAATCTCCGCCTTGCGTGACTACAAAAGTATTGTCGGTTTGAAAAGCGCCATCATTGAGTTGATATAAAAACTGTCCGCTTCCGCCCGAAGTGATTACCACAATTTGTTGTTGATCAGCCAATTCATCACCAACATAAACCTCTGCTGTAGCAGGCGGACTATCGAGCACCGCAAACAAATAAGTAACGGTACAACCTGAAATATTTTCAGTAGCAACCACTTGATAATTGCCAACGCTCGTGGCTAAATAAGCCGAAGAATTCGCAGTCAAAGGCTGACCGTTTTGTGTCCAGACAAAAGTGTAATCAGCGGTTGATAAACCCGTATCTAAAAACGATTGCGTCAAAGGCAAGCCCGCAGCATCAGAGCAGATGTAAGAAGTTTGCGCATATACCGGATTGGGTTGAATGATTACTTCTAGACTGGTTTGCGTAGCACATTCAACCGCCGATGGTGTAAAAACATAAATTCCATCAGTTTGATTATCAATCACAGCCGGCGACCAAGTTCCGGTGATACCATTGGGCGAAATGTTGGATAAAATCGGAGCTAATCCGCCTTGGCAAACATCTAATTGAGTAGCAAATGACGGAACTGTTTTGACAATAATAGTTTGCGTGAGTTGGGTCGGCAGCGCACATTGGCCGGCGTTGGGTGTAAAAGTATAAACTGTTGTTTGTGTATTATCTATGGGCGGTGACCAAGTTCCGGTAATTCCGTTGAGTGATGTGGTGGGTAATGGCGCAACAAAATTTCCGGAACAAACCGGCGTAAGTATATCAAACAAAGGCAAAACATTGTTAACCACTGTAATTCCTATTTGTGTAGGTAAAGCACATTGCCCCGGATTGGGTGTAAAAGTGTAAATATCAGATCGGGTGTTGCTCAATGTCGGTGACCAACTTCCGGTAATTCCGTTGAGCGAAGTAGTGGGCAAAGGAGACAAAAATTCACCCGAACAAATCGGCGCAACCGGGTTAAAAGTTGGGAGCACATTGGCATTGGTCACAACTATATCCATAAAAGTAGGTAAAGCACACTGCCCGGGATTTGGTGTAAAATTATAGCGAGTGGTTGCTAAGTTGTTCATTGCGGGCGACCAAGTTCCCGTGATTCCGTTATTGGAAGTGGTGGGCAAAACCGATAGATTTTGTCCGGTACAAATAGGTGCTACTTGCGTGAATATCGGAACGATGCTCGGATTATTCACCGCAATAGTCATATCAACAGAGGTAGCACATTGCCCCGCATTGGGTGTAAAGGTATACCTGGTTGTTTGGGTATTGTCAAGTGGTGGTGTCCAAACACCGGTAATACCATTGTTGGATGTGGTGGGTAAAGCAGATAATGATTGCCCAACACAAATGGGCGCTACTTGAGTAAAAGTTGGGGTTATGACCGGATTGACGACAATGCGCAAAGTAGCTCTGGCAGCGCATTGTCCGGTGGTAGGTGTAAAAGTATAATCTGTAGTTTGTGTGTTGTCAAGCGCTGGCGACCAGGTTCCGGTAATTCCGTTGAGCGAAGTAGTGGGCAATGCGGTTAACGTTTGTCCGGCACAAATGGGCGCTATCGGATTAAAAGTAGGCACCGTTGGCTGTTGCACCTGAATATTCATAAAAGCTACAGAAGCACATGAACCTGCTAAGGGTGTAAAAGTATAACGCGTTGTTTGTGTGTTGTCAAGCGCCGGTGACCAGGTTCCTGTAATTCCATCATTGGATGTGGTGGGTAAAGGCAAAAGCGCATCTCCGCTACAAATAGGAGCTACTTGTGTAAACGTGGGCGTCACCGGATTATTGACTGTAATGTCCATAATAGCCGTGTTGGCGCACTGCCCCGAATTAGGCGTAAAAGTATATCGAGTAGTATTTAAATTATTAGGTGCCGGCGACCAAGTTCCGGTAATTCCTTCGAGCGAAGTAGTGGGCAACGGACTCAAAGTTTGATTGATACAAATGGGCCCAATCTGAGTAAAAGTCGGCGTGATGTTGGTTGAAGTAACTGTAATGGTCATTTGGGTCGGCAGATTGGTACATTGTCCCAGATCAGGAGTAAAAGTATAGGTTGTGGTCAGCGTATTGTTGATGGGTGGCTGCCAACTACCTGTAATTCCTTCAAGCGAAACAGTCGGTAAAGCCATTATTGTTGAGCCATTACATACCGGTGGGACTTGTGTAAAAGTCGGAACGGCTCCGGGAGTAACAGTAATGCGCAAAGTAGCCGTTGCTGCACATTGGCCGGCATCAGGGGTAAAAGTATAATCGGTGGTTTGTGTATTATCTAGCGGCGGTGACCAACTTCCGGTAATCCCGTTGTTAGAAGTTGTGGGCAAAGCCGATAGTGGTTGTCCGGCACAAATGGAAGCCACTGGTGTAAAGCTGGGAACAATGGATGGATTAACCGTGATGGTCAATTGTTTGGTTGTAGCACATTGCCCCGCATTGGGTGTAAACGTATATTGTTTGGTTTGCGTATTGTCAAGTGGTGGCGTCCAAGTTCCGGTAATACCATTGAGTGAAGTTGTGGGTAAAGCAGT
This sequence comes from Flavobacterium sp., assembly GCA_027484725.1. Taxonomy (GTDB): domain Bacteria; phylum Bacteroidota; class Bacteroidia; order Flavobacteriales; family Flavobacteriaceae; genus Flavobacterium. The sequence goes on along the minus strand of JAIXSK010000016.1, from coordinate 247,199 downwards.
TAAAGATTCTCCGGAACAAATGGCTGCCGGTTGTGTAAAAGTAGGCGTCGTTCCGGCTGTTACATTTAAAGTTACGGTATCTTGAATTGAATTTCCGCAAGCATTGGTGGCTGTGAGCGTTAATGTGACTGAACCTGAAGCCGTAAAAGGCAAGGTATAATTGGTGTTCAATGAATTTGGATTGCTAAAAGAACCTGTGGGCGCTGACCAACTTACTGAACTTTGTCCTTGTGCCGTTCCGGATATAGCAACGGTTGCTCCGGTACAAGCTGAGCTGACCGTGCCGGCATCGACCGAAAAAACATCGACCGGTGCTACACATCCCAAATTGGTATAAGTAGGATTTCCTGCTGCATTATAGGTAACACTGGCTCCATTGCCCGCAGCAGGAAGACCGTTGGCATCTACCAGCAAAGATCTGTCATAACTTACCGAGACACTGCATCCACCACCAAAACTTACACTTAAAGTTCTGATGCCCGGATTTGCATTGAAGTTTCCGAAATGTCCGGCGGTAACCGTTGCATTGTCTTGAAACAGTATGTAAACATCGTGGGTTAAGGCACCAAAAACATTGGCCGAAGGTGAAAAATTATAGCTGGTGATGACAATAACACTGGCGTTGGCCGGTATGGTACCGGTAGGTTCAATGAGTCGTCCGCAACCGCCCAATCCTGCAATTTGGGTGTTCAATGCGGCCACTTTGGTTGCCGTTATTGAATTTTGTGCCAGACCTTGCCAAGATTGACTGGGCCAATTAACTGACATTTGAGACAAATTGAGTGGTGCCGGCCCTACTACAAAACTGAACATTTCATTAAAGCCTTCATCGCCTGAATTATCACAAGAATCAACCAAAATGGTCTCAATACGCAAACACTGCGCAGTACTTTTCTGAAAAGTAAGCGCAAAAAAGGCAATCCCAATCAGGCATTTCAGACCGATTCGAAACATTTTTGATGCAATCATTACAGGCTGCAAGTTAGTACTAATTTGTTATTTTAAAATCATGCTTTCTTTATTTAACTATTAGTAAATTGCACACATCTAGGCGCGCTATGGGCGCAAAAACAAACATCAAATACAAAGCACTATGACTCTGACTATTGAAACTCCTGCCCTGCTTTTTTCAGCTACTTCACTCATTTTATTGGCCTATACCAACCGGTTTTTGACCATAGCAAGCATTATTCGCGGACTCAAAAAAAATTACGACGAGAAGGCCAGCCCATCAACTTTACTTGAAATCAAAAATCTTAATTTGCGCCTCACACTCATTAGATACATGCAAATGTTTGGCGTTTTGTGCTTGTTTATGTCGGTTTTTGCCATGCTACTTTTGTTTTTAGAACAGCATTTGGCCGGAATTTATTTGTTTGGCATCAGTTTGCTGTGTTTGCTTGTCTCGTTGGGCATTTCGTTTTGGGAAATCAGTATTTCAGTTGAAGCTTTACGCGTACATTTGAGTGGTTTAATCGATGAACAATAAAGATGAATTCGCTATTTAAACCAGAACCTTTACAGCTTGATTTGCCCGATGCGGAAATCGTTTATCATCCGGGATTTTTTTTGCCGGACATCGCCGATGATTTATTCATAACCCTGCGCGATCAAACCCCTTGGCAGCAAGATACCATCAAAGTATTCGGAAAAGAACATCCGCAGCCGCGACTCACATCGCTATTCGGAAACGATGGCAAACCATACGCTTACTCAAATATCATCATGCAACCGCATCCGTGGACTTTGCTGTTGCAAAAAATCAAATATCAAATAGAAAGCGTTGCCGATGTTTCGTTCACGACTGTTTTACTCAATTACTACCGCGATGGTAAAGACAGCAATGGTTGGCATGCCGATGATGAAAAAGAACTCGGACAAAATCCGGTAATTGCATCGGTGAGTTTGGGCGCGCCAAGGTGGTTTCATCTCAAACACAATTCGCTGGATATCAAACAAAAAATACTGCTTGAACACGGAAGTTTACTTTTGATGAAAGGAAGCACACAACATTTTTGGAAGCATCAAATTTCAAAAACGGCACAACCTGTGGGCGGCCGAATCAATTTGACATTTCGGGTTATATATTAAATTTTATTTATGGAACAGATTATTTCTTATTTTGAAACGATTCCTTCATGGCACCGAAGCCTTATTTTGGTGAGCGGCATCACGCTTTTTTGGTTGATTGAAAATCAGTTTCCGCTATTTAAATTAAAATACAACAAATGGCAACATGCCGGAATCAATATCTTTTTTACACTCACCACCATTGTCATCAATTTTTTGCTGGCTTTTATCTTGGTTAAAACTTCTGATTGGGTAACGGTAAATCATTATGGATTGCTGCAATGGCTTCCTGAAATGCCCATTTTACTGTATGCATTTGTAGGTCTGCTGCTCATGGATTTCTTTGGTGCCTATTTGATTCATTGGATTGAGCACAAAGTTTCTTGGCTTTGGCGATTTCATTTGATTCATCACACCGACACTTGGATTGATACAACTTCAGCCAACCGACATCATCCGGGTGAAAGTGTCCTGAGGTTTGTTTTTACAACTTTGGGCGTTGTCATAGTGGGCTGCCCGATGTGGATGATTTTCTTATATCAAACCTTATCGGTGGTGGCTACGCAATTCAACCATGCCAATATCAGTCTGCCCGGAAAACTTGATTTGTGGTTGAGTTATTTGATTGTATCACCAGACATGCATAAAGTTCATCATCATTACAAATTGCCTTATACCGACAGTAATTACGGAAACATATTCTCTGTTTGGGATCGTCTTTTGGGCACTTATATGACTTTGCCCAAAGAACGTATTGTTTATGGTGTAGATACGCACCCAGAAGAAAAAGAGCACAACCGAATTCAAGCTTTGCTGATGATTCCGTTTCAAGCCAAAAGAAAGCCCACTGCGCCGGAATAATTTTTTTTAAGGCAGATGTCAACGAATAATTTTTTTTATTAATATTGGATACACAAAAACATAATTAATCAAAAAAACACCTTTGAAATAATTTTCAACCCATGAAAAAGAGTAGACGCGAGCTTACTAGGGAAGAAAACGAAAGACTGATTTCGCTGGCCCTTGAAGAAAGAAACCCTTTTGAGGTAATAAAAAAAGAACTCGGCATTGATGAAAAAGAAGTGCTCGAGATTATGAAAAAACGAATGCCCGCTGACCAATACGAGGTGTGGAAAAAAAAAGCCAACGCCGTAAAACCAAAGCCCAAGCCAATACGGATAGATGATTTTGACGACGAATTAGACGGTAAATACTACATCAAAAATAAATTCTAATAATGACTCCTGCTGCACCAGCAGGAGTTTTTTTATGATGCACAAGCGCCAAAATCATGGCGCTTTTTTATTATTAAAATAAATATTGTAGATTTATTTTTTAATTTTATTAAAATGTATTTTAATTTTATTTAACTTTGCTTCATCAAAAAAACAATCTATGCGTCCAAAACTTCCCATTCAATGTCCGGGTTGTGAACAACCGCTGTCGGTCTCACAGCTCAGTTGTAGTGTTTGCAGCACGCAAGTATCTGGCAACTATTCATTGCCTATGTTGCTTCAGTTAACTGAAGACGAACAAAACTTCATCATCCAGTTTTTGCTCAGCAGCGGTAGTCTTAAAGAAATGGCTACACAAATGGGCAATAGCTACCCAACGGTGCGCAACAAACTCGATGATTTGATTCAAAAAGTACAAAACCTTAAAGAAAAATATCAATCATGATGGCTTTTATTTTAAATCCTTTTGAAAGAACATCAGAGCAAAAACAATTGCTTATCGGATTAGTCACTTTGTTGCTCGGAGCGGTTTTGGGCTATGCTTTCAACGCCCGTTTTGACGGTGTCTTCGATTTACATTTTACCCAAAAAGTAAGTTATGCTGAACCTTTGTTTGATTTGTTGATTACCTGTGGCATTTGCGCTGTATTGCTTTTTGGTTTGGGCAAATTCATCAACTCAAAAACCAGGTTAGTAGATGTGCTCTACCCCACACTTTGGGCTAAGGCACCTTTTGTATTGATTACTTTTTTTAACATACGTCAGGCGAGTTATTTAACCGGAAATCAAATTTTAGAGGCCTTCCAAAACGGAGGCAACTATGAACCTTCTGCCGCATCTTTGGCTTTGTTATTGGCAGAAGCTGTTGTTATGCTTTCAGCATTGATCATCAGTGTTATTTGGTTGTTCAACGGTTTTAAAGTAGCTACCAACAGTAAAGGCATACGCAACAACATCTACTTTATTTTGGTTTTGCTGTTGGCCGAAATTCTTTCAAAATATTTTATTTCAGTTATTCATTAAAAACATCATACCATGGTTACCCTTGAAATTCAAGACCATCATTATGTCTTTCACATCAAAGGAATGCACAAAATCTGGGCATTGAGATCCAAAGTTATCGTTCCTAAAGAAAATGTTGTCAAAGCCTATCAAGATCAAGAAGAACTTCATAAATTCTGCGGATTTAGGGTTGGAACTTATGTTCCGTTTGTCATCATTGCCGGAACCTATTATTTGAAAGGAAAGAAGAATTTTTGGGACATGACGCGTGAAAAAAACACCATCATTGTTGCACTCAAAAATCACTATTACAACAAGTTATATATTGAAGTTGAAAATCCTGAAAACTGTCTGTCACTTTTAAACCAATCATAAAATGAAAAAATTACTGATTTTAGCCTTGCTCATTTTCGGAAAAAATTGGGCACAAGAAAAGAGTTTTACCACACAAGAAGTTGATGTAAACAACCTGATTAAAGGAACTTTGTACAGTGCGAATAAAACTACCAAAAATACTGATTTAGCCATTATTATTGCCGGTTCGGGGCCAACCGATCGCAACGGAAATCAAGCCGGATTAGAGAATAACTCACTTAAATACTTGGCTGAAAGTCTGGCACAAAACCAAATTGCTGCCTACACTTTTGACAAACGCATCATTGCTCAAATGGCGCAAGGAACTTTGTCTGAAAAAGATTTGTCGTTTGAAGATTTTATTACTGATGTTAAAGAAATAACTCAGTTTTTTAAAGCGCAGAAAAAATACCGCAAAATCATACTCATTGGTCATAGTGAAGGCTCATTAATTGGTATGGTGGCTGCACAATCACAAGCAGATGCTTTTGTTTCAGTGGCCGGAGCTGGCCGCCCGATTGACGAAGTTTTGGTCGAGCAAATTGAAAAACAAGCACCTAGCATGAGCGCTGAAGTGAAAGAAGATTTAGAGATTCTTAAAAAAGGGCAAACCTTTGAACTCAAAAATCCAGCTATGGGTATTTTGTTTCGCGAGAGCGTACAACCGTATATGATTTCATGGCTTAAATACAATCCGCGCACAGAAATTCAGAAACTCAAAATTCCGGTTTTGCTCATCAATGGCAGTCGCGACATTCAAGTTCCGGCCTCAGATGCACAATTGCTCAAAACGGCCAAACCCGATTCGCAATTCAAAATCATCGCAGATATGAACCACGTCTTTAAAAAAATTACCTCCGATGATATGATGGCCAATGCAACTTTGAGTGGTCAACCTGAAGTACCCATCATGCCCGAATTAACTCAGTCCATCAATGAATTCATAAAATCACTCTAGCACAGAAACATTTTCATACTTTTGGCGTCGAAAAGGCACCTTAAAAACCAATTATGAAAAAACTATTTTTTGTATTCTCGACACTTACTTGTTTGGGAATTGGGCAACTCAACGCACAAAGTAAAAATGCTGTTCAAGTTAAAATTGATTTGAACACAATTGAAAACGATCAAGTTCCGGTAACGGTCATTGCTCCTAAAATCAACAGTTCAGAGGTGATTTATCATTTGCCAAAAATTATTCCCGGCACTTATTCAGCCGATAATTACGGAAAATTTGTCGCGCAATTGAAAGCCTACGACAAAAAAGGTGCTTATCTAGAAGTGACCCAAATTGATGACAATTCTTGGAAAATCAGCAACGCAAGTAAATTGGAATCAATTAGCTACAAAGTCAATGATACTTATGATGTAGAAGATACCCACGATATTTTCTCTCCGGCCGGAAGCAACATTGAATCTGGTAAAAACATCTTGCTCAACACGCATTGTTTTGTAGGTTTTTTTGATAATTATGCTGAAAATCCTTACCAACTCACTATTGAACACCCTGAAAATTTGTGGGGCGCAACTTCAATGACCGATAGTAATCCTTCTAAAACTCTGGATCAATTTACCACGAGTCGTTACAACGAATTGGTTGAAAACCCAATCATGTACAGCAAACCCGATTATCAAACCTTCAAGGTAAATGGTATGGATATACTCATTGCGGTATATTCGCCCAACGGAGTTCATTCGGCAGAAGAAGTGGCTCCGGCCATGCAAACCATGATGACCGCTCAGAAAAACTTCTTGGGTAGCATCAACACCACAAGCAAATATAGTGTTTTGATTTATTTATCAGATATGCAGTCCGGTCATGATGCGCAGGGTTTTGGTGCACTTGAACATCCAACTGCAACCACCGTTGTGATGCCTGAGCAAATGCCTGCTACAGATTTGGCCGAACAACTCAAAGATGTGGTTTCGCATGAATTTTTTCACATCGTGACTCCGCTGACCATCCATTCAAAAGAAATTCAAAACTTTGATTTTACGTCTCCTAAAATGTCCCAACATTTGTGGATGTATGAAGGCGTGACAGAGTATTTTGCCAACTTATTTCAAGTGAATCAAGGATTGATTTCTGAGGATGATTTTTTCACGCGTATTGCCTCAAAAATGAGCAATGCCAACAACCTCAACGACACCATGCCGTTTACAGAAATGAGTGCCAATGTACTAACCAAACCATACAAAGATCAATATCTGAATGTATATGAAAAAGGGGCATTGATAGGGATGTGTATTGACATCATCATCCGAGAGAAAAGCAACGGAAGCAGAGGAATTCTTGATTTAATGCGCAAATTATCAGCAGAATACGGCGTGCATAAAGCTTTTGACGACAGTGAATTGTTTGCCAAAATTACAGCACTCACCTATCCGGAAGTTGGCGCTTTTTTACAAAAATATGTAGCCGGACCCAATCCGATACCGTATGATGAATACTTGGCCAAAATGGGCATTGTGAAAACTTCGGTCAAAAACCCGGGAAATCCATTCATCAAAGGACAAGTTCCCAACATTGACATTGACCCGCAAACCAAAGAGATTTCCGTAAGATCAGATGTTGAATTGAATGTTTTCTATATGAATTTGGGCATTAAACCCGGAGATCAATTACTTGAAGTCAACCAAAAAGCGTACAACTTAGACAATATTTATGAACTCATTATGGCCAGTCAAACCTGGCAAGAAGGCGATGATGTGAGTGTAAAAATTAAACGCGACGGAAAAGAGCAATTCATCAAAGGAAAAGTACAAATTCCTCAAGAGTACTCTGTTGGTTTTAAAGCAGACCCAAACACCCAGAAAACTTTGCGCGAAGCTTGGCTTAAAGGTTAAGTTGAATCAATCTATAAAATCCTCCAGACATTTAGTTTTGAGGATTTTTTTTATTTATTTGCCCAAAAAAATCCATGAAAAAAATTGTCATTATATGCATCAGCGGATGGCTTTTGACCGCTTGCAAAAAAGCAGAGAGCAAACAGCAATTACAACTGAGCGGTAAGGTTGAAGGCCTCAAAAAAGGAACCTTGTACGTACAGAAATTAGGTGATACAGCTTTGGTCTATCTAGACACTATTCGCATCAACGGAAGTTCTGATTTTCAGGTTCAATTAGATTTAAAAGAACCCGAAGTAATTCAATTGATTTTAGACCGAGGCGCAACCCAGTCAAAAGACGATCAACTTACTTTTTTTGCTGAACCCGGACACATCAGAGTCGAAACCTCGCTTGATGCTTTCTCTTCGGGAAAAATCACCGGATCGGCCAACCAAAAAATCTACGATGAATTCAAAAGTATCAACAGCCGATTCACCGATCAAGATTTGGAACTCATTCAAATTGGGTTTAAAGCCTTTAAAAACAAAAATCAAAAACAATTAGACAGTGTTCAAAAAGCGCAAAAAGAAGTACTCAAACGCCGCTATTTGTACGCTGTGAATTTTGCTTTGAACCACCGAAATCGCGAAGTTGCTCCTTATGTAGTTTTAACCGAAATTCCGAATGTTGGACTTAAATATTTAGATACCATTCAAAAATCAATGCCTGAATCTATCAAAAAATCTTTGTACGGAAAAAAACTGATGGAGTTGTATCGGGTTCGATTGAAAAGCGGAAGTTAATAAAATAAAAAAACCACCCGAAAAAGGTGGTTTTTTTGAGCCGATGGAGGGACTCGAACCCACGACCTGCTGATTACAAATCAGCTGCTCTAGCCAGCTGAGCTACACCGGCAATTGGTGATTTCGTTTGCAAATATAGAAGTGAATTTTAATTATGCAAAATAAAATCACAATTTTTTAGAACAAATCAAACTATTGCAAAGCGTTGATTTTGTCAACCAATTGATTGGCAGTTTCTTCAAGTTCTTGATTGATTTGTTTGAAGTGTGCTTTTTTATTTTCAACGTTTTTGGCGTTCACTTTGGCAATCAAACTGTCAAAAGCGCGAATGGCCTCTTCAATCACAGCATTGCTCGCATCTGAAGGCTTTCCGGTTGTAGAAAGTTCATACAAATAAACCGCTTCAATGATATCGCCCAAAACAAAATTGATATCTTTTTTTAAATTTCTAACATTTGCCATAATAGGTATTTCTTTTAAGAATTTGGCGCAAAAGTACAGCGAATTGATCGGTAAAAAAAACTAACGGATAAAAATTTCTAGCAAAGTCGCCTGTCCGCTCATTTTATATTGATGCAAAGCAGCCGGAATCAAAAGGGTATCACCGGTTTGATATGAATATGTTTGATGGTTCAAAATGAGGTCGAAACTTCCTTCGGCACACATATATACCACAAAAGAATCCAATATATGTTGAACCTCAAGACTTCCTGAAAGTGGAATCAATCTGGTAGTAAAATAAGGGCAGTCAACTATTTCATTGGCTTGATTCACTATTTGAGGGTAGTTTCTTTCGGCTTGTATTTTTTGATAATTAATCGCATCCAAAGCCAAATCTACGTGTAATTCTCGCTTGTTGCCTTGCGCATCGGTTCGATCAAAATCGTATAATCGGTAAGTAATATCTGAAGTTTGTTGAATCTCTGCAATGACCATTCCGGCGCCAATGGCATGCACGGTTCCGGTAGCCAAGAAAAACACATCGCCTTTTTGTACCGGTTTGTAATCCAGTAAATCCGTGAGGGTGTTGTTGTGCAAATGTTCAAGATATTCTTTCTGATTTGAATCTTCTTTAAAACCAACAATCAGCTCAGCATCGGCGTCGGCTTGCATGACATACCACATTTCGGTTTTGCCAAATGAATTGTGCCGCGCGCGCGCCAAATCATCGTTCGGATGCACTTGAATGGATAAATCTTCACGAGCGTCCAAATATTTAAACAACAACGGAAACTCAAAACCAAATTGCTCATGTACTTTTTTACCCAGCAAATCATTGGGGAATTGAGCAATCAAATCGTTGAGTGAGACACCGCTGTATGTTCCGTTTGAAACAACACTTACATCGCCTGCAACCCCTGAAAGTTCCCAACTTTCACCGGTCCTGTCAGAAGTAATGGGTTTGCCTAAATAAGTTTTGAGTTTGGTTCCGCCCCAAATGCGTTCTTTTAAAATCGGGGTAAATTGTAGTGGATATAATTGCATTAATTGTGTTAATTATTCGCCTCTGTATGTGACAAAGTTGCGCGGAGTTTCATATAAAGTTATTTCAAGCGTTAGCTCTGGTTTGAGTCGTTGGGCTATTTTTTTCCAAATGACCACCGCTATATGTTCAGCGGTAGGAATCAAATCTTTGAAATCAGCTACATCTAAATTGAGATTTTTATGATCAAAAGGTCGTTCTACTTCTTCATAAATCAAATCAGCAAGTTCTTTGATGTCGATAACATAGCCGGTTTCCGGGTCAATTTTGCCGGTAACACTCGCAATGAGTTCATAGTTGTGCCCGTGAAAATTCGGGTTGTTGCACTTGCCAAAAATGCGCTCATTTTGCTCATCCGACCAATCGGGACGAAACAATCTGTGCGCTGCATTAAAATGGGCTTTTCTGCTGACGGTTACCTTCATCTGGATAAAGTATGCGCTTCTAAATAATGATAAAACTCGTCAAAAATAATCTTGAACCAAACAGTATAAAAACTGGGATTTTGTTGTAAATCTTGTCGGATTTCTTCAATGTGCATCCACTTCCAGCTTTCAACTTCATCCGGATTAATTTCAGGTTGATTTTCGTAATAACCCACCATCACGTGATCAAGCTCGTGTTCCGTCAGACCGTTGTCAAATGGCGCTTTGTAAATAAAGTGAAATAGTTCTTTGAGTTCAGTTACAATACCCATTTCTTCTTGCAAACGACGCTTTCCTGCTTGAATATTGGTCTCACCCGCACGCTGATGACTACAACAAGTGTTGGTCCAAAGCAAAGGCGAGTGGTATTTGTGGTGTGCGCGTTGTTGCAGCATCACCTGATTTTTTTCATTGAGAATAAAAACCGAAAATGCTCGATGCAAAACCGCTTTTTCATGTGCCTCAAGTTTGGGCATCAAACCAATGGGCTGATCGTTGGTATCGACTAATATGACTTGTTCTTCGTTCATTGTCTGGAATGGATTTCAAAAATACAAAAAAACAACAGTCCACAAGGCTGATTTTTAAATTGTGATAAGTTTAACGGGCGTTTATTGATGCTTGTTTGCGGGTAAATTAATTTAGCATTGCTTGTTAAGTTTTTTGTAAAAAAATTTGAATGTCAACCAGGCGACAAATCAACACGTATATGCATTGTTACATTTGTCAAAATAAATTATGCAACCTATGAAAAATCAATTGAACTTCATGTTTTTAATGAGCCTTTTACTCGGATTTATGGGCGTTGCTTGCAGTCAAAGCAAAACGACTCCGCACGAGCAAACCACTGAGTCAAACCATTCTAAAAACCCATATTATTCCAGAACGGATACAAAAAAATTAGTATTGGCTGATGCTGTTTGGAAAAAAATATTGCCTGAAGATTTGTACGCTGTTTCCAGACACGCAGAAACAGAACGCGCTTTTACCGGAAAATATTGGCAAACCAATGTCAAAGGAACCTATTACTGCGCCGCTTGCGGACGAAAATTATTCAGATCAGATGCTAAATTTCAGAGCAGTTGTGGCTGGCCCAGTTTTTTTGAACAAGCAGACAAAAGCAGCATCGTTTTTAAAGCCGATAACTCATACGGAATGCAGCGCACCGAAGCACTTTGCGGTCGGTGTGGCGGACATTTGGGGCACTTATTTGACGACGGGCCTGAGCCTACGGGTAAGCGTTATTGTATGAATTCTATTGCACTTGATTTTGAACCTGACAACAAAAAATAACATGAAAAAACATCTCTTTTTACTGCTCATCTGCGGATCATTATTTGCCCAGAATAAAACCAATTCTATCACTACAAAAGCTAAACTCGAAACCATTACGCTCGGTGGCGGTTGTTATTGGTGTGTAGAAGCCGTTTATGAAAATTTACGCGGTGTACACAGTGTTGTCTCGGGGTTTGCCGGCGGAACTACTTTGAATCCGAGTTATGAAGAAGTCTCTTCAGGACAAACCGGTCATGCCGAATGCGTACAAATTAGTTATGACCCAACAATTACCTCGCTCGACGAAATTTTTAAAGTATTCTTTAGCGTACATGATCCAACTACACTCAATCGTCAAGGCGCTGATGAAGGTACCCAATATCGTTCGGTGATTTTTTATCAAAACCCCGAGCAAAAAAAGGCAGCACAAGATATCATCGCCGCTTTACAAAAAGCCAAAGTATTCAATAGACCCATTGTAACCACTGTTGAACCGCTCAAAAAGTTTTACAAAGCCGAGAATTATCACCAAGATTATTTTGCCAAAAATCCAAATCAACCCTATTGCCAAATGGTGATACAACCTAAAATTGAGAAATTTGAGAAGTTGTTTAAAAGTAGATTGAAACATAAATAATTAAACTTCATAAGTCAATCAGCAAAAAAAAATCTGTTACATCATTTGCATTTTGATGACCAACCTGTAAATTTCAAATTATGAAACTCAAAACGCTTTCTTTTTTGCTGGTTCTTTGCCCCCATTTTTCAAGTTGGGCACAAAATGAGAACATCCCGAAATACGTTCCCGTAGATATAGCATTACAACGCCAAATCGAGCAAATGGATCAAGCATTTTTCGATGCTTATAACCAGTGCGACATGAAAAAACAAGAAGCTATTTATGCCGATGATATTGAATTCTTCCACGACAAAGGCGGACTCATGACTTCAAAAAAAGAGCTGCTTGAAGCCACCCAAAAAAACATCTGCGGAAAAGTAACCCGCATCTTGATTCCCGGCTCAATTGAAGTCTACCCTATCAACAACTACGGCGCGGTTGAAATAGGCTTTCACCGGTTTTACAACAACCAAGAACCCAATGCCGAATCTAAACCCAGCAAGTTTATAATGGTTTGGAAAAAAGAAAACGAGCTTTGGCGCATTGCTAAAGTGGTGAGTTTGCACTGATGGTTGTGAATGTTTAGTCCTGTGGAACATGCTAGTTTATGGACACGGCTACGCCTTTAGACACGCTGCGCTACAGACACGGCTGCGCCTACAGACCGCTACGCTTTAGGACAAAAGGGATGATTGTTTTTTATGAGTTCTCCAACTAAACTTTTTTAACATCTCTAAACTTTTCTAAACTTTTCTCAAAAGCCTTCCGCGCTGAACCGTGAAAATAAACTTCACCGCAATAGGTATAACCCAATCTGTCCATGATGCGCAACATCGGCGTATTGTCAAAATTCGTATCGACTTTGATACTCAAAACGCCTTTAGAAATGGCCAAATCTTCAATGAGTTCAAAAAGCTTCGTAGCCAAGCCTTTTCCTTTCGCGGCATCTGAAGTGGCCACTCTATGAATCACCACATAATCGCCGCTCGTGAGCCAAGTATCAAGCACTTCATAAGCCGGTTCCACATCAAAAATAATGGCCGCATAAGCCAAAACTTCATCGTTATCCACCAAAACATACGCGTTGCCCAAAGCCAAATCTTGCTCTATACTTTGCTGGTTCGGATAGCCGTTTTGCCATTGCTCACTACCGTCCAAACGGCGGCGTTCAATGGCTTGTTGCAAAATCGTCCAAATTTGCGAAACCTCGTCTATCCTAGCTGGGCGTAAAATCATGACTGTAAAGTTGTATTTGAAAGCAGTTTTTTAATCAGTGAAATCTGCCCTAAATGATAATACGCATGCTCGATCATACCCTCTATATTGCGCTGATACGTTCCGTATTTTTCATCCACAAAAGCCGCATTGAGTTGTTCATCGGGTATTTGCTCCACCAATTGTGCAAATGCTTCACAATCGCGCCAAAATTTTTCCAAAAAAGCTTCCCATTGCTCTTGAGATTCCATAGGCGGAAAATCAAAACTAAACTTGTCTCTAATCTCGAGCGAACCGCCCAAAAAAACCTGCTTGATACCCGCAATATAATAGTGAATATGCTGCGCCAAAACAGCAATCGTATTCAAGTTAGCCACATGCGCAGTCGCCATTTTTACCTCCAAACCGTGCAACTGATGGTAGTAATTGGTGTTGGCAATCCAAGTTCCGCTGAGCATCACCTCGCGAAAACGATCTGCTAAAACCTCTGATTGATTCATAAGATATTTTTGAGCAATTTAAAAAAGTTTTCGGTTGTTTGAACTTGGACGCCTGCCTGCAGTCAGGTAGGTGCCCCTGCGTGTCGGGCTCTTGGGGGAACTTTAGTTAAACTCATACCTGAAGCCCACTGGGCTTCCTCCTTTTAATTTCACCCGAGGCTTTAGCCGAACTGAGCGAAGCTAAATCTCACGCAAATCGGTGTCCGTAGCATCAAGCGTACAATGCGGCAATCTTGCGCGCACACCATTCGCCGTCAATCGCTGCCGATACAATACCACCCGCATAACCCGCGCCTTCACCACACGGATACAAACCTTTAATGGTTACATGCTGCAACGTTTCGGCATCACGCGGAATGCGCACCGGCGAAGAAGTTCTCGATTCAGGTGCATGCAAAATAGCTTCGTTGGTCATATAGCCGCGCATGGTTTTTCCAAATTCTGTAAAACCTTGTCGCATGATTTGAGTTAAAAAGCCCGGAAACACTTGTCCGAGGTCTACCGAGGTCGTGCCCGGAACATAAGACGTTTTCGGAATATCCGTTGATAATTTATGTTGGGTAAAATCAACCATGCGCTGCGCCGGAACTCGCTGCGTCTGACCGGCCAAGCGCCAAGCGCGCTGTTCTATATCTTTTTGAAATTCCATACCGGCCAGCGGACCAAACTTTTCAAACGGTTTAAAATCCTCTAATTTCAATTCAACTACAATTCCGGAGTTGGCCGTGGCCTGATCGCGCTTGGAGGGCGACCAACCATTGGTAACCACCTCACCCGGGCTCGTAGCACAAGGCGCAATCACACCACCCGGACACATACAAAACGAATACATTCCGCGGCCATTGACTTGCTTGACAATACTGTATGGAGCCGGCGGTAAATATTCACCTCTTTGAGCACAACTGTACTGAATTTGGTCAATCAGATTTTGCGGATGCTCCGCGCGAACACCCAAGGCAAAAGGTTTGGCCTCAATCAAAATTTGTTTGCGGTGCAAGAGTTCAAAAATATCGCGCGCCGAATGTCCGGTGGCCAAAATAATGTGTTCGGCTTCTATGGTTTTCCCATCGTGTGTTATGATACCGCGCACACTTTGGCTTTTAATAATGATATCGGTAACCCGAGTTTCAAACAAAACCACACCACCGCTGGCGATGATTTGCTCGCGCATGTCTTGAATAATCTGCGGCAATTTGTTGGTGCCAATATGCGGATGCGCATCGACCAAAATATCAGGCGAAGCGCCAAATCCGACGAGTAATTCTAAAATTCGGTGTACATCGCCGCGCTTTTTGGAACGCGTATAGAGCTTTCCGTCTGAATAGGTTCCGGCGCCGCCTTCGCCAAAACAATAATTGGAGTCTTCATTTACAATATGATCGCGATTGATGGCTTTGAGATCGCGACGTCGGCCGCGCACCTCTTTTCCGCGCTCAATAACAATGGGCTTTAATCCCAATTCAATGAGTTGTAGAGCCGCGAATAATCCGGCCGGACCGGCACCCACGACGATGACTTCACGCGCGTTTTGTACATTCGGATAATTGGGCAGCGAAACAGCATCGTTGGTAACAACTTCGCCTTGAAAAAAAACCAAAACTTTGAGGTTGATTTTGATGGCTCGCTGACGCGCATCAATCGAACGTTTTACAACTACTATCTTTTGAATTTCTGGCGCCGAAACTTGTAGCAATTGAGCCACATATTTCTGTAGCTGTTGTTCGTGTGCCGCCATTTCTGGTGAAGCCTGTAGTTGTAATTCGCGTGGCATTGGTAACTTTTTGCGCAAAAATACTCAATTGAATTATGTATCAATAAAAAAAGGTTCAGCTTTCGCCAAACCTTTTCATTTATTGATTTGAAAGATTAGTTTTTAACAAACTTGTAATTCTCAACTTGCTGGTTCATTTGCACTTTGACAAAATAAACTCCGCTTTGTAAATCTGCCACAGAGATATTTGTGACGGCCTCTGATGGTTTGATGGTTTTGACTTTGGTTCCATTGACCGAATAAATCTCGATAGATGTAACCGTATTGGTGGTCAGGTTTTGAATGTTTAAAACTGTAGTAGCGGGATTCGGATAAACTTTTACAGACTCGCCTTTAACCGCAACTGCTTGAACTCCTAACGCAACAGCATTTTCTAAAAAGTCAGGTGTTCCGTTAGAATTGGTATCATCATTGGCAGGGTTGCCGTCGTGGTTGTAATCTTCCAAGAAAGTCAACAAACCATCACCATCATCGTCATTGTCTAGGTAATTCGGAATTCCGTCTGAATCAGAATCTAAAGCAGAGGCTGAATTGGTTTGATCTCTGTTGAACACATATTCAACGTTGGTTAAAATCAAATCTCCATCGTCATCATTGTCAAGATAATTAGGCAAGCCGTCAAAATCAGTGTCGTCATTGGCTAAATTGCTATCGGTATTCACATCTTCCAGATCAGAGGCAACACTGTCATTATCTGCATCAATCGCGCAATCAATCACACTCAAAACAACTGTTTTAATCATTCCGTTCCCCATCACATAAATAGTTTGCGGATTAGAAGTATTGGTATAAGAACCAGAAACGATTGGATTATTTCCGGTTTGCGCATCCAACAATGAACTGTAATAAATAACCGGTACTTGCGCATCGCCAAACAAATCAGCAGTTGCTATCGATAAATTAAAAGTTTGAAAACCATCGGTATCGTCATCACAACGCACAAAAGAATAATTTGGATAATAACCCGGACGATAAAAACGCCAAGCTTCTTGTGAAGCGCTCCAACTTCCGGTATTTCTGCCCGGAGCAGCAATGGCTTGTGTACCATTAAGAACTAAGCCAACAACTCCATTTCCTTGGTTCCAAGTTGTGCACGACTGTCTGTCAATAATCTGTACATCAATAACGTTGGTAGTTTCGCTCAAAATCATTTGAAAAGAACTATTTAGACTTGTACAGCTAAAGTGAGGCTGATTGTTAAAGAAAACCACGAATTTTCGGTAGGGCGCCGTTCCGTAGCTACCATAAGTTAATGTTCCCGTCCCAGTATTGTTGTACAAATCTTCATAACATCCTAAAATAGAATTCTCTACCGGAAAATTAGCACTCGGAATGGGTTGTGAAAATTGCCATGGTGAATTACTGCTGGCGGGAGTCCCGAAATAAATATAACCATTAGTGCTGATGCGCATGGAAGTGTATGTAGCTCCGTAAAAATCAAAGCTAAAAGGCAGCGAAATGGAGTCAGAATATAAATCATCCATCGTGCTAAGCGGTGCCAAGGTTCCTGAAAAAGGTTGAAATGGTATGGTCGCTACCGCATAATTAGATTGAGCGTTTGTTTTGAATACCCACAGGGTAAAAACGATAAAAAGAATGTACTTTTGTTTCATGTTTTGTTTCTTTTAAATGAGCAATTTGAAACAAATATAAAGTATTTATCTAATTATTAAGCTTTTATGCGACAAATAAAACTCATCTGGGATTTTCGTGGCGAAAGCGCTGAAAAAACGGCCCAGCACCATGAAATTCACCTCAAAGAATACATCAAATCTGAGGGGTTACATTTGAACATTACCGGATTTGAAATTAAAAATGAGTTGCATTCTATTGCCTACATGGTGGTTGAAGAATCAAATATGATTTCGGTACGCGATGCCTTAAAACCGCACAGAGGCGAGGTATACTTAATTCAATAGCATTAGTTAGCCACTTCACTGATGAACTTAATACGCATCAGACGCAACTCATCAATGTCATAAGCACCCTCAAATTCGCGTAAAGCATCTTCAATGCGATCGGTTTCAGATTCCATGAAATACTCGTGAATTTCTTCTTGCTGATCTTCATCAAGTAACTCATCAACCCAATAAGTAATGTTGAGTTTGGTACCAGAATAAACAATTTGCTCCATTTCTTTGAGCAAAGCATCCATGGACAAACCTTTAGAGGAAGCAATATCATCTAGCGGAAGCTTGCGGTCAATATTTTGGATGATGTATAGTTTATTAGCAGAATTTGCACCGGTGGATCGCACCACCAAATCGTCCGGACGAATGATGTCATTGTCGGTGACATATTGGCTGATGAGTGCTACAAAGTCTTTTCCGTATTTTTTGGCTTTCCCTTCGCCTACTCCATGTGTGTTGGTGAGTTCTTCAATTGTGATCGGATATTTGAGCGCCATATCTTCAAGCGACGGATCTTGAAACACCACAAACGGCGGAACTCCGAGCTTTTTGGCTACTTTTTTACGCAAATCGCGCAGCATACCCATCAGTGCTTCATCAGCAGTTCCGGAACCTTTGCCTGCTACCAATATAGAATCATCATCGGTATCGGTATAATCATGGTCTTCGGTCATCATAAACGACTGAGGGTTTTGTAGAAAATCGAGCCCTTTGTCTGTGATTTTTAAAATTCCGTAGGTTTCAATGTCTTTGCTCAAAAGACCTTCTACCAAAACTTGACGAATCAGTGCCATCCAATGACGTTCTTCAAAATCACTTCCGGTTCCAAAGAAATGTTGCGCATCGGTTTTATGTGCATTGATAACAGCATTTACGCGACCAATAAGTGTGTAGACAATTTCTTTAGATTTATATAAATGTTTGGTATCGCGCACTACTTGAAGTAATTTAACGACTTGGTCTTTGGCCTCTTTTTTATTTTTCGGATGGCGAACATTGTCATCCATATCGGCACCTTCACCCGTTTCGCTGTCAAATTCTTCTCCGAAATAATGCAATAAAAATTTACGGCGTGACATCGATGTCTCTGCATAAGCCACTACTTCTTGCAATAATGCAAAACCTATTTCTTGCTCAGCCACCGGTTTGCCCGACATAAATTTTTCAAGCTTTTCTACATCTTTATATGAATAATACGCCAAACAATAACCTTCACCTCCATCGCGACCGGCACGACCGGTTTCTTGGTAATAACTTTCTAAAGATTTTGGAATATCGTGGTGAATTACAAAGCGCACATCGGGTTTGTCAATGCCCATTCCAAAAGCAATCGTTGCCACCACCACATCCACTTCTTCCATCAAAAACATGTCTTGATGCTTGGCTCTGGTTTTGGCGTCCAATCCGGCGTGATAAGGAACGGCACTGATTCCGTTTACTTGAAGCACTTCGGCAATTGATTCTACTTTTTTGCGACTCAAACAATAAATAATGCCTGATTTTCCTTTTTGTTGTTTGATAAATCGAATAATATCCGTCTCAACGTTTTTGGTTTTGGGACGAACTTCATAATATAAATTCGGACGATTGAACGATGCTTTAAAAGTAACTGCATCAGTCATATCGAGGTTTTTGAGGATATCTTCTTGAACTTTGGGCGTTGCCGTTGCGGTTAACCCAATGATGGGTACATTGCCCAATTGTCGGATGATGTGCCGTAAATTTCTGTATTCCGGACGAAAATCATGTCCCCATTCAGAAATACAATGCGCCTCATCAATGGCTACAAATGATATGGAAACACTTTGCAAAAAAGTAACGTATTCTTCTTTGGTCAAAGATTCCGGCGCTACATACAACAGTTTGGTAATACCGCTGGTGATGTCTTTTTTGACTTGATTGATTTCGGTTTTGGTCAGCGATGAATTGAGTACATGGGCAATTCCGTTTTCAGAAGAAAGACTGCGGATGGCGTCTACTTGATTTTTCATCAGTGCAATCAGCGGAGATACAACAATAGCGGTTCCGTCTTGCACCAGCGCAGGCAATTGATAACACAACGACTTGCCGCCGCCGGTTGGCATAATGACAAAAGTGTTTTGTTGGGCTAGGATACTTTTGATGACGGGCTCTTGTAAGCCTTTAAATTGATTGAAACCAAAGTACTTTTTGAGTTCTTTGTGTATGTCAATTTCGTTTGAATTCATGCTCGATGTTAATGGTAATTTGTATAAATTTGCGACACATAAAAGTACAACTTTTTTTATTCGTACAAAATTTTATAGAACTCCGTTTTGACAACACACGAAAATATACTGAAAACGGCTCAAACTGCGCTCCTTTCACAAAGCGAATCCATCAAAAAATTGGTTGATTATCTCACGGACGATTTTGCACAAGCCGTCCACGCAATAAACGCATGCAAAGGAAAATTAGTTGTGACCGGCATAGGCAAAAGTGCCATTATTGCTCAAAAAATGGTTGCTACCATGAATTCTACCGGAACACCTGCCGCCTTTATGCATGCGGCCGAAGCCATTCACGGTGATTTGGGAATGGTAGGCCAAGACGATGTGGTCATTTGTATTTCAAAAAGCGGAAACAGCCCCGAAATTAAAGTCTTGGTTCCGTTTTTAAAAGAATATGCGCAAAAACTCATCGCCATTACCGGCAATACAACTTCATTTCTGGCCAAGTCAGCCCACATGGTTTTGAATGCAACTGTAGATGCAGAATCTTGTCCGAATAATCTGGCTCCGACCAACAGCACCACGGCTCAACTTGTTTTGGGTGATGCATTGGCGGTGTGTTTGATGGAACTCAAAAACTTCAAAGCAGAAGATTTTGCGCGTTTTCATCCGGGTGGCGCTTTGGGTAAAAAATTGCTCTTACGCGTTCGGGATATGCTGGATCAAGCACTCAAACCAATGGTCTCTCCTGATGCACCCATAAAAAAGGTCATCATGGAAATTTCAGAAAAACGTCTGGGTGTGACCACAGTGGTTGAAAACGATCAAATTATGGGCATCATTACCGATGGTGACATTCGCAGAATGCTCAATCATCAAGACAGTTTTACCGGACTTTGCGCTCGTGACATCATGACCAAAAACCCAAAAATGATTCAAGCCGACGCCATGGTCATCGATGCATTCAACCTCATGGAAGACAACGCCATTACCCAAATTGTTGTAGTTGATGGAAACCAATACAAAGGCATTATTCACTTGCATGATATTTTAAAAGAAGGAATTGTTTGATGAGCAAGAAAGAACTCAAAGAAATGTCGTTTTTGGAGCATCTTGAAGAGCTTCGAAAAATCCTCATTCGCGCAACTTTGGCCATCATCATCATGGCAACGGTGGTTTTTTTTATCAGTGATTTTATTTTTGATACCGTTATATTCGGCCCCACGCGTACCAGTTTTGTAACCTATCGGTTTTTCTGTGATTTGTCGCATTATGTGGGTTTTAAAGACAGTATTTGTGTAGACAGTCTGCCGTTCATTATCCAAAACACTGACATGGAAGGCCAAGTCAATATTTTGGTATGGATTTGTTTGGTGGCCGGATTTATCCTTTCGTTTCCATACATTTTGTGGCTGCTTTGGGGGTTCATCAGTCCGGCTCTTTATGAAAAAGAACGAAAAAATGCCGGCTTATTCATTTTCATCGCTTCTATTTTATTTTTCCTGGGTGTATTGTTTGGCTATTTTGTGGTGATTCCGATGTCAGTGAATTTCTTTGCCACTTTTAAAGTGAGTGAAATAGTTCAAAATCACTTTACCTTAGATTCTTACATTGGCATGGTCAAAACCTCACTCGTTGCCAGCGGACTGTTTTTTGAGCTTCCGATCATTATTTATTTCCTGACCAAACTCGGACTCGTAACTCCGGCCTTTTTGCGCAAATATTGGAAGTATGCTGTAGTCATTATTTTAATTGTCGCAGCGATTGTGACTCCACCCGATGTAGTAAGCCAACTCATTGTGGCTATTCCGATGTTGCTCATTTATGAAGCAAGTATTTATATTTCTGTTTTAGTTCACAAAAAACGACTCAAAGAAAATGGCTGATTTAGTTCAAGAATTCAACGATTACCGCGCTAAGATGAATCAAAAACTCTTGGCCGATGACAACAAAGTCATCAAACGCATTTTTAACTTAGATACCAACGCTTATAGCGAAGGAGCACTGGATGTTAAAACCAAAGAATTGCTCGGATTGGTTGCTTCTGCGGTTTTGCGCTGCGATGACTGCATTAAATATCATTTGGAAACGGCCTACAAAAATGGCGTGAATAAAACTGAAATGATGGAAGCCATGAGCATTGCAACTTTGGTGGGCGGCACGATTGTAATTCCGCATTTGCGCAGAGCTTATGAATTCTGGGAAGCGCTTGAACAATCAAATTAATTTGTTTATTTGTATACGATAAAGTAGTTTTCAGATGAAGTTAAGAGCAGAAAATTTGGTCAAAACCTATAAAGGAAGAAGCGTAGTCAAAGGCGTTTCGGTGGAAGTAAACCAAGGAGAAATTGTGGGTTTGCTTGGGCCCAACGGAGCCGGAAAGACCACTTCATTTTATATGATTGTAGGTTTGGTCAAACCTAATTCCGGGAAAATTTTCCTCGATCAACTTGAAATCACCGATTATCCGATGTACAAACGCGCACAACAAGGTATTGGCTATTTGGCGCAAGAAGCATCGGTGTTCAGAAAACTCAGTATTGAAGACAACATCATGAGTGTTTTGCAACTCACCAATTTGTCTAAAGCCGAACAAGAAGCCAAAATGGAATCATTAATTGACGAATTTAGTTTGCAGCATATTCGCACCAACCGCGGTGACTTGCTCTCAGGTGGCGAACGTCGTCGAACTGAAATTGCCCGCGCTTTGGCCACAGACCCTAAATTCATCTTGCTTGACGAACCTTTTGCCGGTGTTGACCCGGTAGCCGTTGAAGATATTCAGCGCATTGTAGCCCAACTCAAAAACAAAAACATCGGGATTCTGATTACCGATCACAACGTACAAGAAACCTTGGCCATTACCGATAAAACCTATTTGATGTTTGAAGGAGGCATTCTCAAAGCCGGTATTCCTGAAGAATTGGTTGAAGACGAAATGGTGCGCCGCGTTTATTTAGGGCAAAACTTCGAGTTGCGCAAAAAGAAATTAGAATTTTAAAATGAATTCTTTAGAAAAAAAACCTGAACAAAACCCAGCCCATTGGACATGGGGCATGTTTTATTTCAACAGAAATGACCCACGCGTTTTTGTAGACAAACCCAATCCTAATTACGGAACGACAGTAAACTTTGCCCGTCCGAGAACTTATTTGTTTTTATTGTTGGCTATTTTATTTTTCGGATTTGTTGTGTGGATGATTGAGCACAAATAAATCAATCCTTGTGGGTGATTTTGAATTTATTATCTACCACCGAAAGTAGAATATAAGAAACAATAATCAGCGGCAAAGCAGAGATTTTCAGCCATAACAACAACAAAAACGAAAGTGCCAAAAAGAAAATTTGCAGTTTATATTGGGCAAAGCTGAAGTTTTTAATTTTGAGCGAAAACAGCGGTAATTCGGCATTCATTACATAAGCGCTCAAAATAGATAGCACCAACAAAAACCAAGGATTACTGAATAATTCAATAACCAACAATGTTTGCGGAATAAGTGGTAAACTCATAAAAAATAAAGCATTGGCCGGGGTAGGTAATCCAATGAAAGAATTGGTTTGACGGGTGTCAATATTAAAGTTGGCCAATCTAAAACAAGCACCCAAAGTAATGACGAAGCCTGCATAAGACATATAATTGCAACCTTGGGTTTTTTCAAACATTGCATACATCACAAAGCCGGGAGCTACTCCACTGGTCACCATATCGGCCAACGAGTCTAATTGTAAACCCAAAGGTCCGGACACTTGAAAAAGGCGCGCAAAAAATCCATCAAAAAAATCAAAGAAAATGCCCAAACACACCCAGAAAAATGCCCTTTGAAAATTGTGTTCTGCCACAGAAACAACAGCCAAACAACCGCTGAACAAATTCAATAGGGTAAGTATATTGGGAAGGTGTTTTTTTATTTGCATGAATGTTCTTTTGAATCGCAAAAGTAATACAATAAGTTCAAGTCTAAAGCGTTTTTGAAAACAGATTTGAACACTCAGTTTTTTTGATTTGATTTCACATCAATACCTTGAAGCTGAATAAAAATATATATTTTTGACAAAACTAAGCCTACAAAACAAAATTGCTTTGAAAAATTCACTTTTTTGGTGCTTGCTCTTATTGGGGTTTAGCCTCAAGGCACAAACCACGCGCAAGTATTCCAACGAATTTATGAACATCGGTGTAGATGCTGCTGCGTTGGGAATGGCCAATGCGGTTACGGCTTCATCACATGACGTGAATTCAGTGTATTGGAATCCGGCGGGTTTGTTAGGAATTGAAAACAGTCAAGTAGCGCTCATGCATGCCAGCTATTTTGCCAACATTGCGCAGTATGATTATGCTGCCTATGCCAAACCCATTGACGACCGAAGTTCTTGGGGTATTTCACTCATCAGATTTGGGGTTGACGACATTTTGAATACCACACAGCTCATTGACAGTCAAGGAAACATTGACTACAATCGTGTGAGCAAATTCTCAACCGCTGATTACGGCTTTACCTTTTCATATGCCCATAAGCTCCCGCTTGATGGCTTACAATACGGTGTGAATGCCAAAGTGATTCGCCGTGTGATTGGTCAATTTGCCAACTCATGGGGATTTGGATTTGACTTGGGATTGAAATTTAAATCAGGCCCTTGGGACATTGGGCTGATGCTGCGTGATGTGACAACAACTTACAACATTTGGAACATTGATGAAGACGAATATGCCAAAATCAAACAAGCCGTTGCTGGTCAGAACCAAGAAAAGCCCGAAAGTACAGAAATCACCTTGCCCAAAGCACAGTTAGGAGTTTCGCGTTTGTTTGAATATGACCGCGATTATACTTTCTTGGCGGCACTCAACCTCAACATGGAATTTGCGCAAACCAATGACATCATCTCTTCTAGTTTTGTGAGCATTGCTCCTGCCGCCGGATTGGAATTTGGTTATACTGATTTGGTTTTTGTACGAACCGGTTTGGGTAACTTTCAAAATCAAACCCAAATTGACAACAGCACCAAACTGAGTTTTCAACCAAATGTGGGCTTAGGTTTTAAATATAAAGGCATTCAAGTTGATTATGCTTTGACCGATTTGGGCAATCAAAGTGCGGCCCTTTACTCTAATATTTTTTCACTTAAAGTTGATTTGAGTATTTTTGAATAGATGAAAAAACTACTTCAGAATACCTATCTTCAGGCGCTAACGACAGGTTTGTTATTGGCCGCAAGTTGGCCCACTTACGGTTTTCCGTTGCTTATTTTTATTGCTTTTGTGCCTTTGCTATGGGCAGAGAAAAAAATGCGCGAACAAGGCGGAAAAACCAAAAGCAAAATACTTATTCACGCATACTTAGCTTTTGTTACTTGGAATGCACTTACTACATGGTGGCTTTATTACGCCTCAGGTTTTGGGATGCTGTTTGCCGTTTTGGTCAACGCATTATTGATGAGTGTTTTATTTTTACTCTATCACTTAGCGGCTAAAAAAGCCGCAGCTAAAATCAGTTTATTGTTTCTGGTTTGTTTGTGGATTAGTTTTGAAAAATTTCACTTAATCTGGGATTTTTCATGGCCGTGGCTCAACTTAGGGCACGCTTTTGCAACGTTTCCGAAATGGATTCAATGGTATGAATACACCGGAAGTTTTGGTGGTTCTCTATGGGTTTTAGCAGTCAACGCTTGGTTGTTTTATCAGCTATCGACCCATGACAATAAACGAGTTCAGATATTCGGAAAATGGGCGCTGATGATAGCCGTGCCGATTGTTTTTTCACTGTGGATTTATTCTATCTATGAAATCAAAGGCGAAGCAAAAGAAGTTATTGTATTGCAGCCCAATGTGGATCCGTACACTGAAAAGTATGACACTCCGAATTTTTTAATTGCCCAAGGGCTTTTGGCGCAAACCGATGCGCTGATTACCGATAAAACCGAGTTGGTGATTGCGCCCGAAACGGTTTTGGCTGAGAACGCTCCGTACGATGTTTTTTACAACTCTCCTGCGCGCTATCTGATGCAAAATTATATCCGTCAACACCCAAAAGCTCAGTTACTCTGGGGTATTGATACTTATCAGTTTATATATGATTCAACTGCTGTTCATGCTGCAACCAATAAGTTTCGCGAAGGAATTTGGGTAGATTTTTACAATGCTGCTTTGTTCTTTAACCAAAAGCCAGAAATTCAGAAATACTACAAATCAAAATTGGTCGTAGGTATTGAAAACCTTCCTTATAAAAGCATCTTAGAACCTGTTTTGGGCAATATTATGCTGGATTTAGGCGGAACCATCTCAACCAAAACTACACAAAAAGACAGAACTCCTTTTGTTGCAAACGATGGAACCAAGATTGCTCCAATTATTTGCTATGAGTCAGTTTATGGGGAATACGTGAGCGAATTTGTTAAAAATGGGGCTTCTCTTTTAGCGGTAATCACCAATGACGCTTGGTGGAATGAAACACAAGGACACAAGCAACATCTTACTTTTTCTGTTTTGCGTGCCATTGAGAATCGACGCGATGTAGCCCGAAGTGCCAATACCGGGATTTCAGCTTTTATCAATCAGCGTGGAGACATTGTATCGCTTACTAAATACAATGAAAAAACGGCATTAAAAGCAACTGTTCATTTAAACAAAAAAATGACTTTTTATACATTTTGCGGAGATTACATAGCACTACTGGCCACTTTCTTTTTGGTGTTGCTCTCCTTGCTGATTTTGTTGCGCAAAAAAGTTTAATTCTTATTGCCCGCGATAAAACAACACTGTACTCAAGGTTTTGAGCATGATGTTGATGTCTAGAAAAATACTGCGGTGTTTGATGTAGTATAAGTCGTATTGCAGTTTTATCAAACTATCATCAATGGTTTCTCCGTAAGAATAATTAACCTGTGCCCATCCGGTTAATCCGGGTTTGATGACATGACGCGTTTCATAAAAAGGCATGACTTCGGCAATTTCAGCCACAAAAATTGGTCTTTCTGGTCTGGGGCCAATGACGCCCATATCGCCTTTGAGTACATTGAAAAACTGCGGAAATTCGTCAATTCTGGCTTTTCTGAGAAATTTTCCAAAACGAGTAATACGCGTGTCATTGGTGGTAGCAAAAACAGCCCCATGCTTTTCAGCATTTTTGACCATCGTCCTGAACTTGTATATTTTGAATGGAATACCGTTTTTACCAATGCGTTCTTGAACATAAAAAAGATTTCCGCGATTGCCCAAAAAATTACCTATTAATATCAGTGGAAGCAATAAAATACCCACTGATATACCAATGAGTGAAATAATAATTTCAAGCAAACGAACAATAAGTAAGTACAATTGATTTTGATTGCTTCGGCTAAAGGGAAAATATCGGTAAAAATCGCGCGCTACATATTGCACAGGAATTCTCTGGGTAATGTTCTCATAAACTTGGGTGTATTCGCGGATGATGTATCCGTTTTCAAGTAAATGAATCAATTGATTGTATAAGCTAACGGTAATTCCATCTGTTTTTTGCGAGGCTATCACCACCTCAGATATTGAATGTGTTGTGACAAATCTTTCCAGTTGATCTACCGGAATACTTCGTACAGAGCCCTTTTTCTTTTTCACTACTTCTGGTTCTGAATCTGCATGGTCAGAATTCACAAAACCTGCTACTCTGTAGTGAGGATCAACACTTTGAAGCGCGTGAATAAGCTCCTCTGCCTGATCTTTTTCGCAAACTAAAATTACTTTTTTCTCAAATCTGCTTGAAGCCAAAAGCTTAAGATAAAACAAACGCCAAAGCATGAGTGAGATCAAAATGGATAGGTAAAAGAACACAATTTGCATTCGATTACCAGGCAAATTCGGTGTAAAAATAGGTGTGAGTAAATAGAGTAAAACCGTAGTTGATGAAGTAAGTATAATACTCTTAATGACCTGATATTGATTACTGGCAACCTGAAGATGATACATCTCAAACACGGTCCCGATGGTCGTTATGTATATTCCTAAAACAATGGTCCAATAATAATTATCTCCTGAAATATTGAAATAATTAAAATTAAAAATTTCACCCACCCCGTATAAAGCCACCAAAACTGAAATGACATCAAAAACCCTGAGCAGGACTTTGCGTTCAGATACTTCAAAATGGATTTTTTTGTTGGTGGCCATGAAGGAATTCAGTTTGCAATACAAGCTCGCAAGTTAACAAAAATCCTGTAATTTAAATAAGTAAAGCATTCCAGAGTCTTTTGACTTTGTTCCAATCAAAATCCTGAACCAACTCATAGGCATTATGCATCATGTAATCAGATAAATGAGCATCTGAGAGAATTCTCTTGACTGCTGCTACCATAGCTTGCGTATCTCGATCGGGAACAAGCAAGGCTGTTTTTTCATTTTCTAATAAATAGGAAATACCTCCAACATTGGTTGATACAATCGGAAGTCCTAAAGCCATTGCTTCAATAACGCTCACAGGGGTGTTGTCAAAATGTGTTGTATTGATAAAAATATCATACTGCTGAGATATGTTTATCCAATCTTTTTTGGATAGTTTTCCGGTAAAAAGAACATCCAAATGTTTTTTGTGGGCCAATTGTCTGACTTTTTCAAAAGTACCGTCTTTGTCTGGCCCCACCATACAAAGTGAGGCATGCGGATAATCTTTTTTAAGTTCATCGAAAACTTCGATGGCCATTTGAGGATTATAAATAGATGCAAAAGATCGAACCCACAATAGTCTTGGTTGCAATTGGGTTCTTTTTTTGAACTGATAATTAATCAACTCAACGGTGTTGGGTATATACTCAATACGTGCAAAACCTTTATGACTAAATGCCTCTAAAAGATACGCTGACGGTGCCACATTTAAATAAGCGTTTTTAAAAATCATTTGACACAGTTTGGGGCTTTTTTTTAGCCTATTGGGTAAATCTCCGCCGTGCAATTTTGGAATGTATTTTAGCTTTAAAATCCTGCACAACTGGCTCACCAAAAAAGCATACCAAAAGTTATAAGTGCTGTAGGTATCAATAAGCACGTAATCAATTTTTTTTCGGTAATAAAAAGTTTTAAAAAGCATATCGAACAAACGCAATAATTTGTTCTTGTAGGAAGAAGCATAAAACACTTCATATCCATCATTTTCTAATAGAGTGCCCAAGGTCTCTATAGAAGTAACGGTTATTCCGTGCTTGGATAGTTTATTTCCGATGTATAATAGTTTAGGCTTCATCTTTTTTTAATACAACTTTTATGAGTGTCAATGAATACATAAAAGCCGGAGCTGCGAGTCGCATGGCAGCATGATTAATCGTCATCAACCAAAATATAAAACAACTCAATAGGTAAACATTATATTTGTTGTCAATATATAAAATTAATGGGGTTAAAAATAAAATAATCAAACCTAAAATACCTAAGGCTCCGTGTTCAGACATCATTCGAGTGATTTCACTGTGTGAAGCAATGATTTCACCGGTCATTTCATATCTTTTTTCCATGCTTCTGCCAACGCCAACGCCAATGAAGGGATGCAGCTTGAACATCTCAAATTCATCTTCAGCAAGTTCGCCACGACCTGAAAGTCTGTCTTCTTTAACACGTCCGGCAGCATCTTGGTTGGCATATCTTTTTTCAATTAATCCATTGGTCTGATCTAATGAATAACTCCAGGCAGCCATAAAAACCAGAGCAACACATCCAATCATGATCAACATCCGGATTCTGTTGGCCTGACTGATAAAGAAAAAAGTTACAAAAACAAGAGTGGTAATCATCATAAAACCGGTAATCATTCCGCCACGTGAAAAGGTAATCAAACAGCGATACGTGGCATAAAGTGAAATCATAAGATTGATTATAAAAACCCATTTGTTCTTGGAATTCAAAATCAGCCTTGAAACAAAAATAAACATGGCCAGTCCCAACATGGTTGATACTTGATTTGGTCCAAATCCACCAGAAGTGAGCGCATTAGAATTGGTATCGGTTACAATTTCTTTCAAACTCGGCGTATACAAACTCAAATGGGTCAAACAAGTAATGATGGGCAAACCAATACACAGAAAAATATTGCTCAATTCTTCAGAGGTCAACCTTCGATTGTAATTGTATATAGAACAGACAGCCAAACAAACCGGCCCGGAAATATTAAAGGATATCTCTTTTCTTAAACTGATAGAATAGTTTAACTCGGTCGTGGTATAAATAGTAGCAGGAATGAGAAGCAAAAGGAATATCCAATAGGGTACGGCATACTTTGAAGTACCTTTGAAATAAATACCGATAGCAATGAATATCATTACTCCATACTTAGAAAACTCATAAACCAGATTTCCATCAGTCATTCGAAGAATAATCTCACTACCTACCATGTAAGCAGTAGCATAGAGCACTTCATTGTTGGCATTTTTTGAGTTGATGATGTAAAAAATTCCACCTAAAAAAATTCCAAAACCATAAAACTTAGGAAAAAAAGGTATCGTGTAGTTTAAAATACCAATTATAACGTGTAAGAGAACCAGGTAGAAATATTTTTTATCAGCGACACTCATAATCTAAATGTGTTTATCCAATTAAGATACTGACGAACAACAACTTCAGCCGAGTGGTTTTTTTTAATTACTTCAAACAATTTTTCACCCATTTTCAGTTGCAACGAATCATCGCTCATGAGATGATCTAAAGCCTGAACAAACAAATCTGTTCGATGCAAATCAAAAATATACCCATTCACTCCATTTTGAATCATTTGGGGAATTTCACCCACAGCAGTTGAAACAACCGGTTTTTTATTCAATCCGTATTCCAACAAAGCAACGGGCAAACCTTCAGATTCAGAAGTGATTACCGCAATAGACGTTTGATTTATGATGTGGTGAATATCTTTACGCAAGCCGTAAATATAAACCGTATTTTTTAAATTATTTTGAACTATTGATTTTTTTAAGGCATCTGAATAGGCATCCAAAGCATCATTGCCTACTAAATGATAGGTCCAATCAGGATACTTTTCTCTCAGAGCAACGGCCGCTTGCACCAACAACTGATGATTTTTAGGCGAACGCAAATTAGCCAAACACAAGATGCGTTTTCCGTCAATTCCTTTGAGTTGTGTTTCTTTTTTCTGGTGCGTATCAGACATGGCAAAATTGGGCAAATAGAGAACTTGATTGAATTTAAGCTTTTCTCTACACCAACGCTCAAGTGATTGATTGACCACCACGATTCCGTCAAAAAAACGAGCACACAAAATCAACGTTTTGTTTTGCATTATTGATTCAGTAGCCCGAGCACCGGCATGTTCGTGCCAAATAATATGTATTTTAGGCAAGACCAATTTGAGCAAAAAAGCTTGAAAATAAGACGTTCCATGTGCATGCAACCAGTTTACTTTGTTTTCAATACAAATAGAGCGCAACTTAAACAAGGCTTTTAAATCAAGAGCTGAGCGTTTGTGTAAACACCAATAGGGAACATCAGATTGAATGTCACTTTGTAAGCTACCGGCTTTGCGCGTTGATACAATTCCTGAAAATTCTATTTGACTCGCCAGGGTGTTGGCCAAGTTTACAGCTATGCGTTCAGCACCACCCACTTCGAGCGAATCAATCATTTGAAGCATTCTCATGAGCGCAACAGTTTTTGAATTTCAGACTCAAATTTATCCAGCGTATAGAGTCTGGACCATTGCATTGATAAAAAAGCCATTTGATTGTATTTTTCTTGTTGCTTCAGAATCTGACTCATCGCTAAAGTATCAGCAACCAAATTGACATCGAGGAGTATACCTCTATTCCCGTGGTCAAGCATATCCGGAACGCAAGAAACACGCGTAGCCACCGGAACACAGCCCCAGAACATGGCTTCAGCCACCACTTTAGGCCAGCCTTCGCTTTCAGAGGGAAGAATCATAAAATGAGCCGCTTGATAAACTGCTTTCATTTCATCTTGTGAGAAATTGCCTTTGAGCACTACAAAATTTGATAAATTATGTTCCTCAATATAGGTTTGCAATTGAGCTTTTTCTTTTCCGTGACCGTAGATTGACAATTGAAAATTCGGGAATTTTTTGTGCAACTCTTGCGCTAATTGAATAGCATATAATGGGCGTTTGCCTTTTGAAAGTGTCCCCACAAAAATCATTTCTATTGCGCTTTCCATAGTTCTGGGTTGCACCAAAATTTTATCGGCCTCAGTGTAGGTAGCCGTAAAAAACGGATAAATATTCTTGGTGCTTTGGGGCCAATTACCATACACCAGCACCTTCATATTGCGTGTTAAAAAAGTATTGCTCAGAATTTTTTGTTGCCATTGATAGGTGCGCGGCTGATGGGAATTCGGATCCCAATTACCGGCATATTTAGCTGTTTTAATCTTACTTGGAAAAAAAATTTGCACCCAACAACCCATGAGTCCTAAATTGCCCGGACAACGCAAATGGATGTGATCGGCCCAAAGCATAATTTTGAACAATTGAATAAAAATGCCAAACGAATACAAAAAAGCTTTGACAAAATTAAGCGGAGTCGTGACGTTGAACTCTTTTACGGGATAAGTTGTACAAGGAAAATCAATCGGGGCAATGAGCAATCCTTTATCATCTTCTAAAATCGGACAACAAAAAGCTACTTCATCGGCGTGTTTGGCCCACAAACGAATCTCTTTTACATACGGGCTGTAGGCATAAAATTGCTCGGACTTTTTAATAAAAGGCGCTGAAGAAATAACGGCTAGTTTCATTTAAATAGTGTTAAACTCGAATTTAGAAATAACCTCGAAGAAATTGTAAACAGCGTTATAACGAAAAAAATTAAGATAATTCAGGTACATTCAAATGGTCATGATTGTATTTTAGGCTTCGAAAAAAATAAAACGAACCAGCCGGACATTCGACCTAAAAACTCAGTAAATGCGGCTTTTCGTTTTACAGTGGTAAAGGTATTACTAAATCGGATAAAAGCCAAAAGCAAAGTTATTGCATGCCATTTGAACTGAGCTTTGAGTGATGGTTTAGGGTGTCGCACGCGCCAAACATACCAGCCATTGCGCACCACCATTTTTCCGTATTGATATTGGTTAGGCCTACCGGAACTGTCATGATAATGAGCCAATTGAGCTGCTGTGTTTACATACAACTTACCTCTTTTTGAGAGTCGAAGTGTAAAGTCTGCATCTTCATAAAGCCCATAACCTTCAAAATAAGTTGAAAACTTCAGCTGTTCAAAAACGCTTGTTTTAAACGATGAAACACCCCCCATAAGTTGCTCAACAGCATAAATCTTTCCCGAGGGCGGTAGAAACCCTATGCTCCTACCATGAGAAAACTCAGGAAGAATACCCGGTTTTGTATCACTGTCTAACCCGAGTTTCTTGCGAATGACAAAACGGCTCCCGTCTATTTTTTTCCAACCGTCATAATAATATTCAGAAATTTCGGGCTTGTAATCATCCCCAACAAAAGTCCAATGAGCTTCATTGTTGATATAACCTCCTACTCCTAAAGCCTCAGGATGCAGGATATATGTTTTTAAAATTTCTTCAAAATAATTCGGCTCCAGCAAAGTATCGTCGTCTAAAAAGCAGACTATTTCAGAACTTTTACTTACGCGATCAATACCGTAATTGCGCTGTTTGGTCAGACCTCGGTGCGCATCGTCTACCAAAAAATAATAGAGTTTCGGATATTGTCGCTGCTCGAGCATTTTTTGTGTTTCAAGATTTAGAGATCCATCAATGATGAGAATTTCATCTGGGTAGACCGTTTGCTTTTGCACTGAAAGCAGTAAATCATCCAACGGTTTGGGGCGCATGTAGGTACAAACAATAAGTGTAAACTTCATGTTAATCGTTCATTAGTTGTTGGGCCCAAAATTGGCTGACATTCCATTTTTTTCTAAAAGTTTGAATTTTGCTCCACGGATTGATTAAAAATGCTTTGTCAAGAGTACTGATAAAAAGAGTTACTTTATAGGAGTTGATTTGCTCAGCTGATTGATGCAACATCTGATACAACATTACAGTCGGAGATGGTTTGGGCGCAATGGCTTCGTGCTGCCAACGCAAAACAGGCTTGATTCTGAATCCACCCATAGGCGCTTTTAGATGTAAGATTTTAATAGTAGACAAATACAAAATGTCATAACCGTTGTTGCGCAATTGCATGCCAAAATCAATATCTTCTCCAAAACCAAACTCAAAGCCCATTCTAAAACTGAGGTTTTTCAGACAAGCCGATTTGACAAAAGCTACGCCTGAACCAAAAAACGGAAACTGCTTTGGCGGCTCAACCTCAACCTGTTGGTCTTTTAAATGACAAGCCACCAAAAGAACTTCGTTGCCTATGGTTTCAAAAGATTGCATTGCGCTTTTTATGAGATGCGCATCAAAAACCAAATCGTCATCGGCCATAAAACAAAATTCGCTCTCAATCATTTGAAGTCCCAAATTACGCGCATTACAGGCTCCTGCTTGATGCGTGAACTGGTGTTTTATTTTAAAAGGCCATTCATCGTTCAAATAATCTAACTCTGATACACTTTCTGGGTCAGGATTCTGTTCAATAACAATTACATTTTTGGGCAAATGAGTTTGTTGGGCTAAAATTTTGAGCAACTCAAATAAGTATTGCTTTCTTCCGATGGTAGGAATCAGTACATCAACAGTATTGAGCTCTTGGATGTTCCGTTTTGATTCGGGTATGATTTGATGAAGTTGTGCAGGATCAAACGAGCGTCTGCTGAATAAAAACGAATATAAAAAAGGGGCTAACAGAAACTTCTTTTCAAAATACAGCAAATTAAAAAACAGCAAAAAAACCCAACGCGTTTTATAATGTTGCTTGACAAATTGAAATAGCTCATAATAATTAGCCCTCGGAATATCAGTTTGCAGCGAACGATCATGGAGCAAAGCCGGTTCAGAATAACACAAAAGTCCGTGAGCCATGGCTCGTTTTGCCAAAGAGTTCAAGAAATAATCAAATGTATCCTTTGGGTTTAATTGATCTTTAACCGCTGACAATACACTTGCGTGAATCGCACCAACTTGACTGCTCATTTGCCAGGTTCCGTAGTGAACTTTTTTATTGATATTGGCATACGGTTTTAATTCAACGTAGCCCAAATATCTTCCTAAATAAGCTCCGGATGAACGGGCATAAGAAAACATAAGTTTCCGATGATGGAAAATTTCATCAATGACAGCCCAATTCAAATTGTCTTTTTGACCCTGCTCACACCAAAGCAATATTTCATCGGGAAAAGCTGCTGCAATTGCAAGTAATGCTTGGGTTATTTTTTGATTGTGATAAGCAGAAAAATCTTGCCCAATCGTCGAGAAAACTTCAGAAATTTTTTGTTGCTGATGATATAGGACGATCATGATTTTTTTAATTTGTAATGGGTCAATATTTGCTGATAAAAGTCTGCATTTTTTTGTGCTATGACTTCTTTAGAAAACTTTTTTATGACTTTTTCTCTGGCATTTTGCCCCATTTGAAACCGCAAGGCATCATTGGCGAGCAAGTTGTTTATTCTATGAGCATAGGTTATGTGCTCTTTTGGAGATACCAGAAATCCGTCTAAACCATCTTCTATAATTTCATGAGCCCAACCTATGTTTGATGCCACTACTGCCTTTTGCAAAGCCATGGCTTCTAACCATGAAACGGGCAATGCTTCAGCAAAAGTAGGAAACACACATACCGACGCAGACTCAATATGGGTTTTAATTTCATCGTATGAAACGCTTCCAAGATACATCACATGAGCCCGGGCGTCAGCATCAAATAAACTTTGCATCATCTGCCATGTTGATGCATTTTGCGTCTTGATATCTGATGTGTCTCGACCAATCAAAACCAACTGAGCCTTGGGATTTTGCTTGTAAACTTGGTTGAAAATCAACGGCAATTCTAACAATCCTTTTTTGCGGATTAAGGTTCCGAAATACAAAATGGTCTGCGGTTTTTCCGGATTCAGGGTCTGATGAACAGAGAATTTATCAAGGTCAATCCCATTGGGAATTACTTGAAAATCTTGTTCAAAACCAAATAGTTTCTGGGTAATTCTTGCCACATATTCACTCACCGATGACCAAGCATCAGCCGTCATAAGTGCCTGTTTTTCTCTGTTGAAATTGACTTTTTTAACCGGCCGAGCATCTAAATGACAAAAATAGGTGTCCGAACCATGCAGTTTTATAACCAGCGGACAGTTTAATTTTAGGTTAGCGCTCATACCGGTCCAATCAGCCGCTTCTACCAAATCAATTTTACCCGAATCAACCAAATGTCGAATGAGCTTCTGGATTTTCATTTGGGTCAACCACCAAGATAAACCCTTGAATTTGACATTTTTGATTTTGTAGAAGGTAATACCTTTTTCGGTAAAAGTTTCATCCTGATCCTGACCATACAAAACCACCACTACTTCATGTCCGAGTTGTTGTAAACCCAAACTCAAATTGAGAATACTGGTGCCAATTCCAGCCGCAAAGCTCGTTTTGGGATGCGGATATTCTGAAGTCAGAAATGCTATTTTCATCCCTTTATTTTTTCATCCAAACCGCCGCAATATTGCGCCCATCAAGTTGGTTTTCAGCAATAAAACGACTCTCTTTCTCAGCGTAATCGCCTTTTAAATCACTTTTTAGGAAACCATAAAAACCATACGACCTCATTTTTATCAATGTAAAATTCGGCAATTGATTTTGTAAAAATCGAAGCGAAATTCCTTTGTTTAACGTATCATTTTTGGTTTCAACATGAATATCCGTGACACTCCATATTTCATCTGAAGTCATTCGCCTTTTGATGGTTTTTTCGGCCAACAATTGATCGTTGATGTGATCAATATAATCTTTACGACCCAACAATCGTTTGATGAATTTGAGTAAAGGTTTAGGAATAAAATCTGTCAACTTTCTTTTTTGGGGCAAAACCGAAAGGACTTTTTCGTACTCATTTTTGCGTTGTAAATAGGTTTCAGAATTGATATAATCTCCGTTTGGATCCTGAATGTGAATGAGTATTCCGCCGGATCGCAAAGTTTGATCAACTTGTTTCAAAAAAGCTTCTAAATCAGGAATATGGTGCAAAACTGAACTAATAATAATCACATCAAACTGTTCTTGTGCGTCTGCTAAATAACCATTGATGGTGTGAAACTTTTTTCCCCAGGTTTTGGCTTTGACCGCTGCATGTTGCAACATCACCGGTGAAGTATCTAACAAGGTTAATTCACTGATGTATGCTCCTAATTGAGAATGTAATAAAATTTGGGTACTTAATCCGGTACCGCAACCAATGTCCAATAATTTCAATTCTTTGGATTCAGGCTTTTTATAGTTCAGTAAATCATCTACCAATAAATTAATTTGCTCCTGCAAACTTCCCCACATGTCGCTGTGCATGGCATCGTAATGTTTGGCTTCAAAATTATGAAACACTATATTGATGCGCTCCTGAAACTGTTCTGGAGACAGAGCACTACCTGTTTTTTGAATTAAGGGCAATAAAGATTGGTAAGACATAAATCTTTGTATTAAATATGATTAGGCTTTGTTTTGAATGTAATAACTCGATAAATCTTTAACAATAACAACACTTGCAGAAGATCGTACCGTTTGATTGTCCGGAATATCATCCGTGACCACAGAATTGGCTCCGATGGTCACTTTATTACCGATGGTAATCTTTCCGAAAACTCCGGCATTGGGCCCTATAAAAACCTCATTCCCAATGGTTGGAACACCTGTATTTTTTCCGTGATTACTCACGCCAATGGTGATTCCCTGTGAGATGTTACAGTTTTCGCCAATGATGCTGTCACCATGAATCACTATGCCGCCAAAATGGCCTATATAGAAACCTTTCCCGATTTGAGTTCGATACGAAATATCAAAACCATATTTTACTTTTAAATGCCGATACCAAACAAAGAACAAATAAAATAGTAAGCGATTTTTTCGACGGAAGTACTGCAGCAATCTAAAAATAGTCATGAACTTCAAACCCGGAATGGGTTTCAAATAAAAAACAGCAAACAAAACCCCAACAGAAATTTTGGAAATTCCATAACGCTTGAAATCAGAAAGAATCAGTTGTTGAACCATTAGTTATTTGTTAACTTTTCAATTGCTGTCCAAATGCGTTCTGATGCCAAAGTTGGTGGATGCTGATTGATTTTTTCAAACCATAATTTGGCATTGGCAACCGTAGAACTGCTGTTATTGCTAAGTGTTTTTTCTATAAAAATCTCTATACTTTCAGGGTCATTGATCCAAAAAACGGCATCATCATTAGGCATTGATCTGAAATGTATAAACTTATAAATGTTGTGCACAGACCAATTTTTTGTAGCCGCGTTGTTTACTTCATAATTTATGTAACCGCAAGGCTTGTCAAAATTGGCATAATCAAATACCATTGAAGATCCTAAATTGATTACCAATTCAGTGTGCTTTATGGTATTCATTTGCAAAACCATATCTTCTTGCGTGGGCAAAATAGAGTTCCAAGTTTCTCCCATTTTTTTCCAGATGGGGTCAATAGGCGTGATTAGGTCTCTGTATTTTGAAAGTACTTCATCAAATCGATCTGAAAAATCTACGGGACATCTTCTAAAAATAATCCCCAAATTATATCCTTTTTCATTGAGCTTTTTCACAGCTTTGGCCATATCATCCAGATAAGTAGCATCATGAGGAGAAGTCGTAATATCATCGCCCGAAAAACAAAGATATTTTTTTTGAAAATCCAGGTTATACTTCAAAAAAAAGTCTTCTTTAGACATCAGGTAATTGGTATCAAAATGAGGCTCAAACTGCGGCGTTCCTGTAACAATTATTTGGCTTTCAGATAAATAAGGGTAATAGTACAACAATTCATTTTTCATGTGCTCACTCCAAACAAAATAGTAATCCGTTTCTATGATTTTGGTTCCTTTGGGTAAATTATCCCATGAAAAAATAAAAGTAGCCGTAGGTATTCCTAAATCTTGAGCTGCCAACAATGGAGCAACTGCCAGCATTATTCGCTGATTAGTACAAAAAACAAAATCCGGTTTTTCTTGTTGAAGGGTAGCTAAACTATCTTTATAGAAACTCGTTTTACGCTCACATCTGGCTATTTTCTCTTTGATCTTGACCAAGCCCTTTTCTGAATTATGCAAAAAAATCAGGCCCTTAATAAAGAGAGTTTTGAGCACTGCTTTTACATTCTTATGAACAAACGGAAACCGATAATGATTGTAAATAGGGTCTTTAGCTCTTTTGACATTGAGATTTAGCTCGATTTGCGTTTCAGCATTTTTCAATAAATCAGTTAATGGATGCGTTTTCGGATTCAAAAAGCGAATTTCTCTGAAGCCCAAACTGCTTAAATCAAACGGAGTATTGTTCCAAAAAGTAATATCAAATTCTTTTTGAATGCCGATTCTATGAAAGTTTGTAAAGGAAAAATTTCTTAAACCTACACCATCCGGTAGTAGTATGAATATTTTTGGGTTTTGCATGCGAGCTCTTCAATTCAAGCCCCAAATATCTCTATTTTAGAGTTAATACGAAAACAAATACAGCCAAAATTTGTTATTTGACCATTGCTTCAAATTCTAAATTGACAACGTATTTTTACTGAAAAAAATCATGGATGCTCATGGTACTAATCAAATTAAAATGCAGCCATTACACTTTTTCAAAATTGTGATAAATAGGCTTTAATATTGAAATCAGCATAAATTTGAATGACTATACATTTAGGTTTAAGATAAATAAAAGTATCAGATACAGATGATGTCCATTGGGGTGCTTCATCTTTGATGCGAAGAAATTTGATGTCAAGCTGTCATTATCTTAATATCCGCATTTTGCTTTTTATTGATTTACATCGCAAAACAAGTTTAAAATAACCAAAAGCCATAAAAAATTTTCAAATTCCAGAATTGAATATTTGAAAACTTATCGTAAAATTTGCGCGGCACTGATCCATTGCCAAATATGAAAACTACTTTGATGATTGCCTGAAAAAAACAAATTCAGTTCATCTCGCAAAGCGTTCTGATCAAACCAACTGTGGGCATATAATTTTTCAACCTCTGACCGCACCCATTCTTTCAAATCTTCTGAAAGCCACTCGCGCTGAGGGGTTTGCAGGGGTCGCTTAGGTGCTAGAACGAGTTCTTTTTGTAAAAATCGTTCGGCAATTTTTCGGAGCATCCACTTCTGAACTCCGCTTTTGATTTTCAAATCAACTGGTCTGCTAAATACATACTCAACCAACTCATAATCTAAAAAAGGTTCGCGCAATTCAGTTCCGTACAGCATTGAAACTCGGTCGTTAAAACGCAAGGCGCGAGGAATTTTGGTATAAAACAAATCGCGGTACTGAAGATTCAACAAGTCGTCGGCAAAAGGCTTTGGGTAATTGGTTTTGATGTGTTTTTGAGCAAAATCAGCATCCAAAACTTCCGGTCTAAAAGGCGATTGAGTTACGCCTTGAATATTGCTATTGCTTTGATGGGTATAATAATCATAACCGGCCCATGCTTCATCTGAACCTTGTCCGTCCAGCAATACTTTGATGCCTTTTTGACCGGCCAATTGAAATATTTTTGAATAAGCAAGGGTGGGAATTCCGCCATAGGGTTCTGCCTGATGTTGTGCCAATTTGAGCGATAACTCAGGGACTTCTGTGGCTTGAAGCAGGCAAATATTTAAGTCATACGGACGTTGGGCCAGCATATCTTGTACCCATTTGAGTTCGTCATATCGTTCGTCATGGGTCACAAAAGTAAAGCCTTCAATGGTTGATTTGTCTATGTTTTGTTGGTCAATTAAAGCCAATAAAATACTCGAATCTAGCCCGCCGCTCAAATTAAAACCAACAGGCACATCAGCTCTGAAGCGCAAATTCACGGCTTTTAAAAGCAGTTGTGTAATGTACTCTTGTTCCTCTTTTTGGGTTTGATTCCGCCACAAATGAACTTTGTTTTCAAAGAAATACCATCGACGAACATTTATATTTCCGGCCGCATAAGTTAAAAAATGACCTCCGGGTAGTTGTGCTATATCTTTCCAAAAAGTTTCAGTTGGCAAACCGTAATCCCCTTGTAAAAAGTAGCCCAGCCAAACTTTTTCATTTGCTGTTTTTGTGATCCCGGCGGCAAAAAGAGTATTGATTTCTGATGCAAAATAAAAATGCTCTTGGTCTACAAAATAGTAAAAAGGTTTGACACCAAATCGGTCACGAGCCGCAAAGAGTTTTTGCTGTTTTTTGTCCCAAAGCGCAAATGAAAACATGCCGTTGAGCTTGCTCAGACAATCTTCACCCCAAGCTTTATATGCGTTCAAAAGTACTTCGGTATCAGATTGTGTAGTAAAATTAAACTGAAAACGCAGTTCATTTCTGAGCTCAATGTAGTTGTAAATTTCGCCGTTAAAAACCAATACAAAATTCCCACAATCACTGGTAAATGGCTGATGAGCATTGCTTGACAAATCAATAATGCTCAGTCGGTTATGACCCAAAGCTATTTTGTTGGTTTCACAATAAAAATCCGCAAAATCGGGTCCGCGGTATTTTTGGGTTTCCAACATGGGTAAAATATTTTCTTGAGTAGCCTTAGGCCCTACTATACCCGCTATTCCACACATTTACAACTGAATTTTAGTGAGTATTTTTTCGGCAGCATACCAATCGTTCAAGGTGTCAATATTGACATGAAGTTGCGGATTACTTTCAATAAACGCAATAGAATCACCGTACAAGCTTCCATTTTTTACAACAGAAGTTAAGGTGATGTAAATAGAGCCATCTCGATGATAAGCCACGGGCAATTCTTGTCTTCTGCTGATGATGTTTTTTTCACCGGTAGCAATTTTCAATAATCCGTCTGATTTAGGTTCAAAAGCCCAATGGGGATTGTATTCATGCGGAATCGGCAAAACACTCACTAAGCTGTCTGCTTGCGAAGAAATAAATTTTTCAATGGCTGTATTGATGGCATTTTTTTCGCGAAACGGACTTGTAGGCTGCAACAAACAAACCGCATCAAAAAAAATATTTTGCGCCTCAAAAAAAGCAATGGCATGTTGTACCACTTCTAAAGAGCTCGAAGTATCCTGCGCCAAATTAGCAGGTCTTAGAAAAGGCGGTTTGCAACCCGCTACCTCAGCAGCCAAAGCAATCTCATCATCATCTGTTGAAACCACAACATCGCTGAGCAAATGCGCTTGCCGGGCCGAGTCTATCGTATATTCAATTAAAGGTTTGTTGCCCAAGAGTTTGATGTTTTTTCTGGGCACCCCTTTTGATCCGCCGCGGGCCGGAATTAAACCTAAAATCCTCATCAATACGCAATGGTTTTATGAAATTGCAAGGGTAAGTCTTTGAGCAATTGCGCTATTTTTTCTCCGGCATTGCCCCCGCCATATACCTCTGATTTTTTTCTTTCTTTTTGATGCAAAAAAGCCGTAACTGCCTGAATAATTTGGGTTTGATCATAAGATACATCAACAACATTTTCTCCGCGATCACGTCGGTTTTGTCTTGAACCAATGTTAACCACAGGAACCCCTAAATAGGCGCATTCGCGAATGCCAACACTTGAGTTTCCGACCAAGCATTTTGAAAAATAGAGCAAATTGAGAAAATCATCTCCTTCCATATTTTTAAAAAAATGAACATTATCCATTTTGTATTTCTCTCGAAAAGAGCGAATCCCGGTGGATGTTCCATCAGCTCCGGCATCAACATTGGGCCAAAACCAAAGCGTAGGCAAATTGATTTGTTGGATGGCTGTAAGGGTGGCTTCAATGTGTTTTCTGGAATCTTGATATTCATTGGTTACCGGATGCTGCATCACTACAATATATCCGTTGCTCAAATCGGGTTGCGAACCCACGCCCCCATATTTTGAATAAGGGTCAAAAGTCAGCTCAGTTTTTTGGGCAACTTGTTGCGCGATATCAATAGACGGGCAACCTGTATTGAAAACCATTTGAGGATCTTCTCCTAAAAGAATTACTCTTTTTCGGGCATTTTCTGAAGCAACAAAATGATAATCAGCCAATTTAGTAATGGCATGACGCACTTTTTCATCAATGTTACCGGTAACTTCACCGCCCTGAATATGCGCCAGCGGAATATTCATGTATGAGGCCGATATTGCTGTAGCCATGGTTTCAAATCGATCGGCAACCGTAACCACAATGTCTGGTCGTAGATTGTCAAAAACCGTTGACAACTCTAAAATTCCGATACCGGTTGTTTTGGCAGCAGCGGTTAAATTTTCGCCTTCAAGCACATTAAATACTTTGGCGGCAATTTCAAATCCGTCTTTTTCAATATAATTCACTGCACTCCCGTAACGATCGAGTAATGCAGAAGCGGCAACTATGAGTTGTAATTCAAGTTCCGGATGCTTTTGGATGGCCGTCAAAACGGTTTTAACTCTGCTATATGATGGCCGTGCAGTAATAACGACTGCTATTTTTCGTGGATTATTCATGCTAAATCTTCTTCATTCAAAAAATCCCACTGAGCTTTGTGAGCGGTTAATTTTCTGCCGATGACTTTTTGAAAATGGGCCGCTGAAATACCATACCCTTTGGGTTTTTTACTCTCTAAATCATCAAAGGTCAAAATATGCCCCAAAGGTAAATCTTTATTGACGGCCAATGATTTTTCAAAAATCGATTTGAGTTCAGCGAACTGCTTATTTTGACTTTTAACCACCGGATTATTTAGAGCTATGTATAAATCATTGACCGAATCTACCAATTGCTTGGTCTCAGGAAATGTTAGGGATGCCTTGGCGTCAGGACCAAACATGGAACGGTCAAAAACCACGTGAAATTCTAAAATTTCAGCCCCCAAAGCAACAGCTGCCACCGCCGTTGAAACTTTGGCGGAATGGTCTGAGAATCCTACAGGCACTTGGTATCGAGTGCGTAATTCTTGTAGGACATTCAAACCGTATTGCTCGGGTTGGGTTGGATAAGCTGTGGTACACTGCAAAACAGAAAAAGAACTTTGTTTGCTTTTTAAAAAGGCTACGGTCTGATCGAGTTCATCCCAGTTACTCATGCCTGATGAAATGATGATGGGTTTACCAGTTTGGCAAATTTTCTCTAATAGCAAAAAATTATTGACTTCGCCAGAGCCAATTTTATAGGTGTGAACGCCAATGGTTTCGAGCCAATCAACCGCCCAATTGCTAAAAGGCGAACAAATAAAATCTAGCCCTACTTGGTCACAGTGCTTTTTGATTTCTTTCCATTGCTCCAGGCTAAATTCCATGCGCTTCCAATAATCATAGCGGGTGGCATCTTCATATGAAAATTTAACTCTGAACGGTTCATGAATACTACTCTCAGCTTGGGCCAAATGCATTTGAAACTTGATTGCTTGTACTCCGGTTTGGGCAACCGCATCAATATAGGAATGCAAAAGTCCTAAACTGCCCTCATGTGCTTGAGCAATTTCGGCTATGATGTAGGGTTTAGAGTTCATTGAATACAGGTTCAAACAGCGGTAAAAGTAACTATTTTTCGGGTTCCCAATATATGTTGTCTTCTTTTAATTTAGAATACTTTTGATAAGCACTAAGACTCAGTTTGTTTTGGTATTTGAATATTTTAGGAAGCGCCATTAACAAATCAACGACGGCCAAAAACAAAGGCGAAATGACCTTAAAATCACCTTTAAAAATTTTGGTTGTCAATTGTTTGGTGATAGAATACAACACGGTTTT
Organism: Flavobacterium sp.; assembly: GCA_027484725.1. Classification (GTDB taxonomy): domain Bacteria; phylum Bacteroidota; class Bacteroidia; order Flavobacteriales; family Flavobacteriaceae; genus Flavobacterium. The sequence continues at coordinate 202,796 of JAIXSK010000016.1, read as the reverse complement.
ATAGCCTATATACTTCGGATAAAAAAGTAAAAATAAGTACCAGCCCGAACGGATAGACCTCCGGTAACGAAATGCAAAATCTTTGTTGGATTGGGCTCTTTTTTTTAAGTCAACTCTGTGGTGTACCAAAACAGTCGGCAAATAACAAACTTCCCACCCTTTTTGGAACAAATACAAAGAAGCAATGTTTTCTTCGCCATAAAACTCAAGCCACTCCGGATAATCGGGAACATCACGCCAAGCACTGATGCGCCATGCGTGACCACAGCCTATATATGATTTAACCAGACCAGGTGTTTGGCGCGTTGCCGTATTTTGAGGCGGTTCTAATGACCAATACAGTCTAAAAGCAATGACGCCACAAGCGGAATTTTGTTCAAAATAATTCTGAATCTGCTCTAGTGGATTTTCAGTCAAAAAATGTGCGTCATCATCCAGTGAAATTGCATAGTCTGCTTGTGTTTGATTGAGCATCTGATTTCTGCAATACAAATAGCCTTTTGATTTTTCATTTCGGTGAAGAACCACCTGGGGAAATTCTTTCAAAACAGCCTCAAAAGTGCCATCGGTTGAGCCGTCATCAAACACAACAACTTCTGTATCAGACCTGTTCATTAAAGATTCTATTTGCTTTAAGGTAAAAAGCAAATCTGTTTTTCTGTTTTTGGTAGATATGTGAATGGCAAACATCAAAAGTTACGGACTTAAGAAAGGCTGATTTTGGCTTCTTGAATAATCTTATTCATATTGTTGTTCCACTCTTGTGCAGTGTAAATGGGTCGATCTAAAACAATGGAGGGTTCAGTTTGTTCAAGGTAATTCTGCATGGCCATTACCCATTCGGAAACAAAATTTGGCCGATGGATGAGCTTGCCTAATTTTCCGTATTGCAGTACCTCAGGAACACCGCCCAATGCCGAAGCAATGCAGTAACACCCGCAGTTTAAAGCTTCAATCAAACTAAGTCCAAAACCTTCGTGACACAAAGTCGGAAACAAATAACAATCTGAAATTTGATAGTATTTAGGCAATTCGTCGTTGGGAATGGCTCCTATGTATACAACTCCGTCTATAGGTATTTGTTTTTTTGATCCGATGACCAACAAGACGGTATTGGAGTACAGAGGATGAATTCTCTTCCAAGCATCTAAAAGCAATTTTAACCCTTTTTTGGGCCGATCATTAGAACACCACAAAAAGACTTTTTGTTGATTTATCCCCAGCTCTGCTTTAAGTTTTGATTTTGTATCCGAGCCAATTTTACAAAACTTAAGGGTGTCAATGCCGTTGTAAATGTGTGAAACTTTGCAGGGAAATGCTGAATAAAATTTGATATGTTCTTGATAAGCATCTTGGGTTAAAACAATAAGTTCATCAATGATTTCGTAAAAGTTTCGGGTCTTTTCAACGGCTAAATAAGGTGCAAATCCGTGATAGAAACACTGAATGTAACAATTATCTCGAATGCCCATTTCTTTTAAAATCTGGTCAATTCTGTAAACAATTCTGTAATTGTCTACTACCTGAATGATGAATTTGTCTTCTTTATTGAGTACTTTTTTTAGCGCATCCAAATACCCCAATCGAAAGTATTTTTGCCATTTGCGTCTTAGTTTTAACCAAAAATCATTGGCTACTATTTGATAATTTACTGATGCAAACGGCTGTTGCGGTTTTTCGCAAATAATTATATCTATTTGATGTTGTCCGCTTTCAAAATAGTTCTTGTACATAGTGGTCCAACTGCCAATCTTGTGATAGGGCAACGGAAACTGAGAGATGAGAATCACTTTTGGCATCGGTTCTTTTGGAAGTGTGAGCAACAACTGCTCAAAGTTAATTGAATAATCAGAATTTAAAAATTTATAAAGCCAAAGTCAGTGCGCTTTTAAACTTTAGCTTTAAAAACAATCGATTCAGAAAACCCAAACGATATTGAATGAACCAATCGGCTACTTTATTTTTGCGGTAAAGCACCTTGGGACTGCCCCATTTGTTGTGGAATTTTAAAAAATCTTCAAAATTGCTTTCACTGCCAAATACATACAAATATTGCTCTTGCATCAAATAGTCAGGCAATGAATATTTTTGAAACATGTTTTCTCTGACGCGCATGTTTGTCTCTCTGCTGAAAGTAGATTTTTTCTCTAAATGTTCTACATAAGAACCATATACAAGGGCATGCTTTAAATTATGGTATTTTAAAGTCATCGCATAATCGTTATCGGCGTAGAAAAAACGAAAGGTTTCATCTAACAATCCTGTGGTTTTGAATACTTCTTTTTTTACCACAATACACCAACCTTTGAGTTGTTGCATGACTTTGTAACCCAGTTCATAAGTACGCTCGGGTTGCTCGATCCATTTTCCGGACGGGCTAAATGAAACTATCTCCGGATGAGCCTGAGCAACCTTTAAAATGGCGTCAAACCAATCGGGGTGAAAAAGCACATCGTTGTTGCACAAAGCCAAATAATTCCCACAGGATTGCTCAATACCTATATTGAGAAACCGATGAAAGTTAAACGATTCATTCGGAATAATTACGCGCACTTCAGAAGGATAGGCAAAACCCGAATGCAAATAATCCGGGTTTGATTCAACCAAAATAATTTCGAGATTTTCAGTGGCCACTGATTTTTGCAAGCTTTCTATGGCTTCCAAAGTCATTTCAAAGGTTTTTTGGGTGGCTGTTCTTGAAAGAAAAATGGCGGATATGAGCATAAAACAAAACTTCTGACTTATGATTGTTATTGAAACAAGTTTTTCAAAAACTTAATTGGTCGGATTATAAAGTTGCCCACTTTATAACTATTGCTGTTCTCAAAGTGACTTCTCCAGGTTTTTTCGGTAAAAATTTCACCGTTAAAAATAGATCGGTTGTGCGGCGTAAAATGTGTCTCTGATGCAATAATCACCAAGTAAAGAGGATCTATTTCTTGCGGAGCAGCCCAAGTGTAATCACCGGTAAAAAATTGCACATTCCTTGAATCACCCTCTGGTTGAATGATTGAATTTCCGTTGCAATAAATTTGTGTAAGCAATTGTATGTTCTTGAATTTGGGCGAAATCAAATCAACAAATTCTTGTTTGTAGAGTTCTTTGATGTGAAACTCGTTGTTGAAATTTCTTTTGTCAGTGTAATATAATTTATCCGGAGTAGAAATGATTAAAACACCTTCGGGTTTGAGCACGCGTTTGATTTCATCAATCATTGCCTGATGCTGATCATGGTGTTCAATGGTTTCATAACTCACCACTACATCTACGCTCTGGTCTTCAAGCGGAATTGCCGTGGCACTGCCTACTAGAAAACGCAAATTGTCTTTTTGATATTTAACCTTGGCCGCGGCAACGGTCTGCGCGTCAATGTCAACTCCGGTTACAAAAGCCGCGTGGGTAGTCATTAAGTGGCTGCCGTAACCTTCGCCTGAGGCAATGTCTAAAACAGTTTTGTTTTCAATATAGGGCATGACCAAAGCATAACGATGCAAATGCTCTATAGAATTGCGCCCGTAAATAAAGGTTTCTAAACGTTCGCCAGTAGATTTTTTTTTCATTTGAGATTATTTCCAAGTTAATAACGGTCGGACAATACCGGGAAAACCACCGGCATAAGTACCGCGTACCGATTTTTCACTGATTTCATCAATGATGTTAAAACCAACAATTTCCATTTCGTGAAATTCAACATAAAAAGGATTGTAACGCATAATGGCAAAGCTGCAATTATAAGAACCTTCGGCTAGAAAATTTCCGGGAATTGTTATAATGGTTGAATGTATGCCCAATGGCAAGGGTTTTATTAGGTTTTGAGTAAACTTGTCATGCGAACTAAGAATATGAACTCCATGTCCATTGAACAAATTGAATCCGTGAAGGAACAATTGATTTTCTTGGGTGATTTCATAGGTAAACTTAATGCGTACATCGTTGGTGATTGGATGATTCAGCGCAACTTGATCGTTGATGTCTAAAACTTCAGCTTCTAATAGGCGAACAAAATCTGATTTGGGTGCTTGATCAACGTCCCATTTTTTGTGCGCGAAACTTTCTGAGCTTTTTAAGTAAAAATCCAAAGCATTGTCAACCGCTCCGTTAAAAGCCGTCATTCCGTTGGCCAAAACGATGCCTTTGTTGCACAAACTTTTGACTGCCGCCATGTTGTGGCTCACAAATAAAACCGTTCTGCCCTCGCCTTTGCTGATGTCGCTCATTTTGCCCAGACATTTCTTTTGAAACTCGGCATCGCCCACTGCTAAAACTTCATCAACAATCAGGATTTCACTTTCTAGATGGGCCGCTACCGCAAATGCCAAACGAACATACATTCCGGATGAATATCGTTTGACGGGCGTATCAATGTATCTTTCAACCCCTGAAAAATCAATGATTTCATCTAGTTTTCGGGCAATTTCTTTTTTGCGCATTCCTAAAATGGCTCCGTTGAGAAAAATATTCTCTCGCCCGGACAGTTCAGGATGAAAACCGGTACCCACCTCAAGCAAGCTGGCAATACGCCCTTTGACTTTGATTTCACCGGTTGTGGGGCTGGTCACGCGAGAAAGTAATTTGAGTAAGGTACTTTTGCCTGCTCCGTTTTTGCCAATAATGCCCACAGCATCGCCGTGGTTGATTTCAAAATTGATATCGCGCAATGACCAAACAATGTCACTCTTGCCTTTAACACTTCGGTCATTGGTCTCGCCTATTTTGAGAAACGGATCTTCTTTACCCAAAATCTTGGTTACCCAAAACCTTTCTAAATCGCGTGAAATAGTTCCTGTACCAATCTGTCCGATTTGGTATGCTTTAGATAAATTATCGACTTTGATGACGGTTTCTGACATTAGATAGTATCTACAAAATTGCGTTCGGTCTTGTTAAAAATCAAGATGCCGAACATAAGAATAACCAAAGTAACTATGGATGAATAACTGATGCTCCAAACAGTGAATTCTCCTTTGCCTAAAAGAGCGTAGCGAAAGGCTTCAATAATGCCTGTCATGGGATTGAGTTCAATGAATTGTTTGTATTTTTCAGGAGCTGAACTTAGCGGATAAATAACAGTAGTTCCGTACATTAACAGCTGTACTCCAAAAGTAACTAAAAAGGTTAAGTCTCTGTATTTGGTAGTCATAGCGGTAATAATCAGTCCGGAGCCTAAGCCCAACAAAGCCATTAGTAAGACCAAAATCGGAAAGAAAAAAACCATGTACGTTGGGTGAAAATCTTCCCCTTTCCAAGCAAAATAGCCCATCATGATGAACAGCAACAAAAGTTGAACCCCAAAACGCACCAAATTACTTACTACAATACTCAGTGGCATGATCAATCTCGGGAAATAAACTTTGCCGAAAATGGCGGCATTGTCTCTGAAAACAGTACTGGTTTTGGTCAGACAATCAGAAAAATAGTTCCAAGCGGTAATGCCTGATAAATAGAATAAATACTGCGGAAGCCCATCGGTACTGATGCCCGCTAAATTACCAAACACAAAAGCGAATACGATGGTGGTAAAAATAGGTTGAATAAAAAACCAAAGCGGCCCCAAAACAGTTTGCTTGTAGAAGCTCACAAAGTCGCGTTTGACAAACATCCACAAAAGATCGCGGTAACGCCAAAGGTCTTGAAACTTAAGGTCAAATAAAGAGGTTTTTCCTTTAATGACCAGGTTCCAATCTTCAGATGGCGTATGATGTGTCATGAATTTACGAGTTACTTAAATCAGCTGAACTAAACGCAATAATGCGCGTGCAAATATAAGAATTTAACGATATGAGAAAGGTTGATTTTACCGAGTTTATAAACAAATCAAAAGCCTGAATCATTAAACCAACGATTTTATTTATGTACTTTTACCCACAAATAAAAAGAGATGTTTGGCATTTTTAGCAAAAAGACATTTTTGAGAGATTTAATTCCTGATGGACACGCAGACATCCACTGTCACGTTTTACCCGGAATTGACGATGGAGCCGCAACAGAACAAGACGCTCTTTTTTTGATAGAATCTATGAAAAAACTCGGCTTCACAGATTGCATTGCCACACCGCACATCATGGGAAGCACCTGGGAAAACACTCCTGAACGGATTTCATCAACCTACCAAAAACTCACAACTGAAAAACAAATCCCACTGAATTTGAGGTTTGCAGCTGAATACATGATTGACCCAAACTTTATCAAGTTGTATCAATCTGAAAAACCGCTTTTGACCTTAAAAGACAATTATGTTTTGGTTGAAATATCTTATTTAAATCCGCCAGTGCAGCTTTTTGATATCATTTTTGAATTACATGTAGCTGGCTATCAGCCGGTTTTAGCACATCCGGAGCGCTATATATATTACCACAAAAAATTTGATCAATATCAAAAAATTAAAAATGCAGGTTGCTTCATGCAACTGAACTTATTGTCTACAGTGGGTTATTACGGCCCCGTGGTGGCTGAAGCTGCTGCAAAACTACTCAAAACCGGATTGATTGATTTTGTGGGTTCAGATGTTCACCACGAAAAACACATCTTGGCGTTTGATCAGAAAACTTTGATAAAAGACGTCAAACCACTACAAGAAGCTATAGCGCACAATCAATTTTTTAAATCCTAAGTATTTTTCTTGAACCAACTCAAGAACCAAGGTTGTTTGGGTGCATCATCGTTGTAACCATATCCGTATGCATAACCATAGCCATAAGCATAGGCATATGATTTTCTCCATTCAGTATCGTTGAGGATTGCTGCCATATTAGGTAACTTTTTCTCGCGATAGATATTCTCAATAATTTTAAGAAGTCGTTTGTCTAAGAAATTCGCGCGAATCACATACAAGAAAACATCGGCGTTTTTGGCTACCAACAAGGTATCGGTTACTAAACTCACCGGCGCTGTATCTACTATGATGTAATCATACTCTTTTTTGAGCTCGGCAAACATATGGTCTATTCGTCCGTTCATGAGTAAATCAACCGGATTTGGCGGAATAACTCCTGAAGGTAGAATATAAAAATCGTCAAACCCGTCTAGTTTTACAATGTAATCATTGATGTCTTGGTCTTTTTTAGACAAATAATTGGTAAGTCCTTTTGACGGAAGTTGCACATATCGATCAATTTTAGGATTTCGGATATCCAAACCAATAAGTAATACTTTTTTACCCGAGAGTGCAATTGTGCTGGCCAGATTAATCGCCACAAAAGTTTTACCTTCTTTGGGAATCGTTGAAGTAATAAAAATGGTTTTGGCCAAATTGTCTTTTACTTCATTAAACATGAACTCAAGATTGGTTCTTATGATTCGAACAGCTTCGGCTGAACTGGATTTGCTGTTGGTATTGATAACCTCATCATGGGTTTCTGATTTTGGAATATCTCCTAAAAACGGAGCCGTAATAATTGACTCAACATCTTGTCTGGTTTTGACTTTATTGTCTAACAATGATTTGAGATAAATAATCATAAAAGGAATAAAAACACCCAAAGCAATGGCAAACAAATACACCAAATTGGGTTTTGGAGTTACCGGAGAACCCGGAGAAAAAGCACCGTCGACTAATTTTGATATAGGTGCGGTAACGGCCAGAGAAATTGCGGTTTCTTCGCGTTTTTGCAATAAGTACAAATAAAGCGATTCTTTGATTTGTTGCTGACGATTTAAGATTCTGAACTCTCGCTCTTGGGTTGGAACTTTTGAAATTCGACCTTTGATGTAGTTGTCTTGTTTTTCTAAATCTTTTTTCTTAATACTCAAAGAAGCTTTGATTCTAGACAAACTTGCAATGATGTTGGCATTGAGTTCTTCAATTTTCTCTTCCAGATTATATACCACAGAGTTTTTAGAAGTTCCGTCTTTAACAATGCGATTGCGTTGCAAAACCAAATCGTTGTATTGCATGATATAGTTTGAAGCATCTCTGGCATCGGAGGTTGATATAATATTATTTGGAACCAAATCCCATTTGCCTTTTGACTTCATAAAATCAAGCATCGCATTGACTACTTTGATTTGCGTTTCGGTTTCAATGAGTTCTTTGGTAAAATCTACAGAGCTGTTTAAAAAAATCTCAGCTTGTGTGTTGATGTCGGTAACATCATTGGCTTTTTTGAATCCCTCTGCATCTTTTTCAACATCTCCCAACTCAGAGGTAATAATTTTGAGTCTGTCTTGAATAAAATTAAGCGTGTTTTCAGAGGTAAATTTTTTATCTGCTATAGCGTCTTCATTGTAAACATCAATCAGAGTGTTCAAAAACTCCTCGGCTCTTTCACGTACCGGATCATTGATGGACAATGAAACAACACTAGAATTTTTACTGAGCGAAGTTACGTTCAAACGACCGCGAAAACTCTCTGTTACATTATCAACCGTATTGACATTTACATGAATAGAGAAACCTGGTAAAAATGAAGAAAAACTCTTAGGATTTTTATGCACAACCAACTTAGAGTCATCTAAATTGATGATGGAATCATATTTGAATTTCCCTAAAGAAGCCTGATTTCCGTCAAAAAGTTCAAATTGGAGGGCGTCAACGTAGGCTATGGTATATGATTTACGACTGTTAAAAAACTGATCGTTCATATCATAAAAATCAAACTCAATGGGTTTGTTTTTGTAGAGCTCTAATGTTTTGACACGACCCTCAGAAATGTAAGAAACATTCAACCCTAATTTTTTAACCGTTTTGGTTATGATGCGCCTTGATTTGATGATTTCTATTTCATTGTCGACGTTGTTTTTAACACCGGTCATGATTCCTAAATCAGAAAAAGCGGTAAGTTCAGATTGCAATCCGCCTTTTTTCTCATCCCGAACTAATATGGTTGCCGTTGCGTTGTACACCGGAATCGCGTAACGCAAATAAAGCGATGCCATAATCAGGCAAACAAACACACCAAAAACAAACCATTTCCAGTGAATAATGTAGCGTTCAACCAAATCGTGAAAATCAAAACGATCTTGTGAATTTTCATTCATTTTTGAAGGGGTAACTTCCATCTTTTTTAGGACTTAAGAATCAGTATCAACGATAAGATAATGGTTAATCCAGATAAAATAACCGTAGTACTCTGACCCACTGCAGAGTTATTCACTCGTGTTTTATTCTGCTCAACAAAAACAACATCGTTTTGTGATAAGTAATAATTTTTATTGTCTAGCCAATCTGATTTTGTCAAATCATATCGCTGGTAAGTTTTTTTTCCGTCTTCTTCATGAATCACCAATACGTTGTCTCTGCGGCCATAAATGGTCATATCTCCGGCCAAACTCAGCGCTTCTAAAAGAGTAATTCTTTCTCCTTGAATGTTGTATGAGCCTGGCTTAAGCACTTCGCCCATGACTGATATTTTATAATTCAAAATACGAAGGTTGATCATTGGATTTTTGATGTATTCTGATATTTTTTCGCGCAAAAGTGCCACGGCCTCTGAACGATATAATCCTCCTAATTTAATTTTACCAACCACCGGAAACTCAATAAAACCCTCATTATTGATGAGGTACGTTTTGATGGCGCTTTGCTTTTCGTTGATGTCGTAATTACCCTGAATTTGCGGCAAATTGAATGGAATGGTCACCTCAGGGTTTTCGGCAGATACAATGATATTGATCAAATCATCTGGCTGCAATTTGACTTCGTTTTTCTCTACAGCATAAGAGTTTTTTTGTTCGATATTTTGTAGGTAGACTATTTTTTTTCTTGAGGCACACGAACATAAAAAAAGAAAACTAACGCAGATAAATAGAGATGCTTTTAAGATTCTCATAGAAAGATTATTGATTCGTGCAAATATAGCATTAGATTTAGAAATCGAGGCTTTTGCAGCGGTTTAAATTTTATTGATTTAAGCGTCAAGAGTTTCAAAAACTGAGTTCATGCTCTTGAATTCAGGTACTATCTTTTTCATTCGGCTTACAATTTCATCATTGCTCATCGAAGATATGTTTTCTAGCAAATCAAGAATTTTCTCATGAACTTTTTGATAATTTTCAGGCAATTCTTGCGCAATCATAATTTTCTCGTTGTGGGTAGCTAAAGTCTTAGAAGTATCATTTAAGAGTTCTTCATATAGTTTTTCGCCCGGTCTCAAACCAATAATTTTGATGTCAATATCTTTGTACGGAATAAAACCTGCCAATCGAATCATTTTCTTGGCCAAATCAATGATCTTGACTTGTTTACCCATATCAAAAATAAATATCTCACTCCCTTGCCCCATAGCACCGGCCTCTAAAACAAGTTGACAAGCTTCGGGTATGGTCATAAAATAACGAATAATGTCCGGATGTGTGATGGTTAGTGGTCCACCCTCTGAAATTTGTTTGGCAAAAAGAGGCACAATTGAACCATTAGACCCCAATACATTTCCAAATCTGGTAGTAATAAATTTGGTACGCATGGATATTCCCTCATCTTGATATTTATGATGCAGTGTTTGCACATATTTTTCGGCGATTCTTTTACTGGCTCCCATTACACTACTTGGATTAACCGCCTTGTCTGTAGACACCATCACAAAACGTTCAACATTGTGTTTTATAGACAAATCAGCTAAGTTTTTAGTCCCCAAAACATTTGTGTATATGGCTTGTGATGGATTTTCTTCCATAAGAGGCACGTGCTTATAGGCCGCTGCATGATAGACCACATCTGGTTTGAATTTATCAAAAACAACTTCCATCGCTGTTCGGTGTCGCACATCAGCCAAAACAGTTCTGATCGAAACCTCTTCACTAAGCGCATTTAGTTCTAAACGAAGTGAATGTAAAGGCGTTTCTGCTTGATCGACCAAAATGACTTTGCGCGGTTTGAATGAAATGACTTGTCGGGTAATCTCACTACCTATTGAACCAGCAGCACCGGTAATCAAAACTGTTTTCCCTTTTAATTGATTCGATATAGATTGGGTGTCTAATACAATCGGCTTTCGGTCAAGTAAATCTTCAATCTCAAAACTTTTTACCTTGTTAGATATTTGTTGCTGATCTTCCCAATCAGTAATTAATGGAACGGTAAATACCTTGAAATTAAATTCCAAACATTCTTCAACAATGGCAATAGTCTCTTCTTTACTCAAGCCTTTCTCGGCAATGATTAAAGCATCTGCTTTAAGCGAACGCAGAATAACATAAATTTTTTTGCTCTGGTTGACAATCGGCAAATTCAACATGCTTTTAGAGGCTGAACTCAGATTGAATTTATCAATAAATCCCAACAATTTAAATCGGCTCGGATTCTCAGCCCGCAAAGCATTGGCAACAGAAAAAGCATTGGCATCTGCCCCGTAAATAACTGCTTTGATGAGTTTTTTTTGATCTTCAAAATTCATGTATTTCTCAAAAATGTACTTGATGAGAATTCTGAATAAAAAGAGCAGCAAAAATGAGATAACATAGTTGATAAACAACCTTGTATTGATAAACAAATGGTTGTCTGTAAAAATATACCAAGCAAAATTAAACAGCAGTAAAAAAAGATACGAAGTTGTAGTTGAAATCAACAGTTTTACTCCATCAATAAACGTGGAATGGCGAATAATACCCGAATAAGTCCGATAAAGCAAAAAGCAAACAGAATTGACAAAAATAAAAGAGCCATATTTGATAAATATCTGTTCAAAGGTATGCAGGGCCCCAGTAAGGCTATACATAATCAAATAAGTTATCAAACTGGCAATGGCCAATATGAAGACATCAATGGCAAAAATAATCCAACGAGGCAAATAACCGATGTTTCGGAATCTTCTGCCAAGAATGCTATTTTTTAGTACCTCAAAAATGGAACTTGCCATTGGTTAATGATTTATACGGCGTTTAAAATTAATATTTTTATAACAATTCAAGCCTTTGTACACTAATTTATTTAAAAAAAATGTTAAATACTGAGAGAATTCTCGCACGGTCTTCTTCGGTTAAATTTGACCCCGAAGGCAAGCAAAGACCATCTCGAAACAGATTTTCTGCTATTTTATCTCCGTAATAAGGAGCATCGGCAAAAATGGGCTGCAAATGCATTGGTTTCCAAAGCGGGCGGCTTTCTATGTTTTGGGCCTCGAGCGCCAAACGCAAATCTTCACGCGTTTTTCCTGCTAACTTTTCAGGATGAACCACAATAGAAGTAAGCCAATGGTTGGAATAATAATCAGCAGACGGCTCTGAAAAAACATCAACTCCATCCATGTCTTTAAAATATTCTTGATACCACTGATGCATTTCTCTTCTGCGTGCAATATGTTGGTCTAAAACTTCCATCTGTCCGCGACCGATACCCGCGCAAATATTGCTCAGTCTGTAATTGTACCCTATTTCAGAATGCTGATAATGAGGCGCGTTATCGCGTGATTGTGTTGAGAAAAAGATGGTTTTGTCTTTGAGTTCCTTGGTCTTGCAAACCAAAGCACCCCCACCAGAGGTTGTAATAATTTTATTTCCGTTAAACGACAATACGCCAAAATCTCCAAAAGTGCCACATCTTTTACCTTTGTAGGTGCTTCCTAAGGCTTCAGCACTATCTTCTAAAAGCGGAATTGCATATCGATGGGCTATGGTGCGAATTTCATCTACTTTAAAAGGCATTCCGTATAAGTGAACCCCAATAATCGCTTTGGGCTTTTTGCCTTTTGAAATTCTATCTAAAATTGCTTCTTCTAGGGCTTTAGGGCAAATATTCCAAGTATCCGGTTCGCTGTCTACAAAAATAGGAACCGCCCCTTGATACAAAATCGGATTGGCTGAAGCCGAAAAAGTAAAACTTTGACAAATTACTTCGTCTCCGGCAGAAACACCAAGCAAAATCAATCCTAAATGAATGGCTGCTGTTCCTGAACTCAAAGCAGCGACATGGCTGTTTTGCCCGATGTATTTTTCTAAATCATCCTCAAAACCAGAAACATTAGGGCCCAAAGGAGCCACCCAATTAGAATCAAAAGCCTGATGTATGTAATTGAGTTCCGTACCACCCATATGTGGCGATGAAAGCCAAATTTTTGGAAGTGTCATAAGTGTTGTTTTTACGTGAGCAAATATACTAGAACCACTGCTTTTATTAACTTTTTTATAGGATTAATTAAAAACCGTTTTTAAAATTATTTTTAAATCTCGGATAAATGATTGATGCTCATAATACTCAAGATTCATTCTTACTTTGTCCGGAAAAATCACCTGGTCGTTATAAGCCAGAGGGTTCGTTTGTTCTGCCAATAAAGCATCTTCATTTTTGTATTTGATGGATGCCTCGCTGGTAATACCGGGCTTGAGTTCCAGTAATCGACGGTCATTCCCTTGCAGACAATCATAATAACCTGGCACATCGGGTCGCGGACCAACCACAGACATATCACCTAAGAGCACATTATAAAACTGAGGTAATTCATCTATTTTATACTTTCTGAACAATTGCCCTAAAAAACCTATTTTTTGAGTTTTTGGATGCATGGTCTTGAGCTTGTATATCCAAAAGAATTTTCCGAATTGCCCCACGCGTTTTTGCACAAATACACCGTTGGAACACGTTTCGATGCTGGCCAATAAATAACACACAACGAGCAGCCAACTCAAAGAAAGCAAAATGATCAGCGAAAAAACAACGTCAAAAATTCGTTTTACAAACACAAAAACAATGGTTTTTTACAAAGAAAAACAAGAAAACACCCAGAGCGCTTCTTGTTTTTATATGGGGTATTCTGATGAACTGACTAAAGCCTTTTCAATAATTCAGCTTCTTTCATCAATATGGGTAAAGAGTCAACATCGCGCAAAAAGATGAGGTCTTTCTCAAATTCATACATATGGTAATTCAAATCAAAATCGGCATCTTCATCGAGTAATCGGATGGTATCTTCAGCAAAATTGGCTCCGGCCGCAGCAAAACATTGTGTAAAAGCTACATGTCGAACGTTGATTTCGGTAATATATGGTTTGCCGTTTTCATCTTCTTTAAAATCAACCGTAAAAAAACCGTGGTGCGCGGCTTTGGTGTAGGCCAACAAAAAATCCATGGCGCGTTTGGCTTCGGCTACCAATGCTGGTTCATTGAGCAATCGCCCGAATGAGGTATTTCCGGTAATGCCCGAAGGCGCTACTTTGGCCATAATGTAGTTAACGCGCTCAGCACAAGCGGTACGCAAAAGTTTTCCGTTAAAATAGAGCATTTTACAAGCTAGGTTTCTGCCCGGCAAAAACTTGCTCGCTAAAAATTCTTGCACGTTCGGGTTGATCTGAATCCAGTTTTTCAACGAATCTACATCGTCCACTTTGAGTGAGCCCAAACCGCTGGTTCCACTGGTACTTCGCACCCAGAAACCACCTTTGAGCACTTCAAAAGCTCCGTTAAAATGTACATCGTCTCGGTGAAACGCAACCGATGGCGGAACAATATCTAAATCTTTTAACAAGTCTGTCATTTTAGATTTATCAACGAGCAATTCGGCCATAGAAACATCGGGAATCAAAGCTTTACAAGGCAACGCGCGTGTTTCTTTTCGGCGGCTCCATTCCATAACTTCAAGTTCAGGTAAAATCACGGCTACTTGAATGTTGTTTTCTCGTATGATGGTTTCCATAACAGTCCAATAATCCGGACTTGAAGCCGAAGGAACAACATATGTTTTATTGAACAACTCATTTTGGTACAAACCAATAGCCAGAGGATTGATGTCTGTGCCGATGAGTTCAAATCGTTTGTAAAAAGAATATTTTTTAAGGCCGATGGCAAAACTTCTTGGAGTTGGGCCGCCTACTCCGGTGATAAGGACTTTCATATTTTGGGTTTTGATCAGAAGTTTAAATGATTTCGCGAATGAGCATAAAAGCTTCAGCTTGTGTCATACCTACTGTGGCGCCGCGATAATTGGATAAAATTTCAATGGTTTTAAGCGATCTTGGGTGCGGAAACTCTTTGATTTGCGTTGAAAAACACTTAAAAGCCTCTAGTTTTTTAACTAAATGACCTTCGATACTTTCAAAAACCGTCGGGATAAAAGCATCATCGCCAAACGGAGGTGCCCACTCAGTTTCAGACAAAGTTTCATAGGCTAAAACCTTTTTTACCGTACAATTATTGATGGGCCGTGCAGCGACCAAAGCCGCTTCATAAGTAATTCTGTGGTCTTTGTGAATATCGCCCCGATGGGGTAAATACATTATTTCAATGGCTTTTTCTTTAACTATTTTTGAGAAAGCCAATGATAACTGATAAGCCGGAATTGAATCTAAACGCGGTGCCGGAAAATCTAAAAAGAAAGTTTCTTTAACACCCAGAATTTGGTGTGCTTGCAAAGCTTCAGAGCGGACTTTTTGGGTTCCCTCTGCCGAAAATAATTCCGGAGCGCCCAAATGTCCGTTGGTGACAATCGCTACATAAACTTCGTCTCCGTTATGGGCAAACTTAGACATAATGCCGCCGCATCCTAAGATTTCATCGTCACAATGCGGAGCTACGATTAATATTTTACGCATTTTTTAAAAAATTTACAAAATCTACAACGCCAAAGCCCAGCTTGATGCCCACTTTGGGAATGAATTCTTCTTCCACAGCATACGTGGTTATTTTGATAGGATGATCTCCGGTTTGTACCCAAAATGCATCTCCATCAACTCTTAAAATTCTACCCGGAACGCCTTTAACCGGTAATTCACGATCAATATGAGCGCGCCAAATGGTCATTTTATGGGTTTTAAAATAAGTAAAAGCACCGGGCAAAGGTTGTGATACCGCGCGAATAAGTTTGAATATTTCTTCAGCGGATTTTTCCCAATCTATATATCCATCGTTGGGCCTTCTGATTTCAAGGTAAGTGGCTTGTGTGTGGTCTTGCGGGGTAGCTTGAATTTGTCCGATTTTCAATTGCGGTAAAAAATCGTCCAGCAATTTCCCAAATTCCAAGAGCAATCCATCTACTACATCTTGTGCATAAGCATCTTGAGCAATTGTTACTTTTCGCTGAAAAAAGATATCGCCGGTGTCCATGCCTTCATCAATTTTAAACAAAGTAACGGCGGGTTCTACCTCGCCCATGACAATCCAAGCTACAGCGGCACGACCACGTCCTTTGGGCAACATAGTAGGATGGTATCCAATACAAAAGTGTTTGGGCGCCTGCATTAATTCAGGACGAACCAATTGCGAAAGCCCCACCACAAAAAGAATATCGACTTCTTGTTGTTTGATTTCTTCTGCTACCCAGGGTTCGGCTATCTTATCAAAGTAATGAAACCGCAAACCCGCTTTTTCAGCAATTGGTTTTAAATCTTGAAAACCACTTACATTGGTTGAAACTTCAGGGTTTAATCCAAAAACAGTAACAACATTTAAATGGTGTTCAATAAGCTTTTCCAACAACTTTTTACTGCTGTTGACACTGCCCATAACGCCAATGCGCGGATTGGAACCTAGTGAAATCATTTCTTTTTGATTAAGTTTTTTGATTTGTGAAGATACTTTTCTTCTCCGAACAAAATGATGAGAAATGTTTTTAATATGATTTTGACATCGTTTAACAATGAAATATGCGCCACATAATCTAAGTCATATACATATCGTTCCTTCCAACTCAGGTGGATATTGCCGGACACTTGTGACAAACCTGTAAGCCCGGGCCGAACCGAGTAACGATGTTTTTCTTCCTGGGTCATTTGTTCAAGTTGCTCCGGAACGCTGGGTCTGGGGCCCACCAAACTCATATCACCACAGAAAACATTGAGCAATTGCGGAAGTTCATCAATTTTAAAACGGCGTAAATAAAAGCCTAATTGAGTGACACCCGGAGCGCGACCAATCACGGGCTTGTCATCAACTTTGCGCGCCTCGTGGGTCATGGTTCTAAGTTTAAACACCTCAAAAGTGGTTAAATTTCTGCCAACTCTTTTTTGTTTGAAAAAAATCGGGCCTTTAGAATCTATCTTAATGAGCAGCGCCAAAACAATAAAAAAAGGCAAGCACAACAGACAAATAAAACCGCTTACTAAAAAATCAATGGTTCTTTTGAAAAAGTTTTTATACATCTCAACGATTTGAATGCAGATATTTTTCGAGTTCGTTTTTCATCCCCTGATGAACGGGCAATTGCCACAACAATTTACACCAATCGTGATTCCCCTCAATAAAACCAGGGCCATTTTGAGTAATGACAATATCCCAACCTATTGATTTGTTTTCCGGATGGGCCAATGCTGCTTTTTTGACCATTTCAATGGTTTCTTTCCAAAAAGGAACTTGAAAACCAATGATAGAGACACCGGTTACCGGATGATGTGTTTGGTCTTTTTTGGTGATATCACTGTAAACACCTGGACCGTTCACCAGACCCGTTTCAGGATCAATAGGTGCCGCCAAATTTCCGGCAGCCATGTTGTCAACAGCTGAGTTAACCGATATGCGCTGACGGCAACCCAACAAAACTACTTGATTATCTGAGTTGAGTTGTGTAAAAATTCGCACGGTATTCACCCCCGATGAAGAAAGTTCTTGAAGAACTGGATGCTGGATGATAAACTCTTCGGCCAAATCAAACTTTTTAGCGCGCATATAGGCCACAAGTCCCTTTGCTTTTAGGGTGGCTGTATCACAAATTGCTACATCAACACCACATTTGCCATCGACTACCTTGAGTACAACTTTGCCTGATGGAGCATTTAAAAATCTTTCTTCAAGTGCTGAATCAGCGGCTAATTGCTGTAAAGTAGCTACCTGATGCACAAAATAATCTTTGTAGTTTTGATAAAAAAGTGATTTGTCGTCTAAAATTTTACGGCTATCCGGCGGGTTCATGACCAATTGATATTCGTACATATAACCGGTTCCGGCCCAATGAGCCCGCTCATATTGGTCTTTTTCAAAAAATCGAAACTGAAAATACTCAAGCAACGATATATTGTATTGAAACACACTCAGCAAAACATCTGTCAAAATTGAAATCTTGCTTTTTCCGGTGGTTTTTGTAGTGTAATCAAGAAACTTGAAAAACTTTTCACGGTCTAGTTTTTTGATATAATAACCTAAATAAATAAATCTTTTGAGCTTTTTCATAGGCTTGTCATTTGGGCTAAATTACTGGCTGAAACAAACTGAACATCTGGCCATTTTTGAACAATTGCCTTGAGTAATTTTTTGAGTTCATTCAATCCTTTGCTGCGATTTTGTTCGTCAATATGACCGCAAAAATTCACACGGTGCGAACTAATAATAGCCGGTCGGTTCCATCTAAAGGCGGCTTCAATTTGCTTTAAGGTAAAGGCTGTCCAATCAATTCCGCGGTCTTCGGTAGGCTCAAAAACCACATTGCGCACCATAATACTGAGCCCTTCTGCTGTTTTCTTGCCGGTATAATTGAATTCTCTTTTGAATTGTCCAAAACCTTGATGCTCGTTACGCACCAAATCTAAATCAATAAATCGGACGCCATTTTCAATCAAAGTCGGATACAGCGAATGATGAAAATGATACACCGGTGGAGTGAAATAATCACTTTTGTATCCATAAACTTGCTCAAAACGCATGAGCCCGTCGCGAAGATTTTCTTTCATAGACTCAAGTTCTGTCGGATCCCAAAAATCATAAGACGCTGTTGAAGAATGCTGCGGATAATCTTCGTCTGAAATACTTGTATAACTGCGGTTCTGAAGTGCTGTTAATAATTCATTATCGCGCTTTTGGAGCTTATCATTGAAGAGGTGTAAATTCAAATGCTCTCGCCCGTGAAATTGAGGTTGCATGAGTCCGTTGCGGATGCCCTCTTGCCATAAATCCCATGTGCCTTGATAAGCCTGAGGATTCAATTGGGCAAGCTTTTCAAAGGTTTTATCTAAATTTTCATAGCGATATTCACAGTAATCTTCTTGCGCCATGGTCTCAAAATCAATATTACAAGGCAATGCAAACGGTGTAAATACTGCCGGTTTTCCGTCATGCCCTTTTACCGAATGCAAAACTTCATAAAGTTGCGCTAAATCTTGGCGGGTTTCAAGGGTATCAAGTTGATCAAATCGGGAATAAATCTTCATCCCTGCTTGGTCCATATTCATTCGTGCCTGCGCTGAACTCAATCGAACGTTTCCGTAATCATCAACTGAAAAAACCACATATTTCTGTTTGGTTTTCCAGCCGATGATATTTTTGGCATTGAGGATTAAGTTGTTTTTGATGCTGTGTATCATATCATTTTACTTGAGCTTCAATAAAATCAAGTGCTTTGCTGTACACCTGAGCAGCGTCGCCGAGATTTTCAGTTAATGCAACAGCATTTTTCTTCATCGCAGCAAGTATTTCTGGGTTAGTGGTACACTTGAGAATATTGTCTGTCAATTGTCTTGCATTTCCGGGTTGGTTGTGAAAACCCACTTGATTTTCAACAATAATCGACTTCATTTCGCTCTCTAGTGAATTCATAATGGGTAAACCACAAGCCAATAAATCAAACAATTTATAGGTGACCGATTGGGTGGCTCCTTTGATGTGTTGGGTAAGGCCAATGTCTGCCAAATAATACTCTTCCATGAGTTTTTCTTTTGAGAGTCGACCTAAATATTCAAGGTTTGTATGGTTTTGCTCGTAGGTTTCAACTAAATATTTTTGTGGTCCATCGCCGGCAATGATGAAATGGATTTGAGGTTGTTCTTTTTCAAGAATTTGAGCGGCTTTTAAAATGGTTGGCAAATCATATGAAAAGCCCAAACTTCCGGCATAAATAACCGTAGTTCGTTCTTGATTTTTAGTCACTTTTTGAGCTGCTTCACTAAGTTGTCTTTTCATTTCAGCAAATTGTACTGCCGGATAGAAAACTGCGGTAGGCACCATTGATTTGCGGTAAGTCTTGGCAAAATCAATGTACTGATTTGAAATAGCCATAATCGCTGAAGCTTGATTAAAAACCTTATTGGCCTTTTGCTTGAGCGGTAAAATACCCAAATGCACCGCCATTTTCTTGAGGCCTTTCACATGTTCTAAAAACGCATTCGGCCATGGGTCAATAATGTCAACAATAACCGGAATTTGCTTTTTCTGCGCCCATGCAATTACTTCATGCGCTGTTGAAATTGGCGGATACGCCACGACTATCACATCGGGTGTAGGCTCGGCATCAAATAAAACCACCATTGATTTACCCAATTTGTAATGCGAAGTCATGCGCGCCACTGAGATGTTTTGCTCATAAGCATCTGCAGGAACAAATTTTACACGTGTTTGCTGGTTAATCTCAACTTGTTTATAGCCATCAAAACGCTGTTGTTTTACATTATGTCTGAACGTCGAAGACCAAAAAGTCACCTGATGCCCGCGTTTGTTGGCTTCACCAACCAAACTATTGTAGCGCGTATTGAGGTTGTCGTCAATAGGAGTGTTCTCAAAAATAGAAACGAGCCAAATATTCATTGTTAAATTATTTGTTGCTTTCGCGTTGCACCCAAGCCTCATAGATTTCCTCAAAGGTGGTTTGCAACGATTTGGTGATGTCCCAATTTGGGTAATGTTCTTTCATCTTGCGTAAATCGCTGTAGTAACAAATATGATCACCGATTCTGTTCGTTTCGTCATATTTGTATTTCATCGGTTTACCACTGATTTTAGAAATAATGTCAAAGGCTTCCAAAATAGAACAGGTGTTGTCTTTTCCGCCTCCTAAATTATACACTTCAGCTACCCGCGGTGCTTTGATGAATTCTTCAATAAAACGAGCCACGTCATAAGAGTGAATATTGTCGCGCACTTGTTTGCCTTTATACCCAAAAACCGTATATTCTCTTTCTTCAAGATTACATTTGACCAAATAGCTCAAAAAGCCGTGAAGCTCAACCCCACTGTGGCTTGGACCCGTTAGACAACCGCCGCGCAAAACGCAACTCGGCATGTTAAAATATCGTCCGTATTCTTGTACCGAAATATCGGCTGATACTTTAGATGCTCCAAAAAGCGAGTGTTTGCATTGATCTATTCTAAAATGTTCCGGAATTCCATGGGCATAGGACGGATCGGCATAATCCCAACGCGTTTCCAACTCGACCATCTCAATTTCATTGGGTGCATCACCATAAACTTTGTTGGTTGACATGTGTACAAACGGAATATCGGTTCTGTAACGACGCGTGGCTTCAAGCATATTAAAAGTGCCTACCGCATTGGTGTCAAAATCGTCAAAAGGAATGGCCGCTGCCCTATCGTGACTGGGTTGAGCCGCGGTGTGAACAATAGCATCGGGTTGTACCTTCTGAATCAAATCTAGAACGCCTTGACGATCTCGAATATCCACCTCGTGGTGTACAAAATTTTTAATGACCGAAGCGAGTCGGTTTTGGTTCCAACGCGTATCGCCGCTGGGGCCAAAAAACACAGCGCGTTGGTTGTTGTCTACGCCATGAATTTCCCATCCCAATTGCGCAAAGTGCATACAAACTTCAGAGCCAATTAATCCGGATGAGCCGGTTACTAGTAGTTTTTTCATTTTATGATGCAATAAAATTAATTAAGTCAGAATTTTTAATAATGTTCTTGCCGCTCTGCCCACGCGTTCTTCATAGCTTTCGTATATAGGCGTCGGAATAGCTGAAAAATCTCGGCTGACCAAAATCTCACTGAGTTCTTCATCGTTGTGGGGTGAAAAATAAGTACCTTTTTCTTTGAGTTGCTCAACATTGACCGAAAGATTGGAACAAATCACCGGCTTTTGCAGTGATATGGCATCTTCAATCACAGTGCTCCAACCTTCAAACAAACTCGGTTGCAGAATCGCATCGGCATGACGCATAATTGAGAGTTGTTTATCGCGCGGTAAAACGCCCAAGAAAGTTACTTGGTTGTGCAAATCATTTTCATCTAAAATACGTCGAAGCTCAGCCACATAAACCGACTGTGTGTCTTCGGGCAATTTACCGGTAATGGCCAAATGAATAATTTTACCTTGTTTTTTGAGTCGTGCAATGGCTTTGAGTGCTACTTTGTGGTTTTTGTGCTTGTGAAACTGATTGCTGATGACAAAATAATGTGCGGGTAAATTGAACTGAGCACAAACTTCTTCTCTAGTATAGGTTGGAAATGTATCAACAATGGATACAAAGTGATAAACGTGAAATTGCACGTGATCTGGAATTTCAAAAAATCGATAAAAATCACCCTTTACATCATGGCTTGAAACTACTAAATCTTGCGTATTCTTTAAAATAAACAGCACGCGCAGATGACGTTCTAATCGTTTGGCCCAACTAAAAAATTGTGGATAATGCTTGTGTTGCAAATCAGCATACCACGAAATAAGTTTGCAATCTTTTTTAGATTTTATCGGATAATCATGCAGCGGAAAAATACTATCAAGCTGATATTGATCTATGATGTCATCTACAAAAAGATTTTTTTGGGTAAGCATTGACTTGAGAAAAGTAGTGTGCACTTTTGGATAAGGGCGAATAATTTTGTGCAAATAAGGGTAGTTGAGTTCGTCGACAAATCTTTGTAAATCTGGCTTGTAAAACAAGTATATTTCAGGTTTGTCTTCATCGGGCAAAAAGTCTAACGCCTTGATTAGATTAACAATGTATATCACTCCACCCATCCATTTGGTAGAGAAGTGATACAAAATACCGACGCGTTTTCGTTTGATTTCCATTATTTTTTCCAGTTGGCAATTAAGTCTTTGATTCCTTCTTCAATACTCCAATTTGGTGCCCAGCCGGTGCGGGTTTTGAGTTTATCTACATTGGCCAATAAATGCATGCGCTCTACTTTTCGGGTGCGCGCAGGGTCAATCGCAACAGTAATTTTCTCGCCGAGTAATGCTTCAAAAGTTTGTACAATTTCAGTGACGGCGTATTCAATTCCACGTCCTAGGTTGAAGGTGTCAAAGCCTGTTTTTTCTAACATGACTAAAGCATACACTGCATTGGCCATATCAAAAGTGTGGATAAAATCTCTTTTGGGCGCCAAGTTTCCGAGGGCGATGCTGCGGGCTCCGTCGCGCAATTGTTTTTCGATTTCCGGAATCAAGTGCGGATTGGTTTCATTGGGTCCGAAAGCATTAAAGAATCGACAACAAATGGTATCAACCCCAGTTTGCAAATGAAATTCACGACACAAACTTTCGCCGGTGAGTTTGGTCAAACCATAAATATCGAGCGGCAATACCGGATGATTTTCATCTACAGCATGATCAGCAATTGGATACACGGCTGCCGTTGAAGCAAAAAATACTTTTTTAAGATGCTTGAGTTTTTGGGCCGCATTGAGAACGTTCATGGTTCCGCGGATGTTGATGTCTGCCGACTCAAACGGATGGGCATTGCAATACGGAATAAAGTGAATCGCGGCCAAATGTACAATCGCCTCGGGCTGAATGCTTTCAAGGGTTTGTGCAACAAAATCGGCTTCGCGAATGTCGCCCTGAAAAAAATGAGCATCGTCTACCTGAATAAAATCTCGATTTCCGAAACTCAAATTATCTAAAACATAAACGTCGTGCCCTTCGTTTTGCATTTTCGGAACTATGGCCGAACCGATAAAACCAGCGCCTCCTGTGACTAAAATTTTCATGTAGTTTTTTTATTTTTTAGTGTTATTTTTTGTCGATGATCATATCCTGATTTTCTCGACTTTTCACTTTGTGCGCATATTCGCGAATGTCACCAATAACGGTAGCCGGATTTCCCGCTACTATGCTGTTCTCAGGAATGTTTCCGCGTACTACTGAACCTGCACCCACAATCACGTTATCACCAATGACGGTTCCCGGCAAAATTATCGAGTTCATACCGATAAAAACATTGTTCCCAACCACAATGTTGCGGTAGGTGCCTACATCGGTTTGCGGTTTTTCACCAATTGAAATCAGCGCCGTGGTATAGCTGTAATCATGCGTCAAGAAATATACTCTGAGCGAAATAACCACGCGGTCGCCCAAGGTAATTCGGTCAAAGTCATCAAAATTAGCGCTTTTGGCTATAAATCTGGGTTCACCTTTTAAATTCATGCCTACATGACGCAAAAGTTTGTTGTAATAATGCATGTATTTGCGCGAATCAAAATACATCCACAAGCTAATGAGGAACTTGAGTATATAATAAGTCAGTTTGTTGATTTTGCGTTTCATGTGGTGATGAATTTTAAAAATTGTTCCGCAACAACATCGGTTTTGTATTTTTTGGAATCTTGTAGTGATTGCCGGGCCATACTTTCAAGCAAAGTTTGGTTGCTCATCAATGCTGACAATCTTTGAGCAAAAGTTTCTGTATCCAAAAGCGGAATCAAATAACCGTTTTGTCCGTCGTGTATGATGTCGGACGGTCCGGCCACACAATCAAAAGAAATACAAGGTACGGCATACGATTGCGCTTCAATGAGCACATTCGGAAAACCTTCTGATATAGAAGTGAAAGCAAATATTTTGGCTTGGCTGTAAAAATTTTCAATGTCTTTGCGTGCACCCCAGAGTTTTATTTGCTCTTGGTGTGTTAAACTTTGCAATTGGTTTTCGAGTTTTTCGCGTTCAGGTCCATCGCCTACAATCCAAAGTTCCCAATTTGGTTGGGCCACGCGATTGAAAATTTCGAGCAAAACATCTACTTTTTTGTTGGGAATCAAACGCCCAACATACAGAACAACATTTTTCTTTTCTGAAATCTGGTAATCGTGATCACGTCCGGGATTGGGAATCACTTTAATGTTTTTATGATGGAGTTCGCGCTCAAAAAAAGCTTTAGAATAACTGGTTTGTGCCACAATCCCATCGGCGCGACCATAAACAAGTTGGCGCATTTTTTCATGAAAAAAACCCCATTTTCGGTCGGGTTGACTGCGATCAGAAACATAATATTTGGCCGAGGTAAAAAAAGAACTCAGCAAAACAAACGAGTTGTACATTTCGCCAAAACTCAACACTGATTGGGGTTTTTCACGGCGAATGGTTTTGATCAAATAGCCCAAAAGTTTCAACGAATGATAAATGCGCAATTTGCGGTTGAAAAAGAAATCGGGTTCAATGAGCTTGACGCCTTCAGGCACTTGATAGAAGTTTTTCTCAGTACGCACCAGCTTGATGAGCGTTACTTGATAATCAGAATGATTCTGGATATAACGGGCGATTTCAACCATAACGCGTTCCATGCCGCCCACGTTGAGCGAAGGAAGAGCCAGGCAAATTCGTTTGTTTTCCATGTGCTTAATTTAATCTTATTTCATTAAAACTGATAAATCAATTTGTTCACCCCAGTGATAATCCCATTCAAGCGGTCTGATTTGATCAAATCCGCCACCGTGAAATTGGGTGATTTCACCAAAGTAAATTTTTCCGTCTACATCGTAAAAATCAACGCGTACATACGGAAACATCGCGGCTACTTTTTCAGCCATTTGTTTCATTTGTGCCAAACTTGTAGGCGGATCAATCTCAGCGCCACGTTGTTTAGAAGCATCTTTGACCTTAGCAGCCCAGGTAAACGGCAGCGGTTTCCAGTCGGCATCGTAAATATTGCGTTTGTTGGTTCCTTCGCGATCTACTGAAACATAAATAAAAGCTACTTTGCCATTGATGCAGTGAATTTTATAATCATTCGGGATTTTACCTTCATGGGTTTCAAGCAATCGCTCAACGATGATTCTTGGAGTAATGTTTTTGTAACACCATTCTCTTTCAAACCAAAAATAATTGACCGATAACCACCAACGGCAATCAGCTTGTAGTTTTTTCCAATCAACTTTTGACTTGTCGCGGATGATTTTAAAACTGCCCGAATCGTGGTTGGCTTTGACCACAAAATGTCCGTCGGGCATGTTTTCCGGACGGATATCGCGGTAATCTTTTGTGGTATACAAAAGCGGAATCAAATATTCTTCGTCAAAAAACTCTTTGACAAATGCACGCGCTGCATATTTATCAGCCAATTGGGTGTACAAAGGTTTCCGGTCGTGTATTTTTAGCCATTGAATTTTTTCATTCAACGATTTTGGATCGTCTAAATTGAGCTCATAACCTTGACGAACTTTGAACAATTTCTTGAGATGTGTGGCGTCATCAACCCAATCATAGCGCAGTTTTCGGTACATTCTGTAGATGAAATTGTACACGCTAAAAACTAAATCTCCTTTGTATCTCAAATCTTTGTTGGCCATATCAAGTATGTATGATTTCGGTGAAATTGTGTTGTTGTGCCCAAGTTTGGCTTTTGTTTTTAGATACCACAATCGGTTGATGGACCCATTCAAACAAAGGCATATCGGTTATGCTGTCGCTGTACAAAACAGACGATCCAAATAATTGATTTTGATTTGACAGCCAATCTTTTAATCGATTGACTTTTTCTTGTCGTAAGCAATCAGTGCCATCAAAAAAACCGGTCAGACGATTGCTTTTGCGTTCTATTTTGGTGCCCATCACTACCGGAATATTTTCTTGTTGGGCAAATTCGTTAAGATAATCTTCATATCCGCCAGAAATAAGCACCACAAAATCGCCGGCTTGTTGATGTTCTTTAAGCTTGTTCATAAGCTCGGGAATCAGGTTTGGGCGAATTTTTTCAGCAACAAAATTTTGACTCCAAAGCTGCATTTCTTGTGTTGAAAGCCCGCGCAATTGATACAAATGAAGTCTTTTAGACAAATTTAAACCCGGAAAAAATTTATTGGCCACGGCTATGAGTCGCATACGATACAAAACCGAACTCAGCATTCTGATGACTTTGCTTTTGCCGCGGCCGCTTTGTTGCAAAACATAATCTACAAAAACATCGGCGGTCTGAAAGTTGACCAAGGTTTCGCAAAAGTCAAAAATGACGAGTTTCATGGTGTATTAAACTGATTTGATGACGTTTAACACGCGCTCCATTTGGGCTTTGGTTCCGATGGTAATGCGCAGTGCATTGGTCAAAAGCTTGTTGTGCATTAAGTTGCGCACAAAAATATTGTGATCGCTCAGCGTGTTGAACACATTCATTTTGGTATCAAAATCTACAAACTCAATCAACAGAAAATTGCCTTGACTCGGATAAACGTGTTTGACAATGCTCAACTGACTGACTTCGGTTTCAAAATAACCGCGCGTAGCCACCACCTCTTGCGCGTAAGCCTGCATGTATGCAACATCTGAAAGCACTGCAATAACGGCCTCTTGGGTAAAAGTGGTAAAGTTTTTAGGGTTTCTGATTTTTGAAATTTGGGCGATGTTCTCAGCGTTTGAAATCAAATAACCCGCCCGGAAATTGGCCAATCCAAAAGCTTTTGAAAAAGTTCTGGTTACAAATAAATTTTGATGAATCAGCACAAAATTGCTCATTGAATGTCCGTAAAACTCGTAATAAGCTTCGTCAATCAAGAAAATCGTGTCCGGAAATGATTGCAACAGATCAACAATGTATTCTTTCTCAATGACATTTCCCGACGGATTATTGGGCGTACAAATGTAGACCAACGACGGCGTAATTGATTCGATTGATTTGCGAAAAGCCGCACCGTCAAAAGAAAAGTCAGGTTCGTAATCGTGGTAGTAAATTTGCGCACCTTGTGATTCGCAGGTTAATCTGAAATTGTCATAGGATGGTGACAAAATCAAAATCGGATCCCCCACGCCCACATACATGCGCACCAAATATTCGTGCAACGAATCGGAACTGGCAAAATACTGAACGTTTTCTTCTGGCAATGAACAATAATCGGCCAAAAGCGTCATCAGTTTTTTGTTGTTGGTAGACGGATATAAGTAATAAATATCGTCTTGGGTAACCAATTCTTGCAATCGTTCTTTTACTTTAGGCGATGGCGGAATGGTCGCTTCGTTCCAATCGAGTTTTAAAATGTCTTTGCGCTCTGCGGGTGAAACATCCCAAATTTTATGCGATGCTACTTTGTAAGGAGCCAAATTTCTAAGATACTTGTTAATGAATCTCATGTGTTTTTATTTAGGGTTTGAGCCAATGATACGGTGTCTGTAAAAACCACATCAGGCCAACGTTGGGTGATTTCTGATAATAGCTGGTCTAAAAAAAATAAATTCTCATCGCGATTACTTGTCTGCAAAGAACCGCAAAAATTAATGCGATGAGCTGTAATAACGGCCGGTTTTTTCCACAAAAAAGAAGTGGCTATTTGATTTAAAGTATGTGCAACTACTGAGTTTTTTTGATGCTTTGGCATTAAACTAGGCTCAAACTGAACATTGCGCACGGTTTGTAAGAGCCCGTTGATGGTTTGTCCGTGTTTTCTGCGCTGCATGATTCTTTTGCTTTGCCCCAGTGGTTTGGGCAATAATTGATATTTGAATCCTTGCATGATTTCCACTCCGTTTTGGGTCAGAGTAGCATCAAGTTCTGAAGGCCAAATGTAATTATTCGGAATAAACGATTTAGAACGAAACCCAAACAATTGTTCAAAAATCTGCAATCCTTCGGCAACAGAAGCACGCATAAATTCAAGCTCATTTAGGTCATCATAGTCAAAACTGGCTTGTACACTTTTGGGATATTTATGATAAACATCGGTACTGATTCCGGAACAATTTTGCTCAAAAGCTTGAACAAAAACCGCATCGCCCTTTTGTAATTTATCTAGCCAAAACGGTACATTTACATGTTCGCGTCCGTGAAATTGAGGTAAAAAAAGTTTTTCGCCTGTACCTATTTTCCATAGCTTCATCGGATTGTTGTTCGGAAAACAGCGCTCAAATGTCTTATCGATGGTTTCAAAATGGTATTGATGATAATTTGACGCTTTTATTTTTTCAAAATCCGGATTTGCTACAACCACATTGGCGGTGATGATGGGGTGATTCCCCAAATGGTCTCGATGCCTGCGCAAAACCTCAAACAACATTGCTAAATCTTGGGTTGAGCAGAGATTATCATACCTACAATACGGACTTTTATCTACCGGAATTCCTTGGGCT
Organism: Flavobacterium sp.; assembly: GCA_027484725.1. Lineage (GTDB taxonomy): Bacteria > Bacteroidota > Bacteroidia > Flavobacteriales > Flavobacteriaceae > Flavobacterium. The sequence continues at coordinate 173,946 of JAIXSK010000016.1, read as the reverse complement.
TTTAAAGTTTCAAATGCTTTTACCGATGGCATTCGAATGCTGCCCCAATCATCTGATTCAATCACAATCATTTTTTGTTTCGTGGTCTGTCCCGATAGGTTGACCAAATGATCTGATAATAGGCGCTTAATTGTTTGCATTAGAATTTGTGCGCAGATAAAAATTGAGTCATAGCCGCAGTAATTTGTTCTTGCCCTGATGAATTCAAATGCAGCGGATCTGAAAAATAAGATGCTTGTTCGTCAATATGGGGTTGACTTAAATCTAAAAAATAGATGTTCTTGGAAGCATCTGCCGATTGCTGAACCAAATTTAAATAAGCCTGATATTCTTGTGTTTTGAAAGTTTTGAGTTTGGTGGAGAAAATGGGCATGTTGACCAAAATAATTTTATTGCAATGCTTTTGCATCAAAGCCAGAGATGATTTGAACAATTCTATTTTTTGCGGATTGAGCTCTACTTGAACAGAATTTTGTTCGCTTTTCATGCCCTCTAGAGCGTTGACGTCTAAAGTCAGATTTTTTTGGTTTTTGTAATTTCCGGTATAACCTTTCATAGCCAAGGCAATCATATCGGAATTGTATCGCGAACATCTGATGAGTTTGCGCACCCAAAATTCTTTTGTATCGGTGTTTGCGCTAATAAATTGGGCCATGCTGGGCTCATCAATAAACGGCAAGAAAAGCATGTAAACATTGGCCGAAGTAAATTTTTTTGAAAACAACAGCGGGTTGACTTCAAAAATAGCAATATCCGTTTTTTGGGTAGCAGCGTCAAAATAATGATGTAACATAGCGCTTCTGTCTTGCAATGAAACACCGGTTCGGGTGTAAAACGATATCTTTTTGTGGAGTATTTTTTCAAGATTGGTTTTGTCAAAACCCGACATAGACATTGAAGAGCCGTTGATAAACATATCTGATTGGGTATGCAATCCGAAATATTTGTTTAATCCGTTGAGCAATACCTCTGAAATAGCATAATCAATGGCAAAAAACAAAACCAAAAACAGCAGTATTTTTTTGAACCAAGCGGTAAATTTCATACGTTAAAATTGAAAGTAAATAAATGAACCTCCGGTAAAAACACCAAACAAAATAATTGAAAAAGCAAGCAGTAAATAACCGGTACAACGAACTGCAAAAGACGAACTGCTGAGCAATCCAAATTTATTTTGAAAAAACTCTTCACTGATATCTTTGGCCAAAACTACCGCCAAACCAAATAAGGCAAAAAACAAGGTAGTTAAATCAAGGTAGGGCATTCCGTGTTGTGTGGCTATCTTTTTAAATACCAACAAAGCGGTCGGAACATTGGCTGAACCAGCAAAAATCTGTGAAATGGTGAATAAAAAATACGTCGTGAGCATACTGAAAATGAGATAAATCCAGTTACTTTTTAAATTGTATTTCTGTTCAAAAGCCGTTTTTTGTTTTTGCGTTAAAGCTTCAATACTCAAATAAATACCTTGAATAACACCCCAAGCCACAAAAGTCCAAGTTGCGCCATGCCAAATTCCGCTGATTAAAAATGTCAGGAAAAGCGCCATAATGGTTCCTTGCAATTTGAATTTTCTGAATGAAAACGCCAACGGAGTATATACATAATCGGTCATCCAAGTAATGAGTGATATATGCCATCTGCGCCACAATTCGGCCATAGAAGTTGCCAGAAAAGGTCGTTTGAAATTGTGTATTACGTCAATGCCCATGGCTTTTGCCGTTCCGATGGCAATGAGTGAATATCCGCCCAAATCATTATAAACCTGAAACGGATATAAACATGAAGCCAAAAACAAAGTTACTCCGTTGTGGTTGGGTACGTTGTTGAAAACCATATTGACATAAATGCCCAAACGATCGGCAACCACCAATTTCATAAAAAAACCCCAAAGCATGAGTTTGAGTCCTGCTGTGATATTGCTGTAATTGAGTTCCGGTAATTTTTTAAATTGTGGAATCATGTTTCCGGCTCGCTCAATAGGCCCTGAAAGAATCAGCGGAAAAAAAGAAACAAATAAGGCAACAATGCCAAAATCTTTTTCGGCTTCAACCTCTTCATTATAAACGTCAATTGTGTAACCAATAGCTACAAAGGTGTAATAAGAAATCCCGACCGGCAATAAATACTCGAGTTTAGGCAAAGGCCAACGCAATCCGTTTTGGGTCAAGATTTCAAGTAAACCGTTGTTGATGGCGCTGAAATATTTAAAAAAAAGCAGTGGCAATAATATCAATATTATGTTGCCTGTTTTATACCATTGTTTTTTATTCTCATCTTCGGTCTTGGCTATTGCCCGGGTAAACGCATAAGTAGATGTACAGACCCCCATGAGCAAGAGCAAATACAACGGACTAATGTTGAGATAGAATAATATACTGGCCAAGAGCAATATATATCTTCTTGTGTTGATGGGCGTAACATAATACAGTACGACCAATACCGGAAAAAACAACAAAAAGTTGAGTGAAGTAAAAATCATCTTAGAGCTTTGACTCGACCAAATCAATCATATCGCCCATATGGCGCATTTTGTTGAGTTCTTTGAGTTTAAAAGTAATGCTGAATCTTTTTTCAACTTCTGAAATAATCATCATATGTGTGAGTGAATCCCATCCATCTACGTCAGTAGCTGTAAGCGATTCGTTCATTTCAAAATTTTCGTGGTTGAGCACACTGATCAATATTTTTTTGATTTCGCTTAAAATTTCGTTTCTAGTCATCATTAATTATTTATAAGTTTTTTCCATGATTATTTTTTCATTGTGGGGCAAGTAATTCAATATTTCTGGTTGATTACTTTTGTAAGTTTGGGCAATTGTAAAGCCGTTTCTTTGGTATACTTTAATGGCGCCCATGTTGTTTCCGTAGAGTTGAATTTGTGCTTTTTTTAATTCAGGATATCGCTCTTGGGCCATTTGTTCAAGCTTTTGTATGATTAAATTGCTGAGGTTTTTTCCGCGATGTTGCTCTGAAACATACAAATATTCAAACTGAAGCGTCTTGGGTGTTCTATCTGTGATGACGTCTTTGAGCAAATGTGCTTTGGTTTTGAGTGCTTCAATGGCTTCACGTCCAAAGGTATATCCAATTAAATTTGATTTTAAAATAGCCGACGGATTTTCATCGTCAACCCCTTCAATCCAAGCACCAAAAGCGGCTACGGGCACACCTTCAAATTCAGCAACTACAAAAGCGTCAAAACTAAACTCGCAACCTGAGATTTCTTCTTCAAACATTGAAGTTATGTGTGCACGGGCTTTTTCTTCAGAGATATTAAAAAGGGTGGAATATCTGAGTTTATCTGAATTGCTTTTTTCAGCTTGAACTACCACTTCGGTCAAAAACGGAATGTCATTTTCAGTAGCCTGACGCAGTATATAATCGCTCATTTTAAGCCCTTTTAAATTCTTGTTGCAGTTTTTTTCGATCAATTTTTCCGTTGCTGTTCAGCGGAAACACTTCTACAAACTGTATCCATTTCGGAACCATATACCAGGGCATTTTGTCTTTCATATACTGATTGAGCCCGGCCAAATCAAACGGTTTTGATTCGATGACCATCCCCAATTCAGTATTTCCAACCGCATCTGTAAGGGTAACCGCTACCGCATTAATTTTTTCGAGATACGTTTTGACATGAAACTCAATTTCAGACAATTCAACTCTAAAGCCTTGAATTTTTGCTTGAAAATCAATACGTCCTAAGTATAAGATATCACCTTGCTCATCCATTTTACACAAATCTCCGGTTTTGTAGAAACGCTCGGTTTTTCCGTTGTATGCTGTATAAAAAAAGGCTTCTTTGTTCTTCTCATCGTTGTTCCAATAGCCCGGAGTGAGCTGAATTCCGCCCAAACACAACTGACCGGTTTGCCCGGCCGGCAGTATATTGTTGTCATCATCAATAATGATTTGACTGTTGTAGGGCATGGCGCGACCAATTGAGAGCACCCCGTTGGAGCATTTATTTTCTTGATCTCTTTGATAAGTATAGTGCGTACAAACAATTGTATCTTCAGTGGGTCCGTACATGTTGACAATTTGAGCATTGGGCAAACATCTGCCCCACTCTTGAGTCACATCTAGCGGAAGCGCTTCTCCAGCAAATAAACTGTACTTCATTTGTGGTAAATCAATTTCGTCAAAGTAAGGCCTGAGCAAATGAATCACCGATGGAACCAAAGCTGCAAAGGTAAGTAGCTGGTCTTCCATCAACTCAAAAATATAGCTGTATTTGATTTTGTCTTTGGGAATCGTATAGATGCAAGCGCCTTTGACCATGGGCAACAAATACGACATCACCGACATATCAAAGGTGAGTTCAAACATTTGCAAACAACGATCGTGCTCATCTACTTGAAAACCCAGTTCCCAAAACGAATCATTAAAGCCACTGATGTTGCCTCGAGTAATGGGAACTCCTTTTGGGAGTCCGGTGGTTCCGGAAGTAAAAAGTATATATGCCAAAGCATCTTGCGGAGTATCTTTTGGGGCCGGCATGGCCAGTTCAGAACGCATATTCTTGGTTGCTATGACTTGGGTATTTGCAAACAAAACAGTAGTAGAAGAGTCTATGACCGTTCTGATGAATGCTTGTTCAATAATGTTTTCATTGCGCTCTCTCGGAAGCTCAGGACTTAGCGGAATATAGGCTTTACCTTCAAACCACAAAGCCAAAATAGCCGCATAGGTTTCTAGGTCATCATTGGCCACCAAACCAATGTTTTTTTCAGATTCTGATGTTGTCAGAACAATGGCTTCTCTAATACGAGCAACTGTTTTATACAGTTCTGAATAAGTGAAAAAAACTTCATTGATCATAAAAGCATTTCGATCACTGAAGCGCGTGAGAACCTGAAACAAATTTTCAAAGAGTTGCATGCGAAAAAGGTTTATTTTAAAAGGCTGATCAACGGTATTTGCACATCTACAAATGCGGCAATCAGCGGATTAGCCAATAGGGTAACAAAGGTAACGGTTTCGAATGTGATGCGCAATGATATAAAAACAAAAAAGATCATCAACGGTGCACTAATGAACGCCCATTTGCGATAAGTTGGAAAATTGTATTGAGTCCATACCAAGATAATTGTTGCCATTCCAAACATCTGAGCAATCATTTGAAAACGCCCTCCTGAAGGCATCATCGACATGATGTTTCCGATGGATAAAATCAGTAATGAAAAACCAAATAGGTTATAATAGGAATCGGGATACTGCTTTTTACTTCGGTGTGAAAAATAAATAACTGAAAGTAGAATAGCTATAGACCAACTGAAAGCTTTGAAATAATACTCAATATACCAAGCTGCTTTTGCATTTAAATCGTTGATTACTTCTACATATTCTTCACTGGTATAACGATTTACTCTGGGCAATAAAAACTCAGGTGTAGCAGATTCAATGCGACTTTTCACTGCTTCAATATTTAAATTTGACAAGAAAAAACTGGCTAGGTACAAAAAATACAAAGCGCGCCACGATCTTTTAATCAAATAAAATGCAGCCAAAGCAGTTATGGGTAATAAGAATGAAAAGTGAACCAGAATAGTTGAGGCGGCTATCAAGAAACCTTTTTTCTTGTGTTGCATTAAAAATTGAAAAGCTCCGTAGAAAAATATATGTGCTGCGGTCCACATGCGAACTCCGTTTAGATTCCAGAAGCCAATAACACTGATAAAAGCAGCCACCATGATCCAAAATATTTTGTCGGGTTTTTTGTTGCCCAGCATATCAATCATCATCCAAATGTTTCTAGAGTAGAAATACCCAAAAACAAACCCAAAAACAGCAAACAAAATATTCCCGCTATCAGTAATCATAGACAGCAAATAGGTAACCAAGGGTTGATACAAATCTACAGTATCACCATCTTCAGTGTAAAAACTTTGGGTAAATGAATCCCAACTAACCGATTGATTGTATAACTCTTGCAATTTGGCCACATAGCGCGATGAATCCATGAGTTCGGGGCGATACATGGTAAAACCGTAAAAAATGACAAAGAGCCAAATACTGTTTTTGGCCCAGTGTTCACGATAATGCTTAAACGCTTGAACTACACCAATAGTTGGCGATAGTAAAAATAAATTGAATGCGTTTTTCATTGAATTATTTTAAGACAGCAGCGACAAAAACGCTTTTGCTACATTTTCAATTCTGTATTGGTCGACGTTTTCGATGGTCAATGCGTTTTGATAATTGCCTGCAAAAAACTCATCCACAATTTCCGGATGGAGCGCGCCATACTTAATAGACAAAATAGGCTTTTCTAAAATGGCAAAATCAATAAGCTTACTGGGCGTTTGTGTACTTCCAACATTTTCAAAGTTGACCACAAAATGCATCTTGCTCATTTCTTCAAGTAATTTAGCTCTGTCAACAATTGGTTTGAGTTGGATTCTTCCGTGAGAAGCCGCAACAAAAGGCTCTACCAAATGCGGTGTAGTGGTGTAAACATGAAATTCAAATTTTATCGATGCGTCCAAACTATTCAAATACGTTAAAAACTCTGATGGATCGCGTCGGCCAGGGATAAACATCCCTCCGTAGCCAAAAACAATTTTGTCAGTGGGTAACGGCTCGTTGCTTTTTTGAATGTCATCAAATTTAAAACCCTGCGGAATCACCCGAATTTTTGAATGAAACTCCGGATAATAACCTCGGATGGAAGCCTCAGTTGGAACGGTCATAAAATCAGCTTTTCGGCAAAACTTTTTCTCTAACCATCCAAAGTAAAACGGTGGTTTAAAGGTATCGTTTTCTTGCCCCATGTAGGGATCACCACAATCAGCCACCCAAATTTTAGCAATGGGGTTTCGAGCTGTTCGCACCGCAGCAACACCCCAGTGAATCGGATACGGAACTGCCACTGAAATAAGCATATCATAACCGCCCTGCCCTTTCAATGCTTTTTTCATGAGCGGCATGATTTGTATAAACGGATATTCTAACAACAACGAACTAAAACGAGCCAAAACACGCCAAAACAGCCTTACTACACCACTGCCTTTGATTTGAACGGTCGGCCAAGTAATCATCCCCAAATCTTGAAAAACAATCCCATTTTGAGCACAAAAATCAGCACAGCCAGGGCGCGGATGGGTTAAAACTGTTACCTGATGCCCTTGACGTACGAGTTCTTTGGCCAATTCAGTTGCGCGAAAAGAACGCGGTGAAATATCCGGATAAAAGCCGTTGGTGGTGATGAGTATTTTTTTGGATTCCATGAATTTAAAAACGCAATTGTGTTAAATGATGAACGATTCGCTCAGCGGCTTTTCCGTCCCAAAGATCAGGAACAGCGCCTTTTTTCCAAGCATCTGCGAAGAGTTTTTCTAGTGCAGGCTTGATGGCTTTGGGGTTGGTTCCCAACAATTCATTGGTTCCTATGGCAACTGTTTCTGGTCTTTCCGTGTTGTCGCGCAAAGTCATGCACGGAATGCCCAAAACAGTGGTTTCTTCAGTAATACCTCCTGAGTCTGTAATAACTGCTTTGGCGTGCTCAACCAAATAATTGAATTGGTGATAACCCAAGGGTTCAACCACATGCAAATGAGGAACTGATATACCGGTATCGCTTAAAACTTTGGCTGTTCGCGGGTGAATCGGAAACAAAATGGGCAATCCGTTGACATTGGATGTAATTTCAGAAATCAATCCTCTGAGGTTGTCAACATCATCTACATTGGCCGGGCGATGCAACGTCAAAACAAAATATTCTTTGTCTTTGAGCTGTAAATGATTCCAAAATTCTGGCTTTTCAAACTTAGATTTGTTGGCCTCAAGCGTATCAATCATCACATTGCCTACAAAAAAAATGCGGTCTTCGACAATTCCGGCTTTTTTAAGATTTTCACTGGCTAATGGCGTAGTAGTAAAAAAATAATCCGTAATAGAGTCTGTGACCATTCGGTTAATTTCTTCGGGCATGCTCATATCAAAAGAGCGAATACCCGCCTCAACATGCGCTACTTTTGTCTGTAATTTTTTGGCGACAATGCTGCATGCCATCGTACTGGTTACATCTCCTACCACCAAAACCAAATCAGCCGGGTGCGCCAGAAGCTCTTGCTCAAAAGCAACCATGATGGCACCGGTTTGTTCGGCTTGGGTGCCGCCGCCACAATTCAGATTCACATCAGGCTCGGGTATATTGAGCTGCTTGAAAAAAGTATGACTCATTTTCTCGTCAAAATGTTGTCCTGTATGCACCAAACGATATGACAAACCCGAATTTTTAGCGGCTTGAATGGCATGAATAATGGGTGCTATCTTCATGAAATTGGGCCTAGCACCGGCAATGAGTGTAATTTTCATCATTGTAATTGACTTATCTGTTTCCATGATTGATTGAAAACATCATGGGAATAATATTTTTCTAAACAAGCTCGGTTGTTTGTTACTTCGCGATTAACTTTCAAACCTTGTTGGGTAATGAGTTGGTTGTCAAAAACGCAAAAACCTCTACTAGTAAGTGATTCAAATGAAGTTGTCTGTGCGTTCATGTAGATGATTTTTCCCAAACTCAACAAAGTCAAAGTAACGCCCATAGCTTCTTGACGATGATGGTCAAAAATCACCACATCCATTTGATTGATGAATTTTTTATAGGTTTCAAAATCCATGAATTGATCAATCACCACAAACTTTTCAGCAAACCACTCTCTTCCTAAAGCGATGATTTGTTTTTTGTAATCTTCGTATGTTCCGTACGATAAAGGACAATAAATTTGGTCAATCTGATCTTGATAAGGCAAAATCATCTCAAAAATATTTCGATGGTTGTTGGCCGGATCGGTAGAATTGCCCACCATGATTTTGAGACCGCTTTTCGAGGTTAATTCTTGCGGCAAAAAGTCATTCGTTCTGGTTACGTTGCTAAGATACATAGGGCTGTATAACCATTTTGCTTTTGATTTGAGCATTTGATTGGCCAATTTTGAATCGCCTTCAATATGTGTAATATGAAACCCAACTTGACGGTAAACCCATTTTCTGAGTCGGGTAAAAAAGCTATTATTTCCTTGAAGTCCATAGAGCTCTTGACCATAAATAACCCAAGCAGTTTTTTTGAGTATCCACGGAAAAAGCGCAAAAAAAACAATCAAGGCATCGCCGTGCAAAACAATTCGATCGGCTTTGCGCGTTAAGCTAAAAAAGCGATACAAATTCTGAATCAATCGGCTTTTTATAGGCGTTTGAATCCATTGCACATTTTGCGCATTTGCCCATTCTTGGGTTGGATTTCCTAAAAATAAAAACTGTTGCCTTTCAAGCTTGAGTTCACTTGTGAGGTAATGATAAAACGGACGCGTAAACTTATCCGGAATGGCAACGTGTAAAGTCATTAAAAAGCCAATAGCGTGTTGATGATGTATGATTGCATTGATTCGTCAATTCCGTAAAACATAGGCAATCGAATCAAACAATCTGAATAATGATCGGTCATGGGCAAATGTCTACCGTCGTGTTTTGCTGCGTAATATTTGCTGCTGTGCAAACTCAAATAATGAAAAACCGCGAGGATACCGTTGGTTTTGAGATGGGCCAACAAAGCAGTTCGCTGTTCTAAATCTTTACAAACTATATAAAACATATGTCCGTTATTCGTTGCAAATGATGGAATGCTGCCCAAACCAATTTGCTTTTTCATGGCCCAATCAGCCAGCTTTTCATGATAGTTATTCCAGAGTTGTAAGCGCTGTTTTTGAATAGAGTCTAGATTTTCTAGTTGTGCCCACAAAAATGCAGCAATGAGTTCTGAGGGTAAAAATGATGACCCAATATCTACCCAACCGTATTTGTCAACTTCACCTCTGAAAAAAGCAGAACGATTGGTGCCTTTTTCCCAGATAATTTCAGCGCGCGCTTCAAACTGAGGGTCATTGATGGCCAGCATTCCGCCCTCGCCTGAAATAATGTTTTTGGTTTCGTGAAAAGAAAAGGCCGCCAAATGCCCAATCGAACCCAAAGCGCGTTTCACTCCGTCTCTTCCGGTGTAAAAACTGTCAATGGCTTGCGCGGCATCTTCAACCACAAACAAATTGTATTTCTGGGCCAAATCCATGATTTTGTCCATGTCACAAGCTACTCCGGCATAATGTACCGGAACGATGGCTTTGGTTTTGGGTGTAATGAGCGCTTCCAAACTGTCTTCGTCCATGCCCGGATGATCGGTTCGGCTATCGGCAAAAACGATTTTGGCCCCGCGCAATAAGAATGCATTAGAGGTACTTACAAAAGTGTAAGAAGGCATAATGACCTCATCTCCTTCCGAAAGGTTGATTAAGATGGCCGCCATTTCAAGTGCATCGGTACATGAAGTGGTCAACAAGCACTTGCCAAAACCATAGCGATTTTTGAAATAATCTTGACACAATTGAGTGTATTTTCCGTTGCCGGAAAGCTTTCCGATAGACACCGCATCATAAATATAGTGCGTTTCTTTTCCGGTTAAATGCGGTTTGTTAAAAGGAATATTCATCATATTATTGAAAGCGAATTCTGAATTTATTGGGTTGAATGGGTTCTCCCTGTTGGTTGTAAAACGTTTTAACTTTGAGCAATCCGCTGCCGCAAACAATGACATAACCGTCGTTGTGTTTGAATAAAACTTTCCCCGCACAGCGATTAACAATGGTAACATCAGGTATTGTTTCAGCATCAAAAATTCGAACCTCAACACCATCCATCAAAGTGGATGCTCCTTGATACGGAAAGCCCAAAGCATCAATGGTTCGTTTGATGAGTGCGCTGTCTTGTTGCCAATCAATTCGGTAATCATCGGCATCGCGCCACAAGCTAAAAGTTGCTTGAGATTCATCTTGAGGTGTTCGGGTGAGTGTATCGGCCATGAACTGTTGTAAAACTTCATTGAGCAACAAAGCATATTCATTTGAAATCAAATCAATGGCCTGTTCAATTTTGATTGGATAATCAATAGATATGATGCGTTGCCCAACCACGTCTCCTTGATCAAATTCATCGGTTCCGACCAGTGCAGTCACACCAATTTGAGCATCGCCATTGATCAAAGCCGAAACCAGCGGATTAAAGCCTCGGTACTTGGGCAAAATAGAGTCATGAAAAACAATCAGTGGAATATCTTGGCTAATCAACCAACGCCAACCAATGGCTACGTTTAATTTTGCTTGGGCCAAAACAGTTGCATCGGCATCGGTTCTGTAATAAAACCTAAGTTTGTTCTTGAGCGCCAAAGCTTCAATGTCTGAGGCATAATCGTTCTGAACAGCACTGTCTTTTCCGATGATAATGGCGTTGATGTGTGCGTGCAATTCAGCATCTATTCGAGCTAAAGCGTCCAGCCCTTTTTTGCCCAATACAAAAAGATTGATCATGAGCTTATCTTTTTTCGAGTGAGTTCTCCGGCGTAATACAACAGAAAATAATACGGTGAAATGTTGAACTGTCGGGCATAGCGCAAATAAGGTTCAACTACACCGGCGGTTTCGAGCTTTTGAAACCCCAGTTTTTTGATTTTAGCAATAGTTTGATTCAATTTACCCAATTTTTTAACCGAAACTTGTGGAAACAAAGCCAACAGTACATAATTGACCAATCCGTGGTGGATCAATCCTTGTTGGGCATCGGTAAATGCGTGTTTGTTTGAAAATCGACGCAAATCATCGGCGGCCTTTAAAAATCCATCGATGGCTTTTTGGGTGTGATAAACGCCGGTAACCGTTGCTGATCCTTTGCTGGTGGTACGCTGATGAAATTTTTCGTTTTCAAAACCTACTGTTTGCGCCACTGAAAACACTTTGATCAAAAACTGTCCGTCTTCAAGAAAAGGTACATCTTTCGGGTAGCGCAATTGGTATTGTTCTATCATACTGCGCTTGTACAAAATGCCCCAGGAACGGTTCGGATCACGCACTTCATTTCCTCTAGCGGCGTAATAGCCTTGCACCCCATTGTAAATTTGTCCTTGCTGCTGACTGTAGTCAGTGTGCCAAATCGATTTTCCGTCGGCATCAAAAATTTCAAAACCCAAATACAAAACATCAAGATTTTTGGATTCGGCATGATCTAAAATGCGTTTAAAAGTGTTTGGCAAAACATAATCGTCCGGATCAATGGGCATAATATAATTACCTTGAGCCAAATCAATTGCATGGTTTCTGGCCATTGAAACACCTTGATTTTCTTGATGAATCAGTTTTATATTGGGATACACTTTTTGCAAACCTGAAACAATGGTGGCGCTGTGATCGGGCGATCCGTCATTGGTCACAATAATTTCATAGTCTGTATGCGGAATATCTTGGTCTTCAAGACTGCGAATACATTGCTCAATGTGCTTTTCAACTTTATAAGCCGGAATGATGACGCTCAGACGCATTTACAGATAAAATAAATTGTTTTTGTTTTGCGGCAATCTTTTGTTGAGCGCATAGAAATACTGAAACGGATTCAGATAAAATGTTCCCAAACGGTATAACTTAGATAAGAAAGGCGTGTTTTGGTTCCACCCGAGTTGGTCAAACCATTTAGAGATATAATAGACCTGATATTCTGAGGCTACTATTTCCCAAGGTAAATGTTCATGCGTATATTTTTGACGAATCTTAAACGAATACAAAACTGACGGTTTAAAAATAACATGTTGCCCCGTATTGTTGGCCGCTTTTGAATGGATGCGATAACCCACGGTTTCTTGATGAAAATAATACAATCGTTCGCCGGCCTGAGTGAGTTTGAGCCACATCGGATAATCTTCGACCAACTTATTTTCTTCATCGTAACCACCCACCTCTAGAATCGCTTGTTTGTTCTGAAAAAATGACGGTGTATAGTGAATTCTATCAGACAAAAGCAACAATTGATATTGATCATGCGCCGTCCATTTGTCATCCATTAAATTATAAGGATATTCAAGCGGCGTGGTTTTTACATACGATTCAGGGGCGAATGAGTCTTGATAAACTCTTATTTGACTAAAAACAATGCGCGCTTGTGGATTTTCGGAAACAAAATTCATGTATTTTTCAATTCCATCCGGAAGAATAATGTCATCACCAGCGATGAACTTTATATAATCTGAAGGCGCGGCTGCTATACTTCGGTTGCAATTGGCTGAAATTCCGGTATTTTTAGGAACTGTAACCAATTCAATGCTGTGAAATCGATCAATAACCCGCGGTTGTGAAATCCAGTTTTGAACTATGGCAACGGTATTGTCTTGAGAACAATCATCAGAAACCACCAACGCAATAGGACTGTAGCTTTGGCTGAAAATGCTTTCTAAAGTTTCTTCTACAAACGCAGCCGAGTTATAGGTGGCTACTGCAACCGTTACTAATACATTCATCGAGAAATCTTGGTTTTGAGTTGTATCAAAATTCCTTTGATGTTCATTCGGCGATTGAGCTCGTGATAACACATCCAAAGTGTTAAGGCCACAATAACAGCTTCGATAAAATAAGCATTCGGATAGCCTAGTGTATAAATGCAAATCATACAGAGCCCAAGCGGAAGCATTCCTTTGGCTAGCAAAATGTATACTTGTTTTTCAAAGTTGAAATTGTATTTGGCTTTGAGTACAGAAATCATCATCACAATAAAAACGCTGTAGCTGACCAACATAGAAACACCCAAACCGTCAATACCGTAGACAGTATAAAACAAGAGATTGAAAAGCAACAATAATCCATTGGCAACAATTTCTATGGTAAGAAAAAGTTTATTATCGCCCTTGGCCAAAATAATAAAGCCCAAAACCCAAACCAAACCTTTAAGCGGAATGGCCAAAACCGCCCAGAAAATAAAATCTTGGGCCGGTAAAAATGATTTACTGAGCAACAGTCTAATTAAAATTGGTGTGGTTGAAATGAGTAAAACCAATACAATTCCAAGAATAATTAATACCAACTCTGCTTGTTGATTTACCACTTGGCGCCATTGTTTTTCATCGTGGATTTGCGCTGAAAGCCTCGGAAAATAATCTGTTGACATAGCCGTAAACACCATACCTACATAACCATCTACAATAGCCAATCCGGCGTTGTACAAACCAACTTCAGATAAAGTACCGGTTTTGGAAATGTACCCGTTTAAAACAAAAGCAACCGCCGAAGCGAGTAAATTTACCACCGTAAGGCTCAGTCCGAGCTTGACCATTGGCATGCCCAAATCAAAAGTTTCTTTCCAACCAACCGCAATGGTTTGTATTTGAATTCTGCTTTTAAAATAAAGTGAAACCAAATAAGTCGCAAAAGCTGAAGCAATGATGGCCGGAACAACGCCATTCATGCCCCAAAAATAGAATATAGGCAAAGCAACCAACAATCCTGCTACAGAACCCAAAACATTGGCTTGTGCCAGATATTTGAGTTGCCTGGTTCCGCGCAACATGGTGTAAATACCTCCCATAAGGGCACCAAAAATAAAGGTACTACTCAAGGCTACATAAGACCACGTATGCGAAGTATTATTAAATGAAAAACGACTTAACAAAGGTGAAAAACCAACGGTTATGACAATTCCTAAAAATGCCGTACCCCATATCCAACGCTCAAACACGGTAAAAGTCAAGCGCATTTTTTGTTCGTCGCCTGAGGCATGTGCTTTAGACAAGTCGCGCACCGCACTTTCTGATAGCCCCAATGACGAAATTGTTTTGATTAAATTTAAACCCGACAAAAACAAACCATTGAGCCCCATTCCGGCTGTTCCGATGAGCAATGCAACTGCTTTTCCGCGGATGAGTGTAATGAGTATATTGAATACTTGTACGCCTCCGAAAATGGAAGTAGCTTTAAAAATAGATTTGTAATGCGAGGGTTTTTCGCTCATTTTAAGCTTTAAAATTGTTGACCGCAGAAATGACTTGTTGTACCTCATCATCGCTCATCACCGGACTGATGGGCAAACTCAAAACCGTATCGTGTATTTGATTGGTCAATGCAAAATCAAGGTGATTCATATGAGCATAAGCCAATTGCTTGTTAGGCGGAATCGGATAGTGAATCAACGTTTGAATTCCTGAGTTAGTTAAATGGGCTTGTAAAGCATCTCTTCGGGGATGACGAACCACAAATAAATGCCAGACATGCTCCGGATTATCTTGCGGTGTAAAATGAGTATTAACCGGTATGGGCAAAACAACCTCCGGATGATTAATTCCATTTAAATAAACCGCTGCAATATTTTTTCTGATTTGATTCTCTGACTCAATGTGCTTGAGTTTAACGCTCAAAAAAGCGGCTTGAATTTCATCTAGTCGACTGTTGAGACCTATGTATTCATTTACATATTTTTTCTTGCTGCCGTAGTTGCCCAAAGCACGCACTCGTTCGGCCAGTTCAAGATCATTGGTTGTAACTGCTCCTGCATCGCCCAAGGCACCCAAATTTTTTCCGGGATAAAAACTAAATCCGGCAGCATCTCCTAGGTTACCGGTTTTGATTCCGTTGTACGAAGCACCAATAGCTTGTGCATTGTCTTCAATAATCTTGAGCTGATGCTTTTGTGCCAAAGCTGTCAAGTTATCGTTCCAACAAACCTGACCATATAAATGAACTACCATAATGGCTTTGGTTTTGGCTGTGATGTGTTGTTCTATTTGAGCAAGATCAAGATTGTAGCTTTCTAAAGTGGGTTCAACCAAAACCGGGACCAATGCGTTGTCAGTAATGGCCAAAAGTGATGCTATATAAGTATTGGCGGGCACTATAACTTCATCGCCCGGAGCCATCACACCCATATCGATGTAAGCTTTGAGAATCAAACGCAAGGCATCGAGACCGTTGGCCACCCCAATGGCGTGTTTTGCTCCGGTAAACACAGCGAGTTGATTTTCAAAAGTGGCGAGTTTGTCTCCGGTTAAAAACCAGCCCGAATCAATGACTGCAGCAGCAGCTTGTTTGAGCTCATCGGCATATTGTGCGTTTATTTTTTGAAGATCTAAAAACTTGATCATAATCTTTGTCCTATTTTAAAAATTTCTGACGGCAGTATGATTTGTCCGTCTAAGGTTAAGCTTTGAATTTCAATGGCGGTGTCTGCCGTTTTGATCCAGACAGCCCCCGAATTAGTGATTAAAACTACGGCACCGGGAACCCCTTTTGAAGCCAGAAAACCCGAAACCACCGAAAGTTGATTGATTTCATACAATGCATCGTTGTATTTGAGTTTGAAACCCGTACCCAAAGGTCTGGCGAACACTATATTTTTGCTGATAAAATCTTGCGAAGGCAGATTCCAATTGGTAATAATCCCATCTTCAGGAATCAATGGACAAGCATAAATAAAGGACGCGCCTTGTTGGCTTTGAGGTTGTATTTTGCCCTGAAGAACATTGCTGATTTGGCACGACAGATGCAACTCCATATCTGTTTTCATTGCTTGCTTGGCGTGAAAATAAGTTTGTTTTGGCTGAATTTCGTAGCTGAATTTGTAATAAATGTCCCCATCATCAAGCTTGTCATTGATGGCGTGCAAAGTATAACCCACTGTGTAATCGCCGTTGAGAATAGCCCAAGAATTGGCGTTATTTCCGCGATAAACGGGCAACAATCCCATGTGAATGTTGAGCAAAAAAGGCACTCTCACCTCATCAATAGGAATGATTTTGTTGTAATTATAGACAATGATTGCTTCAGATGAGCGTTCGTTTGCCTCTTGAAAATCAAGCAGCGGCAATTGATTTTGCTCAAGAAATTCATAAAAAAACGGAAACTTTGCTCTGCGATGATAATCGGGAATCACTCCCGAAATTTCAAAATCGGCTTGTAACCAACTGTATAAATCTATGATGGGTTGACCAAATCCGGCCAAAACAATTTTCGGCTTAGACATAGGAAAAATTCTTTTGATAATAAGCAATTACTTGCACAAAATAATTGATGTCATCTGTACTTAAATGCTGATGACACGGAATAAAAAAAGCATCTTCTCCATAAAAAACACTGCTTTGAATACCGTGGTCTGTCAAAAATACTTTAAGCGCCGGCAAATCTTTGATTTGATGCTGATTGTTAAGCAGCAACGCTGAAGGTATTATCGCGTCTGAACTTTGAAATCTCAAACTGAATCCCAAAGCCTGAAATGCTTCTGAAGCATAGGCAAAATTGGCTTTTCGCTGTGTTAATATTTCAGTTGTTTGTGGCAAATAATAAGACATCGCTTTGAGCGTGTATTGGCTTTCTGACGGGTTTATTTCAGGTTTTATAGCTTCTGAAATGCCTTTTTTGGCAACGAGCAAGCCTCCGATTTGCATCGGGAAAAACTTCGGAAAACTATAGGTGGCAAAATCCCCGTATTGCCCAATTTTTTGGGCGGAATCTTGACTAAAAAAAGTGGTACAACAATCTTCAATAATAGGCAAATTCAACGCTTTGATTTTGGCCATTTCAGGATGTGGATAACCAAATTCGTGGTTGACCAAAATGACTTTGGTGTTGTGGGTGACGGTTCGGTTCCACTGACAAAATTCTTCTATGGTTTTGGTCACACATGAACTGATATAAAAATTCTCAGAAGTCGTTAAAATGGTTACTACATCGAGCGGTTTAAGGTTATAGGTTTGTAATGCCAATCGAATGGCTTCTCTTCCGTTGTAGGTAATAAGCCATTGCCCTGAACCAAATCGGTTATCGAAATATTTTGCAGCAAAATCACTTTCGGGCCAATGAGCATTCTGGCCCAAATGCTTTGTTTGGAATGGACTGATGCGATAACTAGGCAACAAAAACGGATCCGGATTCAGTACAAACATTTAAGTCAATGTTTTATAAAATTCAGTTTTGATACCTATATTGCAACCTATGCTTTCTTTAAACTCACACAACCCGTGATTGGGTACTGAGTTTTCAGTTGATGGCCCAATGTCAACTATGCGAATCCCTTGCTCTTGATAGTGTGCAAACAAATGATAGGATAGGAAATTCATGGTCTTACACTCTGAATAATCCGGCAAATCGCCCCAATAAACTACTTGAACAATTCCGTTGGCCACGTGAAAAACCACTGCGGCTCCTATAGAAACAGTCTCTTTTTTCACCAAGAAAAAATCTACTTGAACAACTTGCATGGTTTCTTGCACCTGCGCCCAAGTCATCCGCAACGGAAAACCTCTTTGTTGTCGGTTGAGTGCTATAACATCATAAGCTTTTTGGCCTTCTTGTGGCTCCAGCAAACAAAATTCAAGACCGGCCTGTAAGGATCGTTTGTAGTTTTTTCGGGCATTGTACCACAAAACATTCATGGCATAATCTGCTGTAAACAGTGAAGTTTCAAAGTGATAATTAAGCTCAATATTCTGACTGACATAACCTTGTCGATACAAGCAATTGTGCATTTTATTGAGCAAATCAGAACCGTATACAAACGGCGGTTGTACAATGCGAATTCCGAGGTAATTTTTACTTTTGGCCCACTGTGTCAAAGCCTCGAGTGCCAAATCTATGGTTTGCAAACGAACCTCGGTTGTAGTTGCTTCAAATCCGCCGAATGGCGCTGAAAAAGGCGAAATTAATTTACCCTCGCGTACCCCCAAAATCAAACCCAAACGCACTTTGGAATCTTTGAAAAGCAAATAATAAACCTGCGCACATTTGTAAGCATTGATTGCATTAAACGCCGCAGAGTTAAAAACATGCGCCGGTTGAGCAAAACTTTGCCCGTATATAATTTCGTTTACTTCGACGATTTCCATTGGGTAAACTGATTGTAATCTCTGAAATAATCGGCTTCGTCGTATTTGTGCGAGGCCAAAACAAAACAAATAGATCCGCTGGAGAAATTATCTAATTCGCGCCACAAGCCTGCCGGCATGTACACGCCCATATTGGGTCTGGACAAGTGAAAGGTGCGTTTGACTTTTCCGTCATCGACTATTAAATCAAAACTTCCGCTCAGAGCGACAATGAGTTGCTGTAATTCGGCATGACCGTGTCCGCCACGGCTAAAACCACCAGGCACATCATACAAATAATAAACACGCTGCACCTCAAAAGGAACTTCTTGACTGTTGCTCACCGCCGTCAGGTTTCCGTTGGCCTGATGATTCACGGGCAAGGTTACCATAGTGCAATCGTATACGGTTGATTTTTTCATTGACTTATGATGCAATAAATTGATGGTAATCGCGGATGTAATCGGCCTCTGAAAACGCTGCGCTTGACAGATGAACCGATACCGAATTGGTAGAGAAATTTTCTAGGTGTCGCCAATGCATTGGCGGAATATACAGCGCTGAATACGATCTGTTTAAGGTATATTTTGTGCTTTCTCCTTGCGGATTCACCACCACAATATCAATACTTCCGCTGAGGACAATAATGATTTCTTGTTGGGTTTTATAAGCATGTCCCCCTCGGGTTTCTCCGCCCGGAACATCGTAAATCCAAAAAACACGCTCAATGTCAAACGGAATGTGATCGTGGTTTTGCATAAAAGACAAATTGCCGCGCGCATCTGCTATTTTGGGCAATTGTATGATATACGGTTTGTTGTTGTCTAAAGCGTTCATGACCTTTTATTGGTATTGCTGCTCATAGTATTTTTGGTAATTTCCGCTGGTGACACTCTCAAGCCATTCAGTATGGGCAAGATACCAATCAATGGTTTGACTCAAACCTTCTTCAAAAGTCACTGAGGGTTTCCAGCCGAGTTCTTTGTTGATTTTGTTGGCATCAATGGCATAGCGTAAATCATGGCCCGGACGATCTTTGACATAGGTAATTAACTGTGCCGAAGTACCTTGTGGTCGGCCGAGTTTTTCATCCATTTTTTGGCAAAGTAAATGAACCAAATCAATGTTTTGCCATTCATTGAAACCGCCAATGTTATAAGTTTCATGGTTTTTTCCTTGATGAAAAACCAAATCGATGGCCACAGCATGATCTATGACATACAACCAATCACGCGTATATTTTCCGTCGCCATAAACCGGCAAAGGTTTGTTGTTGATGATGTTGTTGATCATGAGCGGAATGAGTTTCTCCGGAAAGTGATTCGGGCCGTAATTGTTTGAGCAATTGGTAATCACATAAGGCAAACCATAAGTTTCACCATAAGCACGTACAAAGTGATCTGAAGCCGCTTTGGAAGCTGAATACGGAGAATTAGGACTGTACGGAGTGGTCTCTGTGAACAATCCTTCTGCGCCTAAGGTTCCGTAGACTTCATCGGTACTGATGTGATAAAAACGCTTGCCTTCTTTGTTTTCTCTCCAAATTTCACGCACGGCATTGAGCAAATTCATCGTGCCAATGACATTGGTGCGCACAAAAGCCAGCGGATCGGTAATGGAACGATCTACATGCGATTCGGCTGCCAAGTGCAAAACCCCGTCAAACTGATGGCGCGCAAATAAATTGTTGACAAAATTAGCATCAGTGATGTCCCCTTTGACAAACTCGTAATTGGGGGCCGACTGTATGTCTGAAATATTCTCAAGATTTCCGGCATAAGTAAGGGCATCAAGGTTGTATATTTTATACTCCGGATAACGCGTTACAAATCTTCTTACTACATGTGATCCGATAAATCCAGCTCCGCCGGTGATTAATATTTTTTTCATGAGTTTTACACTTAAAACTATTTTAATTAAAACGGTTGATTTTAGAAACGGCTTCGCCCCATCAGTCCCAATATTATGGAACCAATGAGGATCAAACAAATTTTTAATTTACAGTTCTTCTTTGTGTAAAGTGACCAAAACACCTAGTTCACTAAGAACCAACTGTAAACTATTTTTACTCAGTTGGCGAATCATTCCTTCTTTGCCTTGAAACGGTCCGGCAGGAATGGATATCACATCGCCTACTTTGTGTGCACGAACTTCAAACGAAGTCAGTGTGTGTTGCAGGCTCTCTTGGAGCGCCTGTATTTCTTCATCTCGAACAATGGCCGGTCTACCTAACCAATAAACATATCGCACTACGCCACTCACCTGAAAAACAAGTTCTCTGTCTTTGGGTTCTAGACAAACAAAAACATAAGAATTGAGCAGCGGCGTTTGTACTTTCTTTTTTCGGTCCGACCATTGCTTGAGGGTCGTAACAAGCGGACAATAAACTTGAACACCTATTTGCGCCAAACGTTCGGCTACTTTTTTTTCAGTTCGGGGCTTTGTGTAAATAACAAACCAAGGCATCGTTCAAGTTTTAAGCTGATTCATAGATGATCATTCCGTCACCGATGTAGCTCTGGGCTAGGTGAAACTGAACTTTACGCTTGATTTCTTTTTCTACTTTGGCTCCGAGTTGTTCTATGTATTTCGAATCTAATTCATTTCCTACCAAAATCACTTGAATAAGCCCGCTGTCAATACCTTTGGCATAGTCCCCAATGACAACTACTTTTTGTACCTGCCCCATACGTTGCAAAATGAGTTCAACCAACGCATCTAAACCGATGTGTTGGCGAACTATTTTTTGTAAAACCGCAAATAAAGGGTGATTGGTGTTGGCCTTGTAAACGACCTTATTTTGTAGCGATTGCTTTTCAAGATAACCAGCCTCTTGGAGATTGTTGAGCTCTTTGCGGATGGCATTGGTTGATTCATTAAGCTCTTCGGCCAACCCTCTAAGATATCCGTTATTGGCTACATTGATAAAAAACTTAACAAGTATGCGAAGCCGAGTCTTGGAAGTGATTAATGTTTCGAGCATTCAATTCGAATTACAAAAACGAGTAACAAAAGTACTCGATTTATTTCAATCACTAAAATTAAAACAAATATTTAATTGAGGCAAGAATGGTTGATAAATCTTAAAAAATTCTTAATGTGCGCTGCCCACAGAGTGAAAAATGAAGCCAATTTCTTTCATCTTATCAGCATCCAAAATATTCCTTCCGTCAAAAACAAAAGCAGGTTTGAGCATGTTGTCAAAAATGCGTTTCCAATCATAAGTCTTAAACTCATCCCATTCTGTTAAAACAGCTACGGCATGGGCGCCCTTACAGGCTTCATAAGGATCTTGATAAACAATTAAATTTTTCTCAATGGTTTTAGAATCATTAGCCCCTGAATAAGCCAAATCATATCGCACTTGTTTCTCGCCAACTTTAGGATCAAAAACAGCAATATTAGCTTGTTCGTGCAAAAGATAATCTGAAACATCAATAGCTGCTGACTCGCGAGTATCGTTGGTATCCTTTTTAAAAGCCCAACCCAAAAATGCAATCTTTTTGCCTGATACGGTGTTGTATAACGTTTGTACAATTTTGTGGGCAAATCTTCTTTTTTGATGATCATTCATGATCACCACTTGCTCCCAATAATCGGCTACTTCATCTAATCCGTAAGATTTTGCAATGTATACCAAATTCAAAATGTCTTTTTGAAAACACGAACCGCCAAACCCAACTGAGGCCTTCAAAAACTTAGGCCCTATTCGGCTATCCATACCAATAGCGCGGGCTACTTCATTGACATCAGCACCCGTTTTTTCACATACTTCTGAAAGTGCGTTGA
This sequence comes from Flavobacterium sp., assembly GCA_027484725.1. Lineage (GTDB taxonomy): Bacteria > Bacteroidota > Bacteroidia > Flavobacteriales > Flavobacteriaceae > Flavobacterium. The sequence goes on along the minus strand of JAIXSK010000016.1, from coordinate 151,496 downwards.
TGGAAGATACTCGTTGCGCCAAAAAAGCATTTGCAGTTAGTTTTGACAACTCAGACGACCATAAATTTGTCGTTAAAATTCTTTCTTTGGGAACCCAATGTGCATAAATTTCAACCAACGATTCTATTCCACTAGGGTCGTTACCGCCAATTAATACTCGATCCGGATCAAGTAAGTCTTCAACGGCAGTTCCTTCGGCTAAAAATTCTGGATTTGATAAAATCTTAAATTGAACTCCGTTGCCCGTATTGTCTAAGATGTTCTTTACAGCCTCAGCAGTTCTGACCGGTAAGGTAGATTTTTCTACGACAATTTTGTTGTCTTTGGCTACAGAAGCAATTTGACGGGCACACAATTCAATATATTTTAAATCGGCGGCCATACCTTTACCTAATCCATAGGTTTTGGTAGGTGTATTGACCGAAATAAAAATCATCTGGGCTTCATCGATTCCTTTTTCAACATCGGTCGAAAAGAATAAATTTCTATTTCTGGCCTCAGCAACCATGTCACTTAAACCTGGCTCGAAAATAGGAATATTGTTTACATCTGGATCATTCCAAGCGGCGATTCTCTCAGCATTCAAATCAACAACTGTAACTTTGATATGTGGGCATTTTTGCGCAATAACCGCCATAGTTGGCCCACCTACATAACCTGCCCCGATGCAACAAATTGAAGTAATTTTCATTTTTTTATCTGGTATAATAATTTATAACTTTCCGTCTGCAAAATTGCCTAAAATTCCTTTGACATCATACAAAACGGCATTCTCTTTTTTAATTTTTGAATAATTTATGTCTGAAAATAAATCATGTGCAACGCCCAAGACTATAGCGTCAAAGAGTTCATCAGGACAGTGGTTGGTTGTAGTCAAACCGTATTCATGTTTGACTTCGGCCGGATTGGCCCAAGGGTCAAATATGCTTACTTGAATTCCGTAATCTGCCAATGATGAAATAACATCGACAATTTTGGTGTTGCGCACATCCGGGCAGTTTTCTTTGAAGGTAATCCCCAACATCAGAAGTTTAGCTCCGTTGACAACTACTCCTTTTTTGATCATGAGTTTGACTACTTGTGAAGCGACATATTCGCCCATGCTATCGTTGAGCCTTCTGCCGGCTAAAATAATTTCCGGATGATAACCTACCTCTTGCGCTTTCTGTGCTAAATAATACGGATCAACACCAATGCAATGCCCACCCACCAAACCGGGTTTAAACGGTAAGAAATTCCATTTGGTTCCCGCTGCTTGAAGTACTGCATGGGTGTCGATTCCGAGTAAATTGAATATTTTTGAAAGTTCATTGACAAAAGCAATGTTGATATCACGCTGAGAATTTTCAATAACTTTGGCTGCTTCAGCCACTTTGATGGTCGGTGCCAAATGTGTTCCCGCGGTAATGACTGATTTGTATAAATCATTTACTTTTTCACCTATTTCAGGAGTAGAACCAGCAGTTACTTTGAGAATTTTTTCAACGGTGTGCTGTTTGTCTCCGGGATTGATTCGCTCTGGTGAATATCCTGCAAAAAAGTCAACATTGAACTTCAGTCCGCTGACTCTTTCTAATACAGGCACGCATTCTTCTTCAGTAACTCCGGGATAAACTGTTGATTCGTAAATCACAATATCGCCTTTCTTGAGCACTTTCCCGACTGTTTCACTGGATTTGTACAACGGAGTCAAATCAGGTCGATTGTTTTTATCAACAGGCGTCGGAACCGTTACAATAAAATAATTGCACCCGCGAATATCTTCTAATGAAGTGCTGCACAGCAAACCGGGTTGGTCGGCAGCAGATCCTTTTTGTTTGAGCACAGATTGTAGTAATTCTGATTCAACTTCAAGTGTATTGTCAACACCACTATTGAGTTCATCTACTCTTTTTTGATTGATGTCAAATCCAACTACCGAAAATTTAGTGGCAAATAATCTGGCCAGTGGCAGACCTACATATCCCAATCCGATGACTGCTATTCTCATTTGTTTATGGTTTGTTTTTGTATTATTTTAAATTGTGCCAGTACCAATTCACTGCTTCTTTCACACCGTCTTTGAGTGAAAATTGGGGTTTGTAATCCAACAAAGTGCTCGCTTTCTCTATACTGGCCAATGAATGCGGAATATCACCCGCTCTGTTAGGGCCGTGAATGACTTGTACCTGAGCAATAGATGGGTCAAATTCTGACAAAGCTGATTTTAAATGCTGAACCAAATCGTTCAAAGTGGTTCTATCGCCATAAGCAGCATTAAAAACTGTATTAAGTGCTTGCGGATTCTGGGTCAACATCGCACATTCATTAATTTGTACTATGTTATCTATATAGGTAAAATCGCGCGAGTAGTTTCCGTCTCCGTTGATGATGGGACTTTCGTGCTTCATGAATTGCATTACAAATTTGGGAATCACTGCCGCATAAGCCCCATTAGGATCTTGCTTTCGTCCAAAAACATTGAAATAACGCAATCCAATGGTTTCTAAGCCGTAGGCTTTGTGGAAAATATCTGCGTATAATTCGTTGACATATTTGGTGATGGCATAGGGTGACAGAGGTTTCCCGATGATGTGCTCTACTTTTGGCAATGCTTCAGAATCACCATAAGTAGAAGAACTGGCAGCATAAACAAACCGCTTAATTTGTGCATCACGAGCAGCAACCAACATGTTCAAAAAACCCGAAACATTAACTTCATTAGAAGTAATAGGATCATTGATGGAGCGAGGAACAGAACCCAAAGCTGCTTGATGCAATACATAATCGGCACTTTGAACAGCTTTTCGACAATCGTCTAAATTTCTAATATCACCTTCTATCAAAGTAAAATTCGGATGATTGATGACAGCAGTTAAATTGTGTCTGTGCCCCGTAGCAAAATTATCCAAACAAACCACCTGATGCCCTTTTGCAATAAAATGCTCGCACAAATTTGAACCGATAAATCCGGCGCCGCCTGTAATGGTAATTTTGAAAAATTTACTTGCTGACATTTAAAAACTTATTACTTCTTAAATATAGATATAATCTTTTCGAAAATATTTTTGGGTCTATCTTCTTCATGGTAACCGTTTCCGTAATTTCCGTAGCCGTAACCGTAGCCATAACCATAGCCATAACCGTAGCCGGTTCCGTATTTGGCTTTGTTCTCAAAACCGTTCAAAATAATACTGATGTTCTCAAGTTCACCACGAGCTATTCGGTTGTTGAGCAAAGTGACCATATCTTTTTTGGTGTAATTCTGACGCATGATGTACAAGGTTAAATCTGCGTATTCAGATAATTCAATGGCATCTGAAACCAAACCAACCGGCGGCGTATCTAGAATAATATAGTCGTATCGTTGCTTGAGTTCATTCATAAAATTGCGCATGCTTTGACCAATGATGAGCTCAGATGGATTTGGAGGAATCGGACCAGAAGTCACAACATCTAAATAAGGAATGTGGGTCTTTTGAATTACTTCATCTAAACTTTTCTGACCAATGAGATAATTCACAACACCAATGTCATTTTTAATTTTAAAATCTTCAAAAATTTTAGGTTTGCGCAAATCTAAACCAACAATTACTGTGTTGCGTTCGCTAAGAGCAAAAACAGTAGCCAGATTCAAAGAACAAAAAGTCTTTCCTTCACCACTAATGGACGAAGTGAGCATCAAGGTTTTTGATCCGGAAATATCTTTCTTTTTGTACATGAACTGCAACGATGAACGTATCGCCCTGAATGATTCAGACATAGCCGATTTAGGCTTTTCAATGACTGATAAATTTGAGTTCGAATACTTGACACCTACCACGCCTATCAGCGGAATATTGGTCAATCTGCTGATGTCATCGGTGTTGAGAATAGAATTTTCTAAAAAGAAAACAACAAATACAAAAAGAAGCGGAATCAACAATCCGAGAAAGGTAGCCAAAACATAATTCACACTGGTGTTCGGGCCAATGAGTCCACCACCGGTATCCTTGGCCGTATCAATAAAATGAATGTCTGATAAGTTGGCCGCTTTGACAATCTCGGCTTCGTTGCGCTTTTCAAGAAAAGAATTGTATATGTTGTCACTTAAATCATACTTCCGGAGAATTTTTAAATATTCTTGTTTGTCAACCGGTAATTTTTTAATGTCACCTTCAATTTTCCCGATTTTATTATTCACCAAAGACAAGTCATACTTGAGTGAATTGGTCAAAGAGGATATGTTCTCAAGTAAAACAGATTTTATTGACTCCATCTGCATGTCAAAATCTCTAAATATCCGCTCACTTTTTACCGAATAAGCCAACTGTGATCGCTGAATTGAGAGTTCAATTAACTTGCTGACATTAGACAAAATATTAGGTTCATCAATTCCGGCCACGGTTGGAGCCGGAAGTCTTGAATAATCTGAATTATTTCTCAAATAAGATTTAAGCGTATTACAATAAGCTATCTTTCTGACAATGAGGTCTTTTTCCATATCATAAGAAGTGAGTTGACCCGACATTCCAGAACCCTCTTCTTGAATAGCCATTATGTTATTGTTCTTGTTAAATGCTTTGAGTTCGTCTCCGGTAGCTTTGAGCTGATCTCCCATAGAAACCAAGGTGCTGTCAATAAACTCAATGGTATTGGTGGCAAATTGGTTTTTTCGGTCTAACTGAACTTTAATGAGCATTTTAACGGTTTCATTCAGGTATTCTTCTAAGCGCTTCTTATTGGTACCTTGAAGTGATAACCGAAGAATAGAAGGTGCTTTTGAATCAATTTCTACTTTAACCGATTGATACCGAGCAACGGTCTCATCAAAACTTCTAAAACGGAAATAATACTCGTTTCCTTTGTAAATACCGGGATTATCCTTGATTTCTAACACCACGTTTAAAAAGGGCAGCGATACTTTTTGACCGGTTTTATACCTTTTTTTAATTTCTCCGGGCACCACAGACGCTTCGGTTATTGAATTATCAGTATAATTGACGACGTTAACACTTTTGCCCTCAAAAGCAATGTCTAAAACATACTCAGATTCGCTCAAGAATTTAACTTTGATGAGCGTTTCGTGCAACTGTGGTTTGGTTAAATCAGCTTTAATGTAAAACGGAACACGGCCATAGGCATCCTGATAATTGTATTTTCCTTTTTCAAGATAATCAATAAAATAATTGAGCTTACTAACGACCAATTCATTGTGTGAACGAGAACGAAGTGTATTGGATATATTCTGTACCTGATCAGAAGTGCCTCCCCAGTTAAAAACCAAACTGGTATTTGAAGTAAAAAACGGATTGTTCTCTTCTTTGATGGCTATAGAAGTTTCTAATTGATATACCTTTTCTTTGCGCACATTAACCTGATGTGCAATGGTAAATGTAATGATCAATGACAAAACAAACCATTTCCAATAACTGGTGATTTTGATTAAAAACCCTTTAAAATCAAAACTGTTTTGACTCTCAAAAAACGAAAAATCTTTAGTATCAATCATGGTTTAGTTGCTTCTTAAAAGAATCAAAGTTGTGGTAATCAGAGTCAATACTGACAAAATAGTCGAAAGTGATTCTATACCTGTTTTTCCGGTACCCCAAGATTTTTGCTTGAGCGGCTTGACGTATATGTAGTCATTGGGTCTTATGTAATAATAGGGTGATTTGATGGCGTTGGCATCAGTAAGATCAATGTCGTGCATTTCATAGCCCGAAGGCGTTTGCCGAATAACCGTTACATTGTGCCGGTCACCGGTCATGGTAATGTCTCCGGCATTGGCAATAGCCTCCATGATGTTCAATTTTTCTACAAACATTATTTTGCTTCCGGGAACGCCGACTTCTCCGTTGATGGTATAACGAAACCCGGCCAATTTAACCGTGACAAAAATATTGGCTTCTTTGTTGAAATATTCTTTGAGCAATCGATCTTCAATGTGCAATCTGATTTCTTCAAGTGTTTTGTCAATAACATTGACTTCTTCTAAAATCGGCATGCGAATTTGTCCGTGGTCATCAACGGTAAAACCATCAAAATACAAGGAGATTTCAGATTTATTGTTCTCTATTATTTGATTTTTTGGCGAAAAAATTTCAACCAATTTAGGGTCATTAGCTTTGATTGAAATAGAAAGAATATCTGAAGTTTGCACTCTGTAAGGCTTAGATGCCATCTGATTCACCTCAGTACCGGCATCTGCGGATTGCTTTTTTTGAAGATATATCAAATCTTTGGTTGGTACACATGAGGTGAATAGTAATCCAAAACCAATCAGTACCAACAATAAGCGCTTGTTCATGTTTGTGTGAAAATTTAGCCAACAAAGATAATTTTTATGGCGGAATAACAAAAAAAGAACCTCCTGAATATTACCTAATTATTTTTGAAAGAAATTTCTAGCGGAATTCGTTGTCTTATGCTTCTTCCTAAGGTGACTTCATCGGCATACTCAAGTTCATCGCCCACCGAAATTCCTCGTGCTATTGTGGTTGTGATTACCCCGGTATCTTTGATTTGTTTGTAGATAAAAAAATTGGTTGTATCGCCTTCCATGGTTGAACTCAAGGCAAAAATGAGCTCTCGTACTGTGCCGGTTTTTACTTTTTCTACCAGCGAAGCAATATTGAGTTGCCCCGGTCCCACTCCGTCCATAGGTGAAATTTTTCCGCCCAAAACATGGTATATTCCGCTGAATTGATGGGTGTTTTCAATGGCCATGACATCGCGTACATCTTCAACCACACAAATCAAACCGTGGTCGCGGCCGGTATTGGCGCATATTTCACAAAGCTGGGTATCTGAAATATTGTGACAACTTTGACAAAACCGAATATCCTCGCGCAGGGCCGTGAGTGCTTGGGTTAAAAAAGCCGTTTGCTCTTTGGGCTGACGCAACAAATGCAACACCAAACGCAGGGCAGTTCGTTTGCCAATTCCGGGCAATTGCGCCATTTCATCGACGGCTTTTTCAAGTAATTTTGACGAAAACTCCATAGCCGCGAAGGTACATATTTTGGCTTTGTGATGGTTGTCATTTTTGAAGATAATTTGTGTAATTTGGCGGCAACTAAAAAATATCGCATGACGCCAACGGCCATTCTCACTTTGATTATTTGTTATTTCGGGATGTTGTTTTTCATTTCGTATTACACCAGCCGAAAAAACTCCGGAAATGACGCTTTTTTCAAAGCCAACAAAAACTCTAAATGGTATTTGGTGGCCTTTGGCATGATTGGAACCGCACTGTCGGGCGTAACTTTTATTTCTGTGCCCGGCGAGGTCGGAAATCCGGACAATCAGTTCAAGTATTTTCAGTTTGTGTTGGGCAATGCTATAGGCTTTCTGATTATTGCCCAGTTGCTTTTACCGCTCTATTACCGTATGAATCTGACCTCTATTTACGGCTATATCGAGAAGCGTTTAGGAACCGTTAGCTACAAAACAGCCGCGTTTATATTCTTATTGAGTCGCACTATTGGATCGGCTTTTAGATTGTATTTGGTGGTGATTGTCTTGCAGCGCTACGTGTTTGATTTTTACGGAATTCCGTTTGCCGCCACAGTGCTTATTTCGCTCGGATTGATTTTTGCCTACACCTATCGCGGCGGACTCAAAACGATTATCATTACCGATACTTTGCAAACATTTTTCTTGGTATCCTCAGTGTTTTTGACGATTTATTTTGTGTGCGACAGTTTGCATTTATCTTTTTTTCAAGCCTTTGAACAAGTCAAAAACAGCGGTTACTCAAAAATCTTTTTTTATGAAGATTACCTTAAAGGAACCTATTTTTTAAAACAAATCCTCGGCGGTATTTTTGTGACCATTGCCATGGTGGGCCTTGATCAAGATTTGATGCAAAAAAACCTCAGTTGTGCCACCATAGCCGAAGCCCAAAAAAACATGTTCACCTTTACGGGTATTTTTGTAGTGATTAATTTGTTCTTTTTGAGCGTAGGCGCCTTGTTGTATCTGTATGCAGCGCAAAACCATATTGAAGTTCCGACCGATTTAATTACCGGAAAACCCCGCACGGATTTGCTCTTTCCGGAGATTGCGTTTCACCATTTGAGTTTGATACCATCAGTGGTGTTTTTGCTGGGTTTGACCGCCGCTACTTTCGCTACCACTGATAGCGCGCTCACAGCATTAACCACTTCATTCTGTGTAGATTTTCTCGGGATGGATAAAACCGAAAACGCGCACAAACACACCATCAAAACACGACATGCCGTGCACATTGGGTTTTCAATATTGATGTTTTTGGTCATTGTGATTTTTAATGCCATCAACGATGCCTCGGTGGTGAGTATGATTTTTAAAATTGCCTCGTATACCTACGGGCCGCTTTTGGGCTTGTATGCTTTTGGCTTGTTTGTCAAAACCAAAACGGTTCACGACAAGCTCGTGCCTTTGATTTGTGTGATTTCGCCGGCCATTTGCTTTTTGATCAGCAAGAATTCGGCATTGCTTTTTGGCGATTATGTTTTTGACAACGAACTCATTATTGTGAACGGGCTGCTGACTTTTATCGGATTGTATGCCATTAGCAAACCGGCCGAATCACAAACGCAGTTTTAAGCATCACGACTACCCTAGCCCGGATGGAAGCGGCATCCTTTTGAACCTGCGAGGTTTTGGAAACCTTGTAGGTTTAAAAGATACAGCGTACAGCCGGAAAAGCTTCTAAAAATTAATATTGTCCGGTTGAGAGCAACACCAAAGTACAGGCAACTTCAGCTTGTATGTTGTGCTTGGCCAAAAGTGCATAAAATTCAGAATTTTCAGTGCCCGGATTAAAAATAACGCGCTTGGGCTGCAACGACAAAATATAATCGTAATAGGCTTTTTGGCGTTCGGGATTAAGGTATAAAGTAACTGTATCCAACTCATCAATTGAAATGGGTGATGTTTGAATGGCAACCCCCGAAACTTCTCCGGCTTTTTGTCCTACTGCCACAACCGGATGCCCATAGCGGGTGAGCATTTCTAGCGCACGATGCGCATATCTTTCGGGGTTGGTTGTTGCGCCAAGCACCAGCGTTTTTTTGAGTTGCATGATGATAAGTTCTAAGGTTTTACTAAAGTAACAAACCTTGAAAACAAAATGAATTGGGCAGGTATTTTTTTTACTTTTGCCAAATAAACAATACAACTTTTATGAAAAAAATTATCGTGCTTTTGGCCGTGGTCATTGCTGTATCGTGCAAATCAGGGCAAAACAAAACAACACAAAAAGATGCTGAACTCAGCGAATTGGTGAACCTCATGCAAGGCACTTATTCTTCAGAAAAACAAGCGGCTGCCGACACCGCTTATTACAGTATTTCGTTGCGGATGGTTCCGATCTGGAAAAACAAAGGAAATTACCTGTATGTAGAACAAGCCCTTTTTAAGAAACAAGACAAACCTTACAGAGTGAGAATTTACAAGGTTTCTAGAAAAAACAACAACGAGTTTATCAGTGAGATTCACACCTTGAAAAACGAAAAAGAATGGATTGGCAAATGGCGCACACCTGAGGCCTTTGACGCCTTGACTGAAAATGATATTGAGCTTAAACCCGGTTGTGAAGTGGTGCTCAGACGCCTGGGAAAAAATCACTTTGGCGGAAGCACAGGCGCTAAAACTTGTCCGAGTGAACTCAGAGGCGCAAGTTATGCAACATCCAAAGTTACCCTCAAAGAAGACCAAATTATTTCGTGGGATCAAGGTTTTGACCAAAACGATAAGCAAGTTTGGGGTGCCACCCAAGGCGGGTACATTTTTGACAAACTCAAATAAAGCAACGATTATCAAACAAAAAGCCGAATCAAATAATGGTTCGGCTTTTTTTATGGAGAGATTTTTTTTAAGCTTTGGGCAAAAATACTTCGGCCATCATGCAACGCGCACTTCCGCCGCCGCAGGCTTCAATGGTGTCTAAACTTGAACTCAAGATGGTGGCGTGTTTTTCGAGCTGGGCAATTTGTGCCGGCGTTAAACTTTTGTGTGCCGATTGACTCATGACCAAATAGCGTCGGTTGTCGCTGCCACGCACTTCAAGCATATTGCCTGCAAAATTATTGACTTGGTCTTCAGTAATCAAGATGATTTCTTTGCCGTCTTCGCGCAAATTATCGAGCACCATTTTGCGCTCTTGTTTGTCGTCTATACAATCTGCACAAACCACGGCAAAGGTTTCGCCAATACACATCATCACATTGGTGTGATAAATGAGTTTGCGCACGCCGTCAACGGTTTGATAAGCTTCAAAAATAATCGGGTTGTATTCAAAATCTTCGCAGAACTCGATGAACAATTCTTCGTCTGCACGTGGTGAAAGCGCGCAATAAGCCTTGCCGTTTTGGCGGTCTAACAGCAAACTTCCGGTGCCTTCGAGAAAAATATCATCGTCTTCGGCAGAAGTGTAATCCATGATTTCATTGATGGCAAATCCGCGTTCTTCAAGCAAATCAAGAATGTCTTCGCGGCGCTCCTGACGGCGGTTTTCAGCAAACATCGGATAGAGCACTACATCGCCGTTTTCGTGAAACGAGATCCAGTTGTTCGGAAAAATAGAATCGGGCGTGTCGGGATGCAAGGTGTCTTCAACAACAACCACATCAACACCCACCATGCGCAGTTTGTTGACAAAAGCGTCAAATTCTTCGCGTGCACGGGCATTGACCGTCTCGGGCGTGAGTCCGTTGAGTACTTTTTGGTAGTAATTATTGACGGCCGTTTGCTCGTTCATTCTAAAAGCAACTGGGCGAATCATCAGGATGGCGTTGGCAGTTTGTTTCATTTTTTAAACTTCAATATTCGTTATTCGTTAATCAAAATTCTGAGTTATTCTTGGGTTGTTTTTGGGTACGCGGGTTTATTTTGACGCTGAGCCCGCGTTAGGGATTGCAGCAAAAAGCCCGCAGCGCAGAGAGGACTTGAAGCGAAAAGCCCGGCCGACAGGCAGGCGCCCAAAACTGCCGACTAATCTCTGATGAGAGGCAAAGTCGAGCATCTGAGCAAACCTTCTTGTTTAGCGATTTCCGCATACGGAATTTCTTCGACGGTAAAGCCTTGGGAACGCAACCAAGTATTTAGTCGCGTGAAATTTTTCTCAGACACAACTACATCAGGCGCAATGGAAAATACGTTAGAGTTCATGTCGTACATTTCGTCGCGGGTGATGTGAAAGAGGTTATCGAGTCCGAACAAATCAACGAGTTGTTGGTATTCGCGCTCATCGCGGAATCCGCCTTTGTAAATAATGGCTTTGTTGGTTCCGACGGGCTGAAAACAGCAATCTAAGTGCAAGGCGTTGTCGCGTGCATCGCTCCAAGATTTGACCAAATCAAAAGTCAGGATTTTCTTGTGCGGAAAATGTTCTTTGATCAAATCAATGCCGGCTTGGTTGGTGCGGGCGGTTTTGACATCTTTGTAATCGGCGCCGCGATAGGTTCCGATAAAAATATATTCGTTCCAGAGCAAGACGTCGCCGCCTTCAATATGGATGTTTTCTTTGTCGTGAATGCGGATGACTTTGGCCGGATCCACTTGATCAATGATGTATTGAATGGCCGGAAATTCTTTGTCGCGCTCGGGCAAAATACCAGCTTCAATGATGATGTCATCAATCACAAAAGCTATGTCGCGGGTGAAGATTTGGTTTTCGTTCGGGACCAGTTCGGGGCGGTAAACTTGTACGCCGTATTTTTGAAACACTTGGTTAAACGCTTCCATTTCAGCAATCATATCGGCTTCTAGCGGATAAGTTCCGGCCAATAAGTGTTCTAATGATTTAGGGTCATAGGCATCTTGGGCTTTGGGTGTTGGTCCGTTGCTCACGGCAGTTCCGAGCACCACGGCCCTGAGTCGAGAAGTTTCGTTGGTTACGTGTAAGGATAACATAAAGTGTTTTTGTATAAAAGCAAATATAAAGAAAGTGGCGTGATGGCAAAATTTCAAAGCAGGTTTCGTTGATAAATATTTTGGGGGATGAAAAACTACACCAAAATGCAGCTTTAATATTATACTTTATTCATACAAAATCAGTGATTCGCATTTGCAAAATATATGGCTCCTTTTCAGAATAGGTTTACTTTGAAGACCATAACTCTTTTGTAGATAAGTATAAATTTCGTGTAAAAACCTCAGCGCCTTTTTGATTCAAATGTCCGCAATTGAAGAAGAGCGTATCATCGTATCCTTTGGTAAGGTCAATAAGATTTGGCTCAAAAGTTTTCATTTTTATGATGTAATCATCCGGATAAATTTTACTACAAAACGGAGAAATAAAAAGTACTAAATCAACATGATGCACTTTGCATAATTGCTTTATTTCAAGCAAAATAGGATTGATTTTGAGCTTGTGTTTTTCTTTTAGTGGTTCTACAGCTCCTTCAGGGATGCTGTTGCCCAACTTGGGCGTAAATCCTTTTGATGGGTCTACTGCTGGTTTTTTGTTTATCGTGGTAAAAAATAATTCTCTGAAACCGATTTTGGCATCATTAACCGCATATCGGTAAAATGGTACAAATTTTAAAACTTGGTATTTTTGAATGAATTTTTGGGTGTGTGCTTCAATGATTTGCTCATGGATAAACGGAATAGCTTCGGCTTGAGATATGTTAGATGTTGTAACCACCTCGAGATTATTGTCTATCTGCAGAAACAAATAATCAACAGAATTTTTACTCAATAGTAATTTAAGCTGCAAAAGATTATCAGCCAAATTGGCTCCTTGAACGCCCAGGTTGATGGTTTTTTTGTGGGATAATTGGTCAAACAATTCACTATCAATATGATTGGCAACTCTTGAAGAACCTAAAAAAACTATATCAAATTTTTGATGATTTAATTTTCTGATGTATTGTAACTTATTTCTGGGGTTAGCATGTGCGTATATATAGGTGTAGCCCCAATCCAAAAAATACATTAAGGCAAAAATCAAGACTAAAAGTTTCCATAAGAACAAACCAAACTTTTTCATCATTAAAACTGAAAATAAATAAAACTTGTTATATCTGAATACACCCCCAAAGTCAAGATACCGATGAGTATAAAAACAAGTTTAAGAGCAACCCACCTTCCGTGGAATGGATGCTCATCTCGTCTGGAAATCCATTCAAAACCGATGAAGATTAGCAGTAAAAATAACAATTCAACTGAATAACGATCAATATTTAAATATTGAACTTTACCTTCAAAATTGAATGATAGCATGCGCAGCAAATAATGCCACGCTATAGAAAGATCATCGGCCCTAAAAAAAATCCAACTAATCATCACTGAGCCAAAAGTAAAAATCATCAAACCAAGTTCTTTAAAACTGGGCAACATTCTGTTCTTGGCTACGATATCAATATTATTGCGATTGGTTTTTGAAATGAGTAAAGGCATAAATAGCATGGCATTAATACCGCCCCAAACTATAAAAGTCCAATTGGCCCCATGCCAGAATCCGCTGACTAAGAAAATAATAAAAGTATTTCGAATCCGCATCCATTGGCCTCCTTGACTTCCGCCCAACGGTATGTACAAATAATCTTTGAACCAGGACGATAATGAAATATGCCAACGACGCCAAAACTCAGCAATATCCCGAGAAAAATACGGAAAATTAAAGTTGCGCAATAAATTAATCCCGAATAGTTTTGCCGTTCCTAAAGCGATGTCTGAATACCCTGAAAAATCACCGTAAATCTGAAACGAAAAATACAAGGCACCCATGAGCAGCGATAAAGAATTCATAGACTCATAATGCCCGAAAATTTCATTGACATATTGGGCACAACTATCAGCAATAACTACTTTTTTAAACAAGCCCCAAATAATTTGGTATATGCCGTCTTGCGCTTGCTCAAATTTGAAAATTCTTTTCTGCTTAATTTGAGGTAACAGATGAGTGGCACGTTCAATCGGACCAGCTACCAAAAGCGGAAAAAAACTCACAAAAACTGCATAATCAACGAAGTTCTTTTCGGCCTTGATTCTATTTTTGTAAATATCAATCACATAAGACAATCCGTGAAAAGTATAGAACGAAATACCCACCGGAAGAATCACCTTGATTGTCCATGGATGAAGTTTAACTCCGAAAGAACTAAACAAATCAACAAAAGATGCTGCAAAAAAATTGTAATACTTGAATACGCCCAGAAAACCTAAATTTATAAAAACGCTGAGCCAAAACCATCTCTTTTTGCACACTTCAGAGGAAGTTTCAGACATTTTCAATCCGGTGAAGTAATCTAAAAATGTTGAAAAAATGAGCAAAAACAGAAAACGCCAATCCCAACAAGCATAGAAGAAATAACTTGCAACCAGCAATAAAAGGTTTTGATAAACAAGTTTTTGCTTTGACAACAACCAATAAAGTACAAATACAATCGGAAGGAATAATGCAAACCCCAGTGAGTTGAATAGCATGACAAGGCATTAATTTAGTTTGTAAGGTTAAGCATTATCTCAAAAATACGCAAACAAAAAAGCCACTCTTTTGAAGTGGCTTTCTTTATAATTAAAATTCAACTATCGCTGATTCATCGGTTTGAAATCGCGCAACGGATGTCCGGTGTAAATTTGACGCGGACGGCCAATAGGCTCTTTGTTGATGCGCATTTCTTTCCATTGAGCAATCCAACCCGGAAGGCGTCCGATGGCAAACATCACTGTAAACATATCGGTTGGAATTCCTAAAGCTCTGTAGATAATTCCTGAGTAAAAATCTACGTTTGGATAGAGTTTTCTTGAAACGAAATAATCATCAACCAAAGCAGCTTCTTCGAGTTTTTTGGCAATGTCCAAAATTGGGTCATTCACGCCAAGAGTCTGCAATACTTCATCTGCCGCTTTTTTGATGATGCGCGCACGCGGGTCAAAGTTTTTGTATACGCGGTGTCCGAAGCCCATGAGTCTGAACGGATCATCTTTATCTTTGGCTTTGGCCATGTATTTATCACAATCACCCCCGTTTTTGTGGATTTCTTCAAGCATTTCTAAAACCGCTTGATTCGCACCTCCGTGTAATGGACCCCACAAAGCAGAAACACCCGCCGATATAGAAGCAAACAATCCGGCGTGTGATGAAC
Source organism: Flavobacterium sp. (assembly GCA_027484725.1). Lineage (GTDB taxonomy): Bacteria > Bacteroidota > Bacteroidia > Flavobacteriales > Flavobacteriaceae > Flavobacterium. The sequence continues at coordinate 136,455 of JAIXSK010000016.1, read as the reverse complement.
CAACAATTCTCACGGTTGAAGTGGAACAGTTTTGTTCGTGGTCGGCATGCAAGATGAACAATTTATCTAAAGCATCAATCACAACCGAGTTAGCGCTGTATGGCCCCGTTGGCAATGCAAACATCAAATGCATGAAGTTTTCAACGTAGCCTTTGGTGTTATCGTAATAATTGAGCGGATAACCCATCATTTTGCGATACGTCCAAGTGGCAATCACCAAGAATTTACCCATGGTTTTGCATACGGCCTCATACATTTCTTTTTCATTGTCTACATTCACTACTTTCGGGTTAAAAGCCGTAAGTGCACTGGTTAGTGACGAAAGAACACCCATTGGATGAGCGGTTTTCGGGAAACCGTCAATGATGTTTTTCATCTCTTCGTTGACCAATGTATATTTGCGGATGTCGTTTTCAAACTGTGTCAATTGTTGCTGCGTTGGCAACTCACCAAAAATAATCAGATATGCTACTTCAAGAAAGTTGGCTTTGTCGGCCAAATCTTCAATGGCGTATCCGCGGTAACGCAAAATGCCTTCTTCTCCGTCGAGAAAAGTAATTTCGCTGGTACATGAACCTGAATTTTTGTAGCCCGGATCCATGGTAATGGCACCGGATAAGTCGCGCAATTTGTTGATATCGATACCAACTTCGTTTTCGCTTCCGACAATAACCGGAAACTCATACTTTTTGCCGTCTAACTCGAGTGTAGCAATTTTTGACATAATATTTAAGGAGATTTTTATTGGAATAATAATTTAACAAAACTAGGGAATCCAAATTGAAATAGAAAAAGAATTTGACAACGATTTCGTTAATAATTTTATAAAAATTGCAAATTAAATAGGGCTTGGAGTTATTGAATAAAAAAAACGCACAGCTTTGGACTGTGCGCTCTTGGTGGGCAATCATTAACAAACTAATTTTTGATGAGTTTTTGAACCGAAGTTCCGGTTTGGGTAGTTATTTTAACTAGATAAATGCCGCGAGAAAAATGGGAAACATCAAAACTTGTTTCTTTCTGTTCTACTGATTGAGCTGTGATGATTCTACCTTGAGCATCAAAAAGTGCAATTGTTTTAATTGTATTTTCAGATTTGATATGAACTTGATTTTGGGCCGGATTGGGCAACATCGCAACCGAATGGTCAAAGTCAAAGCCATTGTTAGACAAAGTTTGAAATACGGTATTGACGGTTCCTGTATCAACCGGTGTACTGTAATCATAAAAAATATTAGCTCGGTTAGAGACAACAGTTGATACCGGAAGATTATCTAGAGTTTTCATTTTGAGCAAAATATGACCGTGTCCGCCAATCTCTAAATTGATGTTCTGAAAAATAAACTCGACTACGTTGCCATTCACACGGGTCACAACCTCATTGGATGCGTCAAGCAACTGTAAAGTACTGAGGTCAAATATGTTTGTATCTACATCAAATCTGATCACGGTGTTCTGAGCTGCCAAAGTGCCTACGTTTTCAAAATTAATCATATAATGAAGGTATTCACCAATGTAGCTCGGATCAAGAACGGTTCCTTCCAAACAAACAATATCATTGAGAATATTGGCATCGGCAACTGTTTGGCTAAATGAAAAATTATTGTCGAGCGGAATTTCATCGCCTGCCACCGGAAGTATCGCTGCTGAAAAATTCAAGACATCACCAATGTTGACCCCCGGCGTTTCAGAAGAGGCATTCAATCTGAAAGCCAAGTCAATTCTTCTGCTTTCAAAAGGTTGCAAATTGACATAGTTCCATGTTAAAATTCCCGATTGAACTTGATTAGGAGTTTCTGAAGCAAAGAGCAAATCTAAAACGGCATCATTGAAATTAAAATCAACTGAGCCCGAAAGCAATTGGTTTCCGTTGTTGGTGTATAAAATTTGATAACTGGCGGTATCACCCGGAACCGCATGTGAGGCCGGAGCCAAAACCACCGAAACATCCGGATGTACCCCTTGCGGAGCCAAACAAAAATCAGCTGTTTGTTGGTTGTTGTTGTTATCAGAAAAATTTACTGTAGCTGAGGGTGGTGAAAAAGTAAACCATTCCGGGTTTTGGATATTGGGTGTAATGGTGTAAGAACCTGCTTGGGTAACAAATGAATAATTGCCCTGAGCATCTATGAAATTGGCTCCTGAGGTGATTCCATCGGTAATGTTTACGCGTAAATTCGGAAAAATAAAATCAGATGCATCACAACCATTGGCGTCTGAATCATAGGTGATTTTTCCGTTGATGAGGTTGTAATCGCCCGATGGTGAAAAAGTACAATACGAGTTCACAACAACGTTGCTGGCACCAGAGGTAAACTCAATCTGATTGTTGACATAGCCTATGCCTTCTTCTTGAACGCAGACATATTCAAGGTTGGTGCAATTGGTGACTCCTAAATAACCGGGCACCGAGCCTTGATTAAAAGTTCCGTTGTTCATAAAAATAGATTGCAACAAATTGTTTTCTGAAATATCAATGTAGTACAAATTCGGGTTGGCATTCATATTTATGGTAGTGAGCAGATTTTGCGCACACAACAATTCAAACAACATTGAATTTTGAGTTACTTCTAACTGCTGCAATAAGTTATTACTCACATTGATTCGAGTTAAATTGGGCAACATCGAAACATCAATGGCAGAAAGTTGATTGTGGTCGCACTTGATTTCGGCCAAAGAGAGGTTTAAACTAAAATCAACATTTGAAAAATTATTGAATGAACCATCAAAATACAAAAGCCCGGGTACTGCAGAAAGATCAATATTTGTGAGCGCATTATCAGAACAAATCAAAGAAGTTAAACTTGTCAAACCTGTAAGATTTAGTGTTTGAAGATTGTTTCCGCTGTAGGCTAAATATTGCAAGGAAGACAATCCGGTAAAATCAATACTGCTGATGGTGTTGTACGAGCAATCTAATTGTGATAACTGGGCCAAATCAGACAAATTGGCTAAAGCGCTGAGCGTGTTGTAGGAACAATCTAACTGAAGCAATTGGGTGAGACCGGCAAGATTAAGTACGGTAAATAAATTGTGGTTCAAAAAAAGGACATTCAAATTACTCAAACCTGACAAATCAATGGTTGAGAGCTGGTTGTAGTTGAGCTCCAGTAGCCATAAACTTTCTAATCCGGTCAGGTTGATAGCGGTTAGCAGGTTGTTGTTTAGCTTTAGACTTCTGAGGTTGCTGTTGGAAGCTGAGCTAAAACTAGCTATCAAATTGTACGAGGCATCTACTTTGACCAAATTAGATAATCCGCTGATATCTAAAGCCGAAAGCTGATTGCTGCTGATATCCAGAAACTTGAGTAATGAAAGATTGCTCAAATCAACCGCTGCTATTTGATTTCCTGCACAATTAAGCTTTTTTAAGTTGCTAAAACTACCCAAACCCGTGAGTGCTGTAATTTGAGCAGTAGGCACATTGAGCGAATCAACAGCCGCCGCCTCTATTTCTTGTATTTCGCCATCGCTGTTGGCGTCAATCTTCAAAAGTATACCATTGCCGTAAGCAATTTCATTATCCGTATTAGATGCCAGAAGCAGGGATTTAAAATTTGCATCGGGGATATTTACAACCTGCGCATGCGACATAAAGCCAAAAAGCAAACAGGATAAAAAAATCTTTTTCATAGAATGAAAATTTAGGTTGTACATGATTTTGTTTGATGGTTGGGAGACTTATTTTTTCAGCAATTTTTGCACTTTGGCGCCTTTTTCAGTAACAATTTTGATGAAATAAGTTCCTGATGAATAGGAATTAATATTGAGTTTAGATTCGTTTTTATTGATGATAATCGTTTGGATGATTCTACCTAAAGTATCGTATACCTCAACCGATTGAATCAGACTATTGGCTTGCACTAAAACAAATTCAGAAGCCGGATTCGGTGTAATCGTTACACTGCTGTCTGTTGCAAAACCGGTATTAGATAAAGTTTGAAAAACCGTAGTGGCCAAACCGGTATCAACAGGCGCGTTGTAATCAAAGAAAATATCGCCTCGATTAGACACAGAACTCCCGGTAACCAATATATTTTTGGTTTTAATTTTCAGTAGTATATGACCATGACCCCCAATAGGCAATTGGATGTTTTTGAAGATAAACTCTGCTTTGTTTCCCGTAATTCTCGCATCAACAGGAAAGTTGGCATTCATTAATTGCAAAGAATTAATCTCAAATTTTGAGGTATCTACTTCGGTTTTAACTACTACATTTTCTGCCGGATAAGTTCCGGTGTTTTCAAAATTAATCACATAATGAAGGTAATTGCCTATTTCTGTTGGCGGCACAACATCGCCTTCTAAGCAGGTAATATCGTTCGGATCATAAGAACCAACTACCGTTTGATGATAAACAAACGTGTTGTCAGCTTGATTTTCATCAGTACTGATCGGGTTAAAAACTGCCGTAAAATTCAACACATCGCCATTCACAACCGGATGAACATCTACAGGTGAATTGATGTGAAAAACCACTTCAATGGTCTGGGTCTGAAAAGGCGCTAAAAAATAACCCCATTCTAAAACCCCTACACCAGAACTAGAATTGACTATGCTTGATGATACAAAACTCATTTTTAAAGCATCATACTGCAACAGTACACCTGTCCAATCATTCATGAATTGATTTCCTTTGTTGTGCAAAACCAACTCATACACGGCATCAAAACCAGGTCTTGCTGGTCCAATCGGAACCAAAGCAATTTCTAAATCTTGGTGTGAACCATTAGAGGTGATACAGAAATTTTGTGTTGCCGAATTGTTATTGTTATCAGCAAATGGAATTGTAGCATTGTTGGGTGAAAAGGTAAACCAAGTTGGGTTTTCTACAGAAGGTGTCACCTCAAAACTTCCTTCTTGTGTATAGGTTGTATACAATCCGGAGGAATTCGTAAAAACTGCACTTAAATTGGATCCGTCGTTTACGTTTACTCTAATATTTTTGGGCCTATCATCATCCAGACCACAACCATCTTGATTGTTATCAAAAGTCAAAGTACCAGAAATGGTGTTGTAATTGCCCCCGGGCGTGAAAGTGCAATAATTGTTCAAAACACAATTGGTATAACCATAAGAAGTTAAAAGCAATTGGACGCCTGTAAATTCAACCTCGTCTGCGCAAATAAAAGCGATGTTGGGGTTGCCGTCAAAATACAACTGTACACTGTTATCGGCACCGTTTTTAATAAATAAAGAATCCAGATTGTTTAAGCGACATCTTAAAATCACCAACGATGATTGTTGACTTAAGTCTAAAGTGGTTAATTGATTTTCGTCACAACTTACTTGCTCTAAGGCTGTCAAACCAGTAAAATCAAGAGATGTTAATTGGTTGCCATTACAATAGAAACGTTTAAGATTAACCAGCCCATTTAAGTTGATCGCCGGAAGCTGGTTGAATTCGCAATATAAATACAGCAAATGGGTCAAACTACTTACATCTAGCGAGGTCAGTTGGTTTTGAGTACAATACAAATTGGTTAAATTGGTCAAGCCGTTTACATTGAGACTCGTAAGCAGATTTTCTGAACACTGCAGATTAGTTAAATTCAAATTATTGGTCAAATCCAATGAAGTCAAGGCATTCTGTCCGCAAGATAAAACTCGTAAACTGGAGCAGCTACTTACATCTAAAGAAGTCAAATTATTATTAAAAAGCCACAAATCTGTCAAATTGGGATTGTTACTAACATTGATTCCGTTGAGATTATTACTGTCACAGAGCAAATCCGTCAACCCCATATTATTGCTGACATTGAGAAAAGATAACTGATTATTACTGCATTTGATATAATTGATATTCGGATTTCCTGAAAGATCCAAAAAAGTGATGTTGTTGTTTTCGCAATACAACGAGGTCACATTAACAAAACTCGACAAGCCAATCAGATTGGAAATATTCGCATGATCCACATGCAATTGGTTGACCACAAAAGCTTCAAGAGTTTGAATCTCACCGTCGCCATTGGTATCAATGCCATCGGCAATGAGCGCTGCCTTAAAATTCGGATCGATGATATTCACAATCTGAGCCTTTACCATCCCGGTAAAAAACAGCAACAACAGGACTATATTTCTCATTGAGCTAGGTTTATGAGTATATTTTGTATTCATGATTTCGTGTTTAAAGCGATTTGATGATTTCTTGTAGTCTTTCTTTTTTTCGTTGTGAAATCGGGAGCTGTGTGTTGTCGGCCATCACCACATAACCTCCGTCTTTTTTGACATATGATTTTAAATAAGCAATGTTGATTAAATGCGATTGATGAATGCGTTCAAAACCATACTCAGACAGCAACTCTTCATATTCTTTGAGCGTTCTTGATATGATTAGCGGCTTGTTGTTTTTGATGTAAAAAGTGGTGTAATTATCCTCGCCTTCACACCGAATAATATCGCTTACTTCAAACAAGTGAATTCCTTCAGAAGTTGTGAGCGCAATGCGTTTAAAATTGTCTACTTTTTTGCGGATGTTCTCAAGCAGCAAATCAATATGCGCATAACTGTTGTTCTTCTTGAGTACGTTTCTGATTTTGCCAATGACTGTTTCTAACTCGTCCGGGTCAACGGGTTTGAGTAAAAAATCAAGCGCACTGAACCTAAAGGCTTTAATGGCATATTGTTCATGGGCCGTGATAAAAACAATGTGCGATGACATACTGCCATTTTTCTGGGTCAACTTTTCAAGCACGTCAAAACCGGTTCCGTCGTTGAGTTGAATGTCTAAAAACACTACTTGTGGTTTGAGTTTATCCATGACTGCAACTCCTGATGCAACATCTTCAGCTTCGCCTACAATCACAATATCAGGTGCATAAAAAGCCAAGAGTTCGCGCATGCCGTCACGCAAATTGCTGTCATCGTCAATTAATACCGTTGTAATCATGATGCTAAATTATCGGTGTGAGAAACTAATTTGTTGTCCAGGTATTGAATGGGCAAATGCAAGATAACCCGGGTTCCTGTTTGGCCTGCTTGAAGCGTTGTTAAATCTTCAATAATCACTTCAGCCTTTTGTGCCATGGAACTGGCTATCATTTGCAAACGTTTTTTGGTAATATCCAATGCCATCGACTGATGTACCGAAACCGAATTTTCTTTGATGGCGCGTGAGGCTTGAATACCAATACCATTGTCTTGAATACTGCAAACCAAGCTTTGATCTTGAATTGAAAAATCAATTTGAATCATGCCCATTTCTTTACTCGGAATGACTCCGTGAATGATGGCGTTTTCAACAAAAGGTTGCAACAACAAAGGCGGCAAAGCCAAATCGTCTTCAATGCTTTTGTCTTTGGTAATGGAAAATTCAAATTTGTGGTTGAACCGGAGTTGTTCTAGCTCAAGATAATTCTCTAAGCTTTGAATTTCTTTGTGAATCGGAATCAATGATTGTTTTGAATATTCTAAAGTCAGGCGCATGAGTTTAGAGAATTTGGCCAAATACTTCACGGCCGAATGCGTTCCGTTTTTGACAATAAAACTCGATATCGATCCCAAACAATTGAACACAAAATGCGGATTCATTTGCAAGTGCAACGCTTTCTGTTCGTATTCGGCAAGCTCTTTTTGCAGTGTTAAATGCTTTTTGAGTTGCATGCGGTTGTAATATAAAAATCCGATGCCGGCGAGTAACAAAGCGAGCAATACGCCAAAAATTAATTCCAAGCGGTTTTGTTTGGCCTGTTCTTGCATCAAGAGTTCTTTTTTCTGAAGCGCTTCTTTTTGCAGTACTTCGCGCTTTTCAAATTCAAAATTCATCTCGGCTTCAAGACCTTTGCGAATGCTTTCGGCATTGTTCAAGCTGTCTTTGGCAGCGCTGTATAATCTGAAATGCGCAAAAGCTTTCGAGGCGTCGTTTTGATGTGTATAAATATCGCTGAGTAATTTTTCAGCAGCCATTTTTTGTTCTAAAACATTCAATTCGCTGGCCAGTTGCAAAGCCGTTTGCGCATGGAACAGTGCTTGCGAGAACTGATGCAACGACAAATACAATTCGCCCAAATACAAATGCGTGTCGGCCTGTGCAAAACGATCGCCCATGCTTTGACTGTTTTCAATAGATTTTTTCCAAATCTCAATGGCTTTTTCAGCAGCGCCTGCTTGTTGGTAATACAAACCCATGTTGTTCAGCCATTCACCCAAAGCGCGCACATCAGGATGCTTGTCAATACTGGTTTTGGCTTGGTTGTAATAAATCAGAGCTTGCGCATAATTCTTTTGCTTGAGATAACAATTAGCAATATTGGTTTGGGTGATTCCGATATTTGGATCGTGTACTTTTTCTTGCAGTTTGAGCGCTTTGACAAAATAAGTGAGCGCTTTGAAATCGGCCAATTGCGCTTTATAAGCAACACCGATGTTGTTGTACACTTGGGCAGACTTTTTTGGATCATTGATGGCTTCATATAATTTAACCGCCTTGAGATGATATTCAATGGCCTTGGCGTAATTACTTTGCTCTGCCAAAACAATTCCGATGCTTCCGTAGGCCTTGGCCAAACTCGCTTTGCTGGCCAGTTGCTCATCAGACTGTGCTGAAATTTCGGTTTCAAAAATAGTGCGCGCCTTTAAGAAATAATCCATCGCTTTGGGATAATCGCCTGAAATGATGGCGGCATTTCCTAAATTCAAATAAGCATCGCCTTGCGCCTTTTTGTACTGAATTCGCTGAGCAATTTGAAGTGCTTTGAGCGCATAATCAGCGGTGAGTTTGGGTTGCGTGTATTTATATTGGTCAGAAATGGCATTGAGCGTTTTAACTCGATCAATATCATTGGTCGTTTTTTGTAATGCTTGCTGCAAACTATCGAGTGATTGCGCAAAACCAATCGGGCGCAAACACAAAGTTAAAATACAGATGATGAATGTCTTTTTCATTTCAATCAAATTGATGAAACAAATGTAATTGAATCATTCAATTGATTTTGAGTTGATGAACACGCATGCTATTTTAGCGAGTAAATGAACCATCTGGCCGAGAAAATAAAAAAGCCCTTCCGATTGTATCATCAGAAAGGCTTTTACAAAAGTGATGCTGTGTTTTATTCTTTGATAATTTTGGCTATAACACTGCCTTGTTCGGTGGTGATCTTTAAGAAGTAGATTCCGTTGGCTTTGTTTGAAATATCAAAACGATGTGTATTGCCTAACAAAGTCTGTAGAATTCTACCTTGTATATCATAAAACTCTAAAGATTTAATATTTGATTCAGATTGAATATTAACCGCATTTGTTGTTGGATTGGGCGAAACAACTATGGTATTATCTCTTTCAAAAATATTTTGATTCAACAAAGCAAATGTGGTTTGTGCATCATTGGTGACAATCGGAAAATTGTAATCAAAATAAATTCCGGCTCTTTGTACAACCATATCATTCACCTGCAAATCGTTTTTGGTTTTTATCTTGAACAATACATCGCCATGCCCGCCAACCGGTGGATCGCCTTGAATCGCAGCCAAGTTAATATCTTCAAAAATAAACTCTACCAAATTACCTGTAATTCGGGTTTTAGCATTGTGTGACGATCCTAAAACTTGCAATGAACTGACATCATATTTGCTTGGATCAATCAAAATCTTTACAACTATTTGCTCAGCATAAAAAGTTCCGGTGTTCTCAAAACGAGTCAAATAATGCAAATAGTTACCTATATCAGTTGTGGGAGCAGTAGATCCTTCTAAACAAATGATATCATTTGGATCAAAAGAACCAACCACGTTTTGGGTAAAACTAAATTGATTATCAGACGGCAGTACATCATTTGCATCGGGCGTAATGGAAGTGGTAAAATTGAGTATGTCGCCATTATTTACCGCAGGTGTTTCTGTGGGTGAATTGACATTCAGTACCAGCTCAATCGTTCTGCTCTCAAAAGGCATCAAATTATAGTATTCCCAAGTTAAAGAACCGCCGGCTTGAACCGGTTGAACTCCTACAGACGAAACATAATCTAATCGCGTATCGTCAAAAAGCAAATGTACATTGCCGGAAAGTGTCTGATTGCCTTTGTTCTTGAAGACAATTTTGTAATCTGCATCAAAACCCGGACGGGCAGCATTGGTAGGAGCTAAAACAACCTCTAAGTCCGGATGAATACCATTGGCCGTGATACAGAAATCTTGTGTACTTGTATTGTTATTACTATCCGGAAAATTAATGGTAGCAGTTGCAGGAGTTATGTTGAAGGCGGATGCATTCTCTATATTCGGATAAATATCATAGCTGCCTGCCGTTGTGTAAAAAGTACAAATACCTTGTGTATTGGTAAACGCCGAACCTGTATTAGTACCGTCGTTTATGTCTATTCTGATGTTTGGGTGTAATGGGTCATTGGCGTTACAACCATTGTTATTCTCGTCAAAAATGGTTTTTCCCAACAGCGAATTAAAACTGCCTCCAGGCAAAAAAGTACAATATGAGTTACAGACAGTTGCAGTCATGCCCATTGTATTCAACTGAGATTGAATCGTGTCAACCTGAGATTCATCGGCACAGATGTAGGCCAAATTTGGGTTGTTGCCGAATTCAACGGAAAGTTCATCTTTGCCATTCTTGATAAACAAAGAGGTCAGTTGGTTGTTTTGACAATACAATCTTTGAAAATTCTGACTACAATTATTAATATCTAAAGTAGTCAGTTGATTATTATAGCAATCCAAGTAACTTAGAGCAGGTGAATTACTTAGATCTAAACTCGTAAGCAAATTGTCTGAGCATCCCAGTGTACTTAGATTTGGAAAAAGGCTCAAATCTAAACTAGTAACTTGATTTCCATTACATTGCAAAGACATAAGCAAAGGTAAATTGGTCAAGTTTACATTCGGCAATTGATTGTAGCCGTAGTTTAGATCAGTCAAAAGAGGATTATTGCTCAAATCTAAACTCGTGATTTGGTTGGACTGACAGACTAAGCTTCTTAATTCAGGCAATCCGCTCAGATCAATAGTTGAAATGCTATTAACATCAAATCTTAAGTCTTTTATTTTGTGGAGTCCTGTTAAATCAAGGCTCGTCAAAGAATTGATGCCGCAGTTTATATCTTCAAGTTCAACAGAATCGCTCAAATCTAAAGAAGCAATTTGATTTTGAAAACACCATAATCGTTTCAAATTGACCAAGCCACTAATATTTAATGTTGTGAGTTGGTTATACATACAAAGCAATGAAGTCAAATTGGTTAAGTTAATCACATTTAATGTTGTTAAATAATTGGCAGAGCAATCTAATTTTTTAAGGTTGATTAAGCCATTCAAATTCAAGGTTGACAATTGATTTTCTGCATAATCCAGTTCAATTAAATTAGTCAAACCTGTCAAATCTAATGTAGTGAGTAAATTGCGAGAACAGGTTAAATGAGTTAGATTGGTCAAGCCAGTCACCGTTAGATTCGGAATTTTATTGCCTGAACATCGCAATTCTCTAAGATTGGTCAAGCCGCTAACATTCAAGTTGGTAATGCGGTTGCCAACAAAAATTGGTAAATACGCAGAACAATCTAAGTATTTCAAACTTGTTAATCCGGTTAAATCAAGTGTGGTTAATTCATTTGAATTTTCACCTTGAGAAGAGCAATCAATACTTTCCAAACTAGACAATCCGTTTAAAATTAAAGAAGTCAATCGATTACCGCGACAATTGAGTGTAATCAAATTTGGTAGTGCTGTCAAGTTGAGACTGGTAATGTAATTCCCCAGATTCGGATAACCTTCCTTTGAGCAATCTAGTGTAATTAAGTTTGTAAAACCGTTAAGATCTAATGAAGTTAAGAGATTATTTCTGCAAATCAACGATTTCAATGTTGCACCGTTGATCTGATCAAGACTGGTGAGTTTGTTATTATTACAATTCAGGATTTGAAGATTATTTACCGTACTTAAATTAAGCGTTGCTAATTCATTAAATTGGCAACTCAAATTTGTAATAGAGGTATTTCCGCCAATGTTTAAATTAGTCAATTTATTATTGACGCAATTCAGATCACCTATACTGGTAAACCCATTGATGATTAAATCAGTTATTTGACTGTCATTACAATTGAGCGATAATAAACTTTGTCCGGGCGCATTAACAGTAACCGTTGTTGCAATTTCGGGTTTGATTTCAACATTTGCTCCTGAATAAATATTGTTTAAATTAAGTGTAAAATTAGCAATTGACCTCGGTATGACCCGAACATTTCCGATTGATGGGAATCCGTTAACAGTTACAACAGAAGTTTGGCCTTCATACTCCAGCAAATTCAAACCTGCTAAAGCATTTCCGGTGATGGTAAAATTATCCGATTGAAATTTACAATCTAAAGAAGTCAAATTAGTAATTCCATTCAAATTTAGATTGGCCAACCGATTCTCGCCGCAATTGACGGATGTGAGCAAGTTATTATTACTCAAATCAAGACTTGTCAATTGATTGTAGTAACAAAACAAACTTGTCAAAGCAGTATTGGCACTTAAATCTAAACTTGTCAAGAGATTATGATCGCATTGCAAAGAGAATAAATTGACTAATGAGGCTAGGTTTAGACTGGTTAACTGATTATTACCGCAAGCTAACGAAATGAGGCCCGTCAAATTACTGACATTCAAGTTCGTCATGTTGTTGTAATTACACGATAAAAAAGCAATATTATTCAAGCCAATTACATTGAGACTTGCCAACTGATTTCGATCACATAATAAATAAGAAAGTAAGGAATTTGTACTTACATCTAGAGTTGTAAGACGGTTATTGGAACAATCCAACTGAGTTAAACTTGTGAGTGTACTCAAATTTAAATTGGTCATCAGATTTTGTTTGCATTGCAACTGACTAAGATTGACCAGACCAGTCACATTGAGTGTTGTAATCTGATTCCAAGAGCAATCTAACCAAACAAGATTGGTCAAAGCACTAACATCTAAAGTAGTTAAATTACTTTCGCTAACTGATAAACTTGTCAAATTCGTGAAACTGGCTATTCCGGTCAAATCATCTACCAGCGGAGGCACATACAATTTATAAACCGCCAAAGCTTCACTATTTTGGATTTCACCATCGTTATTAGCGTCAATTTTCATAGCAACTCCAGCACTATTTAGAGCGATATTATTGGTGACATCAGCACTTAACAATCTTCCCTTAAAGAGTAAATCAGGAATATTCACAATTTGTGCCTTTACCATCCCGGTAAACAACAGCAGTAACCACAATAGTTTTTTCATAGTTTTGGTTTTATATCGTTTCTGAGTCATGATTTCTAGTTATTAAAGTGCTTTAATCAATTCTTGTAATTTTTCTTTTTTGCTTTGCGCAATGGGCAAATGAGTGTTGTCGGCCATGATGACATAACCACCATCGGTTTTGATATATGATTTCAAGTAAGACAGATTGATTAAATGCGATTGATGTATGCGTTCAAATCCTTGTTCTGTTAACATTTCTTCATATTCTTTGAGCGTTTTAGAGATTAAAACCGGTTTGTGATTCTTGATGAAAAATTCGGTGTAATTGCCTTTGGCTTCCAATCGAATAATATCGGCCACTTCAAAAAGATGAATCCCATCACTGGTTGAGAGTGCAATGCGTTTAAAATTGTCTACCTTTTTCCGAATGTTCTCGAGCAACAAATCAATATGATCAAAGGATTTTGTCGACGATGAAATCGCTTTGATTTTGTCTATGGTATCTTGTAATTCCTCAGGATCAATTGGCTTGAGAATAAAATCAAGTGCGCTGAACTTGAAGGCTTTTACAGCGTATTTTTCATGTGCCGTGATAAAAACAATGTGCGAGGCAATTTTGCCGTTTTTGGCCTTGAGGCGATCGAGTATATCGAAACCTGTGCCGTCGCTTAGATGAATATCCAGAAAAACAACTTGAGGCTGCCATTTCTCAATGGCTATAATACCGGTCATGACACTCTCGGCTTCACCCACAATTTGAATGTCGTTGGTGTACCGGTCGAGCAGCGCTTTCAGGCCCTCGCGCAAATGTTTGTCGTCGTCAATGAGAATTGCTGTAATCATTATTTGTTGTTTGCTTTTAATATTTGTCTATCTTCTTGCAGCGCAGCGGTCTTTTCTTTTCTATTGAATATACTGAATAGGCAATCTCAAGATGACTTGCGTGCCCGATATTTGTCCGTTTTCTTCGCATTCACGAATGTCAATTTGGGCAGACTTTAATGTAATCGCTTCCATGATTTCCAGACGTTTTTTGGTGATTTCAAGCGCCATTGATTTATGGGCGGTAAACGAATCTTCTTTGAGGTGTTTGGATTTTGTAAAACCAATTCCGTCGTCAGAAATACTGCAAATAAACTGTCCGTTTTGAACGTCAAAGTGTACGGTAATTTTTCCGTAGCCCTCTTTGGGAACCATCCCGTGCAATATGGCATTTTCTACAAATGGCTGAACCAAAAGCGGCGGAATGCCCATATTGAACTCAACTTTATCGCTGGAGAAAATCTCAAAGTCAAACTTGTTGTGAAAACGCAGTTGCTCGAGTTCAAGATAGTTCTTCAAACCCTCAATTTCTTTGTCAATCGGAATCAAGGAACCTTTTGAATATTCTAAAGTAAGGCGCATGAGTTTAGAAAATTTAGACAAATATTTCAGCGCTGAATCGGTTCCGTTTTGCACAATAAAACTTGATATCGAACCCAAACAATTGAACACAAAATGCGGATTCATTTGCAAGTGTAGCGCTTTCTGCTCATACTCAGCTACTTCTTTTTGCAAGGTCAATCGACGCTTGATTTGTCGGCGATTGTAGGTCACAAAAATCAATCCGGCCAATAAAAAAAGTCCAATCACCGTAAAGATGACCAACTGTGTATTGCGTTTGGATTGCTCTGATAAAATTGCTGTTTTGCGTTTGTATTCTGATTCCATCTCAGCACGCAATATTTTTTTGGTATTTTCTTGATGGATGATGCTGTCGCGTGCAGCGATGTAATTGCGGTAATGTTGGAACGAAAGATCTGTCTTGTTTTGCAAGCCGTATAAATCACTCAGTAATTTTTCAGAATGATAAATCTGGTCGAGAACCCCGATGGATTGGGCATAAGCCAACGACTTTTCAGCGTAAAGAATCCCTTGTGGATAATTTTTCAAATCGGTTTGAAGCAAACCCAGATTATACAACGCCAAGGAAGCACCGAATTTGTTCTGCATCGCTTCGTACAATTGCAAAGCTTTTTGGTAATATTGGGCAGCTTGGTCAACATTCTTTTCAGACCGGTAGTAATCTCCAAAATAATTATTCAAAAGTGCCAATCCGCGCTGATTGCTGATGTTGGCAAATAATTTTTCGGCTTTTTTATAATAGTCAAAGGCTTGCTGTTTGTTGCCTTGCTCGGCATAGATTACCCCGATATTGGTTAAGGTTACCGCAGCAGTAGGCTCGCCAATTCCTTGCTGCACTTGATATGCTTTTTTGAAATACTGTAAGGCCTGCTTGTTTTTCTGTTGCGATTTGTATACGATTCCTATATTATTATAAGCCTTGGCAATACTGGTTTTATCGCCCATTTCCAAGTACATTTTCAGCGCTTTCTGATACATTTCCAGCGCCATATAATAATTGCTTTGCTGCGAAAACACTACGCCTTGACTGGCCAACGATCTGGCCAATCCGGTGCGAATAAGCCGCGTTGGATCATCAGAATCTGATTTGAGTAGTTTTTCAAAAACGGATTCGGCTTGCGCAAAATAGTGGTTGGCTTGCGGGTAGTTTCCTAAAATAATGGCTGAATTTCCGGAGTTGATCAGCGCGTGGCCCATCCCTAAAAAATCATTAGCCTTTTTGGCCAATATCATTGCCTGATGAGCATAAAAAGCTGTTGAGTCAGGGTTGGATTCTTTGTAGCTGTCAGCAATCTTATTATTAAGGTTAACTCTGACCGTATCAATTCTAGCTGATTTGAGGGCGTGCTTCAACGAATCTAAGTCTTGCTGTGATGTTTGCGACATCAACTTGAGACCTACCATCAGGAAGAAAACCGTTATGATTGTTTTATTTTTCACGATTACTGATTTAATTCTCTTCCAAAGATAGGTTAGCCTGTTGCTATAAAAATAAGTGATTTATCAATACGACGTTTTGACTTATTATTTAAGCGTTTTGATTGATTATTGCATTTTGGCCAAAAAAAAACCTCCCAAAATTGATTGAGAGGTTTGAATAATATTGATTGAGATGAATTATTTAAATGCCTTCACACCCGGAAAATAAGCCGTATCGCCTAATTCCTCTTCAATACGCAAAAGTTGATTGTATTTGGCCATACGATCAGAACGCGAAGCCGAACCGGTTTTGATTTGGCCACAGTTTAATGCCACAGCTAAATCAGCAATGGTGTTGTCTTCGGTTTCGCCTGAGCGGTGCGACATTACTGAAGTATAACCCGCATTGTGCGCCATGTTAACGGCAGCAATGGTTTCAGACAAAGTTCCGATTTGGTTTACTTTGACCAAAATAGAATTGGCGATGCCTTTTTCGATTCCGGTAGATAAACGTTGCACGTTGGTGACAAATAAATCGTCGCCCACGAGTTGTACTTTGTCGCCGATGAGTTCGGTCAGATATTTCCAACCGTCCCAATCATCTTCATACATACCGTCTTCAATAGAAATGATGGGGTAGTTTTTACTGAGATCCGCCAAGTATTCAGCTTGTTCTTTTGAGGTGCGCACTTTTCCGGTAGCGCCTTCAAATTTAGTGTAATCGTATGTTCCGTCTTTGTAGAATTCCGAAGCTGCACAATCGAGTGCAATCATAACTTCGTCGCCAAACTTATAGCCCGCATTTTCTACCGCTTTTTTGATGGTGTCTAAAGCATCTTCGGTTCCACCGGCTAAATTCGGAGCAAAACCACCTTCATCGCCCACCGCCGTTGATAAACCGCGATCGTGTAGTACTTTTTTGAGGTTGTGAAAAATCTCAGTACCCATTTGCATCGCATGGGTAAAGTTTTTGGCTTTGACCGGCATGATCATAAATTCTTGAAAAGCAATCGGAGCATCTGAATGCGAACCTCCGTTGATGATGTTCATCATCGGCACCGGAAGTGTATGCGCTGAGACCCCACCCACATAGCGATACAAGGGCATGCCCAACTCATTGGCAGCGGCCTTGGCCACGGCTAGGGAAACCCCTAAAATGGCATTCGCTCCTAAATTTGATTTGTTGGGGGTTCCGTCAAGCTCAATCATGCGCTGATCGATTAAATTTTGCTCAAAAACAGAAGTTCCAAGTAATTCTTCAGCAATTTTAGTATTGACATTTTCAACCGCTTTCAGCACGCCTTTACCCATATAGGCTTTACCGCCATCACGCAATTCAACAGCTTCGTGTTCTCCGGTTGAAGCGCCAGACGGAACCGCTGCACGACCCAAAACGCCGTTTTCGGTAACTACATCTACTTCAATGGTTGGATTTCCTCTGGAATCTAAAATCTGTCTTGCGTGAATTTTTACGATAATGCTCATAATTTTCTATTTTAAATTTTAAATAATCAATTTTGGTGTTGTTGTTTTACAAATATATCGCATCTGATATTTTATCCGGATAATTTTGTTGAATCTTATCAACGATAACGATTTAGTGCACTACTGTTTTAAGTGCGCCCACAAAATCGTCGAACAAATAGCTCGAATCATGCGGGCCGGGACTGGCTTCTGGGTGGTATTGCACAGAAAAAACAGGTTTTGATTTCATGCGCATACCCGCAACGGTTTGATCGTTCAAGTGATAATGGGTAATTTCTAAATCAGGATGTGCTTCAAGTTGCGCCCGGTGAACGGCAAATCCATGATTTTGCGAGGTAATTTCGCCTTTTCCGGTCAGTAAATTCATTACCGGATGATTGATTCCGCGGTGACCGTTGAACATTTTATAGGTTGAAACTCCGTTGGCTAAAGCTAAAATTTGATGCCCGAGACAAATGCCGAAAACCGGTTGGTTAGAAGCGATCATTTGCTGCGCAGTCGCAATCACCTCAGTAAGTGGTTCGGGATCGCCGGGGCCGTTAGATAAGAAATAACCCTCTGGATTAAAAGCTGCTAATTCTGAAAAAGGCGTGTTGTATGGAAAAACCTTGATGTAACAATCACGCTGCGCCAAATGACGCAAAATGTTGGTTTTGATGCCCAAATCAAGCGCTGAAATTTTGTGTGTGGCTGATGGATTTCCGAAAAAATAAGGCGCGCGAACCGATACTTTTGAAGCCAATTCCAAACCTTTCATATCCGGAACTTGCGCCAATTGTTTTTTGAGTTCTTCAATCGGAGTTTCGTCGGTGCAAATAACGGCATTCATGGCTCCGTGGTCGCGGATGTAACTGACCAGTGCGCGCGTATCAACATCTGAAATTACAACCAGGTTTTGTTTTTCAAAGTAATCATACAAAGAGCCTTCTGAATCCGGGCGGGAATGATTGAAGCTAAAATTGCGGCAAACCAAGCCTGAGATTTTGACTGAATCAGATTCGATTTCCTGAGCATGAACCCCATAATTTCCGATGTGTACATTGGCCGCCACCATGATTTGCCCATAGTAAGACGGATCGGTAAAGATTTCTTGATAGCCGGTCATTCCGGTATTGAAACAAACTTCTCCAAAAGTGGTTCCGGAGATTCCGATGGATTTGCCGTAAAAAACAGTGCCATCGGCCAAAAGTAAAATAGCTTGAGGTCGGGTTGTGTATGTCATGAGTTGTGTGTTGTGGTGCAAATTTAATGGTATGACATCAGGATACAAAGTTAAGAGTTGGCTTTTTTATGAACGTTTATGAACATGTTTTGAAAATCAGGCTTGATGAATAGCCCCGATTGCTTTGCCAGTTCGCTTCGCTCGAGTGAAGTGGAAATCCTTTTAAAAGATTGGAATGTAAAGCGGGACAGGTGTTGATGGTGAACATTTTGTTTCGCTTCAAATTTTTTGACTGAATTGAAAAGGCATAAAAAAAGGGACAAAACGAATGTCTTGTCCCTGGATATTTAGAATTCTGAATTCATTACTCAGCGCTCTCTTCGTTGGTTTCTTCAGCAGCAGCTTCTGGAGCTTCAGGAGCTTGCTCTGTAGTTTCAACAATAGGTTCTTCAGCTTTAGGCTCTTCAACTTTTGGAGCTTCTGCTTTGGTTTCAGCGGCTTTCGCTTTACCTCCACGACGGCTCTTGGTTTTCTTGACCTCTTTTTTGCCTCCGTTGTACAATTCGTTGAAATCCACTAATTCGATCATCGCCATATCAGCGTTATCTCCTAGACGATTCCCCAACTTGATGATACGAGTGTAACCACCCGGACGATCTCCTACTTTAGCTGCTACATCGCGGAACAAATCAGTTACCGCATATTTGCTTTTTAAGTAAGAGAACACGATACGACGATTGTGTGTAGTATCTTCTTTTGATTTAGTAATCAAAGGCTCCACATATTGTTTGAGTGCCTTAGCTTTAGCAACAGTCGTATTGATGCGCTTGTGCTCAATCAATGAACAAGCCATATTAGCCAACATGGCTTTTCTGTGCCCAGACTGTCTGCTTAAGTGATTTATTTTCTTTCCGTGTCTCATTGCTATAAAATTTAAACCTCAGTGGGCTTAGATTAATCTTTGTCTAATTTGTATTTTGATAAGTCCATTCCGAAGGTTAAATTCTTCACAGCAACCAATTCATCAAGCTCTGTCAAAGATTTTTTACCGAAGTTGCGGAACTTCATCAAGTCATTTTTGTTGAACGATACCAAGTCACCTAAAGTTTCTACTTCAGCCGCTTTCAAACAGTTCAAAGCACGAACGGATAAGTCCATATCAACCAATTTGGTTTTGAGTAATTGTCTCATGTGCAATGATTCTTCATCGTAAGATTCTGTTTGTGCGATTTCATCCGCTTCAAGGGTAATGCGCTCATCTGAGAACAACATGAAGTGGTGAATCAAAACTTTGGCAGCTTCTGTCAAGGCGTCTTTCGGATTGATAGAACCGTCGGTTTTGATTTCGAAAATCAATTTTTCGTAATCTGTTTTTTGCTCCACACGGAAGTTTTCAATCGCGTATTTCACATTGATTACCGGAGTATAGATAGAATCGGTGAAGATGGTACCAATAGCAGCATTTTGCTTTTTGTTCTCTTCTGCAGATACATAACCGCGCCCTTTTTCAATCGTCAATTCGATGTTGAGCTTGATTTTGCTATCCATGTTGCAAATAACCAATTCAGGGTTCAATACTTGGAAACCAGAAATGAATTTTTGGAAATCGCCCGCTGTGAGTTGGTCTTTACCTGTAACCGAAATAGTTACAGATTCGTTATCGACATCTTCAATTTGACGTTTGAAACGAACTTGTTTCAAGTTCAGGATGATTTCGGTAACATCTTCAACAACTCCAGAAATTGTAGAGAACTCGTGGTCAACGCCTTCAATACGAACAGAAGTGATTGCGTATCCTTCAAGTGCAGATAGCATCACTCTTCTGAGTGCGTTGCCCACAGTCAATCCGTAACCAGGTTCTAAAGGTCTGAATTCAAATTTACCTTCAAAATCGGTAGAATCGATCATGATCACTTTATCGGGCTTCTGAAAATTAAATAATGCCATAGTTACGTCTTAGTTATTATTTGTTGTACAATTCGACGATGAGTTGTTCCTTGATGTTTTCAGGAATCTGCAATCTTGCAGGAACAGAAACAAACGTCCCTTCTTTGGTGTCATTGTTCCAAGTAATCCACTCATAAACATGCGCAGAATTAGACAATGAACGCTCAATAGATTCCAATGATTTTGATTTTTCACGAACGGCAACTTTATCGCCAGGTTTCAATTGGTATGAAGGGATGTTGACCACTTCACCATTGACCGTAATGTGACGGTGAGAAACAATTTGACGGGCTGCTCTTCTTGAAGAAGCAATACCCATTCTGAATACTACGTTGTCTAAACGAGATTCGCAAAGCTGAATCAAAACTTCACCAGTTACTCCACGAGCGGCTGATGCTTTTTCGAACAATCCACGGAATTGTTTTTCAAGGATTCCGTAGGTGTATTTTGCTTTTTGCTTTTCCATCAATTGGACAGCATACTCAGATTTTTTACCTCTCTTCTTGGCCAAACCATGTTGTCCTGGAGGGTAATTTCTTTTATCGAAGGCTTTGTCGTCTCCGAAAATAGCTTCGCCAAACTTACGGGCGATTTTAGTTTTTGGACCAGTATATCTTGCCATTTTTAAAAATTATGGGACAACGGTTATGAATTCAGGTCTCATCCTCCGATAACCACCAATGTTGTCCGGGTTATACTAACTAATTAATTAGACTCTTCTTCTTTTTGGAGGTCTACATCCATTGTGCGGCATAGGTGTAACGTCAATGATTTCTGTTACTTCAATACCACCATTGTGAATAGAACGAATCGCAGACTCACGTCCGTTACCCGGTCCTTTCACGTACACTTTTACTTTCTTAAGTCCTGCTTCAAGAGCTACTTTACTGCAATCTTCAGCAGCCATTTGCGCAGCGTAAGGAGTGTTCTTTTTAGAACCTCTGAATCCCATTTTACCGGCAGAAGACCAAGAAATTACTTCACCTTTTTTGTTGGTGAGTGAAATAATAATGTTGTTGAAAGTGGCACTAATATGAGCTTCACCCGTTGACTCAACGATAACTTTACGCTTTTTTGTAGTTGCTTTAGCCATATTATTACTTATTATTTAGTTGCTTTTTTCTTGTTAGCAACAGTTTTTCTCTTACCTTTTCTCGTTCTAGAGTTGTTCTTGGTTCTTTGACCTCTGAGCGGAAGACCCGATCTGTGACGAATTCCTCTGTAGCATCCGATGTCCATCAAACGTTTGATGTTTAATGAAGTCTCTGAACGCAATTCACCTTCAATTTTGAATTTTGAAACTGCATCACGAATGGCTCCGATTTGTTCGTCATTCCATTCTTGAACTTTGATGTCTTCGCTAACGTTGGCTGTTGCCAAAATTTCGCTAGCACGGCTTTTACCAATTCCGAAGATATAGGTCAAAGCAATAACTCCTCTTTTGTTTTTTGGGATGTCTACCCCTGCTATTCTTGCCATAATTATCCTTGTCTTTGTTTGAATCTAGGATTCTTTTTGTTGATTACGTATAATCTTCCTTTTCTGCGAACGATGATGCACTCGGCACTACGCTTCTTTACTGATGCTCTTACTTTCATCTGTTTAATATTTTAGTATCTGTAAGTAATTCTTGCTTTGGACAAATCGTAAGGGCTCATTTCGAGTTTTACTTTGTCGCCCGGAAGCAACTTAATATAATGCATACGCATTTTTCCTGAAATGTGCGCAATGACAACGTGACCGTTTTCTAATTCTACGCGAAACATTGCATTGGACAATGCTTCAATGATGGATCCGTCTTGCTCTATTGCTGATTGTTTTGCCATAAGATTAAGCTACTGCTTTTCTGTTTTTACCACTCTTCATCAATCCGTCATAATGTTTGTTCAACAAATATGAATTGATTTGTTGGATGGTATCGATGGCAACACCAACCATAATGATCAACGACGTGCCTCCGAAGAACATCGCCCATGACTGTTGAACACCCAAACCAACAATAATAGCTGGGAACACAGCAATTAAAGCAAGGAATAATGAACCTGGGAATGTAATTAAAGACATAATGTGATCAAGATAATCAGAAGTTTCAACGCCCGGACGGATACCAGGAATGAAACCACCGCTGCGTTTTAAATCATCGGCCATTTTGTTGGTAGGAACTGTGATTGCTGTGTAGAAGAAAGTAAAAATTACAATCAACGAAGCAAACACAAAGTTGTACCAAAAACCAAACATGTCACTGAAGGCCGCTGCAACGGTCTGAGAAGTCTCAGTTTGAGACAAACCTGCCAAAGCAGCCGGAATAAACATGATGGCTTGAGCGAAGATGATCGGCATTACACCGGCAGCGTTCAATTTTAATGGAATCCATTGTCTGTTGCCACCCAACATGTCTTGTTCAAAATCTCCAGTAGTTGTACGACGAGCGTACTGTACCGGAATTTTACGAACTGCCATCACCAACAATACGCAGGCAATGATGACCAACAACCAAATAATTACTTCAATCACCAATAGCATCGGACCACCGTTGTTGTTGGTAATGGTAGAAGTAAATTCTTGGATGAAAGCTTGCGGCAAGCGAGCCAAAATACCCACCATAATTAATAATGAAATACCGTTTCCGATTCCTTTATCAGTAATTTTCTCTCCCAACCACATAGCGAAAATAGTTCCGGTGGTTAAAATTAATACAGATGAAAAAAGGAAGCTGAACGAGTCAAATCCGAGCAAGAATGCACTTGCAGGAATGGTTCTGTATAAGTTGTAAATGTAACCAGGACCCTGAACCAAAGTGATAACAATGGTCAACCAACGAGTAATTTGGTTGAGTTTTTTTCTACCGCTCTCTCCATCTTTTTGTAGTTTTTGTAAATAAGGAATCGCAATTCCCATCAACTGTACTACAATAGAAGCTGAAATATACGGCATGATACCCAGGGCGAATACAGAAGCTTTAGAGAAAGCTCCACCGGTAAACATGTCCAAAATTGAACCAATACCATTTTTGGTTTGACCTGCCAAACTGTGTAACTGAGATGCATCAATACCCGGAAGGGTAACGTGCGCACCAAAACGGTACACCAACAAAAGTCCTAAAGTAAAAAGGATTCTGTTTTTCAGTTCCTCGATTTTCCAAACATTGGCTAATGATTCAAAAAACTTCTTCATCGTATGAAAATTATAGGGTTACAGCTTCTCCACCAGCCGCTTCAATAGCAGCTTTGGCAGTGGCAGTAAACTTGTGAGCAGATACTTTTAATTTAGCTTTTAGTTCACCTCTACCCAAAACTTTTACAACTTCGTTTTTGGTAGCCAAACGGTTGCTTACAAATACAGTCATATCCACTGTATCAGTAACAATTCCGTTGTCCACTAATGCTTGGAGTGTATCTAAATTAACCCCTTGGTATTCAACACGATTGATGTTTTTGAATCCAAACTTAGGCACACGTCTTTGAAGTGGCATCTGACCTCCTTCAAAACCAATCTTTTTAGAATAACCTGAACGAGACTTAGCTCCTTTGTGACCTCTTGCAGCAGTGCCACCTTTTCCAGAACCTTCTCCGCGTCCTACTCTTTTATTCTGATTGTGCGTTGAACCTTCAGCTGGTTGTAAGTTACTTAAATTCATAACTATGATTGTTATTTAACTTCCTCAACGGAAACTAAGTGTTTAACTTTATTTATCATTCCAAGGATGGCAGGATTAGAATCGTGTTCTACAACCTGACCCATTTTGCGCAAACCAAGTGCTTCCAAACCTCTTTTTTGAGTAAG
Source organism: Flavobacterium sp. (assembly GCA_027484725.1). Classification (GTDB taxonomy): domain Bacteria; phylum Bacteroidota; class Bacteroidia; order Flavobacteriales; family Flavobacteriaceae; genus Flavobacterium. Next base: position 112,086 of record JAIXSK010000016.1, on the reverse strand, counting down.
TGGGCAATTGATTTTGCTTCTGATCTGTTTTACTAATAATTTAGCCATAATATCCTCCTTGTGAATTAACCTTTAAATACTTTCTCTAAAGAAACACCTCTTTGTTTTGCTACCGTATGAGCACTTCTCATTTGCATCAAAGCATCGAATGTAGCTTTTACCACGTTGTGTGGGTTAGATGATCCTTGTGATTTTGACAATACATCGTGAATACCTACTGACTCAAGTACGGCACGAACCGCACCACCGGCAATTACTCCGGTACCGTGAGAAGCTGGCATCAAGAACACGCGTGCTCCGCCAAATTTACCTTTTTGTTCGTGTGGAACTGATTGCCCAGCCAATGGAATACGCACTAAGTTTTTCTTAGCATCTTCAACTGCTTTAGCAATTGCTTCAGAAACGTCTTTAGATTTACCTAAACCGTGTCCTACCACACCGTGTTCATCGCCTACCACAACAATAGCAGAAAAGCCAAAAGCTCTACCTCCTTTAGTTACTTTAGTAACGCGATTTACCGCCACCAAACGATCTTTCAATTCAAGACCGATGGGTTTTACTATTTCTATGTTTTTATACTTATTCGACATAACTTAATATTAGAATTTAAGCCCGGCTTCTCTTGCGCCTTCAGCTAGTGATTTAATACGGCCGTGGTACAAATAACCTCCTCTATCGAAAGTTACTGAATCAATCCCGGCTTTCAACGCTTTTTCTGCAATGAGTTTTCCAACAACAGCTGCAGTTTCAACGTTCGTTCCTTTACTTACTCCTTTTTCTCTTGAAGAGGCAGCGGCTAAAGTAACTCCATTCACATCGTCGATAAGTTGTGCATAGATTTCTTTATTACTTCTGAATACAGAAAGTCTTGGTTTTGCAGCAGTTCCGCTCACAATCTTTCTAATTCTGAATCTAATTCTCTGTCTTCTATCAGATTTTGTTAATGACATATCTTATCTTTTTTAAGCTGATTTACCTGCTTTTCTTCTTAATACTTCGTCTACAAACTTAACTCCTTTTCCTTTGTAAGGCTCCGGTTTACGGAAGCTTCTGATTTTAGCAGAAACCTGACCCAACAATTGTCGGTCGTGTGAAGTTAGTTTAACAATCGGGTTTTTACCTTTTTCAGAAATAGTTTCCAATTTAACCTCTGGAGCAATTTCTAAAACGATATTGTGTGAAAAACCTAAAGCCAAATCCAATTTTTGTCCTTGGTTTGAGGCTCTGTAACCTACTCCAACCAATTCTAATTCTTTGGTGAAACCAACAGATACACCGGTAATCATGTTATTGATTAGCGCACGGTACAAACCGTGTTTTGCTCTTTGATCTTTGCTGTCAGAAGAACGTTCAACGAGAACACTTCCTTCTTCAACTTTTACAGTTACATCTGAGTAATCTTGTGATAGTTGACCTAATTTCCCTTTTACGGTTACGTTTGAATCAGTAACATCTACAGTAACGCCTGCAGGGATTGTGATGGGGTTTTTACCTATTCTTGACATCTTTCTTCGTCTTTAAATATTAGTATACGTAGCAGATTAACTCACCACCCACATTCAATTGTTTCGCTTGTTTTCCGGTCATCAAACCTTTAGAAGTTGAAACAATTGCAATACCTAAACCATTAAGGATTCTAGGCAATTTGGTAGCGCCAGCATACTTACGTAAACCCGGTTTACTAATTCTTTGAATATCTTTGATTACAGGCTCTTTGGTATCTTTATCATACTTCAAAGCAATTTTGATAGAACCCTGAACGGTGTTCTGCTCAAACTTGTAACTCAAGATGTAACCTTGATCAAACAAGATTTTTGTGATTTCTTTTTTCAGATTAGAAGCAGGAATCTCAACAACTTTGTGGTTTGCTGCCACAGCGTTTCTGATTCTTGTCAAATAATCCGCAATTGGATCTGTATACATTATTTATCGATTTGCGGTAACGGTTTTCGGCTGAAGCAATTTCATCGAACCTGCTACCAATTATACTCTGTTATTTGCTTTGCCCTATATCAAAAGGCAATGCCAACTGTTACCAGCTGGCTTTTTTTACTCCTGGAATTAACCCTTGATTGGCCATTTCACGGAACGTAACACGCGAGATACCAAATTGACGCATATAACCTCTTGGTCTACCTGTCAGTTTGCAACGATTGTGCATACGAACCGGCGAAGCGTTTTTAGGTAACTTCTGCAAGCCTTCGTAATCTCCGGCTTCGATTAAAGCTTTTCTTTTCTCAGCGTATTTAGCAACCGTTTTAGCTCTTTTTACCTCACGGGCTTTCATTGATTCTTTAGCCATATCTTAATTCTTTTTAAAAGGTAAACCTAGTTCAGCCAATAATGATTTTGCTTCTTTATCGGTTTTGGCATTGGTTACAAAAGTAATATCCATACCTGAAATTTTGTTCACTTTATCAATGTCAATTTCAGGGAAAATGATTTGCTCTAAAACACCCAAGTTGTAGTTACCTCTTCCGTCAAAACCAGTAGCTTTGATTCCGCCGAAGTCACGTACACGTGGCAATGCTGAAGTAATCAAACGATCTAGGAATTCATACATTCTGTCACCGCGCAATGTTACTTTAGCACCAATAGGCATTCCTTTTCTGAGTTTGAAAGAAGCAACGTCTTTCTTTGAAATGGTTGCTACCGCTTTTTGACCAGTGATTTTAGTCAACTCGTCTACAGCATAATCAATCAATTTCTTATCAGATACAGCTGCACCAACTCCTTTGCTTACAACAATTTTCTCTAATCTTGGAACTTGCATCACGTTTCTGTATGCAAATTCTTCTTTAAGAGCAGCAACTACGCGGCTCTTATACTCTTCTCTAAGTCTAGGTGTATAAGCCATAACTATAATACTTGATTAGATTTTTTAGAAATTCTAACTTTTTTATCTCCTTCTACTTTGATTCCAACACGGGTTGCTTTTTTTGATTTTGGATCAATCAAAGCAATGTTTGAAATGTGAATAGGAGCTTCTTTTTTAACGATTCCGCCTTGTGGGTTTTTAGCACTTGGCTTGGTGTGTTTAGACACCATGTTTACCCCTTCAACAATCGCTTTATTTTTCTCACGGTCTACTTTAAGAACTTTGCCTTCAGCACCTTTATGGTCACCGGCAATTACTTTTACAGTATCGCCCGATTTGATTTTAAGCTTTGTCATATTCTTCAATATTAAAGCACTTCAGGTGCTAGTGATACAATTTTCATGAATTGTTTCTCGCGCAATTCTCTCGCAACCGGACCAAAAACACGAGTTCCTCTCATTTCACCTGCTGCATTCAAAAGAACACATGCATTGTCATCGAAACGGATATAAGAACCATCGGCTCTTCTCACTTCTTTTTTGGTACGCACAACTACTGCAGTTGAAACCGCTCCTTTTTTAACGTTTCCGTTTGGAGTAGCGTCTTTAATAGATACTACAATCTTGTCTCCAACAGAGGCATAACGACGTTTCGTTCCTCCTAAAACACGGATCGTGAGAACTTCTTTTGCTCCTGTGTTATCTGCTACTTTTAGTCTTGATTCCTGTTGTACCATAATTATTTCGCTCTTTCAATGATTTCAACTAATCTCCAACATTTTGATTTACTGAGTGGACGAGTTTCACTGATTCTCACAGTATCGCCAATGTTGCAGTCATTTGTTTCGTCGTGTGCTACGTATTTTTTCGTTTTCAAAACGAACTTACCGTATAACGGGTGTTTTACTTTAGTTACTTGAGCAACAACAATAGACTTGTCCATTTTGTTAGAAGTAACCACACCGATTCTCTCTTTTCTTAAATTTCTTTTTTCCATTTTCAGCTACTTTGATTATTGTAACTCTCTTTTGGTCAACTCAGTTGCTAATCTGGCAACAGTTCTACGAACCGTTCTGATTTGCAATGGATTCTCAATCGGAGAAATCGCATGAGCCATTTTGAGATCGTTATAGGTTTTTTTTGTCTGAGTCAATTTTTCCTGTAACTCTGCTACGGAAAGATCTTTAATTTCTTTTTGTTTCATAATGCTTGATATTATGCTTCGAAATCTCTGGCTACAACGAATTTGGTTTTTACTGGTAGTTTTTGAGCGGCCAAACGCAAAGCTTCTTTAGCAACTGCTAGTGGCACACCACCTACCTCAAACATAATTCTTCCTGGTTTAACAACAGCTGCCCAATATTCAACGGCACCTTTTCCTTTACCCATACGTACCTCAAGAGGTTTTTTGGTGATAGGCTTATCCGGGAAGATTTTGATCCACAACTGACCTTCACGTTTCATGTAACGAGTGGCTGCAATACGAGCCGCTTCAATTTGACGTGAGGTTAGGAACATACCTGTTTCGTGTACTGATTTAATTCCGAACATACCGTTAGAAAGTTCATGACCACGATTGGCATTCCCTTTCATTCTACCTTTCTGTACCTTGCGGTATTTAGTTCTTTTAGGCTGTAACATTTTTCTTTAATTTAAAAATTACTTTCTCTTACGAGCTTCACCTTTTCCGCCTTTGACTGATTTGCGTTCTCCTCTTGGAGCATCGCTTTTACCGCCAGCAGCTTGTTTTTTATCCATTCCTACAAGCGGAGAAAGATCTCTCTTGCCGTAAACTTCGCCTTTCATGATCCATACTTTGATGCCCATTCTACCGTAAGTAGTATGTGCTTCAGCCAAAGCATAATCGATGTCGGCTCTGAAAGTTGATAGAGGAATACGCCCTTCTTTGAAATTCTCTGAACGAGCCATCTCAGCACCGTTTAAACGGCCAGAAATCATTACCTTGATTCCCTCAGCATTCATACGCATTGAAGCAGCAATAGCCATTTTAATTGCTCTTCTGTATGAAATACGGCTTTCGATTTGACGAGCGATGCTAGACGCAACTAGAAAAGCATCCAATTCAGGTCTTTTGATTTCAAAGATGTTGATTTGAACCTCTTTGTCTGTAATCTTTTTCAATTCTTCTTTGAGCTTGTCTACCTCTTGACCGCCTTTACCAATGATGATACCTGGACGAGCTGTAGTGATAGTAACGGTTACAAGTTTCAAAGTTCTCTCAATGATTACTTTTGATACACTAGCTTTTGATAAACGAGCGTGGATGTACTTTCTGATTTTGTAATCTTCAGCGATTTTGTCGCCGTAGTCATTACCGCCAAACCAGTTAGAATCCCAACCTCTGATGATACCAAGTCTGTTTCCGATTGGATTTGTCTTTTGTCCCATACTGTTTATTAATTGCTTTGTGTGTTATCTAATTGTCCTAATACGATAGTAACGTGATTAGAACGTTTTCTAATTCTGTGTGCTCTTCCTTGTGGAGCCGGACGAAGTCTTTTCAACATCATACCGCCGTCAACACGGATTTCTTTCACGATTAAGCCTGCTTCGGCTACGTTACCACCTTCATTTTTCTGCTCCCAGTTGTTGATCGCAGATAACAAAAGTTTCTCTAATTTACGCGAAGCTTCTTTAGTGCTGAATCTTAAAATATTCAACGCTCTTTCTACCTTCTGACCTCTTACCAAGTCTGCTACTAAGCGCATTTTTCTAGGTGAAGTAGGGCAGTTATTCAATTTTGCAAAAGCAATCGATTTGTTCGATTCTTTTCTTGCGTTTGCTGTTTCTCTTTTACGAACTCCCATGACTTCTTATTTTTTACCTTTATTTTTTGCTCCAGCATGACCTCTAAAAGATCTAGTTGGCGAAAACTCTCCTAATTTGTGCCCAACCATGTTTTCAGTCACATACACCGGAACGAATTGACGCCCGTTGTGTACAGCGATGGTTTGCCCAACAAAGTCTGGAGTAATCATAGAAGCTCTTGACCAGGTTTTCACCACGCCTTTGTTTCCATTTTCAACATTATCCAGTACTTTTTTCTCTAATTTATAGTGAACGTAAGGTCCTTTCTTTAATGAACGTGCCATATCTTATTATTTCTTTCTGCGTTCTACAATATACTTATTGCTCGGATTAGCCAAAGAACGTGTTCTGTAACCTTTAGCCGGAAGACCTTTTCTTGAACGTGGATGACCTCCAGATGAACGTCCTTCTCCACCACCCATTGGGTGATCAACAGGGTTCATAGCTACCGGTCTTGTTCTTGGTCTTCTACCCAACCATCTTGATCTACCTGCTTTACCTGAAACAATCAATTGGTGGTCAGAGTTGGATACCGCTCCAATTGTAGCTGAACAAGTCAACAAAATCAATCTTGTCTCACCTGAAGGCATTTTGATGGTAGCATATTTTCCGTCTCTTGCCATTAATTGTGCAAAAGTACCGGCTGAACGAGCGATGACAGCTCCTTGACCCGGACGCAATTCGATACAAGAAATAACAGTTCCCAATGGAATTTTACTCAATGGCATGCTATTCCCGATTTCAGGTTGTGCTCCTTCGCCAGAAACTACTGTCTGACCCACTTGCAAACCATTTTGGGCAATCACATAGGTTTTTTCACCGTCAGCATAAGCTAATAAAGCGATGAAAGCAGTTCTGTTTGGATCGTATTCAATTGATTTAACCGTAGCAGGAACACCAGCTTTAGTTCTTTTAAAATCAATGATACGGTAACGTTTTTTGTGACCACCGCCTGTGTAACGCATGGTCATTTTTCCTTGACTATTTCTACCTCCAGAGCTTTTTATCGGCGCTAACAATGAGCGTTCCGGCTTATCAGTTGTGATAGCGTCAAAACTATTCACAACTCTAAAACGCTGGCCCGGGGTAATAGGTTTTAGTTTTCTAACTGACATAATACTGCCTCTTATTAGATGTTGTTATAAAAATCGATTGTTTCTCCTTCTTGTACTTGAACAATAGCTTTTTTGAAAGCATTTGTCTTTCCGCTGATAAGTCCGCTCTTGGTATATTTTACCGAACGATCTGGTCGTACATTCATGGTATTGACAGAAACCACAGAAACTCCGTAAGCAGCCTCAACTGCTTTCTTAATTTCAACTTTGTTGGCTTTTTTATCTACCACAAAACCAAATTGATTCAGCACCTCACCTTGTTTGGTTACTTTCTCAGTTACGATAGGTTTAATTATGATGCTCATCCTAATTATTTGCTTAAATTTTCTTCAATTCCTTCTAAAGAGCTCTCTAAAAGTACCAAATTATTCGCGTTTAAAACAGTGTAAGTATTTAATTCTGAACTAGTTACAACGCTAGACGCCTTTAAATTGCGTGAGGACAAATATACATTTTTATTTGTATCACCCAACACGAACAAAGATTTTTTGTTATCTAAGCCCAAAGCTTTCAATACAGTAAGGAAATTTTTGGTGCTTGGTGCTTCAAAATCGAAATCCTCAACTACAATTAAATTTGACTCTTTTGCTTTCAAAGACAAAGCTGATTTACGAGCCAAACGCTTCAAAGTTTTGTTCAATTTGAAAGAATAACTGCGCGGACGTGGTCCGAATACAGTACCTCCACCTTTGAACAATGGACTTTTTTTGCTTCCTGCACGAGCAGTACCGGTACCTTTTTGCTTTTTGATTTTGCGGGTACTTCCGATTACTTCAGCACGCTCTTTAGCTTTATGCGTTCCTTGTCTTTGATTCGCCAAGTATTGTTTAACATCTAAATAAATTGCGTGGTTGTTAGGCTCAATAGCGAAAACAGAGTCAGAAAGTTGAACTTTTCTACCTGTTTCTTTTCCGGTTTTATCTAAAACTTTTACTTCCATTACTTCTGAATGATTACATAAGAGTTTTTGTGTCCTGGAATACACCCTTTAACGACTAAAAGGTTTTTATCCGCAACCACTTTTAAAACTCTAAGGTTTTGAACTTTAACATTATCAGCCCCCATTCTTCCAGCCATACGCATTCCTTTAAATACGCGTGAAGGATAAGAGGATGCACCCACAGATCCAGGCGCTCTCAAACGGTTGTGCTGACCGTGAGTAGATTGTCCAACACCACCAAAACCGTGACGTTTAACAACACCTTGGAAACCTTTTCCTTTAGATACTCCTTGAATATCTACAAATTCACCTTCTTCAAAAATAGTTACGTCAATAACGTCACCTAATTTTTGTTCTGTTGCAAACTCTTTGAATTCAACGACTTTTTTCTTAGCTACAGTTCCCGCTTTTTTGAAGTGACCAACGGCCGCTTGCGTGGAATGTTTCTCATCTTTGTCATCGAAACCAAGTTGCAACGCTTCATACCCGTCAACCTCATTGGTTCTGACTTGGGTAACTACACATGGTCCAGCCTCGATTACCGTACAAGGAATGTTTTTCCCGTTCTCATCGAAAATGCTGGTCATGCCGATTTTTCTACCAATTAACCCAGACATATAAAATAATTAATAATTAATAAATTCTTTTTGATTTAGACATAAGGAAAGTACCGAGACCGAAATCCCGGTACTTTTACTTAAATGTTTTTATGATCACACTTTGATTTCAACTTCAACACCACTTGGCAACTCTAATTTCATAAGCGCATCAATGGTTTTTGAAGATGATGAATAAATATCAATCAATCTTTTGTATGACATAACTTCGAATTGCTCTCTCGCTTTTTTGTTTACGTGCGGAGAACGCAATACGGTGAAAAGTTTTTTGTGTGTAGGCAACGGAATAGGACCTGTCACTACAGCACCAGTACTTTTTACTGTTTTTACGATCTTCTCTGATGATTTATCCACCAACATATGATCGTAAGACTTCAATTTTATTCTGATTTTTTGACTCATCTTGTTAAGAATTAAGCGTTACCTTTTGCTTTTTTGATTACCTCTTCTGAAATATTCGCAGGAGTTTGTTCGTAGTGAGAAAACTCCATCGTTGAAGTAGCTCTACCAGAAGAAAGTGTTCTCAAAGTAGTTACATAACCGAACATTTCTGACAGTGGAACATGTGCTTTAATAGTTTTAGCACCAGCTCTGTCACCCATGTCGTTTACTTGACCTCTTCTTCTGTTCAAGTCACCCACGATATCACCCATGTTCTCTTCTGGAGTGATTACTTCAATTTTCATGATTGGCTCAAGGATAACAGCTCCTGCAGCTTTTGCTACTTCTTTGTAACCCATTTTTGCTGCCAATTCAAATGAAAGCGCATCAGAATCTACCGGGTGGTACGAACCGTCTAAGAGAGTTACTTTTAAACTATCTACCACATAACCTGCCAAAGGTCCTTGCTTCATTGCTTCGCGGAAACCTTTTTCTACAGCCGGGATAAATTCTTTAGGTACGTTACCTCCTTTTACTTCGTTCACAAACTGTAAACCTACAGGAACTTTACCATCAACTTCATCAGCTGGCTCTAAACGGAATACAATATCACCGAATTTACCACGTCCACCTGATTGTTTCTTATAAACCTCACGGTGTTGCGCTGATTTAGTAAAGGCCTCTTTGTACTCAACTTGTGGTTCTCCTTGGTTTACTTCTACTTTGAACTCACGCTTCATACGATCTACCAAGATATCCAAGTGAAGCTCACCCATACCAGAAATGATGGTTTGACCTGAAGCTTCATCTGTTCTAACAGTAAATGTTGGATCTTCTTCAGCCAATTTGGCCAAAGCCATACCCATTTTATCAACATCAGCCTTCGTTTTAGGCTCAATCGCGATACCAATTACCGGATCAGGGAATTTCATTGACTCAAGAATGATAGGGTGTTTTTCATCACACATGGTGTCCCCTGTTTTGATGTCTTTGAAACCTACCGCAGCTCCGATATCACCTGCCTCGATATACTCGATTGGGTTTTGTTTGTTGGCGTGCATTTGATAGATACGAGAGATACGCTCTTTGTTTCCAGAACGTGTGTTCAAGATGTAAGAACCTGCATCTAAACGACCTGAATAAGCGCGGAAGAATGCCAAACGACCAACATAAGGATCAGTAGCAATTTTAAATGCCAAAGCAGCAAAAGGCTCATTCACGTCTGGACGACGCAAGATTTTGGTTTGGTCTTCTTCTAACAAATCAGCGTCATCAGGGTGAATACCTTGAATACCTTCTTTGTCTAGCGGAGACGGCAAATATTTACACACAGCATCCAACATAAATTGAACACCTTTATTTTTGAATGATGAACCAGCAATCATAGGAATAATCGCCATATCAATAGTCGCTGCACGCAATGCATTGTTGATTTCTTCCTCAGTGATGGAATTTTCGTCTTCCATGTATTTATCGAGCAAGTTTTCATCGTACTCAGCAACAGCCTCAATCAAGATAGAACGGTATTGTTTTACTTCGTCCACCATGTCTGCAGGAATATCCACCACGTCAAACGTAGCTCCTTGCGTTTCATCATGCCAAACAATTGCTTGGTTTTTCACCAAATCAACCACCCCTTTGAAATCAGCTTCTTCTCCAATAGGTAAAGTAATCGCTACAGCGTTTGATTTCAACATATCGCGTACTTGTTGACAAACTCCTAAGAAGTTTGAACCTTGACGATCCATTTTGTTCACGAATCCCATACGAGGAACGCGGTATTGATCAGCCAAACGCCAGTTGGTTTCAGATTGTGGCTCAACTCCATCAACAGCAGAAAACAAAAACACCAATCCATCCAATACACGCAAAGAACGGTTTACCTCAACGGTAAAGTCAACGTGTCCGGGAGTATCGATGATGTTGAAGTGATATGGTTTTGATTCTGGGGTTAATTTACCTTGCACGGTTGGAAAATTCCACTCACAAGTAGTAGCCGCAGAAGTAATGGTAATTCCACGCTCTTGCTCTTGGGCCATCCAGTCCATAGTAGCAGCACCGTCGTGCACCTCACCAATTTTGTGAGATTTACCTGTATAGAACAAGATACGCTCTGTAGTAGTAGTTTTACCGGCATCAATGTGCGCGGCAATTCCGATATTTCTAGTGAATTTTAAATCTCTTGCCATCTTAATTAAAATCTAAAGTGAGAGAATGCTTTGTTAGCTTCTGCCATTTTGTGGGTATCCATTCTCTTTTTAACAGCAGCACCTTCTTCTCTGGCAGCAGCCAAAACTTCAGAAGCTAATTTTTGAGCCATAGATTTCTCGTTTCTTTTACGAGCATAGAGAATCAACCATTTCATCGCAACAGAAATTTTGCGATCTGGTCTGATTTGCATTGGAATTTGAAAAGTAGCTCCCCCCACACGACGCGAACGTACTTCTACGTGCGGCATCACATTGGTCAATGCATCTTTCCAGATTTCAAGCGCTGACTTCTCAGCATCCTGCTTTTTGGTTTCAACGATATCAATAGCATCGTAGAACACTTTAAAAGCAGTTGATTTTTTACCATCCCACATCAAATTGTTTACAAAGCGCGTAACCAATTGATCGTTAAACTTTGGATCTGGTAAAAGAGGTCTTTTTTTAGCCTGTCTTTTTCTCATGTCTTTTCTTTAAAAGTTTTAAAATTACTTTTTGTCTTTAGGGCGTTTCGCTCCGTACTTAGATCTTCTTTGCGTTCTTCCAGCAACACCTGAGGTATCAAGTGCACCACGAACGATGTGGTATCTAACTCCCGGTAAATCTTTTACCCTTCCTCCCCTAACTAATACTATCGAGTGCTCTTGTAAATTGTGACCTTCTCCTGGGATGTATGCATTTACCTCGTTTCCATTGGTCAAACGCACACGAGCAACTTTACGCATCGCTGAGTTTGGCTTTTTAGGTGTCGTGGTGTAAACACGCGTACATACGCCTCTTCTTTGTGGACAAGAATCTAAAGCAACCGATTTACTCTTCTTAGTTATCTGGGTTCTTCCAGTTCTTACTAATTGTTGAATTGTTGGCATAATTAATACTAAAAAAATATTATGTTATAATTTCCCGCTTTTTACGGGGTTGCAAATGTAGAAATATTTTTTTTCAAAACAAATCTTAATTCATTAATTTTCAAACGGATTCTTCAACATTTTGTATTTGATGATAAAGTGTTGTTTTTTGCGTTATCTTTAGCCTAACAACTGCGGTTTTGAAAAAGTATTTAAGTGCTTTCATATTGTTTTTTTTATCTCTGAATTGTATTGCTCAGAAACAATACCTTCAGATTATTACTGAAAGTACAAGCCAACAAAAAAAAATCGACTCTGTCGGTTATCAAAAAAAACACAACAACCATCAGTCGGTAGTTGATGAAGCAAATCGTTTTTGCCAAAAATTATCTTCTATTGGCTATATTGAATCAGAAATTACCTCACAGACACAAGAGAATGACTCAACTTTTTTATACAAAATCAAACTCGGAACAAAGATTTTAAATACACATATATATATAGGTAAAGATGCTCCGGTTAAAAAATTAGAAATAGTTGCCAACAACATAGACACTTTTAAAATTCCTTATACAGAAACAGAACGTTATTTGCAACAGATACTCAACCAACTCGAAAAAAAAGGCTGGGCACTGTCACAAGTGCGGCTCAAAAACATCCGAAAAAAAAATCAAAACCTACTGGCTGAACTAGAAGTAAAAACCGAAACCGAAAGGCGTTTTGACGATATCATAATCAAAGGAGCAGTGCATTTTCCTGAAAGTCATTTAATTCAACTCAAACGCGTATATCGAAAGAGAATATTTACGCAACAAAACCTAAAAAACTTGGCTTCAGAAATAGATAAATTTCGTTTCATCAGACAGACAAAATACCCTGAAATCCTCTTTAAATCTGATTCTACCAAAGTATATTGCTATCTCGAAAAAGCTAAAGCAAACAATTTTGAGGGCTTTGTAGGATTCACCAACAGCGAAACCCAAAAAATCATTGTAAATGGATATTTAGATTTAACTCTAAATAACCTTCTAAAATCAGGTGAAACTTTTTCTATTTATTGGAAAAGCGACGGAAAAGATCAAAAAACATTCAATGCAAACTTCAATATACCTTATATCTTTAAAAGTCCGCTAGGCATTAAAGCTCAGTTAAATATTTTTAAACAAGACAGTACTTTTCAAAATACCAAAACCAATATTGACTTAGGTTATTTGTTCAATTACAATACTCGTCTTTATTTAGGCTATCAATCTGCAGAATCCAGTGATATTCAAAATCAAAACACAACCTTGCTCAACGATTTTAGCAATCATTTTGTAACCGGTGAATTCGAATTTACAGATTGGAAACCTGAAAATTTTCTTTTTTCAGAAAAAACCAAAATCAATGTAAAAATCGGAAGTGGCGCCCGAACCTCTAAACTCAATCAAGACCAACAATTCTTTGGGCAAATAAACGCAAAGCACATCATCTTTTTGAATCAGAAAAACAATATTTGCATTAAAAGCGAGAATTTTTATCTGAATAGCAACAATTACATAACAAACGAACTTTACCGATTTGGTGGCATTAATTCTATTCGAGGATTTAATGAAAACAGCTTGCAGGCTAATCTTTTCGGTTCAATCTTGACAGAATATCGGTATGTGGCCGCTTCAAATTTTTATGTTTACTCAATTATTGATTACGGCTATTATCAAGACAAAACCGTTGACAAAAGCGGAAACTTACTGGGCCTTGGATTAGGGATCGGAGTTCTGACCAAAAACGGATTGATTAATTTAATTTATGCCAACGGAAGCAGTCAAGCTCAAGACATAAAAAGCTCAAATTCAATCGTTCATTTAAGTTTCAAAACATTTTTTTAACCTTTTTTTAAAATTTGTCGATAAAAACCTTTAAATCTATTAGGATTTTTAACAATAAATTTAGAATTTTATCAAACTAATTCAAAATTACCCAAAAAATGAAACTTAAGTTTAATCGAATTTTAACACTACTAATGGTGTTAATTGTGCAAGTGGTATTTGCGCAAGAAATCACCGTTAATGGAACGGTGACGGATCAGGCAGGGATGCCTCTGCCTGGTGTCAATGTTTTGGTAAAAGGATCCAAAGACGGGGTTCAGACTGATTTTGATGGAAAATTTAAAATTTCCGCCAAAGAAGGTCAACTTCTTGTTTTTAGTTTTCTTGGTTTTAAAAGCCAGGAAGTGAAAGCCTCTTCCAGCATGAAAGTAAAAATGAGTGATGAATCACTCCAACTTGAAGGAGTTGTCGTAACGGCACTCGGAATTAAAAAACAAAAACGAGAATTGGGGTATGCAACTTCATCCATCAGTTCTCGAGATCTCACCGAAGTAAACAATACCAATGTTTTTGAATCTTTATCTGGGAAAGTTGCTGGTGTTGACATTACTGCCCCTGCCCAAGTCGGAGCCTCCTCTAAAGTAATCATTCGTGGATACAACTCTTTAACTGTGGGCGGAAGCAGTCCTTTGTATGTAGTTGATGGAACACCTATCAATAATGATTCATCAAGTAGAACTGGAAATACTCGTAGTTTTGATGGTGGTAATGGTATCAGTGACTTAGATCCAAACAATATTGAGAGTATGACAATACTTAAAGGTGCTGCTGCCTCAGCTCTTTACGGTTCAAGAGCTGGAGCTGGAGTTATTGTCATTACGACAAAATCAGCTAAAAACAAATCTAAAATCAGTGTAGAACTAACAACTTCTTCTGATTACTCTGAAGTTTCAAGAGTCCCTCATTTACAAAATGATTTTGGTCAAGGTTGGTCAGGATTGTCATGGTCAAACTGGGCAGGAAGCTCTAATACTGCGAGTAATGAAAATGGTTCTTGGGGACCTGCTTTTAATGGAGAAATTCGTCCTTGGGGTGCCATCATTAACAATGCACAACAAATTAAACCATATGTTGCTCTAAAAAACAACATTCGTGATTTCTTCGAAATTGGTCAAACTTTCACTAATAGCGTCCGCGTTAGTGGTGGGGGAGAAAATAGTAATTTTTCTGTAATGTATACAGATGTTACCTCTGATGGTGTTATTCCGTCAAACAGCGATACCTATAAAAGAAAGAATTTTTCCATGAATGGCGGGCTTTCAAATGATAAATGGAATCTCAAGGCTAACTTTAACTATGTTAAGAAAGACCAAAATGCAGTAAACACTGGTCAAGGTAACGATGCCGGAGAGGGAAATACTCTTACTCAGGAAATGTTACAAATTCCTCGAGATATAAGTGTTGTTGATTTAGCAGATTATACTAACAATCCGTACAACAATAACAGCAATTACTTTACTCCATATGCATCTAACCCTTATTGGGTTGTCAACGAAAACGCTACCAAAATTGTGGGGAATAGATTTTTCGGGAATGCTTCTGTAGGTTATAATTTCAACAAAAACTTCTCTGTAAGCTACAGAGCGGGTGGAGATTACAGAACAGAAAAAATAAAATCATATGGAGCTATTGTTAAATATGAACCCGGATCACCACAAGCTTTAGCTGGAACAAATCCTGTTGTAGGAGGGGTAACAGAGACAACAAATGAATTTGTTGAGTTTGATGCGACATTGATGTTGAATTACAATACAGCTATTACTGATGATATTAATTTGAATGCAATGTTAGGTTATAACTCCAATGAAAGAAGAAGTTCATTCTTAACAGCATCTATTACAAATTTAGATATTCCTAATTATTATGAATTGTCAAATTCTTCTGTTACACCCGTTGTTACCCAGAATGATGCTCTTAAAAAAGTTTTTGGCATATTTGGTTCACTTGAAGCTTCGTACAAAAATAAATTATATTTAACCATCACGGGCAGAAACGACTGGACATCAACACTTCCACAAAATGCTAATTCCTATTTTTACCCAGCAGCAAGTTTAAGTTATGTAGCTCTTGACAACAATGATTATTTCTTGAAATTGAGAGGTTCAGTTTCGACAATTGCTAATGATACAGACTTATACAGAACCGAATCTGCTTTGGCTCAAGGTAATTCAGTATTAGGCTTTGGTAATATTATACTTCCTGTTGGTGGAGTAAATGGTTATGAGTTTGCAGGAAACCTAGGAAATAGCAACTTAAAACCCGAAAAAACAACTGAATACGAATTAGGCTTTGAAACACGTTTATTTAAAAGTAGATTGAATTTGGATGCTTCCTTCTACACAAAAAAAACAACTGATTTGTTATTTCCAAGACCATTACCTACTTCAACAGGATATACTTCACAAACTGGAAATATCTTAGATTTGACAAATAAAGGTGTGGAATTACTTTTGAATGTTATACCATTAAAAACTGAAAACTTCCAATGGGACATTACTACTACATTCACCAAGAACATGTCTGAAGTAACTGATATCGCAGGCGGAGTAGACAAGATACAATTAGCAGCAAACTATGGAATCTCTTTCAATGCAATCAAAGGAGAGCCATTGGGTGTATTCAGTACATTTGTACCTAAAACTAATGCTGCAGGTCAGTATATCGTAGACCCTGCTACTGGTTATTATGTAGTAACTGACGATGAGCAAAATGTAGGTAATGCACAAAGAGATTTTATTTTAGGTATAAAAAACAGACTTACATACAAAAATTTTGTTCTTTCATTTGGAATTGATTGGAAACAAGGCGGTGAAATGTATTCTTACACCAAACAACTTTCACACTTTACTGGAAACGGTATAGAAACTACTTACAACGGAAGAAATCCTTTCATCATTCCTAACTCAGTAGTGGAAGTTGTTGACCCGGTATCTGGAGCTGTTTCATATGAAGAAAATACTACACCAATATCTTTTGAAAGTGTTACTGATTTCTGGAATCAAAATAACAACCCTGGTGTTGAACAAACACATGTTATTGATAAGACTTTTGTGCGTTTGAGAGACTTGTCATTGACATACAATGTTCCATCTAAGTTGGTTAAAAAAATAGGCTTAGTTAACGCATCTTTTAGTCTTTATGGTAAAAATCTTGCCTTATGGACACCTGATGACAACTCATATGTTGATCCTGAATTATCAACTTTTGGAGATGGTCTTGCTAGCGAGCAGGGAGAGTTTGGTGCTAATCAGGCGCAAAGAACTTATGGTGCAAGTCTTAAATTAACCTTCTAAATAAAAAATACGATGAAAAAATATATAGCCAGTTTTTTAGTTTTATCCATGGTATTTGCTGGTTGCAGTACAGATTTGGATATCAACAGAGACCCGGATTTAATAAATCCAGACGAGGCTCCCCTTTCGGCTCAGCTTCCAGCAGGGATATCTGGACTAGCAGGTTCAGAGGGAGCAGCTTTAGCCATTATTGGTGGTATGTGGGCTCAATATTGGACACAAAGTAATGCAGCAAACCAATATAAAGATATAGATAACTACAACATCGGAACTGCAGACTATAACTATGCATGGGATGGCATGTATGATGCTTTGGGAGATATCAGAAACATTAAAAGAAAAGCGAAAGCTAGCGGAAATTGGAAGTATTACTTAATTGCTACTACTCTAGAAGTTCAAGCATCTCAAATTCTGACTGATTATTACGGAAGTATTCCGTATACTGAAGCTAATAATAAAGACATTCTTGCTCCAAGATTTAATTCAGGAGAAGAAGTATATGATTTGATGATTGAAGACTTAAATGATGCATTAGCAAGAGATTTGTCAACATCTGAAGGACCAAATCCAAGTACAGATGACTTTATTTTCGGTGGTGATATGACCAAATGGACTCAATTTGCCAATACAATGAAATTAAAAGTATATATGAGACAAACCAACAGTTCTCGTGCTTCAGTTGCTGCTGCCGGTATTACTGACCTTTTGAATTCAGGAGTAACTTTTTTAAATTCTGATGCAGCTATGACTCAATTTATAGATGCTATCAACAAAAGTAATCCATTATTCGAGTTCAACAACAGACGTTTAAATGTTGCTACAAACTTGAGAATGAGTACTACTTTAGCATCTCTTTTTGCAGCTAACTCAGACCCGAGAAGAAACGAATATTATTTGGCAGGAAACTCTTTAAATCAAGGTTTTTACAATAGTTCGGTTGGCGCAGGAACAATTGCTGTTGTTAAATTATCTCCTACAACTCCTGTTTTGTTTATGAGTAAAGAAGAAAGTTTATTTTTACAAGCTGAAGCTGCTGCCAGATTTAATGGTGGTTCTGGAGCAAAAGCACTGTATGATGCTGCTGTATCTGCTAATTTTGCAAGATACTCATTAACTGAAGGAGGTTTGTTATCAGGGGCATATGCTTACCCTGTAGCGGGCACATTAGAAGAACAAATTGAAGCCATCATTGTTCAAAAATGGATAGCTAGTTTTCCAGGCAATGGTTTTGAAGGTTTTTTTGAGAAAAACAGAACTGGATATCCAAAAACATCGGCCGTCCCACAGTCAGATGCCAATTATATTCCAGGCCAAATAGCTTATTCTGTTAATGGATCAACAAATGGTTTATTCCCTAAGAGAATGCCTTATCCATTATCAGAGAGAAATGCTAATCCCAATGCTCCAAATTTAGTTTCAATAACTACACCAGTATGGTGGGCTAACAATTAATGAAGATGAAAAAGATAATCCTAACATTCATAATCGCAAGTGCATTAATTTCATGCGATGATAAAGATGACACTGGAAAAGTGTCCAGAATTACAAATTACCCAATCATTACTGTATTAGGAGATGATCCATTATACATTGAAAAAGGAGGAGAATTTGTAGATCCGGGAGCAATTGCTACTGAAGGTGAAAACCAAATTGAATATACCTCAAGTTCAATTGGTAAATATAGAGGTGGAAATTTAGACCCCAATGTTGTAGATGAATACTTAATCACGTACAAAGCCACCAATAAAGATGGCTTTGACGGAAGTGCTTCAAGAAAAGTTATTGTTTATAAAAATGGTGATTTAGTATCTAGCATTGAAGGCTTATACAAGTGTACTATAAGCAGAAATGGTGTAACGCCAAGCAACGCATATCGTGACATTAATTATATTTACATTTGGAAAAATGATGACGGAACTTATGGAATTTCTGATGCTTTTGGAGGTTGGTATGAGTATGGTCGTGCATTAGGTCTTGACTACATTACTCCGGGCGGAATTATTAATGCGGTAGATATCCCGTCTAATTCATTTACATTTCCGGGAAATCCATTGTCAAATAATGGTTTTGGTGGTGTAGCTAATATTACAGATGTGAATGTTGATCCGGCAGCTAAAAAAATAGTACTAACATGTACTTGGGCTGCTCCAACAGCATACACTTTTGTTGCCACATTAACACAAGTTCAACCTTAATACCTTCAAGATGAATAAGATTAAAAATAATATCCTAAGAACGTTTTTTGCAGTTATTTTGTTCACTGCTTTCTCGTGTGATGAAGGTGGAGATCCTAATCCGGGTGGAACAAATACGCAACAATTTGCAGGTGATTGGTTCATTGATTTAACAGACTCTGACGGAAATGCTGTTGTGGGTCATGCTTTACATTCTACCTACAACACCTCTGCCAATAACAATACCATGTGGATTGATGACCATGAAAATGGTTACGTTATCAAGTGTAAAATAACCATCAATTCAAACGGAACTTTCTCAGCAACTGATTCCGAAAACATCCTTGATAGCGGTACGGTAACCATAACTGAAGGAAAAATTGAAAAAGGTGCTGCTTTATCAAAAGCAGGTCATAGAGTTGACAAAATCTCTTTCAGAGCTCATTTCAGTTATGATGCAGAAGGGTATGACATATTGTATTCAGGACACAAAAGAACAGGTTTCCTAGAAGACGAATATTAGTCGCCCTCATACAAATAAAAAAACCACCTCATCTCTGGGGTGGTTTTTTTATATCTTTACGCCATGAAAAACGAACATCAGATTTTTGGCATTCGCGCCATCATGGAGGCCATTCAATCCGGTAAACCGGTAGACAAAGTCTTCATCCAAAAAGACGCAACGGGTGAACTCATGAAAGAATTACTCAAAACCCTCAAGCGTGCCAACATCAACTTTACCTATGTTCCTGCTGAGAAACTTCATCGGCTGACATCGCTGAATCACCAAGGAGCCGTGGCCAGTATTTCTCCGGTTGCCTTTGTTGGTTTAGAAGAGCTTATTGAAAAAGCGCAAACTTCAAACAAAGCACCCTTTTTGTTGATATTAGATCAAATTTCTGATGCCCGTAATTTTGGGGCCATCATCAGAACAGCTGAATGTACGGGTGTTCACGGTATCATCGTTCCTAAAAACGGTTCAGCACCGGTCAATGGTGACACGGTAAAAACTTCTGCTGGGGCTGTATTTAATGTTCCTATTTGCAAAGTAGAACACATCAAAGATGCGCTTTTCTATCTGCAAGGTTGTGGTATCAAATCAGTAGCAGCCACCGAAAAAACTGATCAATCTATTTATGATGTTGATTTAACAAAACCTTTGGCTATTGTTATGGGAAGCGAAGACCGCGGCATCAATCCGTCGGTTTTAAAAATCATTGATGAAAAAGGAAAACTACCCATGTTCGGAAACATTGGTTCTTTGAATGTTTCTGTAGCCTGCGGAGCATTTTTGTACGAAACCGTCAGACAACGCAGCTAGCTTGTCTTTTTGGGTTGAATTACATATACATTGCGCTGGGCATCAAAATAAACTTGATGCGAAGTTGAAGTTGAATGTAAACTAGGTAAAATCTCTGGTTCAATAATTTCTGACTCTGGCGGTGGCAGATTGACAAAATTGCCGTTTTCATCAAAGCGTTGCATAAACTTGTCTTGTGATGCATCGTAATCCGGATGTTCCCATTCATAGCGATATTCTTTGACAAAATCAGGTGTTTTTACAGTATAAGCAAAGACCAAACCGACGAGCAATCCGGCCAAGTGACCTTCCCACGAAATACCTTCTTTTACATTCGGAAAAATATACCAGACCAAACTTCCGTAAGTCAAAACCACCACAAAAGAAAGTGCTACTAATCTAAAATACCTTGTATTGATTCCTTTAAAAAAAATAAACCCCACCAGTAAATACACCAAACTACTCGCACCAATATGATAAGATGCGCGACCAATTACCCAAGTAATAAAGCCGGTCAGCAACCAACCATAGCCCAACACAAAAAAAGTTTGATCTCGGTAAAAAAAACGCAAAGCGGCCAATAACATGAGCAGCGGAATCGAATTGTTGTATAAATGCTCGATGTTTCCGTGAATCAAAGGGCTCAACAGAACACCCTTGAGACCATCCAGAGAACGCGGATAAATTCCGAGGGTTTCTAAATCTAAATGAAACCGCACCCCGGCCCAAAAAACTATCCACAAAGTCAGCACCGTTAAAAACGGAAACCAAATCACCGAAGCCGAAAATTTAAACGGTTGTTCTTGCATGTTTTCTTATTGAGCCTTGCCTGGGTCAAATATGCCACCAAAATCATTTTTGTGCTAAATTGTCAGCAAGTTGTTGGCTAATTTAATCAAAACTCAAACGGCAAATCTTATCTTTGAAATCAAAATTCACCAGAATAAAAATCAATGTCTACCCCACTCGCAGAACGCATTCGACCGCAGAAAATTTCAGATTATGTGAGTCAATCGCATTTGGTTGGCCCCCAGGGTTCACTGACTTTGCAAATGCAAAACGGCTTGATTTCATCAATGATTTTCTGGGGACCACCCGGCACCGGAAAAACCACTTTGGCCAACATCATTGCACGCGAATCAGGTCGTCCTTTTTATGAACTCAGTGCCATCAATGCCGGTGTCAAAGACGTACGTGAAGTAATTGACAAAGCCCGACAAAGTGGCGGATTGTTCAGCGGCAAAAACCCGATTTTGTTTATAGACGAGATTCATCGCTTTAGCAAATCGCAACAAGATTCACTTTTGGCTGCGGTTGAAAAAGGTTGGGTCACGCTCATTGGTGCTACGACTGAAAATCCAAGTTTTGAGGTAATTCCCGCTTTGCTTTCGCGTTGCCAGGTATACGTACTCAATGCTTTTACCCGAGCCGATTTAGAAGCTTTATTGCAACGCGCTATTGAGTTAGATACGGAACTACAAAAGAAAAAAATCAACCTCAAAGAAACCGAAGCACTGATCAGACTCTCAGGCGGTGATGGCAGAAAATTGCTCAACATCTTTGAACTTGTGGTCAGCGCCATCAGCGGGAGTAAAATTGAAATCACGAACGAAAAAGTACTCGAACTCGTGCAGCAAAACACAGTACTGTATGATAAAACGGGAGAGCAACACTATGATATTGTTTCGGCATTCATCAAATCAATCCGAGGAAGCGACCCGAATGCAGCCGTTTATTGGCTCGCGCGGATGATTGAAGGCGGCGAAGATTTAAAATTCATTGCCCGACGCATGCTTATTCTAGCCAGTGAAGACATCGGAAACGCCAACCCAACGGCACTCATTATGGCCAACAATACTTTTCAGGCAGTTTCTACCATCGGTTATCCTGAGAGTAGAATTATCCTGAGTCAATGCGCCGTTTATTTGGCGAGTTCAGCCAAAAGTAATGCGAGTTATATGGCCATCGGAAAAGCCCAAGCACTGGTCAAGCAAACCGGCGATTTACCGGTACCGATTCATTTGCGCAATGCACCCACCAAACTCATGAAAGAACTCGGTTATGGTGAAGAATATCAATATGCGCATGATTATATCAACAACTTTATTGACCAAGAATATTTACCGGATGCTTTGCAAAACCACAAGTTATATGAACCCGGAAACAACGCACGCGAAAATGAGTTGCGTACTTTTTTAAAAAACCGTTGGAAAGACAAATACGGTTATTGATTCGGAATCTCTACCAATACCGGTTCAGAAATAAATTCTTCGCCTTGGTAATATTCAAAAAACCAATGCCCTTCTTTAGCAATCAAAGCCCCTTGTTGCCCTGATTTAAATGCGGTGAACATATCTGATCGCGAAGTTTTGAGCAACTTCATCACTGTTATTCCTTCTTTATCAACCAATTCAAAGCCGTTGGCGGTAGGTTTTGCCAAAAGGCGATGGTTGTCTTGTTTTGAATCTGAAACGATGGGTTGTTCAGGCCTTTTTTGTGGCTCAGAATTTTCGATGGCCTCGGGTTGATATTGATAATTTATTTTTTCAAAAGAATTTAAAGCTGCCCTCAAAGCTAAATTATAACTCAGATGGTATTCTTTTTCTTTATTGCTGCCCACTTCTGAGATAAAAAGGTTTTCTTTTTTACAATCTTTGATAAACACCTGCATTTTGGTCTTCATGAAATTACCGGTTTCGGCCACCGTTACATATAAATTATTGCATGGATTTCCTAACAATTCAGGCGGAACAGCATTATCCATATATACTTTAAACCCATATTTTTCAAAATACATTTTGGTTAAGGTGTTCAAATTGTATTGATTTTCCTTTTTGACAAAATCAAATTTAGCCGGTACAATCATGTTTTGATAAGCATTGATATCGCGTTGAGCAAAAAGCGATAAAGACATCATCAAGCAATAAATAAAAAGTATTTTTCTCATTTATAAGAGTTTTTTGAGTTCGGCTAAATTAGTTATTTGCACAACATCTAAATGCGTTTGTACTTGATTGGGATTGAAAAAAATGGCTTGCATTCCAAAATCAAGAGCACCCAGAATATCTGCTTCCAAGCTATCGCCTACCATAATGCTTTTTTGTTTATGAGCATTTGCAACCTTAATAGCGTGTTCAAAAATAATCGGGTTGGGTTTTTTGGCACCCGCTTGCTCAGAATTGGTAATGGTTGCAAAATAAGACAACAAGTTTGAGCGTGTCATTTTTTTGTATTGAACCTGTGCAAAACCATTGGTAATGATGTGCAACTCATAGCGCTGCTGCAAATATGAAAGCGTTTCATGTGTATGTTCAAACAAATGGTTGAATTCAGGTAAAAGTTCAATGTAAGCCTCTGAAATATAATTAATTTGATCATCGCTCACCCATATACTTAAAGCGTCAAAAGATTGCTTCAACCGCTGATAACGCAGAGTTTCATGAGTCATCTTATCCACCTGATACAACTGCCAACACGCTTGATTGATTGGAATATAGTGCACCAAAAAATCATTGACCTTTAATTCCGGAAATAAATCTTTGAAAATAACTTCAAAAGCCTTTTCAGAATTGGTATCAAAATCCCAAAGCGTATGATCAAGGTCAAAAAAAATGTGTTGAATATTTTGCATGAGTACAAAAATCGGAAGTTTTTTTGAGTCAACCTGCTTCAATTACAACATTCCTTCATCGGCAAAGCTAAAATAACCGTGTTCGGTGATGATCAGATGATCTAAAACGCGAATATCGAGCTGTTCACCGGCCATTTTGAGTTTCTTGGTAATTTGTCGGTCTGACTCACTTGGACGAAGCGTGCCTGAAGGATGATTGTGCGTTAGTATAATGCCCACAGCTCCGAGTTCTAAAGCCGTTTTATACACCAACCGAACATCCACCAAGGTTCCGGTAATGCCTCCTTTGCTGAGTTGCGCCTTGAGCATAATTTTGTGTGCGTTGTTCAGATATAATATCCAAAATTCTTCATGGGCCAATTCACCAATAACCGGCTGCATAATTTCAAAAACCGATATACTCGATGAAATAGTTTGCCATTGTGGGAGTTCGGCAGCGCGGCGTCTTTTGCCCAATTCTAAAGCAGCTTGAATTGAAATGGCTTTGGCATCGCCCATTCCTTTAAAAGCGGTTAATTGGGTGATGGATAATTTGCCTAATGTATTGAGGTTGTGTGAGACACTGGCAAGGATGCGCTGGCTCAGTGCCACAGCTGATTCGTTTTTAGAACCTGATCCTATGATGATGGCCAAAAGTTCTGCGTCACTGAGCGCAGTTTTGCCTTTTAACAGAAGTTTCTCGCGCGGTTTATCATCATCAGACCAACTGCTGATGGGGAAAAAAGTTTTCTCAGACATAATTTATATGGCGTTTAAAATGAACCACTAAGCTAAGATTTTTTTTCCAGACACAAAAAAAGCCGCTCAAAAAATGGCGGCTTTCATTTTTTTGAAATATAACTATTGAATCAAATTTTTAACTTCTTCAAAATCAAGACCTCCGTAATTTCCGGAGCTCATGAGCAATAAGGCTGAATTGTCTAAGTTCAATCCAAAAAGGTATGCTTTAAAATCTTGTGGGCTGGTATAAATAACCAAATCATCGCGCTTAAAACTTTGGGCAATTTGGTCATAAGTGACTTCTTCAAGTCGTTTGATTTTGACGGCATCCGGCGAATAAAAAACCACCGCTACATCAGCCGCATCAAGCGCTCCTTGGTATTCTTTGAGAAATTCAGCATTCAAACTGCTGTAGGTGTGCAACTCCAAACAAGCCACCAAAGTTCGCTCAGGATATTGTTCCTTTACAGCTTTGGTTGTGGCGGCTACTTTGCTTGGTGAGTGTGCAAAATCTTTATAAGCTACTTTGTTCGAGCTCTCGGCAATTTTTTCTAATCTTTTCGAAGCGCCTTTGAATGATGCAATGGCCTGGTAAAAATCAGCTTCGTCGATACCCATATTTTGGCAAATCCATTTGGCGCCGGCCAAGTTGTTTAAGTTGTGTGCGCCAAAAACCTCAATCGGCATATAGCCTTCAGGCGTTTTGAGTAAGGTTTTTCCGTTTTCAACTTTGTATTCAGGCGTTGCATAAGGCAGTTTTCGGATGGGATTGGTCGCTGCTTCTGAAATCCTTTTGACTTCTGCATCATTTTCGTTGTAGACCAATATTCCGCCCGGGGTAATTTTTTGGATAAAAATCTCAAATTGCGCTACATAGTTTTCATAGGTCGGAAACACATTGATGTGGTCCCAGGCAATACCCGAAATCAAAGCAATATTGGGCTGATACAAATGAAATTTCGGGCGGCGATCAGTAGGCGATGACAAATATTCATCACCTTCTAAAACCATAAAATCATTCTCTTCCGTGAGGTGTACCATGGTTTCAAAGCCTTCAAGTTGAGCACCTACCATATAATCAACCTCGATGTTGTGGTAATGCATCACGTGCAAAACCATTGAAGTAATAGTGGTTTTTCCGTGCGAACCACCAATAACCACGCGGGTTTTATTTTTGGATTGCTCATATAAAAATTCCGGATAAGAATAAATCTTTAACCCGAGTTCTTGGGCGCGCAAAAGCTCTGGATTGTCAGATTTGGCGTGCATACCCAGAATAATAGCATCAATATCATTAGTAATTTTTTCGGCAAACCAACCCATTTCGGCGGGTAATAAACCTTTTTTTTTCAATCGGGTTTTGGAAGGTTCAAAAATGGCATCGTCACTTCCGGTGATTTGATATCCTTTTTGATGCAAAGCCAATGCTAAATTGTGCATCGCGCTTCCGCCAATAGCAATAAAATGTATTCGCATTTATGATTTATTTTTTTCGTTGTAATTTTTTAAAACCTGTAGGGCCTTTTCAGGTTGGTGCAATTTTTCGCGGTACAGCTGAGCCAAACGCTCATATGTATTCTTTGAACCGCCAACTTGGATGGCGAATTTATAATTTTTCTCGGCACTGGTATAGCGCTTAAAATATTCATCTATATGTGCCTTAGAAAGATAACCGTCAACAGGAGATAATTTCATGAGCTCGTTGGCATAGACTTGTGCTTTTTTCTCACTACCACCCACAAAAGCAGGTAGTTGCAAATAATATTCAATCATGGCCCATCGGGCTTCAATGTGTTTAGGATTTAACTGTAGTGCTTTTTCAAAAGCGGCACGCATATCACCGATAAGCCGAATGGCCACCCATTTTCCGCCCACTTTGGCTTTCATCCCCAGCGCACCACCATATTTGTAATGATAATTGGCCTCAGAGGGTTTGAGCCTTTTGAGTTTTTCGTAATACACAATTGATTGGTCCCAATCATCTAAATGACTTGAAACATCGCCAAGGTATTCAATGACTTTAAGGTTGTTTGGTTCTTCTTTGTATAAGGACAGAAAAATAGGTTTGGCTTGAGAATACTTTTCATCGTCAAACAGTTTTACTGCTTTGTCATAGCTAGTTTGCCCGAGCATTTGCATCGAAATAAGCCATAAACTAAACACCCATTTTTTCATGCCGAAGGATTGGTTTTCAAAAGTAGAAAAATTTAAACAGCGCTTGATTTTAATTAGCGTTTTTTTTGACAAAACATCCTATCAAATGCATATTAAAGCAGTTAAAATACACTTTCAAAAAAACACGTAAACACTTATTGAGCAAGGGTTTGCATTTGATTATCAACAATTGATGTGAAAAACGTCATTTCATCGATTTTAACGGTTAGTCACCCGATAAATTATTCTAGCCGAACCGTTCAAAATAAATTTGTTATGCCAAATCAATAGTCTTAAACCCAATGAAGAAGAATTTTTACAATTCTAAGTTTCCTTTTTGGAATAAAACATCCTATTTAAAAAAGCTACTATTGGCTCTTTTAATGTTGGTTAGTTGCTTAGATCCGAACTCCGCCAAGGCTCAAATAGCATTGAGAGGCTCTGCAACCACTGCAACATCTACCAATACTAACATTACAATCAATAAACCTACGGGGGTGGTTGCTGGCGACATCTTGTTGGTAAACATCGCCAAAGGCGGAAACAACACCAATGCTCCTACCCTAGCCGGATGGAGTTTAATTAGTGGTGTTAGCCTAGGAGGCGGTGGAGGAACGCAAAGATTCGGGGCTGTTTTGTATAAAATAGCTGGCGCAAGCGAACCCGCTAACTATACATTTGCTTTAGGCGCGGGAACCGACAGTGCCTCTGGAGGTATTGTTGCTTTTTCCGGAGTTGATGGCACGACTCCGTTTGATGTAACCCCCCCTGCTATTTCTGTTCAAGGGAATCAGGCAGGTGTTGTTGGGACTGGGGTAACAACCGTTTCTGCCAATACAGCCATTGTGATGTTCGGACAAGCTGCCGGAAATAATCCAACCTGGAATAATGGAGCTTGGAATACGACCAACCCCGGAGCGCTTACGGAGCTTTTTGATATAGGACAAGGTTCAGGCGACCAATCATCAGCCGGTGCCGCGTGGGCAACAAAAGCAACCATTGGCGCCACCGGAAACGGAACAGCTACTTTATCAGCCGCTGAGCGAAACGGAGGAATTCTGATTGCGTTAAGACCTACCTGTACAGTTCCTGCTGCACCAAGCCAACCCACCGCTTTTACATTAGGCACGCCTACTTCGAGTAGTTTACCTGCCAGTTTTACGGGAACCGCTACAGGTTATTTGGTCATTCAATCTTTAACCAATACCCTACCGGCACAACCTGTAAACGGAACCACTTACAGCGCAGCGAATATTGCAAGTTTGGGTTCCGGATTGACTTTTGTTCAGAGCAGCAATGCAACTTCTATTCCCGGGACCGGATTAGCCGGAAACACTCGTTATTATTACTTTATTTTTGCTTACAACAGTTCCGCTTGTTCCGGAGGACCTATTTACAGTACCGGAAGTCCTTTGAGCGGAAATGGCGTCACTTGTCCCGCCATTCCGAATTCTGTAACCATCAACGGACTTAGTTCAACTGGTTTTACGGTTGATTGGGCCACTCCAACCGGAGGATCCGCAGCGTCCATAACCTACACCTTGCAGATTACAACCAATGCGGGATATACAGCCAATATTCCGGGTTCACCTTTTACCATTAACGCTCCAACGGTTACCAGAGTCATTACCGGTTTGAATCCGAATACAATATACTACTACAGAATTTTAGCGAGTAATGGTTGCACCAGCGCTTATGTAACCGGAAATATAACTACTTTACAGACCCCTTGTGTGGCTCCGGCTGCTCAGGCTTCAGCGATGGTTATTGGTACGAGAACGTCAACCTCGGTTCCCGCCACTTTTTCGGGTTCAGCCAATGGTTATTTGGTAATTCGCTCTTTAAGCAGTACCCCACCGAGCCAGCCAGTGAATGGAACCACCTACAATGCTGGTAACATTGGAACTTTAGGCAGCGGTCTTACTTTTATTCAAAGCAGCAATTCGACAACTATTGCGGGTACTGGTTTGGCCGGAAACACAACCTATTACTATTATGTATACGCCTACAACAACACAGCTTGTTCTGGCGGTCCGGTGTACAATACCGCTGGGCCTTTAACCGGAAATGGCACAACTTGTCCGGCAGTGCCGAATTCTGTAGCCATCAATAACTTGAGTCACAACGGTTTTACGGTAGATTGGACTGCGCCTACAGGTGGAAACGCTTTGCCCATCACTTATACATTGCAAATCACAACCAATGCAGGATATACTGCCAACATTCCGGGTTCGCCATTTACGATTAATGCTCCTACGATTACACGAGTCATTACGGGGTTGAATCCGAATACCATTTACTACTATAGAATTTTAGCCAGCAATGGATGTAATAGCACCTATGTAACCGGAAACATTACCACTTTGCAAACTCCGTGTGTAGCTCCTGTGGGGCAAGCTTCGGCCTTGATTTTTGGGACAGCAACCGCAACCACTTTGCCAGCTAGTTTTTCGGGAACTGCCAACGGCTTTTTGGTCATTCGATCTTTGAGCAGCACTCCGCCAAGTCAACCGGTGAACGGGACTATATACAATGCCGGAAATATTGGCACTTTGGGCAGCGGACTGACTTTTGTTCAAAGCAGCAATGCTACTACCATTGCCGGTACCGGACTAGCCGGAAACACGCGTTACTATTATTACATTTATGCCTACAATAACACGGCTTGTTCTGCAGGACCTGCATACAACACCAACGGACCGCTTTCGGGCAGTGGAGTTACGTGTAGCAGTGCTCCCAATTCTGTGACGGTAACCGGTTTGAGCCATACCGGGTTTACTTTGAACTGGATTTATCCAACCGGCGGAAATGAACTGCCTGTAACATATACCGTTCAGATAACAACCAACGCTGCATACACAGCTAACATACCGGGTTCTCCATTTACAATTGCAGACCCAACGGTAACAAAAGTGGTCACAGGACTTAATCCGAATACGATTTACTACTACAGAATTTTAGCCAGCAACGGCTGTAACAGCGCTTATGTAACGGGCAACATCACAACTTTGCAAATTCCATGTGTCGCTCCGGCAGCTCAAGCATCTGCCTTTGTGGTAGGAACCAATACAACCACTTCAACGGCAGCCTCTTTTAGTGGTACTGCCAACGGATATTTAGTGATTCGTTCATTGACCAACACACCTCCGAGCACACCCGTAAACGGAACTACTTACAATGCAACAAATATCGGGACATTGGGCAGCGGACTAACTTTTATTCAAAGCAACAATACAACAAACATTGCTGAAACGGGTCTTGTGGGCAATACGCGTTATTACTATTTTATCTATGCTTATAACAACACTGCTTGTTCGGGCGGCCCTGTGTATCATACTGCTGCACCACTGAGCGGAAGTTGTGTCACTTGTCCGGATATTCCTTATTCGGTTGCCAATACTGCCACAACGACCAGCGGATTTACCTTGAGTTGGTCAGCGCCTTCTGGGGGAAGTGCCTCAGCGATTACTTATGTTCTACAAATCACTACTGACGCCGGTTACACCAGTAATATTCCGGGTTCACCCTTTAGTATCGCTCATCCAACCACGACCAAAACGGTCACCGGATTGGCAGCAAATACCACTTATTACTACAGAATTTTAGCCAGCAATGGCTGCAACAGTGCCTATGTGACCGGAACTTGTTACACAGGATATTGCCCTGCAACCGGTAGTACAGCCGGCTATTTTATCAATAATTTCTCTACCACAGGCGGAACTTTGAATATTACCAATAACGGTTCGGGCTTATCAGCCGGAGGTTACGGAAACTTCACCGCCATGACCGTAAGTCAACAATATTACGGAACGGTCAACTTTTCATCGGCCTATACCGGTGGTACTTTTGGCTTTAATATTTGGGTAGATTGGAACAACGATTTAGATTTTGACGATTCGGGTGAAAAAGTATTCAGTTCTGGAACTTTTAACAATGCAAATACCGGAAGTTTTACTATTCCGGCTACCGCTTCATTAGGAAATCACCGCATGCGCATCAGAGCTGATTATTGGGCATCCAACCCCAATCAATGCGGCACCATTACCAATGGTGAAACAGAAGATTATACGTTGACCGTGCTCGCCTTGAGCTGTAGCGGTAATCCATCAAATCTATCAGCAAGCAGCGTGAGTTTTACAACCGCCACACTCAACTGGACAGCCGCCAGTCCGGCCCCGGCCAGTGGTTATCAATATTATTATTCTGTATCAGGTTCTGCACCTAATTTGGGCACAACTCCTTCGGGTTCTGTAGGTGCCGGTGTCACTACCGTTGGTCTCACAGGGCTCAGCAGTGGAACCTATTACAATGTTTGGGTTCGTTCAAATTGTGGAGCTACAAAAGGGCTGTGGATTGGGCCCATCAACTTTACCACTTTGAATGCGCCACCAGTAACCACAGGAACAACTTTTTGTCAAGGGGGCAGCGGAACCATTTCGGCAACCGCTTCTTGTACCAATTTGGTCAACTTGGGCACAACCATCAACGGTGGTTGGGATGCCACTTCAGACCCGAGAGCAATTCGTCCGGTTATTTTTATGGCCAATTCAACAACCTGTCAATTTGATCCGGGCAACAATACAGCTAACTATGCCGCCATGGATTTTCAGGTAAGTGTTACCGGTAGTTATACTTTTACCATGGCTCCGACCACAGCTTATGACAGTATGGGGTATATAGTAATCAATCCTTTTAACCCCGGAAATTGTGGAAGCGGAACTTGGATCATCGGAGATGACGACAGCGGCCCGACAACCTACGAACCACAAATGACGGCTACTTTATCGGCGGGAATCACCTACACACTTATTTCAACTTTGTATGGTGCATCTAGTTTGTTGGTCACCAATACCTTTCAGTGGAATGTAACCGGCCCTCCGGGAGGATTTATTGCCGGAGTTGCATCGGGTTCTATTGAATGGTATACAAACGCCTCTGGAGGTACTCCGATTGGAACAGGAAGCCCCTTTAATCCGGTAGGTGTTGCCGGTTCAGGTTTGACCGATACCAATACACCCGGCACTTATACTTATTACGCCGCTTGTCCGAACAATCCATCTGTGAGAACAGCCGTTGACTTTGTGATCAATGGACCTACAGCTGCTATATCAGGAAACGGAAATTTATGTCAAGGTGCTACCAATGTGAGTATTGCTTTGACCGGTACCGCGCCATGGACAGTTACCTACACCGACGGAACAACTCCGGTAACAGTGAGCGGAATTAATTCAAGCCCTTACACTTTTAGCGTAAGTCCGAGCAGCCCAACAACATATACATTGGTTTCAGCCAATGATACTCATTGTTCAGCACTGAATGCAAATTTAACTGGCTCAGCCATCATCAGCGGGGCCATTCAATGGAATGGTTCAGTAGATAACAATTGGAGCAATGCCGGCAATTGGTCTTCAGGTTCTGTTCCGTCCTCTACAGATTGTGTGGTTGTTCCGCCGGCCACAAATTCTCCGGTAATTACCGGTAGCGGTTATCATGCCTATGCTTATAATTTGACTGTACTAGACGGTGGTATTTTATCTATAGACTCATCCAACGACATAACAGTGACTAACTGGGTAAACGTTGCAACGAGTGGTCAGTTTTACATCAAAGACGGCGCAAGCTTGCTTCAAATTAATGATGTGCCCAACATTGGAAACATCAATATGGAGCGTATTAGCCAACCCATGTACCGATATGATTATACTTATTGGGGATGTCCGGTAACTTTTGCCTCAAACTTTACCTTGGGAGATTTATCGCCAAACACACAACCAGATAAGTTTTACAGCTGGACGCCCACTACCGGAGCGAATCAATTTGGCACATGGCAACAAGAAAGTACCGCTACAGTTATGAACCCAATTAAAGGTTACATTGTCCGAGCACCGCAAACTTTTTCAACTTCAACCAGCGTAAAAGTTCCATATACCGCCAATTTTATTGGAACTCCTAACAACGGAGACATAGCTTGTCCTATTTACCACGGAACATTGGTAGGCAACAACAATGACAAATACAATTTATTGGGCAATCCGTATCCGTCGGGGGTAGATGCGCAAGCATTTTTGACTGATCCGGCCAACTCAGCCATCATTGACGGAACTATTTATTTCTGGACACATAATTCAGCTCCGTCCACATCTTATGTTGATCCGTTTTATGGAGATTTCGTAGTTAACTACAATGCCAGTGACTATGCCTCGTGGAATAGTTTGGGCGCTGTGGGTTCTCGAGGTTCAGCAGCACTCTCGGGCGGAATGGTTCCCAACGGTTATATTGCTGCCGGACAAGGTTTCTTTACACGTAGTACCGGAACAGGAGGAAGCGGAAACCCAGTAATATTTAAAAATTCTATGCGCTCTAACAACAACAATTTGTTTTTTAGAAATGCTTCCGTTTTATCCTCTTATGACCAAAACAGACAAACTAATTGGGTAGACAAACACCGTATTTGGCTCAACTTAATTTCAAGTAGCGGGGTTTTTAATCAAATTTTAGTAGGCTATATTGACGGTGCAACTACAGGCTGGGACAGAACCTATGATGGAGTTCGTTTGACAGATGGCAACAGCAGTACTTTTTATTCAGTTATTCCGGAGCAAAATTTAGTTATTCAAGGAAGGCCGCTTCCGTTTGAGGTAACAGATCAAGTTCCACTCGGATTTAAGACTACAGTGCAAGATACATTTTCATTGCGTTTAGATCATTTAGATGGTTTATTTGAAAATCAAGATGTTTTTGTAGAAGATAAATTATTGGGGATTATCCACAACCTGAAACAAAGTCCGTATTTGTTTAGTTCTGGCATTGGAACTTTTAACGAACGTTTGGTACTCAGATACAACAACAGTTTGTTAAGCACATACAACCCAGAAGAACAATGGACTCTTTCGGCACAAATACAAAATGATGTTTTGCGTATAGAATCTTCTAAAAATATTGCTCATTTTGAATTGTATGACATGACCGGAAAATTGATAATAAATCAAAAATTGACACAACCACAAACAAAACATCAGCAAGTATTTACTTATGCAGACGGAATTTATTTGTTAAAAGTACATTTGATTGACGGAACTGTCAGTACGCAAAAACTCATCACTCAAAAATAAGAAAGCCCCCTAAAACGGGGCTTTTTGTTTGATTAAATTCATCAAAAACAAATCTATTTATTGGGATTCTCACAAATTTTAATTGCAAATCATAAATAGTTTTCAACAATTTAGTGTTTTCATGAAACATCTTGCTATTTTTTGAAAAAAAGAGCATAAATTTACCTCCCCCTGTTCATGTATCACTATGGTTAACAATTACTTAAAGGCTATTCAAAAGACAAGCCTGCCCTTTTCACGATTAAAACTGAATGGATTTTCTTTTAAGAAACATCGCTTTAGTTACATTTTTATTTTGTTCCTTTTCATGGGAACGAACAACACCTTTGCACAAACTACACTCATTTCTCCAACCACTGATGGAGGTTTTGAAAATGGAAGCACTTTTGCCAGTAATGGTTGGACAGCCAATACTCCGGCGGCAACCAATAAAAGCCAATGGTTTTGTGGCCCGGGTGCTACCAGCGGATTCAATGGCACCAATTGTGCTTATGTGACCAATGATGCAGGTTCTGCAATTCCTACCCATACCTACAATTTAACACTTACTTGTGCCTCACACTTGTATAAAGACGTAACCATCCCGGCGGCCGAGACAACCATAGAACTCAATTTCAGCTGGATTGGCCGTGGTGATACTACCTTAGACAGAATGCGTATATGGGCAGTTCCCAACACATACACTCCCATCAATGGATCTGCTATTGCTGCAGGTGGTGGCCGAGTTCAAGTGGGTTTGACCAATTACAGCGGACAAGCAACATGGACCAATGCTGCTACGGTTACTATTCCGGCGAGTTTTGCGGGTACAACAATGCGCTTGGTTTTTGAATGGTTCAACAACAATTCAGCCGGAACACAACCGCCTGCAGCGATTGACAACATCTCTCTTGTATCTATTATGCCTGCTGGTTGCATTGCTCCGTCTGCGGCTACTGGATTTACAGCCGGAAGCATAACTTCATCTACATTTCCTGCTACTTTTTCTGGTTCAGCCAATGGTTATTTGGTGATTCAATCCACCAGCATTACGCCGCCCAGCCAACCATTGAATGGTACTTTGTACAACGCAGGTAACGTCAGTACTTTAGGAAGCGGACTTACTTTTGTTCAGAGTAGTTCGGCCACCAGTATCAGTACAACGGGCTTGTCAGGAAACACCCAATATTACTATTTCATTTATGCTTATAATAACACGAGTTGTTCGGGCGGCCCGGCATACAACGCCTCCGGACCACTAACCGGAAGCGGCATCACTTGCCCTGCAGTACCCAATACAGTAAACACCTCAAGTGTAACTCACAATAGTTTTTCATTGAATTGGACAACGCCTACAGGTGGTTCTGCTTCAATAATTTCATACACCGTTGAAGTTTGCACTGATGCAGGCTTTACAATACCGGTGAGCGGATCGCCTTTTAACGTATCAGGATCTCCGCTCAACATGACCGGACTAAGTGCCAACACCACATATTATTATAGAATTGTTGCCAAAAACAGCTGTAGTAGCTCAGCTGTTACCGGCAATGTTACAACCAACCTTACTCCCTGCACAGCTCCGGCGCAAGCAACCGGTTTTACACCAGGCACCATTACCACCTCATCAATTGCGGCAACCTACTCAGGAAGCGCTAACGGTTATTTGGTTATTAGATCTCTCACCAACACACCTCCAACGCAACCTGTAAACGGAACCCTCTACAGCTCATTGAACGTAAGTAGTTTGGGGGCCGGATTAACTTTTATCCAAACAGGAAGTTCAACTGCAATAGCCGATAGTGGTTTGTCATCCAATACCACCTATTATTATTTCATATATGCTTATAACAATTCGGCTTGTTCCGGAGGTCCGACATACAATACTTCAGGCGCTTTATCAGGCTCAGCTACTACCCTTCCGTCGTTTAATGACAACTGTACTGCTGCTTTTCCATTAACGGTAAACCCAACCTTGACTTGTACGACATCCACTTCAGGAACAACAGTTAGTGCTACCCAATCTCAGGCAGCTTGTGCGGGCACAGCCGATGATGATGTTTGGTATAGATTTACCGCTACCGCTACTTCGCACATCATTACAGTGACTCCAACCACGCTAAGCGATGCTGTTTTTCAGGTATTTTCAGGGACATGCGGAGGAACACTCACCAGTCTTGGCTGTATTGACAATACCGTGGGCTCAGCAATAGAAACTTCTACCATTAGTGGTTTGACCTCGGGTGTTACTTATTATGTCCGGGTTCATAGTTACGGAAATGGCTCTGGGCAAGGAACTTTTTCTATTTGTGTTACCACAATGCCTGCTTGTACCGCTCCCAGCGCAGCAACCGGATTGACTTTTGGCACTCCGACAGCTACCAATATAACAGCTAATTTTTCAGGCTCGGCCAATGGTTATTTGGTGATTCAATCAACAAGCAGCACTCCTCCGGCACAACCGGTAAACGGAACCACATACACAGCAGTGAATATTGGCACTTTAGGACCCGGACTGACTTTTGTTCAAAGCAACGCTTCAACGTCAATTTCTGCAACGGGTTTAACCGGAAACACTCGTTATTATTATTACATTTATGCCTATAACAACACTTCTTGTTCGGGTGGTCCAATATATAATTCAACGGTTCTAACGGGCAACATTGTAACCTGTGCAGCTGCTCCAAGCTCTGTAAACACTACCAATGTCAGCACTAATACATTCACCATCAATTGGGGTTCTTCAGTGGGCGGAAATACCAATAGTGTTAACTACACCTTACAAATTACTACTGATCCTGGGTATACTGCCAATATTGTTGGTTCTCCTTTTACCATTGCTGCTCCAACTTCATTTTATAACGTTACCGGTTTAAGTTCAAGTACCATCTATTATTATCGTATTTTAGCTTCAAACGGTTGTGCTAGTGCCTATGTAACCGGAAACATATCCACCACTTGTAGTCCTACCAATATA
This sequence comes from Flavobacterium sp., assembly GCA_027484725.1. GTDB lineage: Bacteria > Bacteroidota > Bacteroidia > Flavobacteriales > Flavobacteriaceae > Flavobacterium. The sequence continues at coordinate 75,127 of JAIXSK010000016.1, read as the reverse complement.
CCCTACACCCAAAATTTTGATAGTGTTACCCAACCCAACTTACCGCCTTGTATATCCATACAAAATGTAAACGGTGACGCTCAGTTCTGGAAAACTTGTAATACTACTTCACTCGGAAATGCAACTGCTGTAACACCAAATTCCGGAAGCAACCAAATGGGAATTCAGTATAATTCCAGCAATGTTATGGATGACTGGTTTTACATTCAAGGTTTGAACATGACTGCCGGAACAGCCTATAGACTCACATTTTACACCCGTGCCTATGTTTTCTCTGGAAGCAATGAGAATATTGAAGTTAAATGTGGTACTTCGCCAACGGCTGCCTCTATGACACAAAGTATACTTCCGTCAACAACGGTTCCGGGAAATGTTGGTTACACCCAAAAAGTAATTGATTTTGTAGTCCCTTCTTCAGGAGTTTACTACATAGGTTTTCACGGAGTTTCAGCTGCCAATATATGGTATTTGTTTGTTGATGATGTAAGTGTAACATTGAGCCCGAGTTGTTTAACACCTACCGTAAATGCCGCCACTAATTTAACTTCAACGTCTGCAACACTTAATTGGAACGCTCCTATTGTGGCACCTTCAAACGGATACCAGTATGTGGTTTCTGCCAGCAATACTACCCCGGTTGGCTCAGGAACAGCTGCAGCCGGATTAACGGCAAACGTTACTGGGCTAGCCGCCAACACTACTTATTACGTTTTTGTCAGAAGTGACTGTGGAGGCGGAAATTACAGCTCTTGGTCCAGTCCGGCTACTTTTTTCACAGGATATTGTTCTTCGACCTCCACCTTAACGGGCTATTATATCAGTAATTTTTCTACTACCGGTGGCACAGCAAACATTACTAATAATTCTTCAGGGCTCTCTGCCTCAGGATACGGAAATTTTACGGCCATGACTGTGAGTCAACAACCATATGGCAGTGTGAATTTTTCATCAACTTATTTTGGTGGTTCTTTTGGATTTAATATTTGGGTAGATTGGAACAACGATTTAGATTTTGATGATCCGGGTGAAAAAGTATATGCATCCGGAAACTATAACACCTCTAACACCGGAAGCTTTACGGTTCCGGGCTCTGCGGCTGTTGGCAATCATCGGATGAGAATTAGAGCCAATTATTATGACACCAATCCTCAAGTCTGCGGTTCCATCACCAATGGAGAAACCGAAGATTATACATTTACCGTTTTGGCCTTATCTTGTAGTGGAAATCCATCAAATCTCACGGCTTCGGGTATTGGTTTTACCACAGCTACGGTTAGTTGGACTGCGGCAAGTCCGGCTCCTGCCAGCGGTTATCAGTATTTCTACGCCACTTCGGCTTTAGATCCAATCTACAGCACAGCTCCTTCAGGAAGTGTTGGTGCCGGTGTCACGACAGTCAATTTAAGTTCTTTAACCTCAGGGTTGGTTTATTATGTTTGGGTTCGTTCAAATTGCGGCGGAACTGGTCAAGGGGTATGGTCAGGACCTTTATCGTTTTCAACCATTGCCTCACCTCCTGTGACAACTAATTCGTCCGTATGCCAAGGAGGAACCACGACAATATCAGCCACCGGAACTTGTACCGGCTTGACAAATCTGGGGAACACCATCAATGGAGGTTGGGACGCAACAACTGACCCTAGAGCAGTGCGTCCGCTTATTTTCTTGGCCAATTCACCCACTTGTGCCTTTGACCCAAGTAACCTGACAGCCAACTATGCCTCAATGGATTTTCAAGTAAGTACAACTGGTTCCTACACTTTTACGATGGCACCAACAACTGCTTACGATTCTATGGGATACATTGTCATTAACCCCTTTAATCCGGGCGTATGTGGCAGCGGCACTTGGGTGGTTGGAGATGATGACAGCGGGCCAACTACTTTTGAACCACAAATGACTGCGACTTTAACAGCCGGAGTTACTTACACACTTATATCAACTTTATATGCAGCCTCCAGTGTTTTGGTAACCAATACATTTCAGTGGAACGTAACCGGTCCCGGAACTATATCCGGGGTTATCGGCGGGTCAGTTGAATGGTACACTGCTGCTTCAGGAGGTGTTCCTATTGGAACCGGGACACCGTTTAACCCAGTTGGTGTAGCTGGCTCTGGCCTAACCAACACCAGTACTCCGGGCACTTACACTTTTTACGCAGCTTGTCCGAACAACCCGAATGTACGTTCGGCGGCTAACTTTGTTATTACCGGACCAACAGCTACCATTTCAGGATCAGGAACTACTTGTGCTGGTGGTACATTGATGACCATAAACTTAACCGGAACCGGTCCTTGGAATTTTACTTATACCGATGGAACTACTCCGGTAACCGTAACTGGTAATATGACCAATCCATATACATTTACAGTTAATCCTTCAACGCCCAAAACATATACACTTACAGCGCTGAGTGATGCCAACTGTACTGCATTGGCCTCAAATCTGAGCGGATCCGGAACCGTGAGCAGCTCAAAAACGTGGAACGGCTCATCTAGTGGCAATTGGAATTTAGCCAGTAATTGGTCTCCGAGCGGAATTCCGACGGCTACTGATTGTGTTACCATTCCACCTTCGGCCAATCCACCGGTAATTAGCGGCACAGGTTATCAAGCTTTTGCCTATAATTTGACCGTATTGAGCGGTGGTATTTTGACCATCAATTCATCTAATTACATTACCGTCACCGATGCTGTTAATGTAAATTCCGGAGGGCAATTTTTGATTAAAAATGAAGCCAGTCTTATTCAAACCAATAATGTCAACAATTCAGGTGTAGTGAATATTGAGCGTGTCACCCAACCTATGTATCGTTTTGATTATACTTATTGGGGATGCCCTGTGACTTTAGCCTCAAATTATACTTTGGGCATGCTATCTCCCAACACACAACCCGATAAATTCTACAGTTGGATTCCGACCACCGGAGCCAATCAATTTGGCACATGGCAACAAGAAAGTACCGCTACCGTCATGAATCCGATTAAAGGGTATATTGTTCGTGCACCGCAAACTTTTTCATACACCCCTGATGTAAAAGTAACCTACACCGCTAATTTCATTGGTACTCCAAACAATGGAAACATTTCATGCCCTATTTATCACGGTTCACTTGTGGCCAACAACAACGACAAATACAATTTGTTGGGCAATCCATATCCGTCAGCCGTTGACGCTCAAGCCTTTTTGACAGACCTTTCAAATGCAGCTGTTATTGACGGAACCATTTATTTTTGGACACATAATTCAGGCCCGAGCACGGCTTATGTCGATCCGTTTTATGGTGACTATGTTATAAATTACAACGGCAGTGATTATGCTTCTTGGAATAGTTTGGGCCCGGTTGGATCACGCGGTTCTGCTGCCACTACCGGCGGTTCAGTTCCGAATGGCTACATTGCCTGTGGACAAGGATTTTTTACCAGAAGCACAGGAAGTGCTCCGAGCGGTAATTCGGTGGTTTTCAAAAACTCCATGCGTTCATCCATCAACAATCAATTTTACAGAATGCCTTCAATAGTTCAGAGTGAGAGACAATATCGCACTGCTGATACTGCTGAGAAACATCGCATTTGGGTCAACATGATTTCTGACGGTGGAGTATTCAATCAAATCTTGGTTGGATATATTCAAGGTGCAACTACTGGTTGGGATCGAGCTTACGACGGGGTTCGATTGACCGATGGTAACAGCAGCACTTTTTATTCAATCATACCCGAACAAAATTTAGTTATTCAGGGAAGACCATTACCTTTTGATGTAAATGATCAAATACCACTTGGATTTAAAACAACGGTTCAAGATCACTTTTCGATTCGTCTGGATCAATTTGACGGATTGTTTGAAAATCAAGATATTTTTATTGAAGATAAACTACTAAATATCACACATAATCTAAAACTGAGCCCATATCAATTTAATGCAAACAGCGGTACCTTTGACGATCGATTTGTTTTGCGCTTTACTGATAGCGCTTTGGGTGTCAACAATAATGATAATCAAAATCTTTTTGCAACTATCCACCAAAAACACCTTCAGATTTCGGCCCCTGAAAACATTAATTTGGTTGAAATATTTGACATGACCGGAAAGCTTATTACAACTTACAAACCATCTGCTGCCACTAAAATTTTGAATGAGCTCTTTTTATATGCCGATGGCTTCTATTTGTCAAAAATATACTTGAATAATGGTGCGGTAGTAGCTAAAAAACTCAACCATAAAAAGTCTGAATAAATCAAAACCACAACTGTTGAATTTTTGATATAAAAATCATAGAAAACCGTTCTATTCAGAACGGTTTTTTTAGTTTTCATTCAAGATTTTTTAAATCTTTTGTTATATCCGCGAAAATTAAGCAAAGGATTAAAAACACTAGTCAATTACATTTTTTATTTCTAATTTTGGGAGTTCGTCCGACTTGAATATCAATTGATTAAAAGTCGGATTTTGTGTCAAAGAAAACAAGTATATGAAACAAATTTACAGCCACTTAAAGGCAGTCTTGCCCTTACTTTTTGTATTCCAAATAGTCACTGCTCAAAACAATTGGGATGGAGATAATGCAATTGGTGAATTTATTCTTTGTGATAATTGGTTTGGAAATACTTGCCCAACCACTTGGAACGCAACAACTGATTTGAACATACAGTTTAAAAACAGCGGTTTTCAAACCACTATGTACTTAAATTACGGGGCATGGATTGACGTCAATAACTTGACTTATTTTGCATCTTATAATCCTTCGGTAAATCAATTTGATGCAGACGGACCTGTTGGAAATGAAAACGGAATCAATTTTTACGGAAAAATTGAAAATTATTCTCCTAATAACACCCAAGTATTCAATTTACCCTTTCATGGAAGAAATGCTACTGTCATTGAAATCAACCCTATTAATGGTGGTTTTACCTTTAACCGCCCTATTTTAAACTCTGGAAACAGAAATTTTAATGTTTGGGGGCCTAATTCCAGAAAAATTACTTTAAATAGTTATCCGGCCGGAAATAACACAGCGGGGTTTTATATCAAAGAATATTCAATTGTTGAAGTAAATTATAATGACCCGGCATCGCTATCGGGGGGATATTTTGTGGAAGCTGGAGAATTATGGGTTAATTCAGCGGGTGTAATACAAGGCCCTATTCAGCTAGGAAACGGCACAACGGCCATCAATAAATTATACATCAGCCATCCTTCAACTGCTACAACGGTGGCCAATAATATTACGGTTCCTTCAAGTTCAGCCAATGCAACGATTGGTGGATTGAATACTTCTAACACGCACACCTATTCTGGCAACATCAACTTAAATAACAACACGGTTAATTTTGATGAAGTGAGTGCTGGCGGCGCAGTCAATTTTACCGGAGTTATTTCTGGAACTGGAGGTATGCTCAAAATCGGAGCCGGTTTGGTTCGCTTATCCAACAGCAATACTTATACCGGAACAACTGCCATCAATGCGGGAACGCTTCAATATGGTACTGCCAATGCACTGTCTAACACGAGCAATGTCATTCTCAACGGAGGAAAATTCAGCACCGGAGCAACCATAGGTTACAGCGATACAGTGGGCACCTTAACCCTAACTGACAATTCAACGATTGAACTCGGTACCGGAACGCATATCTTAAACTTTGCCAACAGCAGTGCAGTTGCTTGGACTGCCGGAAGAACACTCACCATTACCGGTTGGACCAACAGTTGCTCAGGTGCTAAAGTATTTGTGGGAACCGATAATACAGGCCTAACTGCAACTCAATTGGCGCAGATTACTTTTCAAGGATTTGCACCGGGCGCCAGTATTAGTCCGGTAGGGGAACTTATTCCGGGGAATGTATTAGTTACCGCTACGGCCGGAACAACATTATCGGCTAAATATGATACTTTAAAAGCTGCTTTTGATGTCATCAATTTAGGAGTTGCCCATTTAGGTGTAATCAATATTTCGGTTTTAAACAACCTCAACGAAGGAGCTAATACCGCTGCGCTCAATCAAGTGGCGGGAGTTACATCGGTATTAATTCAGCCTGCAGGCTGCGGCTCCAGAACCATTACTGGAACCGGCAACACAGGAGCAAGTAATCCTTTGATTGACCTAAACGGAGCAGACAACGTTACCATTGATGGTTTGAACACCAACGGAAATAGCTTAACCATCAGCAACACAAGTACTTCTGCTTTATCTGGCACTAGTACAATTCGTCTTCAAAGCGATGCTACCAACAACCTGATTACCAATTGCAGTATTTTAGGTTCAGCAACCGGCGGTGGAGCAACAGCAACCGGAAACATCTTCTTTGGCGCTGCAGCATTAACCACCGGAAATGACAATAACACCGTTTCAAATTGTAACATTGGTGCGGTAGGAACTAATTTCCCGGCCAAAGGAATTCATTTTACAGGTACCTCGGGCAGAGAAAACAACGGCATAGTCATTAACAACAACAATATTTATGATTATTTTGCAGCAGCAGCAGAATCAGCCGGTATTTATGTAGGTATAGGGACTACTGCATGTACTTTTAGCAATAATAAATTTTATCAAACCGGAGGCAGAAATCACACCGCCGGAGTAATACATTCAGCTATTAAAGTAGCCACAGGCGCCACCGGAAATAGCTTTGTGATTTCAGGAAACACCATTGGTTACAATACATCTTCTGGAACCGGAACCTATATACTCAGCGGCACTGCCGGTTCAAGTTTGACTCCTATTTCATTGTCGGTGGGAACAACTGCAACTACTGTCCAAAACAATACAATTGCCGGAATACTTTTCGGAATAACTACTGCAGCAGCCGCTAATATTTTTCAAGGAATTTCAGCCAGCGGCAGCAGTACCGTTAACGTCACCGGAAATACCTTAGGATTAACAACAGCGCCTATTGGCTTTTTCTCTTATTCAAGTGCTGGCGGAAACATATTCTTTATCAATCTTTCGGGTACTGGGAGCATGAACATCCAGAACAACATTATTCAAGCTGTTACAACAGGCAACAGCCTTGGTTTGGCAGCATTTAATATTACAGGAATTTCTGTAGCCGGAACAGCAGCTTATACCATTACGAGCAACACAATTGGTCATACAACTCCTGCCAACAGTATTAACATGGGTACCTTGGTTACTTCTACTACAGCGGTTACTTTTACAGGAATCAGTTCATCATCAACCGGAAATCTGGTTCTAGGTTCATCAGGCAACGGAAATACTATTCAAAACATCACCATCAATCCGACTGCTAATAATAGTTTTATAGGTTTTAGCAACTCAGGAATAAACACCTCTACGTCTATAAGTTACAATACTATTAAAGGAATTTCATTTGCCGCAACAACTTCTAACGGATCCGTATTTAGAGGCATCAACAACACTGCGGCCATTACCGGAAATATCAATTTTAATAATAATAATTTTGGGGTTTCAGGAACCGGTGTGGTGGGTTACTCAGCTGCCAATACCGGTACTTTAATAGTGGTCAACAACACTGGTGGGGCGGCAACTTCGGCGCTTTCAATTCAAAACAATGACATCCAAGGAATTGTGCATACAGGAGCTACAACTGCTTCGCATCAATATATTGTTAACTCAGCAGCAACTTTATCACAGAACATCAGCGGGAATACATTTACTAATTTAAATGCTGCTACTACCGGTGCAGTTGCTTTGATTATTGATAATGTAATTCTCTCGGCAACCGGTACACTAAATGTAGACTCAAATAGTATCGTTACAGGTTTTACAACCACAACCACCAATTTAACTTTAGTGAGTTGTACTGGAGCATCACTTACAGGGGCTGTTATTAGTTGTAGTAGCAATAATTTTTCGAATATTACAGGTAGTTCAGTCGCTATTTTATCAGCCATTAATGTAGGTACAGTAACAAACTTTCAGACCAAAACAGTTTCAAACAATACGCTTAGTAATATTTCAATAGGCCTTGCAGGGATTACGGCAATTAATTTTGGAAATATTGGTGGAATTTCAACCATCAGTAATAATACAATTACCGGATTATCAAACACTTCAACTATTATTGGAATTTCTATTGGGGCCTACAACACGGGAGCAACGCTCAATTGCACTTCGAATACTTTGAATAATTTTAATACCACCGGTGGCATTTACGGAGTTTCGAGTATTTCGGCTACAGCGGCTTCGGCCACGGAAAACATATCGAACAATACGATTGGTTCTTTAATTACAAGTGGTGCTGCTCTAGTAAACGGTATTTTTGCAACAGGAGTAGTGACTAACAAAACCATCAACAGTAACACTCTAACTGCATTTAACTCTAACGGTAATACTACTTATGGAATTAACCATTCTGGTGGATCCACAGTTGCCATCACCAACAATACAATCAGTAACTTTTCACAAAACAATGCAAGTTCAATTGTAGGTATTAGCTCTTCAGCACCTGCAGCTACCACTTCTACAACCATAACCGGAAATCTCATCAATAATTTGGTAAATACCAACGCAGCTGGAGTTGCGGTTGTTTATGGAATAAATTATTCTGGAGCCGTGGCTGGCAATATTTCAAACAATACCATCTCTAATCTCGAATCAGCATCATCTGCAACCAACGCAACTGTAGGAATTGGTTTAAGTATGACTGTAGCAGGCAACACCGTTAGCGGAAACACCATTTATGGCCTGAATGGAACTTACAACCTAGGATTAACTACCAATGTGTGTGCAATCTTGACTACTTCTACTGGAGCTGGTGGAAATATTTCAGGCAACCGAATCTATAATTTAAATAACAGTTCTACTGCAAGTACCAGTACGATTGTTGGTTTCAAACCTAACGGCGGCAGTTGGACAGTTCATAATAACATGATTTCGCTCATCAACAACCAAACAGTTTCTGCATATGGCATTTATGATACCGGAACTACCGGTGCCCGAAGATATTATTACAACAGCATTTATATAGGCGGAACCAACGCAGGAACCAACCCCTCGGCAGCAATGCAATACAATGCGCCCGGATCAGCCGGCCCAACTGTAGATATTAAAAACAATATTTTGGTCAATGAATTGAGTAATTCAGGTAAAAACTACGCCTTTGCCAACACAAGTACCGGTTTTATTGGCATGACCATGAACTACAATGTACTCAACGCTAGCAATGTAAATATAGTGGCTATTAACAACACCACAGATCAAAGTTTTGCCGGATGGAAATCAGCCTCTGGGTTAGACACCAACAGTTTGTCTGGTGTAGTGGTTCCGTTTGTCAATACTGCCACCGCTGATTTACATATTACTACCACTTGTAATGATTTAGAATCTACCGGAACACCGGTAACAGTGACTACAGATTATGATGGTGTCACCCGTAATGCGACTACTCCAGACATCGGGGCCGATGAATTCGCCGGATCAGCGCCGGCCACCATTAGCCTTTCACCGGCCACTTTAACCGTTTGTCTCGGAAGCGGCATTGCCATTACAGCATCGAGTACAGATTTAACCTATACTTATACTTGGAGTCCGGCAACCGGTTTGAGCGCTACCTCAGGAGCTACGGTTACTGCTACTCCTACGGCTACCACTACTTATATTGTAACAGGTACATCTCCGTCAGGTTGTACCAAATCTAGATCATTTGTGGTTACGGTCAATCCGTTGCCAACGGCCATTACAGTTAGTCCGAGTTCGGTGAATTCATGTCCGAATATTATTCAGACCTTGACGGTGACGCCTAATCCAAGTACAATCATTCCCATTGGGACACCGAATTCTAACACTGCTGTGGTTGGAAACACGCCGTATCGTCAAGCATCAAGTACTCAACTTCGAATGCAATATTTGGTTACGAAAGCCGAACTCAATGCCGCCGGAATTACCAATGCCACAAACTTAAAATCCATCTCATTCAATGTGACATCCGCCGGAACAGGTGTAATGCCTACTTATGACATCAGCATGGCTCATACACTGGCAACCAATTTAACTGCTACCTACATCACAACTGGTTTTACAACTGTATTCAATGGAGTCAATATACTACCGGTCAATGGGATTAATACACATACTTTCTCGACGCCATTTGCTTGGGACGGAAACTCAAACATCGTGATCAACATTTGCCATACAGCAACCGGAAACGGACTTAATCCTTTTAGTTTGGTCACTTTATGTACCCCTGCAACTACGAGCACCACTTCCAGAACAGGTAGCGGATCTTGTACAGCAGTTTCAGGAACCACCAACGCAGATAAACCGGTCATTTATTTTGAAGTTGATGCTCCGATTACTTGGTCACCTACAACAAATCTATTTACTGATGCCGGAGCTACGATTGCCTACAATCCGGCAGTTCATACCAACATGCCTACTATTTATGCCAAACCAACGGCTGCAACAACTTACACTGCATCGGTTACCAATACGGTAACAGGTTGTGCCAGCACCAGCACGGGTAATATCACCATGAACCCTAACATTTGGAATGGAACAGGTTGGAGCCTTGGAGCGCCTTCAGGAACTACAAATCTTCAATTTACAGGTAACTTTACTACTTCATCGAATTTATCGGGCTGTAATTGTTCTGTAACAGGCGGAACCATTGTGTTCAATGACCCGGCAACGCTTACTTTATCTGGTGGTTTAAATGTATCCGGAGGCTCACTTACTTTCATGAACAATGCCAGTTTATTGCAAACCAATGACAGTTCAACCAACTCAGGTATAGTAACCATAGAACGCATCACTCAGCCCATGTATCGCTACGATTATACTTATTGGGGAAGTCCTTTAACATTGGCTTCGAATTATACTTTGGGAATGCTTTCACCAAATACACAACCCGATAAATACTACAGTTGGATTCCTAGTGTTGCCAGTGCAGGAGGTAATTGGCAGCAAGAGAGCACCGCAACTGTCATGGATCCAAGAAAAGGATATATTGTTAGAGCACCTCAGACATACTCAACTTCGGTGGGTACAAAAATCAGTTATACCGCTAACTTTATTGGAACTCCGAACAACGGGGTCATTTCGAGCCCTATTCTAAGAGGTACATTGGCTGCTGGTGTAAACGATGACAAGTATAATTTACTCGGAAATCCCTATCCATCCGCATTAGATGCCCAAGCTTTCTTGACCGATCCTGCCAATACACCGGTCATTGACGGTACCATTTATTTTTGGACACACAACTCACCTATCAGCGCTTCCAATCCGAATCCTTTTTATGGGACTTTTGCCTTAAACTACAACAACAATGATTACGCAGCTTGGAATAGTTTGGGTGCTGTTGGCTTTCGCGGTATTCAAGCAGGAACCGGCGGAACTGTTCCTAACGGATTCATTGGTGTCGGACAAGGTTTCTTTGCCAAAAGCAGCGGAACTGCACCTTCACCCACACCGGTTACCTTTAAAAACTCAATGCGCGTAGCTGGCAATAACAATCAGTTCTTCAGAAATGCTTCTGTATCTAACAACCACCGCTATTGGGTAGATTTAATTGACAACAATGGCGGATTTAGTCAAATTCTCGTTGGCTATAAAGCCGATGCAACTTTGGGTTGGGATCGCCTGTATGATGGTGCTCCAATGGATGAATCAAGCGGCATGACTTTGTACTCGATCATCCCAGACAGACACCTTTCAATCCAAGGCCGCCCATTGCCTTTTGACCAACAAGATCAAGTTGCAATTGGTTACAAAGCTATGCATAACGGCACTTATTCATTTGGTTTAGACGCGGTAGACGGCATGTTTGAAACACAAGACATCTTTGTTGAAGACTTACAACTCAACCTCACGCACAACCTCAAACAAAGTCCGTATGTGTTTACTTCTGAGGCCGGTGTTTTCAACAATCGCTTTGTGCTCAAATACAATAATACTGCTGCATTGTCTAACATAGATTTTAATGAACAGAATGTAAGTGTAGGTATCATGCAACACGAATTGTTCGCGCAAAGCAATACGCGCATCAACACCATTGAAATGTATGATATCACCGGAAAACTAATTGCTCGTTATGAGCCGCAAAGCAATCAATTTAAAACACTTTTCAATTTTGCCCGCGGGGTTTATCTGGCCCGAATAACGCTTGACAACGGAAAAATAAGTTCCAAGAAAATCATCAACTAAAAACATTATAAAACAAAAAAGCCGCTCAACTTGAGCGGCTTTTTTTATGAAGTGGTTGCCGATTATTTTACAATAGTCATTTCATCCACAATGTGTTTTGCTCCTGAGAAATTATCAATAACCCAAAGCACATAACGAATATCTACGTTGATGGTTCTTTGCAATTTGTTGTCAAAAATAACATCCCCGGCCATAGCCTCAATGTTTCCGTCAAAAGCCAAACCAATCAATTCACCTTTGCCGTTCAAAACCGGAGAACCCGAGTTTCCGCCGGTAATATCGTTATCGGTTAAGAAGTTTACGTGCAAGCTTCCGTCTTTATCAGCATATCTACCGTAATCTTTAGATTTGTTCATGTCTAAAACACGTGTTGGTAAATCAAATTCTTGATCTCCTTTTTTGTATTTTTTTACTTGACTGTCTAAAGTGGTGTAGTTGTTTATAGATACCGGATTGCGTTTGTCAGCCGGCAATGCACGTACTTTTCCGTACGTTAAACGCAAAGTTGAGTTGGCATCCGGATATTTAATAGTCCCAATTTTTGATTCTCTCAAACCTTCCACCAATTTGCGAAAAGCAGCACCGTAGTCATTTTGCGCTTTGGCAATTGCATCTGATTTTGAACTAAAATGCGCTACCATATCATTAGACAAAGCATACAATGGGTCATTGTCTAAAACCGCTTGGCTTGGCCAATTCAAGAAAGCGGCAATGCGCTCTTTTGAAGTTAGAATACTCAAATCAATAATAGAAGCTGCGTATTGGGTAAAGTCATTGTTGGTTTCTTTCCCAATTTTCTCCACCATCGGAGCAATCGGATAACCTACAGATTTAGTTGCGTACAATTTCAATTGCGCTGCCAACAAATCTTTTTCAGCCGGAAGATACAATTCTTTGAACATTTCCTCAGCCATTTCAGTAATCGCCGGAGCCATTTCTTTGCGTTTAGCAGCATCGGCTTTTACGTAATTGTCTAGTTGTTTTCCTATGCTACGACCAATAGTTCCAAACGCAGTGGTTCTGAACAATTGTTGCAAATAGTTATCATGACGTGACTTTTCATTGGTCATGCTGTAATATTTGTTGATGGTCTCCACCACGTTTCCGTATTTGGCTTTGTTGGCAGGTTTGTTGGCCCAAGCGTTGAATTTGGCTTCTTGTGCCGCTTTGGTTTTTGAGGTTTGGAATTTGGTGAGCGCATCAATCATTCCTTGACGGTTTTTCCAATAATTCGCGGTCGAGGCATATTTTGAAGCATACACCAAGTTCAAAGCAGCGCTCTGATCCATGTATTTTTTCATGTTGTCCATACCCGTTTTGGCACCTTCTACCCAAGCTGGGTATCCGAATTTTACGTTTTGCTCAATTCCGCCGGCAGGCATCCATCGGTTGGTTCTGCCCGGATAACCCAAAATCATCGCAAAGTCACCTTCTTTAACACCACCTAAATTCACAGGTAAATAGTGTTTTGGTTGTAAAGGCACATTATCCGCTGAAAAATCAGCAGGATTTCCGTTTTTATCCGCATAAATTCTAAACATAGAAAAATCTGCTGTTTGACGGGGCCACTCCCAGTTGTCGGTATCACCGCCAAATTTACCCAAACTCTCCGGCGGAGTTCCTACCAAACGAACATCTTTATAATCTTGATAAACAAAATAGTAGAATTCATTTCCTTGAAAAAACGAACGAACCGAAACCACATATTTTCCGCCTTCGTTGTTTTCTTTTTCAATTTTAGCAATCTCAGCATTGATCGCTTTTTCGCGCTCAGCTTCAGTCATTTTGTCGTTTACTTGCGCCAAGATGCGTTTTGAGCAATCATCCATACGCACAAAAAAGCGCACAAATAAACTCGATGGTTTTAGCTCGCCTTTTTTGCTGTCGGCCCAAAAACCGTTTTTCAGATAGTTTTTGTCGGCGGTTGAAAGCTCTGCAATGGCGTCATATCCGCAGTGGTGGTTGGTGAGTACCAAACCGTCTTTTGAAATAAGTTCAGCCGTACAACCTCCGTTAAACTGAACAATCGCATCTTTCAAACTGTGGTGGTTGATGCTGTAAATTTCTTCAGCGGTCAATTGCAGACCCATTTTTTGCATGTCGCGGTGATTGAGTCGTTCAATAAACATCAAAAACCACATTCCTTCATCGGCCTTCACGCTCATGGGTAGGAGCATCACAGCAACAATTACGGAAAGAATCATTTTTTTCATCGGTAATTAAATTGAATTAGTTAATAATCGAGCTTATAGTCGGCGCATGAGACGGTTTGTTACAATATCAACCTCATGAGTTCCAACTCGTGCGTGCGAAGATAACGCATTTTGGCCAAAAACTTTCTCAAAAACTACAACGATGTCGTTATGGATTATGATGATTTTTGGGGCGAACGGCCGGGCTGTCCGCTATAGTCCTCGCCGCTGCGCTGCGCTCCGCGGCTGTGGGCTGCCGCTTCCATCCCTGTCGCGCATTTCAACCAACAGAAACATCAGCACACAAAAAAAGCGCCTCATCTCTAAAGCGCTTTTGTAAATTGGGTTGTATTTGATTAATTATTGAGCATCGCCCACAATTTGTCTTTGAGTTCGGTCAAACCTTGTTGTGCCACTGACGAAATAAACAAATACGGAACTTTTTTGAACTCTTTGTCCAGTTGCTTTTTCATCTCGGCTTTGAGTTCATCGTCAAGCATATCGCATTTTGAAATCACGAGCAAGCGCTCTTTATCAAGCAATTCCGGGTTGTATTCTGAAAGCTCTTTAACCAGAATATCATATTCAGCTTTGATGTCGGGCGCATCGGCCGGCACCAAAAACAACAGCGTCGAATTGCGTTCAATATGGCGCAAGAAATAATGCCCGAGGCCTTTTCCTTCGGCAGCGCCTTCAATAATTCCGGGAATATCTGCCATCACAAATGACTGAAAATCTCTATAGGCCACAATGCCCAAATTGGGTTTCAAAGTCGTAAACGGATAATCGGCAATTTTGGGTTTGGCCGAAGTCAATACTGACAACAAAGTTGATTTTCCGGCATTTGGAAAACCTACCAAACCTACATCGGCCAAAACTTTGAGTTCTAGAATGATGTCCATTTCAGCACCGGGCATACCGGGTTGTGCATACCGAGGCGTTTGGTTGGTCGAACTTCTAAAATGCCAGTTGCCCAATCCGCCTTTTCCGCCGGGTGCCAAGATTCTTTTTTCGCCGTCTTGGGTAATTTCAAACAAGATTTCGTTGGTTTCAAAATCGCGCACTACGGTTCCGAGTGGCACTTCAATAATTTTGTCTTCACCATCGTGGCCCGTACTGCGCGAGCTTCCGCCATCGCCGCCATGTCCGGCTTTCACGTGGCGCGCAAACTTCAGGTGAAACAAAGTCCACAAGCCGCTGTTGCCCACCAAATACACATGACCGCCACGACCGCCATCGCCGCCGTCAGGGCCGCCTTTTTCAATAAATTTTTCGCGGTGCAAATGGCTTGAGCCTCGGCCTCCTTTGCCCGATGCGACATATATTTTTACGTAGTCTACAAAGTTACCTTCTGTCATATTTTTGGTTTGCTATTATGATACGACCCATTAGATGATTAAAATACCTGACAGCCACTAGCTGTCCTCCTTTTAATTTACTTCGTCAGTTCGCTTCGCTCGTGTCAAATCTTCGGTCATATTTTTATTGTCGGTTGTTGGTTATCAATTGTCAGTTAAGCTATAACAGGTAACCAATTACCAACAAATTATTATTCTTTCAAGGCACGCATGCCCACTTTACTTATTTTCACGCCGTCCATTTCAAGGACTTCGAGTTCAAATTTTTGCCAAATGAGTTTCTCTCCTTTTTTAGGAATGTTTCCGAGCTCAGTGATTACAAATCCGCTCACGGTGGTTACTTCATAATCGCTGGTGAGTTCGTCCAAATCAAAATAGGTCAAGAAATCATGCAGTGAATATTGCCCGTCAATAGTCCAGGTATTGTCAGGATTCGCTATGAGTTGATACTCGTCATCGTCAAAATCTGAGGCATCACCCACAAGCGCTTCTAAAATGTCATTCAACGTGATAATCCCTTGAAAAACCCCAAATTCATCCATGACAAAAGCGTGATGCACTTTGGAGCGTTTGAAGTTTTCGAGTGCTTTATAAGCAGAGGTTTGCTCAATGAGATATACCGGTTCTTTGGTGATCTTTTTCAAGTCGAACTTTCCGGTTTCAATGGCAACAAATAAATCTTTGAGTAAAACCACGCCCAAAACTTCATCTAGGTTTTCGCCACACACCGGATACACCGAATGCAATTCTTCAAGCACTTTGGCTTTGAGTTCTTCAACGCTATCGTCGGTTGAAAGATACACCACTGAACTGCGGTGCGTCATGAGCGAATTGACTTTTCGATCGCCAATGTGAAAAACACGCTCTACAATATCTTGCTCTATTTCTTGCACCTCGCCCACTTCAGTACCTTCTTTGATGATGGCTTTGATTTCGTCTTCGGTGACTTTGCCGTCGGCGGTAGGTTTGATGTTGAACAAATTGAGCAAACCATCGGTTGAAATGGTCAATAGCCATATAAAAGGTGCGGTTACCTGCGAGATGAACTTCATCGGAACGGCTACTGATTTGGCAATGCCTTCAGGATAATTGAGCCCGATGCGTTTGGGTAACAATTCGCCCAAAACGAGTGAAAAATAGGTCAAAACGACCACGACAATGCCCACGGCCAGCGAATGCGCATAGGGTTGCAACATTGGAAATCCTTCGATGAACAGTTGTACATCAGAGGTAATTTTATCACCAGAGTAAATTCCGGTTAAAATACTGATGAGCGTGATGCCAATTTGCACCGTCGAGAGTAATTTGTTGGGCGCATTGACCAAATCAAGGGCAGTTTTGGCGCCATCGCTTCCTTTTTTGGCAGCGGTTTCCAAGCGGTTTTTACGTGCCGAAATCAGTGCGATTTCAGACATTGAAAACACGCCGTTGAGCAAAATCAAAAAAAGAATAATGAGTATTTCCAAAGATGGTTGTTTTAGTAAAATTTAAATAAACACGACTGCCCTAGCCCCCTGCCTGCGTCAGACAAGCGATGGAAGCAAGCTACCGCGTAGCGGGAAAAAGCTACAAAGAATCAATCACAGCGCTCAAACGCTCGGTGATTTCGGCAATAGGGCCGATTCCGTTTACCGCGTGAAACTTGCCCTGGGCTTTGTAAAAATCCATGAGCGGAGCTGTTTTTTCATTGTATTCTTGATAGCGATTTCTGATTTTTTCTTCGTCTTGATCATCCGGACGGCCCGAGGTTTTTCCGCGCTCTAAAAGGCGTTGCACCAAAATTTCATCGTCAGCTTCAAGTGCCACGGTAGCCGTAATGCTTTGCCCTTTGGTGGTTAAAAAAGCATCGAGCGCCTCGGCCTGTGCAATGGTTCTCGGGAATCCGTCAAACAAAAATCCGGCTGAATCGGGGTTCTGGTCCACCTCGCTTTGCAACATCTGAATGGTTACTGCATCGGGCACCAAATCGCCTTGATCCATATAGCTTTTGGCCAATTGACCAAGCTCCGTGTTGTTTTTGATGTTGTATCTAAAAATATCACCGGTAGACAAATGCGTGAGGTTGTATTTTTCTTTTAAAAATTCGGCTTGGGTTCCTTTGCCGGCGCCTGGTTTTCCGAAGAGAACGATATTGATCATTGTGAAAGTTTATGAAAGTTTAGAAAAGTTTATGAAAGTTTAAAAAAGTTTAGAAAGTTTAAAAGGTTTAGTTGGCGGCGAGTTGATAAACGTCGGGCAAATTGCGGCCGAGTCCGTCGTAGTCAAGTCCGTAACCCACAATGAATTTGTTGGGAATGCGGATGCCTACGTAATCAATCTTGATGTCTTTTTTATATGCTTCCGGTTTAAAGAACAAAGCGGCAAACTTAAGGTGCTTGACGTTTTGCGCTTTGAACATGGCTTTGAGTTCTTCAATGGTGTTACCGGTATCAACAATGTCTTCAACAACCACAACCGTGCGGCCTTCGAGGTTTTGGTTTACACCGATGAGTTGTTTGACTTCGTGGGTGGTTTGCGTGCCCTCATATGAGGACATTTTGACAAAACTCACCTCGCACATGCCGCGGTAGTGTTTCATTAAATCAGCCACCACCATAAAAGCACCGTTGAGTACACCCACAAAAACGGGCACTTCTTCAAAAAAATCATCGTCCATTTGTTTGGCCATGTTTTGAATGGCGAACTGAATTTCATCGGACGAGATGAAAGGCTCAAAAGTTTTGTCGTGTAAACGTATCATGTTGTGCTGTTTGAATAAGCTGCAAATTTACACAAGTATTGACTACCACCTCAATTGGTTGTGGACTTTTTTGCAAAAATGGTATATTTATGCAATGAATATGAACTTCTACCAACAAATCACCACCGGTAATGCCGGCCTTAAATGCCGCAACGCGAACATCAAGCGCGTTCTGGATGCACCTGAATTGCTGGCCAATTTGGTAGACATAGCCGTAGACCTATCTGACAAAAACCAACACAAAGCCATTTGGATTGTTGAAATGC
Organism: Flavobacterium sp.; assembly: GCA_027484725.1. Taxonomy (GTDB): domain Bacteria; phylum Bacteroidota; class Bacteroidia; order Flavobacteriales; family Flavobacteriaceae; genus Flavobacterium. The sequence goes on along the minus strand of JAIXSK010000016.1, from coordinate 56,450 downwards.
TCGCCGAACAAAACGCAGCGATACTCCAACCTTATGCGCAAAAATTATTAGAGACGATTCCACAATTGAAACATGAATCGGCCATTCGTGGCTCGTCAAGGATTGTCTTGTTTATGAGTACGTTTGAGCCTTCATTTCTGAGTGAAGCGCAGCAGCAAGCTTGTATTGAGATTGCGCTGGATTGGCTCATCAACGACGCCATCAAAGTTGCCCCAAAAGCCAATGCGCTCTATACTTTGGCGCATTATATGAAAAAGCAAACCTGGCTCAAAGATGAACTCAAAGAAATCATCGGCAAAGATTTCGCGCAGCAATCGGCGGCTTACAAAGCAGCGGCGAAACTCGTGCTCAAAAAGCTCAAAGCTTGATGCATTGTTCGAGGATAAAAATTATCTTTGCGCACACAACAACACACGTACTGATAAGTACAAAACCAAAATAACTACAACCCATGAATTATTTCTCTTCCGATTTTACCCTCGGAATCTTGGGCGGCGGTCAGCTCGGCAAAATGCTTTTGACCGAAACGCGCAAATTGGATATTCAAACTTTTGTGCTCGACCCCTCTGCTGAAGCCCCCGGGCAATTTGGCTGTAATCGTTTTTTTCAAGGCGATTTAATGGATTATGACACGGTGTACAACTTTGGCCAACAAGTCGACGTTCTTACTATAGAAATTGAAAACGTCAACCTCGACGCGCTCGAACAACTCGAAAACGAAGGTCTTAAAGTTTATCCATCAGCCCAGACTTTAAAGCTAATACAGCACAAAGGCAATCAAAAAGATTTTTACCAAAAGCATCAAATTCCCACCTCATCACATCAGAGATTTTCTGATGCAAGTGCATTGCAAAAAGCCAACTTGAGTTTTCCGTTTGTCTGGAAAGCCGCCCGATTTGGTTATGATGGCAACGGAGTAAAAATGGTTCGAAACCATCATGATTTAAACGCGCTGCCCGACACCGAATGCATTGCCGAACAACTGGTTCCCTTTACGCATGAATTGGCCGTGATTGTGGCGCGCTCAGCATCGGGCGAAGTCAAAACTTATCCGGTGGTTGAAATGGAATTTCACCCCGAAGCCAACCAAGTAGAATACGTGCTTTGTCCGGCCAGAATTCCCGTGGATATTGCACAAAAAGCCACGCAAATTGCCCTGCAAGTTTCCACTGCTTTTGCGCATGTAGGCCTTTTGGCCGTTGAAATGTTTTTGACGGCAGACGGCGCCATTTATGTCAACGAAGTAGCGCCACGTCCGCACAATTCAGGTCATTACAGTATTGAAGCCAGTTACACATCGCAATTTGAAAACCACCTGCGCGCCCTACTGGGCTTACCGCTTGGAAACACCCAGAGCAAAGTAGCCGGCGTGATGGTCAATTTGGTGGGCGAAGAAGGTTATTCGGGCGAAGTTGTGTATGAAAATATCCAAAAAATCATGGCGTTAGACGGAGTCACACCGCACATCTACGGCAAAAAACAAACGCGCCCTTTCAGAAAAATGGGCCACGTAACCATCGTGCATGCCAACATGAACCAAGCGCGCAAAACAGCCGAAGAAGTCAAAAAAACCATACGCGTGATCAGTAAAAAATAACCGCCGATTGTCTACATTTACAACGTCAAAAAAATCCAACCGATGAAAGTAGCCATCATCATGGGAAGCCAAAGCGACCTCCCCGTCATGCAAGAAGCCATTGATGTTCTGCATCATTTAGGCATTGCCACCCAAGTCGATATTGTATCGGCTCACCGAACCCCCGAAAAACTGGTCGAATTTAGCACCAGCGCACACCAAAACGGCATCAACGTCATCATAGCCGGCGCCGGCGGAGCGGCACATTTACCTGGTATGGTTGCCTCAATGAGTCCGCTTCCGGTCATTGGCGTTCCGGTTAAATCCAGCAATTCTATAGACGGCTGGGATTCGGTTTTATCCATTTTGCAAATGCCCGGCGGCGTGCCTGTGGCCACAGTAGCGCTCAACGGAGCCAAAAATGCCGGCATCTTGGCCGCTCAAATCATCGGCGCATCCAACCCTGAAGTGCTCCAAAAAATCATCGATTACAAACAAAGCCTTAAAGAAGCCGTTTTAAAAGCTTCGGCTGAATTAAAGAATAAATATTAGAAGCTTTTTCCCGCTGTTCGCTCTATCTTTCGGGCTGAACCCCAGCCCAAAAGGATGCCGCTACCATCAGGGCTAAAGCCAACGTTTTCGCTCAATAACATTATGCAAATACTTACCCAACGTTTCACGACACCACACAATACGGCGCCGTTTAGCCAAATCAAACTCGAAGATTATCAACCGGCTTTTGAGGCCAACATCGCCGCCGCCCGCGCCGAGATTGATGCCATCATCAGCAATCCCGCAGCGCCCACTTTTGAAAACACCATCGAAGCTTTGGAATTTTCCGGGCAAGCGCTCGATCGGTTGTCATCGATTTTCTTCAACTTAAACTCGGCCGAAACCAACGAAACCATGCAAAAAATAGCGCAAGAGGTTTCGCCGTTGCTCACGGCTTTTGGCAACGATATTGCGCTCAATGAAGATTTGTTCAAACGCGTCAAAACGGTCTACGAGCAGCGCGATCAGCTGAATCTTACCGCCGAACAAAGCATGTTGCTCGAGAAAAAATTCAAAGGTTTTAGCCGCAACGGAGCTTTGCTCTCTGAAGATAAAAAAGAGCGTTTGCGCGAAATTGACACCGAACTCGCCAAACTCAAACTCACCTTTGGCGAAAATGTTTTGGCCGAAACCAACAGCTATCAGTTGCACATTACCAGCGAGGGTGAATTATCAGGTTTGCCCGAAGGCGCCAAAGAAGCCGCGGCTGCATTGGCACAATCTAAAAACCTCGAAGGTTGGTTGTTTACGCTTGACTTTCCGAGTTATATGCCGGTAGTTACCTATGCCGACAACCGAGCTTTGCGCCGCGAAATTGCTTTGGCCTATGGCAAAAAAGCATTCCAAAACAACGCATATAACAATACTGAAAACATTCAAAAAATAGTGGCCCTGCGTCATGAACGCGCACAATTGTTGGGCTATGAATCGCATGCGCATTTTGTACTTGAAGAGCGTATGGCGCAAAACCCCGAGCGCGTCAAAACCTTTTTAGAAGATTTACTGCAAAAAGCCAAACCGGCAGCCGAGCGCGAATTTGCGCAGCTGAGCGCTTTTGCAAAAGAATTAGACGGTATTGAACAACTCGAAAAATGGGATGGCGCTTATTATTCTGAAAAACTCAAACAAAAATTGTTCAGCTTAGACGATGAATTGCTCAAGCCGTATTTTAAACTCGAAAATGTTTTAAACGGAGCGTTCACGGTAGCTGAAAAACTCTTTGGCATTACTTTTCACGAAGTATCCAACATCGAGAAATATCATCCGGAAGTACAAACCTATGAAGTGCGCGATTTTCAGCAAGAACTCGTGGCCATTTTTTATGCCGACTTCTTTCCGCGCAAAGGCAAACGTCCGGGCGCTTGGATGACCTCGTTTAAATCGCAATCTATTCAAAACGGCATCAATGAACGCCCACACGTATCGATTGTGTGCAACTTCACGCCGCCTACACCGTCCAAACCATCATTGTTGACTTTTAATGAAGTCACAACTTTGTTTCACGAATTTGGGCACGCGCTACACGGCATGCTCGCCAATACGGTATATCCGAGCTTATCGGGCACTTCAGTATATTGGGATTTTGTTGAACTCCCAAGCCAAGTAATGGAAAATTGGTGTTACGCGCCTGAAGCTTTGGCTTTGTTTGCGCATCACTACCAAACCGGCGAAGTGATTCCGCAGGAATATGTGAACAAAATTAAAGAAAGTGCGAGCTTTTTAGAAGGGATGGCTACGGTGCGCCAACTGAGTTTTGGTTTGCTCGATATGGCCTACCATGCGCAAGTAACCGAAATCAAAGATGTCAAAGCTTTTGAAGTAGCCGCGACCGAGCGCACCGCTTTGTATCCGGATGTGGCAGAGAATTGTTTGAGCCCGTCATTTTCGCATATTTTTCAGGGTGGATATTCATCGGGTTATTACAGCTACAAATGGGCCGAAGTGTTGGATGCCGATGCTTTTGAGTTCTTTGAAGAAAACGGAATTTTCAACAAAGAAATCGCCGAGCGTTTCAAAGAAAATGTACTTTCAAAAGGCGGAACCGAATTGCCAATGGAACTCTACAAACGCTTTCGCGGACAAGAGCCAAAACCGGAAGCTTTGCTCAGACGCGCGGGGTTGTTGTAATGCTTCTGCTGAAAATTATAGTTTGATGATTTTTAAGGATCTTGGTTTTTCTTGTTCAAAGACTTTCAACCAATAAACGCCCTTTTCTAATGAACTTATATCAAGTTCTGTTTGATTGATTTGAGGATAACTAATATCCATTACAGATTTTCCGAGCACATCAATCAGCTGGATTTTTTGTATGTTTTGACCGGTAACCGTTAGAGATTTTTCAGTAGGATTGGGAAAGACTTTGACGGGATTTATAGATGCAAAGTCAGTGGTTGCAGCGCAAATACAACTTAAATAATTCCATCTGAAGATTCCACCAACCAAAGGACTTTCACTATAACCACCTGCAAAACCGTGGTATTGATTGAGCATCGCTACTTGATTTCCGTCAACCGGAACTGAATCATATATCCCTTCCCAAGTGACACCTGAATCTATTGTATACGAAGAACCTCTCTGAAAAACAGGGTCATTACCTATCACAATATAGGCATGGGGAATTCCGGGAATCGAAGAAATTGAACCATCGCGAAAATCCCCGGCCCAAAGGTTCTCGAACCAATTGAAACCACCATCATTGGTATAATACAATTCAAATTCTGAGGCTAATATTCCGTTGTTTTGATCTGTAAAAGCAAAATCAATAGTTTCATTATTGATTATTGCACCACCAAAATCAGGGATGGGCGTTGACAAAGCGGTCCAAGTAAGGCCTCTGTCGGATGATTTTAAAAGCCGGTTATAAGTGGTTAGAATCCAAATGGTATTTTCGGTGACTGTGTATTTATTGCGCATGCCGTATTCATCGGCAGCTAATGGAATTAATGCTTCTGAAATAGACACGCGTGACCAATTCACTCCGCCGTTGGTTGTGGTATAAATTTCAAAATAACCGCCCGCCGGATCGCCCATGGCTACTCCTTGATTTTGATTCCAAAAATGCACTAAGTTTGGATAGGATGATTCATCAGAGAAATCAGTTGAATTCTGTCTGTTCCAATGAACACCCCCATCGATGGTTTTCCAGATACCGCCCTGAACATTAGATGTTTTAGGAAAAACAGCCGCATAAGCCTCAGATGCAGAAGTTCCGGAAATGTTGGCAATTTCTAAATTGGGTGCATCTGAGCCTAAATCAATTTCTGCAGAGGCCCAAACAAAACCACCATCTAGGGTTTTTGAAAAACGTCTGATAGAATTTTCAGAAGAATTGCCAATCTCCATATTGAGCCATGTGACATTTTCATCCACAATTGAAATACTTCTAACACCAGTGCCTTGGATGGTTTGTGCAGAGGAATATTCAGTCCAAAAATCTTGTGCTTGAGATTTTGAAGCCAGGAATAAAATAAAAATGAGGAATGCTTTTTTCATGATTGGATGGATTATACAGTTTAGTATCAAACAAATATAGCTTTAAATGAACAAGATTTAACATCAAAAATGGATTGATTTAAAACCCCATTTTATAAGAAAACACTTGCGCTAGGGATTGCAGCAGAAAGCCCACAGCGCAGCGAGGACTTGCCGCGAAAAGCCCGACCTGAGCCCAATGGAATGAAACAATCTTGTAGACTATTTTTAGTAGAAAGGCACACTTTTGCAGGGACACCTGTGTAAGGGAGCGCCCAAAACTAACGCGATAAAAACCAAACCGCGGCCCACCAAACCACCGGAATACTCTCGGCCCAAAACCATGAAAAATAATGAGATCGGTTGGGGTTGGCCAGCAAAAGCATCGCTGAAGTGGTCACAGCCAATCCGATTTTGATCAGAGTAATTGTCCCGAACGGATGGGGCGCAAAAAGCTCTGCCAAAACAAAAAATACCATGAGCCACAAACCTAACTTTTGGGTGGCACGAACGCCAATTTGCTGCGGAACGGTTTGCAGATGCGGATCGTCGGTTTTGAGATCAACAATTTCAAAAATCAAAACCAATGAAAATATCAGCAAGGTACGTTGCACGGCAAAAAAGTAAAAATCAGTTTTGATGGGCATTTGGGCATTGATGACCGGTAAAAAAAGGGTAACTCCGAGCCAACACAAAGTGACGATGTAGATTTTGATTCCGGCCCAATTGCGGGCATTTTTTCGGTTCGGAAAAAAGGGCAGGGTGTATAAAACGGTCAACAATAGAACGGCTACGGAAGCGATTTGGGTGCGTGTTTGAAACTTTGAGAAACAATACAGCGCACCAAAAAACGCAAACAAACTGAGCCCTGCGATGAGTTGGTACTTTGTTTTGGCCGGATATTTTTGTGTTCGAACGAGCGCGTCATATTTGACAAAATTATACCCAACGATGGTTCCGAAAAAAGCAAAACCCGAAACGGCTTTATCATCGGGTAAATGAAACCAGCATTGGGTGAGCCGAACCAATGACCAACACGAAAGCGCCACATGAAAACTGGCGGTTAGGTAAAAATCAAAAAGTCGGCGAAATACTTGCATCGAACAAAAATAGCAAAGCTGTTAATAAGACTTGATTTTGGTTAACAAATTAATACAAATGAACCGTTAATTGGCCTGTATTTTTGAGATTAATCCATAAATTTGTGCATCAAAATTTTAAACTTCTACCCTATTAATACCTTATGAAAACGGACGCTTTTGCATTAAGACACATTGGACCGGGCGAGCAAGATTTAGCCCATATGTTTAAAACCATCGGAGTTGATTCATTAGAACAACTGATTTATGAAACGCTTCCCGATGACATTCGTCTCAAAGCGCCGCTCAATTTGCCGCCTGCGATGACCGAATACGAGTTTGCTTTACACATTCAACAACTCGGCAACAAGAATAAAATGTTTCGTTCCTACATTGGTTTGGGTTATCATCAAGCCATTGTTCCGGCGGTAATTCAACGCAACATATTAGAAAATCCGGGTTGGTATACTGCTTACACGCCTTATCAAGCTGAGATTGCACAAGGTAGATTAGAAGCGATTTTGAACTATCAAACCATGGTCATTGAACTCACCGGAATGGAGATTGCCAATGCGTCATTGTTGGACGAATCAACTGCTGCGGCTGAAGCTATGGCGCTTTTGTTTGATGTTCGTTCACGCGATCAGAAAAAAAATAATGTGTGCAAATTCTTTGTCTCAGAAGATGTTTTGCCGCAAACAATATCTGTTTTACAAACACGCTCAACGCCACTGGGTATTGAACTGGTCATTGGCGATCACAAAAGTTTTGATTTTTCAACAGAATTTTTCGGAGCAGTGTTGCAATATCCAGGTAAATTTGGTCAGGTTGAAGATATTTCAGGATTCATTGCGCAAGCAAAAGCCGCTGAAATTAAAGTAGCCGTGGCCGCTGATATTTTAAGTTTGGTAAAACTCACGCCTCCGGGTGAAATGGGCGCCGATGTAGTTTTTGGAACTACGCAACGCTTTGGAATTCCATTGGGATATGGCGGACCACACGCAGCTTATTTTGCCTCAAAAGAAGAATACAAACGCAGCATGCCAGGCCGTATTATTGGCGTAACGGTAGACACCGACGGCCATAGAGCTTTGCGCATGGCTTTGCAAACCCGCGAACAACACATCAAACGCGACAAAGCGACTTCAAATATTTGTACCGCACAGGTTTTATTGGCAGTCATGGCCGGAATGTACGCGGTTTATCACGGCCCGAAAGGCTTGCGATATATTGCCAATAAAGTTCATGCATCAGCGGTTACTTTGTCAGAAGCACTGAAAAAAATCGGTATCGAACAAACCAACACGAGTTATTTTGACACTTTGGTGGTAAAAGCAGATGCGCAAAAAGTTCGCACCTTGGCCGAAGCCAAAGAAATCAACTTTTATTATATAGACGCGCAAACCATTTCAATCGCACTTAATGAAACCGTGAGTTTGAATGATTTGAACGATATCGTTTCTGTGTTCGCTCAAGCTATTGGGAAAACAGCCGAAACTGTAAATGCTTTGAGTTCTACAGAATATATTCCGAATCAATTGCAGAGAACTTCTACTTTTTTAGAGCATGAAGTGTTTAACAAACACCACTCTGAAACTTCCCTGATGCGTTACATCAAAATGCTCGAGCGCAAAGATTTGGCATTGAATCATTCGATGATTTCGTTGGGTTCTTGTACGATGAAACTCAATGCGGCGGCCGAGATGATTCCGCTGAGTAACCCACAATGGAACAACATTCACCCTTTTGCGCCACTCAACCAAGCGCAAGGTTATCAGGAAATGTTGTCGCAACTTGAAAAATACCTCAACGTAGTAACCGGTTTTGCCGGCACAACTTTACAACCAAATTCCGGAGCGCAAGGCGAATACGCCGGGCTGATGGTGATTCGGGCGTATCATCATTCCAGAGGTGATTACCACCGAAACATTGCATTGATTCCAGCCTCTGCGCACGGGACCAATCCGGCATCAGCGGCCATGGCAGGGATGCAAGTGGTAGTAACCAAAACCCTTGAAAACGGAAATATTGATGTGGATGATTTGCGCGAAAAGGCCATTTTACACAAAGACAATTTATCGTGTTTGATGGTGACTTATCCGTCAACACACGGGGTTTACGAAGCTTCGATTATTGAAGTAACTAAAATTATTCATGAAAACGGCGGTCAAGTCTACATGGATGGAGCCAACATGAATGCACAGGTTGGACTCACCAATCCGGCAACTATTGGTGCTGATGTTTGCCACTTGAACTTGCACAAAACCTTTGCAATTCCGCATGGCGGCGGCGGCCCAGGTGTAGGACCAATTTGTGTAGCACCACAATTGGTTCCGTTTTTACCAACCAACCCGGTGATTCCAACCGGTGGTGACATGCCTATTACGGCTATTTCTGCAGCTCCGTGGGGCTCGGCTTTGGTTTGTTTGATTTCATACGGATACATCTCCATGTTGGGTGCTGAAGGTTTGACCAAATCTACTGAAATGGCCATTTTGAATGCCAACTATATTAAAGAGCGCCTGAGCGGACATTACGACACGCTATATTCTGGTGAAATGGGTCGCGCGGCACACGAAATGATTTTGGAGTGTCGCCCGTTTAAACAAAAAGGAATCGAAGTAACCGATATTGCCAAACGTTTGATGGATTACGGATTCCACGCTCCAACGGTATCGTTCCCGGTAGCCGGAACTTTGATGATTGAGCCGACTGAAAGTGAAAACTTAGAGGAACTTGATCGTTTTTGTGATGCGATGATATCCATCAGAAAAGAAATCGAAGCGGCAACAGCAGAAAATCCGAACAACGTGCTCAAAAATGCACCACATACTTTGGGCATGTTGACTTCAGATGTTTGGAATTTACCGTACACCCGTGAACAAGCGGCTTTCCCGCTGGAATATATTGCTGAAAATAAATTCTGGCCAACGGTTCGCCGTGCCGATGATGCTTATGGCGACCGCAATTTGATTTGCAGTTGCGCTCCGATAGAAGCTTATATGCAAGCATAAATTTTAAAAATAAAATCCCAAATTCAACACAGAGTTTGGGATTTCTTTTGAATATGAAAGACATTCAAAGCCAAGACGATTTATTGCAACTGGTAACTTTGTTTTATGATAAGTTACTCTCAGATGAATCCATAAGCTATATTTTTACAGAAGTGGTCAAAATCAAACTTGAAGAACACTTACCTGTATTGGTGACTTTTTGGTCACAAGCGGTTTTAGGAACCGGTGGTTATACCCACAACCTAACGCAAATTCATTTGGACGTAAGCGAAAAATCATATCTATCACCTGAACTTTTTAAGATTTGGCTCGGGCACTTCAACAATAGCGTGGATACGCTTTTTTCCGGCGAAAAAGCCGAACAAATCAAAACCAATGCACTCAGTATTGCTACGATAATGCAAATTAAGATTGCGCAGCAAAAACAGCAATAATTCTGATATTCAAAAAAATAGGGGTTTTCTGTTAGTGAATTCGCAAATCGGTTGTGGTGAACAACTTATTTGAACAAAAGCCCGTTTATTATGGGTAACTTCGTTGTAAAATCCCTTTCATGAATATTAAAATAATCGGCTCTGGCAGCTATATACCCTCAATACAAGTCAAAAATTCAGACTTCAACCAACATGTTTTTTTGACTGAAGAAGGCCAAGAAATTACTGATCCAAACGAAGTCATTATTGAAAAATTCAAAGCCATCACCGGTATTGAAGAACGCCGATATGCCGAAAGTCAATACAACACCTCCGACATGGGCTTTATGGCTGCTCAAAAGGCCATTGAACAATCAGGCATTGACCCGGAAACTATAGATTACATTATTTTTGCACACAATTTTGGCGATGTAAAACCAGGAGCGATTCAATCAGACATGCTTCCGAGTTTGGCCACACGCGTTAAGTTTAAACTCAAAATTAAAAACCCGAATTGTGTAGCCTATGACTTATTGTTTGGCTGCCCTGGTTGGATTGAAGGTATCCTGCAAGCCAATGCTTTTATAAAGTCTGGAATGGCCCAGCGCTGTTTGGTGATTGGCGCCGAAACCTTGTCACGTGTGGTTGATGTGCACGATCGTGACAGTATGATTTATGCCGATGGCGCCGGTGCCTCAGTAGTTGAATCAAGTCATGACAAATCAGGTCTTTTGTCGCACCAAAGCGCTACTTTTACCTATGACGAAGCGTATTATTTATACTTTGGAAACTCATTTGATGCCCGTTTAGATCCGGATGTTCGCTACATTAAAATGCACGGACGAAAAATCTATGAATTTGCATTGAATCAGGTTCCATTAGCCATGAAAGCTTGTTTGGATAAGAGTGGAATTGAAATTAGCCAAGTTAAAAAAGTACTCATTCATCAAGCCAATGAGAAAATGGATGAAGCCATTATTCATAGATTTTATAAGTTATATGGGCAACTTCCGCCCAAAGACATCATGCCGATGAGTATTCACAAGCTCGGGAATTCAAGTGTAGCAACGGTTCCAACTCTATTTGATTTATTGCAAAAAGGCCAAATTGAAGGTCATGAGTTGAACAAAGACGATGTATTGATATTTGCATCGGTGGGCGCAGGCATGAACATCAATGCTTTTGTTTATCGTTATTGATATTAACCTAATTTAATTCTAGCGAAAAACAAGTGGAAGCAAATAATTTTGTAAGATTTTTACCTTTTAAAAATTAAATTTAATGCATTTCATCGATTTTTTTTGTTTTTAATCGGAAAACGATGGTAATATTGTCCCGTTGTTAAAACAGATTAAATAATTAATTAAACCCTAAATTTATGAAAGCATTTTACACCTACGCTGCTTTGGCCTTTTGCTCAATTTCATTTGGCCAGCAACTATTCATCGTTAATTCAGACAACAAATTTGGCGTTGTCAATGAAAACGGTGTTGAAATTATTCCGGCTAAATATTCTTCTGTAGAAGAGTTTGACAAAATTCATCCGAATTGGTCTAAAGTTGGATTGAATAATCTGTATGGTTTTATCGATAAATCAGGTAAAATCATCATTGAACCAAAATATGAAGAAATCAGTGCGTACAACATTTATCACGAAGGTTGGGCATTGGTGAAAAAAGACGGAAAATTCGGTTTTATTGACAATGCCGGTAAAGAAATTGTTCCGACAGTTTATGACAAAGTCGGTGCTTTTGGCGACTATGTAAAAGACTGGATGTTGGTTGAAGCCAACGGTCTGAAAGGATTTGTAGATAAAGATGGAAACGTAATTGTTCCGATTAAATATGTTCAAATTGAGAAATTTGACAATATCAGAAAAAACTGGTCTTTGGTTAAAGACAGCAAAGATAAGCTTGGATTCATAGACAGAACCGGAAAAGAAGTGATTCCGGTGGTGTATGACAACATTGAAGCTTTCGTAAAAAAACCTACAGCGCTTGCCAACGCTGAATAACCTTAAGTTTTGAATTAGTAATTGAGGAGCCCCAAAAAGGCTCCTTTTTTTATGCTTTTATTTTGGTCATGCTCTATATTTGCAAAACTAAATCTCAACTATGTACGAGCACAGTTATCCGGCCAAACGTTTCGGCATTACGCTGGAATTTCTCAAAAAACACATACAAACTTCTGAATCTATTTTAGATTTGGGTGTAGAAAATCCGTTTTCAGAAATCATGAAAACCAATGGTTATTCAGTTCAAAATACAATCGGTGAAGATTTGGATGAAAATCAGCATACACTTAAAAATTCAGAAGCTCCTGTGGTTACTGCTTTTGAAATATTTGAACACTTGCTCAACCCATATACTATTTTAAAAGAAATTAAAGCGGATAAAATATTGATTTCAGTTCCGCTCAGACTCTGGTTTTCTTCGGCCTACAAAAGCAAAACAGATCCTTGGGACAGACATTACCACGAATTTGAAGATTGGCAGCTAGATTGGTTGCTTGAAAAAACAGGTTGGAAAATTATCGACAGAAAAAAATGGACGCATCCGGTGAAAAAAATAGGAATCAGGCCATTACTAAGATACTTCACTCCTAGATATTATATGGTGTATGCTGAAAAAGTTCGATAGAGATATCGGACTTTTTTTGTAAGATTTATATAGCATTATTTTTATATTTTATGTATTTCATCGATTATTTTTGCGTTTTATCGGTTTTTTAACTTAATATTGACTCGTAATAATAATTCAAAAATTAACGAAATTTAGATTTTATGAAAGCAATCTACACCTACGCGGCTTTGGCTTTATGTTCCGTTAGTTTTGGTCAAAAATTATTTATTGTCAGCTCGGATGATAAATATGGCGTGATCAATGAAAACGGCGTAGAGATCATTCCTACCAAGTACAGCTCGGTAGATGAGTTTGACAAAGTGCACCTGAATTGGTCAAAAGTTGGACTGAATAACTTGTACGGTTTTATCGATAAAAAAGGTAAAATTATTGTCGAACCAAAATATGAAGTAATCAATGCTTATGGCACGCTTAACGAAGGCTGGGCCATGGTTCAAAAAGAAGGTAAATTTGGATTTATTGACGATTTAGGAAAAGAAATCGTTCCGCCCATTTATGACAAAATCAGCGGTTTTGGCGAATATGCCAAAGATTGGATGCTGGTTGAATCAGAAGGACTCAAAGGATTTATCGATAAAGAAGGAAACATCATTGTTCCAGTAAAGTATGTACAGATAGACAAGTTTGACAATGTACGCAAAAACTGGGCTTTGGTTAAAGACCGCAAAGAAAAACTCGGGTTCATTGACAAGACCGGAAAAGAAGTTATTCCGGTAGTGTATGACAACATTGAGGCTTTTGTGAAGAAAAAATCAACCGTTGCTGAAACAAACTAAGATTCATAACCTTAATCTAACAAGGGATTTCTGAAAAGGAATCCCTTTTTTTTTATTTTTATGGCGCTAAACCCATCACCGAATGCAATATTACCTGATTATTCCGGCGCACAATGAAGCCAAATTCATAAAGTTAATGCTTGACTCAGTTTTGGCGCAAACGCTTCAGCCCAAAAAAATAGTGGTGGTGAATGACCACTCAACCGATGCAACTGAAAAAATAGTCCGAAGCATTGCAGAAAAAAACCCGAACATTATTTTACTCAACAACTTATCTGATGCTGTTCATCAACCCGGAAGCAAAGTCATTCGCGCCTTTGAAAAAGGTTTGTCAGCTGTAGATGATGCCTATGATTTTATCGTAAAGCTCGATGCCGATTTGATTTTGCCTCAGAATTACTTTGAAACCGTTGCCAAACATTTTGCACAAAACCCAAAAGTGGGCATGGTGGGCGGATTTGCCTATATTGAGAAAAACGGGAAATGGGTTTTAGAAAACTTAACCGATAAAGACCACATCCGCGGTGCGTTTAAAGCCTACCGAAAAGAGTGTTTTGAACAAATGGGCGGACTCAGACCAGCCATGGGTTGGGATACCGCCGATGAATTGCTCGCACGCTATTACCATTGGGAAATTTTGACCGATGAATCGCTTCAAGTAAAACACCTCAAGCCTACCGGAGCCAATTATAACCGAGCCGCTGGGCTCAAACAAGGCGCCGCTTTTTACACGCTGGGTTATGGTTTTATGATTACGCTGATTGCCTCGGTAAAATTGGCTTTACGCAAGAAAAAACCTTTGCTTTTGCTAGACTATCTCATTGGATTTTACCAAGCTAAATCTAAAAGAAAACCGATGCTGGTAACGCCTCAACAATCTAAATTTATCAGGGAATACCGTTGGCGCAAAATCAAAGAAAAACTCACCGGGAAAAAAGCTGCGTGAGCTTTTACTAAAATATAGACAAATGTTGCAATTACAATTGCGCGCGTGAGATTTAGCTTCGCTCAGTTCGGCTGTGCCCCGGGTAGAAATTAAAAGGAGGAAGTCCAGTGGACTTGAGGTATCTTTAAACTTTCATTTTTGACAAATGCTTTATTTGTAGTTGTGAGTCGCGTGAGGGATAGCAGCGAAAATCCTTTTGTGCAACAAAAGATTGAAGCGCATAGCCCGACCCGCAGGGGCACGCCCTAAAAAAACTCAAAACCGATAACTGAGAACTGACAACTTCTTCCTACTTTAGCGCATATTTGAAAACTATGATGCTCGTACGTTATTTGTCGCAGATTGGCCGGTATTTTTTGATGCTCAAAGACATTTTTAACAAGCCTACCAAATGGCCCGTGATGCGTAATTTGATCTTTAAAGAAATTGACGATTTGATCATTGGCTCGCTTGGTATTGTGGCGTTTATCTCATTTTTTGTGGGGGGCGTTGTATCGATTCAAACGGCGCTTAATTTGACCAATCCGCTGATTCCGAAGTATTTGATTGGTTTTGCAACGCGACAATCGGTGATTTTAGAATTTGCCCCGACCTTTATCTCGATCATTATGGCCGGAAAAATGGGCTCGTTTATTACCTCAAGTATTGGCACCATGCGGGTAACCGAACAAATTGACGCGCTTGAAGTCATGGGCATCAACTCGCTGAATTATTTGGTTTTTCCGAAACTTATTGCCCTACTGCTCTACCCTTTTTTGATTGGAATCAGTATGTTTCTGGGTATTTTAGGCGGATGGATGGCAGCCGTTTATGGCGGTTTTGCTTCGAGTTCGCAGTTTATTGGCGGTTTGCAGCAAGAGTTTATTCCGTTTCACATTGCATATGCTTTTATTAAAACGGTGGTTTTTGCTTTGCTTTTGGCAACCATTCCATCGTTTCACGGCTATTACATGAAAGGCGGTGCGCTTGAAGTGGGCAAAGCCAGTACGGTATCATTTGTTTGGACTTCGGTATCCATTATTTTGATGAACTACATATTAACCCAATTATTACTCGCCTGATGATCGAAGTAAAAGATGTCGAAAAATCGTTCGGAGATTCTAAAGTGCTCAAAGGAATTTCTACTGTTTTTGAAACCGGAAAAACCAATATGATTATTGGCCAGAGTGGTTCTGGAAAAACGGTTTTGCTCAAATCATTGTTGGGGATTCACACGCCTGACGCCGGAACCATTTCATTTGACGGACGCATTTATTCTGAGCTTTCGCGCGATGAAAAAATGGAATTGCGCACCGAAATCGGGATGGTATTTCAAGGCAGCGCGTTGTTTGATTCATTGACTGTGGCCGAAAATGTGGGTTTTCCGCTGCAGATGTTTACCAATAATTCAAAATCTGAAATCAATGACCGCGTGGATTTTGTGCTCAAACGTGTGAATTTAATTGACGCACATCATAAATTACCTTCGGAAATTTCGGGCGGAATGCAAAAACGTGTGGCCATTGCGCGGGCAATTGTAAACAATCCGAAGTATTTGTTTTGCGACGAACCCAACTCTGGGCTGGATCCGAATACCTCGATTTTGATTGACAATTTGATCAAAGAAATCACCGAAGAATACAACATCACCACCGTGATTAACTCACACGATATGAACTCGGTGATGGAAATTGGCGAGAACATTGTGTTTCTGAAAAACGGTCTCAAAGCTTGGCAGGGAACGCGACATGACATATACAAAACTGATTCGCAAGCCTTGGTTGATTTTGTGTATTCGTCAAACTTATTTAAAAAAGTGCGCGAGGTTCAGCTCAAAGAAGGTTTATGACCCATGTTTACTTGGGCAACTGACCCACAATTCCCTTGATTTCTTGCTCTTTGCTTTTTGGATAAATCAGCAGAACGTTGTCTTTATCAACAATGATAAAATCTTCCAATCCGTCAATAATCACCAATTTATCTTTTGACGTGCTGATGATATTACTCGAAGCGTTGTTGATCATCACCGTAGCGTTGACCACGGCGTTGTTGTTTTCGTCCTTGTCCAGTTTTTCATGCAATGAACCCCAAGTTCCGAGGTCGTTCCAGTCAAAAGTAGCCGGAAGCACATAGACATTTTGGGCATTTTCCATGAGCGCATAATCAATTGAGATGTTTTCGGCCAGTGCATAATGCTGATCGATAAAATCCTTTTCTGAACCTGTATTAAATTGCGCCCAACCTTGCATAAACAAGCTATTCATGGCTGGTTGATATTGTTCAAATGCCTGCGTAACCGAGGCGACGCTCCAAATAAAAATACCCCCATTCCACAAGAAATTCCCTTGCTCTAAAAAAGATTTGGCCGTTTCATAATCCGGTTTTTCTCTGAACTGATGGACTTTTTTCACTGCATTTGCATCGGCTTTATCAAATTCGATATAACCAAAACCGGTATTCGGAAAAGTGGGCTGAATGCCCAAAGTCATGAGTGCATTGTGCTGGCTACAAAAATCAAAACACTGTTGCACATTGGTTGTAAAAGCCGCTTCGTCTTCAATCCAGTGATCACTCGGGGCAACAATCATCAATGCATCTGGATTTTGCTTTTTTATTTTGAGTGAAGCGTATAAAATACACGGAGCCGTATTGCGCATGGCCGGTTCGGTCAATACCTGACTCGGATTGATTTGCGGCAACTGATCTAAAACAATCGAACTGTATTTTTCATTGGTAAGCACCAAAATATTTTCGGCCGGAATGAGTTTTGACAAACGGCTAAAAGTCTTTTGAATCAAGGTTTGCCCAGCTCCGAGCATATCGTGAAATTGTTTCGGAAAATCAGTGGTGCTCACCGGCCAAAACCTTGAGCCAACTCCGCCAGCCATAATAACGGCATAATAATTTTTGTTCATAATCAATTGTGTAATAATTCAACTTCGGCGTTCGGATTGAACAAATATAATCTGCCTGAGCTGATTTCTGTACATTCATAACGCTTGACGCGCAAAGCGCCCTTTTGAAAAATTTTGCCGTTTGGTATTCTGAATCGGCTTCCGTACGGGATTTCAAAGATATAATTTTTATCGTTCCGGTCATCGAATTGCTTGAGCGCCAATGTAAGCGTGGCATCAACATCACTGCTGGCCGACGGGTTTTTGAAGTGTCTGGCCACCAGCGGCAGCAATGAGCCGGGAAAAATCTCAGGTCTGATGTAGGGTACCATCAATCGCTGAAAAGTATATTTCCACTCATTCCCATGCGGTTTGATGTTTCGACCAAATTGTTCAAAAGCCACCAAATGGGCAATTTCATGAATGAGTGTAATGAGAAATTTATACGGATTTAAATTGGCATTGACCGTAATTTCATGCTTTCCGCTGGGACCTTTTCTGTAATCGCCATGACGGGTCACTCTTTGGTTGACCACCCGTAAATGCACCTGATTTTGCACAATCAAATCAAAGACAGGTGCCACGGCATGTTCAGGTAAATATTTAGACAGAACCGGATTCATTTTTTAAGGCGTTGTTGACGAAACCTGAATGATTTTTCCGTTGTGAAATTGGTTTCCGGTCAAGGCAAAATGAGCAATATAACGCGCCATCTGAGCAGCTGTTACCGGAGCTTGGTAGCCCGGAAAAGCTTCAGAAAGCATTTCGGTTTGCACCGCTCCTATGGCCAAAACATTAAAGGCGATGCCGTAGTCTTTGTATTCTTCGGCGAGTAATTCTGTGAGGGTTATCAAAGCACCTTTGCTAGAACTGTAGGCTGATAATCCGGCAAACTTCATACTGCCTTGAATGCCCCCCATAGAGCTGATACTCACTACATGGCTTCCGGACTTGAGATACGGCAAACAAACTCGGGTCAAGTTGGCTACCCCAAAAACGTTGGTTTTGTAGATAAGTTCAAAATCTGCTTGCGAGGTTTCAGAGAAAGGTTTTGATAAAAGCAAACCCGCGTTGTGCACAATAACATCTACCTGACCCCAAGAGGATGCTATGAATTGCTCTACTTGTTTGAGTTCATGTTCATGACCCAAATCAACCGAAAGCGAAGTAATATGAGCATGTGCCAAAAGTTTTGTATGGGTTTTTCTAGATAAAGCCAAAACACTGTGTCCGGCTTCAGCCAATTGTAGGGCCAATTCAAGTCCGATACCGCGCGAAGTACCCGTTATGATGATTTTCATTTAGATGAATTTGCTGGTAAAAGTAACAAAAAAAGACAACCCTTTCGAGCTGTCTAATATCTAACTAAAACAATAAATGATAAAAGTACCGATGGCGAGATAAATACTAAAAAGCAAAATCTCAAGGCGAAACTTTCAAAAAAAAGGAATCATAAAAAAATATACTTTTTAGATATATGCTACAGAAAAAAAACAAAGATGCCCACTAAAAAAGTAAATGACAAAAAGCTGATGGTCTTGAATGCCTTGTTCTTTTCATTCAAAAACAAAAAAGCACTCAATGTAAACAGTATATAACCCAACAAGGCCATAAAACAGGGATACCCTTGATACATATCGCGAAGTCCCTCTGGAACTGCGGACAAAGTTTGTGCTTTAAAACCTGTTGATGACAATTCATAGAATCCTTCAGATGCACTTAGCGCAATAAAACTCAGCAGGATAAGACAAGCCAATCCAAAAATCGATAACACAGTGATCTGTCTGTTATTCATAGCTCGTATTTTTTAAAAAATACACTCCAGGCACCAGCTTATTCTATTACTTAATTACTGATTGCATCATGCTCAAAAAAACAATATAAAAACCACTACCGATGCCTGCTCAAGTGTATTCTGTTACGTTTTGCACTGCTTCATTTTTTGATGGAGTCTCAATGCAAATCTAAGGTAATAAACCAAGTGCAAATCACTGAATAAACTTTGTAACTGCATCTATAAATTAGCAAGTGTTTGCCTTGGACTGATAACTGATGTAAAGCCAAACATAAGTGCAATGATTTACATCTGGGCAGTGTTAAATAATGTTTACTTTTACTTTTAAAACCATTTCTGAGATTGAATAAACTAATACCCATACTGCTCTTGCTCTTGACGCAACTTGTTTATGCTCAAGATCCTTTTTTTATTCGATACGCAACGGCAGATGGTTTGCCTTCTGCAAATGTATATTCTGTTTTTGCAGAAGACAATGGCAAGTTGTGGTTAACAACAGATGCGGGCATTGTAAGATATGACAGTCATAGTTTTACGTTGGTTAATTCTGACAACGGCTTATCTGACAATGAGGTGTTTCAGATGAAAAAAGACTATCTAGGTCGTATTTGGATGCTTACGCTGAGCGGAAAAACTTGTTTTATTTACAAGCATAAAATCTACAATCAAAGAAATTCAAAATTAGTCCGAGACGTTTCGGGATCAAGTGCCATGATTGATTTTTATCAAGCACCCGATAAAAAAATTTATTTTCAGTACCGAGATCGCGAAATCACTGTTTTAAAACCCGACGGAAAAGTAAGTAGAATAACTTATTTGAAAGAATTTGATCCTGAAATGAAAAAAATTCGAAGCGAATACCTCTTTCTGAAAAGCTGTGGCATAATCAATCAAATACACCCTTTATTGGAACCTCATCACCCCAAATCAAACAGTTACAGATCCTATCATTACCAAGACCAGAATTATTTTAGTATGGGTAATAATCTATATCAAATAACTGCGCAAAAACAAATAGTTGAAATTGCTACAGTTCCTGACAAAACAGAGATTATTCAGATGTATCCCGAATCAAAAGAAAAAACCTGGATATGCACCCGCAACGGACTTTATTTATTTGAAAATCAAATATTTATCAAAAAGTACTTTACAAACCAAAGCATTTCTTACATAACCCAAGATTTTGAAGGCGGCTATTGGATTTCAACCCTGAGAAACGGGCTATTGTACGTTCCGTCATTTGAAATTTTCATTGACCAGTTGCATCATTCTGCACCGTTAAAGCTAAATTGTATTGGTGTTGGTTCGGAAAATGATTTGTGGGTGGGCGGTGATGATAATACTTATTACCACAAATCGCCAAACGGAGTTTTGAAAAAATATCAATTACTGAGCAATGATGCTTTGCCCGATCAAATTAGTCGCATCCGATTCACCCCAGACAATACATACATCATTGGCAAAAAACTCGTTGAAAAAATTGACGCTAAAGGTCAAAGAAAATCTTTGGGTTTTGGAGCCAATGACTTTTTTCAAGATGAAAAAAATTATTTCATCGGATATAATTATACTTATAAAGTCTCTAAAAAAATCAGTACCGAAGCCCATCTGAAACATTTTTTATACGACAGTATCTTCATTGACAAGCGAACAACCGTTTTTGAACAAGACCGTCAAAAAAACGTATGGATAGGCACCAATTATGGCTTGTATCAATTTACTTCTGAAGGCAAAATTCAGAGATGGTTTGAATTATTACCGCAACTTCAATCGTCTATTTTGGATTTGTACTACGATACAGAAAATGATTTTCTGGTCATTGCCACAAGTTCAAAAGGTTTGTTTTTTTTTAGAAAGAACAAAATTATTTATCACATCACAAAACGCGATGGCCTGAATAGCATTGCCTGTAATTCAATCAGAAAACTCTCTAACACCTATTATTTAATTGGCTCTAATAATGGAATCAATGGCATCTTACTCAGGAAAAATCGCTGCGAAGTCAAAAATCTCAATGCACTTCTGGGGCTTAAAAACAAAAAAATAAACGATATTGAAGCATCAAACAATACGATTTATTCGGCAACCGATGAAGGATTGCTTTATTTTGACATTCAAAAAATTCGCAGAAAAAGAAGCCGGCCTATTTGCAGCATTGAATACATCAAAAGTCAAAATCAATACATCAGGCCGCAATTGGATAAAGACTATTGTTTTTCATACCAAAACAACGATGTCAGCATTAATTTCACTGGCATATCGTACATCAATCAAAACAACCTGAAATATTACTACCGATTGGGCGGACAAAGCGATCGGTGGTTTGAAAGCCGAGAGTCACAAATCAACTATAAATCACTCGCACCCAATTATTACACTTTTAGTGTGTATTGTGAAGATGGTTATGGTATTAAAAGCAACATTCAAACCCTGCATTTTGAAATTGAAACTCCGTTCTGGCAAGAAATATGGTTTATTTTGTTGATGATTTTTCTTTTATCATGTGTCATTTATTATTTTGTCAGATACCGATTAAACGAACAACAAAAAGTATTTGATTCAGAAAAAGCAGCCATTCAACTGGAACGAGACAAAGCCAATCTCGAGAAACAAATGACCGAACTTGAACAAAAAGCACTCCGGTTGCAAATGAATCCGCACTTTATTTTTAATGCGCTCAATACCATCAAAGGATATTATTCAGAGGGCGATGTCGTTAAGGCCAGCACCTACATATCCAAATTTTCGCGGATGTTGCGGATGTTGCTTGAAAACACAGACCCAACCGTTTCATTGGCCTCAGAAATTGAGATGCTTGAACTGTATTTAGAACTCACTAAAATCAGATATAAGAACAAATTTGAATATGCCATTTCAATGGATCCGAAACTCAATATTAATGATATTGCGATTCCAACTTTGTTGTTACAACCCATTGTTGAGAATGCCATTATTCACGGATTGGCTCCGAAAAATGATCCTCATGGAAAGCTCACTATTTCATTTGAACTGAAAAACGACATGCTCGAATGTTCGGTTCAAGACAACGGAATTGGCCGTAAAGCGTCTGAAAAAATGCAAACCCACCGCGATCATGAATCAAAAGCACTTGAAATCACTTCAGAGCGAATTAAATTATTAGACCCGCAAAACCGAAAATTAGGCATACAAATCATCGATTTAGAAACCAACCAAAAACCCAGCGGTACCTTAGTTATCGTTACAATTCCGATTACAAACTTATGGTGATGAAAGTATTAATTATTGAAGACGAAGAACAATCTATTTCAGCCTTGCGCTCTGAAATTGCAATGAACTGTCCAAATCTTGAAATTGTTGGGGAAGCCAAAACAGTTTCAGAAGGCATTTTGATGATTGAAACCCTGCAACCCGAACTTATTTTTCTAGACATTCAACTCTCAGATGGAATTGGCTTTGATGTGCTGAGTCATTTTCAAAATAAGGTTGATTTCAAAGTCATTTTTACCACAGCATACAGTCAATATGCCATCAAGGCAATTAAATTCAGTGCGCTTGATTATTTGCTCAAACCCATTGATGCTGAAGAACTCAAAAAAGCGGTAGAAAAAGCTTTTAAATCATCGCAAAACGAACTCGCCACCAAAATTGAAACACTGATTCGGAATCATTCTGAAACTCCTGCGCGCAAAAAAATTGTATTGCCTACCTCTGAAGGGGTTTCGGTTTTTGAAGTTGAAAATATCTTGAAATGTTCTGCCGAAAGCAATTATACTTGTATTTATTTTACCAATGGCAAGAAAATGTTGTTCTCTAAAACACTCAAAGAGTTTGAAGAATTGCTCTGCAACAGCGGATTTGAGCGGATCCACAACTCGCATATCATCAATTTAAATCACCTGAGTAGTTTTGTGAACAAAGACGGAGGTTATGTCATTCTTTCAGATAAAAGTACACTACCGGTTTCACAACGAAAGAAAATAAATTTGATGCTGGCTTTGAACAAATTGACTTAGTGAAAAAAGTACTTTTTTTGAAAAGAATATATTTGATAGCCTGCCATAAGCAAAAAGAAAGCGGGTACAAAACTAGTCAGGAAATACTTTTGAATCCAGAGTGAGCCCGAGACAAAGTGCGCCAAAACCGCAATGAGCAACAACATTCCACAAAAAGTGCCGGTTAAAGCTCCGAAAAAATATACATTTCGCTGTGAACGACTCAGAACGCCAGATTTGTTAACAAATAAATGCCAGCCCAACCAAAACGGTATTTGCATAAAGTTCAATAAATTCAGAACGATGCCGGTGGCAAAATAAGAGCCTGCGAAAGGCTTGTTGAATACCCCATTTTTGTGCGTAATCACTGAAGAATTTTGCCAAAAAACAAAGGCCAAAATCAATAAAAAAACAATGCTGAACAACTCAATAAAACGAGCCATTTGCAGCTGTTTGCTCAAAAAAACAACCCCTTTATAGGTCAGATAAAGCATGACCAGCTCTACTGAAATCACGCCCAGAAGATACCCGGACAAAGCAGACAAACCTGATTGTTGGTAGATTTGAAAACCAATTACATTGAGATAACCCAGCGGAATTGACCCCAAAAAACTAATTCCAAAACCCCAGAATAGATATTTGAACAAATTCATTTAAAATTCAAAATTTGACGGTTGTGTGCTCGGTGCATTTGATATTGCTTGATTCCTTCTGAAAAAGTTAAATAGGGCCAGCCTCTT
Source organism: Flavobacterium sp. (assembly GCA_027484725.1). Taxonomy (GTDB): domain Bacteria; phylum Bacteroidota; class Bacteroidia; order Flavobacteriales; family Flavobacteriaceae; genus Flavobacterium. The sequence continues at coordinate 32,599 of JAIXSK010000016.1, read as the reverse complement.
TGATGGTTGAGCTGACTGATTTGAAACATATAACTCACGTGCCGGCTGAGTTCACGCCAACCAAAAAATATACTGTGTTTCGGGTCATAAATGTGGGTGGGTTCACTGGCCGAGCCATTGAGTTCAACAATTTGAAAATTAACCCCGGCCTCTAGTTCTTCCCAACTTTGAAACATAATATCCAATCTGCCAAAATAAAAATCGGGAATTTGTGTACAAAGACCATCAATTACCTCATTGAGTTGCGCTGAAATCTGATGACTGGCATCTGTAAATTTTGCTCCTCTGATGTGGTTTCCGTAAGGAACCAATTTTCGTTTTTCTCCTTGCGGCAAAACCGTTTTAAGCGCAGTTCCGTGTTCATACGCTATTGCTTTTTGTTGCATTTGGTGCCGTGGGTCTTTTTGCAGCAACTGCTCTATATTCAAAATACCATCGCCGGTAACTGTAAGCAATTCTTTGGCAACAATACCCGTAATTCGTCCTTTTGATTCATTCGGAAATCGGACGTAAAAAACACCAATTTCATTTTCAAACGGAATCAAATCTTGTAATAAATAGTCAAATGATGCCCGGCTGTGATAATGCAACAATTGTTTTTCAGACTCAATTTTCTGAACCGCTGAACCGCGCAGACCAATATCGGGCTTCACCATCAACGGATATGAAAAGTTGAACTTTGCAAAGGTTTGAAGCAACTTTTGAGTGTTCATCCCAGAAGTAATCAAGTGGGTTTTAGGATAAAATTCTGGCGGAATCAAGGCGTAAATATTCATTTTTGATTCCATAAAAAATCCGCCATTCTTGATGCTCGGATTGGCTGTGTTAAAAAAGAAAACCGTTTTGCAACGCGCAGCATACCACAACCATTGAAAAAAAATAGGAAAATACACCACCGGCATCGGCCAATATTCCCAATGGGTGAGTTTGTGAAAAAACAACTTCATCTTAAAACTTGATAAAGGAATGATCAAATTCTTTTTGGCTCATTAAATCCAGATAATGCATTTGCCATTTGTTGGTATCAATCACCGTTTGGGTAATGCTCAAGGTTTTGAGCACATCGTCTCTATTGATAACCAGTCCGTGTTGCATATCATCAGATTGGGTGAATTGATGAAAGCGCAAAATTTCTTCAGGATCAGGGTTTGGATTTTGTTGCAAAAAAGCGGTAAACCATTCTCTGCGCCTTGCTCTTACCGGCGCCGGATACAGTGTAGAAGAAGACCAAATGTGCGATTGTTGGGCAGGGAGCATTTGCGTTGTTTTTTGATGACCATCCCAGCGCAACTGGTAGAGTTCTGACTTAAAATACAAGACAATGGTAAAGGGTTCTATCTGATCCAGATCTAGTTGCGTCCAAAAATCTATCATTTCTTGACTGCAAATGATGTCCAGTACAATAAGTCCTCGGCTTTTGCGATAAGGCGGTTGCCAAAGGTGTTGGTCGTCGGCTCCGTTCAGCAAAACCACTATATTGGCTTGCTCATCAGCTGCATACCAAGTTCCGCCAGCTCTGGGATCTTTCGGAAAACAAATATTCTTTCCGCTCAGCGAATACATTTTAGGGGCCCAAGCCGGTCTGAGGGTTTGCTCATCGCGGTTAGAGGTGATGATGATTTTACCTTTTGAAAAAACATAACTTACTGTGCACATTGTTTTCTGTGTTGCATGGTTGATCGGGCTACCCCAAAATGATGGTTGTAAATTACTTGTGGCATAGACAGCAAAGCTACCCGAATCAAGGCTTGGTGGTGTACACAATGCTCAAGATTATAGGCCAACTCTCTTTGGTAATTGGTTTGTATTTTTAAAATTCCTTGGTCAAAGCTCTGATAAAGTGTCAAATTTTTATCAGGTTTATCTAACAAAGTTCCCAAAGATTTTATTAATTCAATTGCTTGTTTCGGATGAGTTTGCAATGATAAATCACGAGCGCGTAATTCATAATTGATCTCCCCGTTTTGATATTGATTTTCTAAACAAACAAACAATTCAAGAATGTGGCGAACATGTGCTCCTATACTTGCACCGCTCAGTTGCGCACAAGGAGTAGCGTACTGCTCATCAGATAATTGGGTAAGAACCTCGAGCAAATCTTTCAAAACAGAATCAATAGCTAATTTTAACATAATCAATAATTTATATACAGACGAACAAAAACATCCAATGCGATTAAAATTTCAGAAACACTTTTAGATTTTCTCTTATTTGAGCTCTAAAAATGAACAAAAGCAAAACACAGCAAATACTGGTAACTACTGCTAAAAAAAACAACCAACCTCCGTCGTTTTGTACTTCAATTCCCAAAATAAAAATGTGGCTAAACAAAGCGCCCATCATGGTGCCCAATCCTAACAAAGCACCCAACCACGTATGGCGCGGCCAAAGAATTAAAATAGCCGAAATCAATTCAAAAACACCTGAACCAATTCTTCCGTAAGGCTCAATACCCAAGGTACTGAAAATATAAACACTCTCAGGAGCTGCCGTAAATTTAAAGAAAAGCGTTTGCAGTAAAATAACTGCCGGCACTAAACGCAAAAGCCAAATGATTTTTGAGTTTTTCATGATTTAATAATTTGTTGCCAATTTTTATCTGCTTGTTTTTTAAGTCTTGCCTCGTCTTTGTTCCAACTTTTGAGCGTGTTGTTGAAATAAGCATTGTAAAAAACATACAACTTTCCGTCAAGAATTTTAAAGGTTTCCGGGTCAATTTCAACTTTTTCGCCTGTGCTGCCCATAGCATAAGCGCACCAACCGCCATATTGTGGCTCGTAATTTTGAGGATTCTTGATAAAGATTTCTTTGTTGTTTTGATTGGCAAAATAATAAGTGACTCCTTCAAATTGAACGGCTACTTCTTTTTTTCCGCGTAATGGTTTTTTTTGCGCAAAGTAACTTACCGGGTCATATCCTTGTAAGGCCACTTTGTTTTCAAGATTAAAGTTTTGCTGTCTTTTTGACACCGATTGGGCCTGAAGCGATACAGTCGCAAGCAATAGCCATAAAAAAATTCTGGTTTTCATATTGGGTTTATTTAAATTTAACTTGATAATTAACTGAAAGTACCCACGCGCGGGTGAGCCCATCGGGTCTAGAGGAACGAACCGCTAAAGGTGTAGCTGCCACAACTTCAACAGATTGCTTGGGTGACCATTTCCAAAGGGCTGATACTACTGCGTTGACAGTCCAGCCCTGTGAACCATTGATGGAAACCCTTTGCCCGTATATATTTTCATATGAGTCATTGCCCAAATGATAAAGAGTCAACAAGGCCGGTTGTAATTGAAACATCTTACGACGAATAATTTTGTAGTTGATTTTGAGTAAAGCGTCGGGTTTTCGCTCAAAAAGATTGGTAGATTCAAAATCATCCGTAGGGCTGTACTCTTTGAAATAAGAATTTCTGTTTTTGTTTAAAAAAGGGTATTGAAATCCGCCTGAAAAATCCCAAAAACCTCTGCTGTACGAGAGTCCGAGCAAAAGATCTGCTGTTCCCAAACTCGGTTGGTAATCCATCGGCAATGAATAACCATTGATTTTTAAATTGGCTGCACTTAGCGGTGCTTTGAGCCCCACCGACAAATTCCAAAAATGCTTTTGACTATTTTGCCATCTGCGGCTACCGGTGAGGTAAACATCCCCAAACTGACCGCGTGTGCCCAAATCACCGTGGGCTTGATTGTAGGTAATTCGAGTCGCCAAAGAATATCCTTTGTCAAACTGATGCGTGTAAGTAATAGACGGCGCAAAATAAATAATGTCTTCAGCTCCTTGGGCTACTTGAGGGCTAAAATCAAGTTGATTGGGATACGGTAATTCTTGAGCACCACTTTTATCAAAAGTACAAATACCGGCATCACTGCAACCTTGAGCCCGCAAAAAACCAGGCAGGCAAACAAAAGCAAACACTAAACAAAATAATTTCATATTACATCTGAGGGATTAAAGTGCCATAAGCAAACAAATGATTGTATTGCTGACAATGAATAAGCACATGGTTATATTCGGAAAAATTTATGTTTTCAGGTAATATATATATCTGCTGACGAGCTAAATTCCCCAAATTGACAAAGGCATTAGGCGTATTGCTTTGAGAGAGATAAACCTTTAAATCAGGGCCATCTTCAATAGAATAATTGACCAATTTAAGTTTATACTTTTTTTGGTCTGCATAAATCTCTAGACTACCGCTGCCTGAGATGCCATCAGTGGTTGTAAAATCAGCTGTGTAAACCAATCTTGCTTGGCCGGACAAACTTGTTCCTAAAGCGTGATTGCTTGTTAAATTTCCTTCAACCTGACAAGCGGTCAACAAGAAAAGAAATACAATAATTTTGAAACTGTGGCTCATCTTTTTTTTCCAAAAGTATAGAGCCCTGAAATGGAGAAATGTCAGCAACCCGACATTAGCGGTAAATTTTATTTTAATTTTTCAATATCCTCAATAATAATCTCTTTGCGGCTGTAGTATACCCATCCCGCCGACTCTAATTCGTTGAGCAATTGAACAGCGGTTTGTCTTGAAGTGCAAATGATTTGAGCAATATCATTTTGGGTAAGGTAATTCTCAATATATGTTTTGCCATTGGTGGTTTTGCCCTCTTTTTGTGCCCATTCATAAAAAAAAGAAATCAAACGTGTTCGGGCATCTTTAGACATCAAATTGCTGTAGTTGTTTTTGAGGCGCTTCATTTTTAACCCGACAAATTTGGTGTATGACAATGCCAAATCCGGATGTTTGAGCATCAATTGTTCAAAGTCAGATTGCAAAAAACTGCATATGGAAACCTCTGGAGTCAACGCTTTTGCATATTCATTGACTTCTTGAACTTCATCCAGCTCAAGATGACCAAATAAATCTCCTTTTTGAATGATATCCTTGACCACTTCATTGCCTTCTTCATCCAAAGCAACAATTTTAATGCTTCCTTTTTTGAGCAAATAAATACGCGGAAGTTCTCCGGAACCAAAATAAATAACATCGCCTTTTTGGGCTTTTTTGTATCCGGTAATGATGCACAATTGTTTGATTTGAGACATGCTCAAAGTGCGAAACAATTTGTGGTCACGCAAATACCAATATTTTAGCTCTTCATACATGAGGGCTAATATAAAAAAGATTTGCATAAAAAAACCCGTTCATTTGAATGGAACGGGTTCTTTAATTTTTCAGGAAAATTTATTTTATCAAACCTCTCGAAATAACAATGCGTTGAATTTCTGAAGTTCCTTCGTATATCTGTGTGATTTTGGCATCGCGCATCATACGTTCAACGTGATATTCTGATACGTATCCGTTTCCGCCGTGAATTTGAACCGCTTCAACGGTGGTATTCATAGCTACTTCTGAAGCGTACAATTTGGCCATGGCACCCGAGGTTGAAATATCCAAACCTTGGTCTTTCTCACAGGCTGCTTTTAAACACAACATTTTAGCTGCAGTAATTTGGGTAGCCATATCGGCCAGTTTAAAGGCAATGGCTTGATGTTTGAAAATTTCTTTGCCAAAAGCTTTGCGCTCTTGTGCGTATTTTAAAGCCAATTCATAAGCTCCGGTGGCGATTCCGAGTGCCTGTGAGGCAATCCCGATACGGCCGCCGTTGAGCACCGCCATCGCAAAATTAAACCCAAAGCCGTCTTCGCCAATGCGGTTTTCTTTCGGAACTTTTACATCAGAAAACATCAGTGAATGCGTGTCTGAACCGCGGATGCCCATTTTCTTTTCTTTGGGTCCAATCTCAAAACCGGCCCAGCCTTTTTCAACGATAAAAGCATTGATTCCTTTGTGGCCTTTTTCAATATCGGTTTGCGCAATCACAATGTAGGTTGAAGCCGACGAACCATTGGTAATCCAGTTTTTGGTTCCGTTGAGCAAATAGTAATCACCTTTGTCAATGGCCGTAGTTTTTTGTGAAGTCGCATCAGAACCCGCTTCAGGCTCTGACAAACAAAATGCACCAATGACCTGACCCTGCGCCAATGGCACCAAATATTTTTGTTTTTGCTCTTCAGAGGCATATTTTTCTAAACCGGCACAAACCAGTGAATTGTTCACCGACATAATCACCGCAGCCGAAGCGTCTATTTTAGCAATTTCAGTCATAGCTAAGACGTATGAAACGCTGTCTAAACCAGAACCACCGTATTTTGGGTCAACCATCATTCCTAAAAATCCAAGCTCCGCCATTTTTTTGACTTGCTCCACCGGAAATTTAGAATGTTCGTCTCTTTCAATAACGCCTGGCAACAACTCTGCTTGTGCAAAATCTTTGGCTGCTTGTTGGATCATGAGGTGTTCTTCGGTCAAATTAAAATCCATGGTTTGTTGGGTTTATGTTTGTTGATTCTTTATTTTTAGTGCCCCAAAAGTATGATATTAATGTTAATTTTTCAAACGATTTCGTAATTTTAAAACATGTTGAACCATAGCTATCATGTAGTGGGTGTGATGTCGGGAACTTCGCTCGACGGAGTTGATTTGGCACACCTGAAATTCAGTATTGACCAAGGTCGATGGTCGTTTGAAATTTTAGAAGCCCAGACCGTTGCTTATTCAGATTTTTGGGTCGATCAGCTTAAATCAGCCGTTGATTTTTCTGAGACACAATTACAAAAACTCAATGAGGATTATACCGCACTTTTGGGCCATATCATCCGCGATTTTATTCAAAAGAATCAACTTAAAAATCTCGATGCAGTATGTTCGCACGGACACACGATTTTGCATCAACCGCAAAACGGTTTTACTTTACAAATTGGCAATTTACCCGAAATAGCTGAGTATTGCGGGCAAACAGTAGTCTGCGATTTTCGGGTGCAAGATGTAAAACTCGGTGGACAAGGCGCTCCTCTAGTACCCATCGGCGATCGATTGCTTTTTGCCAATTATGATTATTGCTTGAATTTGGGTGGATTTTCAAATGTTTCTTTTGAAACGTCTGCCGGCAGAATTGCTTTTGACATTGCTCCAGTGAATACCGTTTTGAATTTTTATGCCCACCAACTCGGGCTTGCTTATGACAACCGCGGAACAATCGCACGCTCGGGGCAATTGAACCCGATGCTTTTAAAAGCGCTTAATGAATTAGAATATTATCGTTTGTCTTATCCCAAATCACTCGGCATCGAATATGTTAAAAACACCGTGCTCCCTTTGATTGAAAAGTTTGAAATCCCGACCGAAGATAAACTAAACACTTTTGTGCAACACATCGCCTATCAAACAGCTTTGGCTTTGCCCAAAAAATCAGGAAAATTATTGGCTACCGGCGGTGGGGCATACCATGATTTTTTGATGCATCATCTCAGAAGCGAACTGCCCGAAATGCAGATTGAAATTCCGTCAGCCAAAATATTAGAATACAAAGAAGCCCTCATTTTTGGGTTGTTGGGCGTGCTCAAACTTCGGGGCGAAATCAATGTTTTATCGAGTGTAACGGGCGCAAAAAAAGACCATTCCTCGGGCGTGATTTTAAGTTGATTGCACTTTTCTTTTTTGCACATCATCTTTTTAACGAATATAGTATTTGCTCTATTGAAAAAACAAAAAAAAACGCCACTCAATGAGTAGCGTTTTTAATATATAATAATCTAAAATTATTGTTTGATAAAACGTTTGACAACGGTTTCTCCTTTTGACTCTAGTTCTAACATATAGATATTGGCGGCCAATGTTGAAACAGAAATTGCTCCGTTTTGAACAGTTCCTTTCGAAACTTCTTGCCCTAGTAAATTGATAATTCTGTATGATGCATTCTCAGCTTCTGAAACGTTCAAGAAATCGCCTTGAACCGGATTCGGAAATAATTTGATGTTGCTCATATCAGCCGTAATCTGAGCCGGACGATTGTTTAATCCACCACAAGTGTCCGTAGCAAAAGAATCCCATTCACCGGTTAAATTAAAGGTGGTATTAGGGGACAATATGGTAGCTTTTCTTCTGAGGGTAACATCAATAGCAAAGTTGGCGGTTCCTCCGTTAAAAGTTCCGATGATGTCAATCAGCACGCCATTCTTGAACAAGCCTACCGCATCGTTACCGTTAAAAGTCAATTCATTTCCTGCAGTTGAAATATTGGCCGATGCAGCACTATAACAAGCCACGTTAATTGAACTATTGACCATAACAAACTTGGCTCCGTTGTTTAAAGTACCTGAAAGCGCAATTCCGGTTGACCATGCGCCAGCGCCATTGGTTTGTTTTTTTACGGTGTAAATAGAAAGATTCACGGCTGCGCCTGTATTGTTGGCAATTTCAAGCGCTTTGTTGTTGGATGAACCTTCGATGTATTCTGAGAACATCAAATCGGTCGCGTTGCCTGAGTTGGCCAAAGTAGTTACGTTAGCCGTATTACTCGCTGCTGAAATATTACCGGCGGCATCTTTGGCTTTTACAGTAAATGCATAAGTTGTTGAAGCTGTCAAACCGCTCACCGCAAAACTAGTAGCCGTTGTGGTTGACCCAATTAAAGAAGCGCCTTGATACACATCATATCCAGTAACCGCAACATTGTCGGTTGACGCTGTCCACGATAAATTAGTGGTTGTTTGTGTAGTTCCTGAAGCAGCTAAGCTTGTTGGTGCGGTTGGTGCGGTGGTGTCAGATGCTGCTAAGGTGGTCACGTTTACTGTATTGCTCGCCGCTGAAACATTTCCGGCTGCATCTTTTGCTTTTACCGTAAATGTATAGGCTGTTGAAGCGGTTAATCCGGTTACAGCAAAAGTAGTGGCCGTGGTAGTAGAACCTTTTAAAGTTGCCCCTTGATATACATCATAGCCTGTAACACCCACATTGTCGGTTGAAGCTGTCCACGACAAATTCGTAGTCGTTTGAGTAGTTCCTGAAGCAGCTAGGCCTGTCGGAGCCGTTGGCGCTGTAGTATCTGATGAACCTGCAGTAATCGTAAAATTGGTGTTTGAAACATCAAAGAAAATATGATTGGTTCCTTTGACCATAATGCGATTGGTTGTTCCCGGTGTATTTGGAATGGTTACCGCCTGCGTTCCGTCATTCGGAGTTGCAGCCAATAAAGTACTCCAAGAGGTTCCGCCATTGGTAGAAATTAAAATGTCTACATTGGCACAATTCACACCGTTGGCTGTTGTTCCGGATACATTCCAAGTTACGGTTTGCGTACTTCCACCCAAATACGAAACAGCCGTATTAGGAGCTGTTACAGCAAACGGCCCGGCAGTTCCGTTGACGGTTACCACCATATCGTCGCTGTTGTTTCCGGCTCCGCCTGCTCTGTTGTCGCGAACGGTAAATCTAAAGTTGAGTGTTCTGGCTACTGAAGACAAAGCTTCCACAGTGATTTCACTCCCTGCAGTGGTGGTTGCACCAGTTAATACCGATGACATTTTCGGAAAATAACGCGTTGGAGATGTAGTGGGTATGTATGAACGATAATTAACACCCGTAGTTTTAGTTGCGCTGGGCGCTGCAGCTGTTGTCTGAGAATTCATTTGCTCCCAATTGTATGTGAGTGCGTCTCCGTTGGCGTCAGTTCCGGTTCCGGTGAGCATAAAAGGAGTGCTTTTGGGAATTGTATAATCTAAGCCTGCATTGGCTGTTGGAATAGAATTTCCGGTAGCCGTATTGGTTTGACAAGTGGTCGTCTTAATAAAATTGGTCACTTGTTGAATACTTACCGCGTGAAAATAAGCGTCAGAATGCGGCTGAACATCTAATGTAGTAATACCGGCATACCCCATGATGGTTGAACCTGAACCTGGTTCTACTTGAACTCCTGTTCCTTCATTACCTCCGTGTGTCCAAGTGTGGTTGGCTCCGAATTGGTGACCCATTTCGTGCGCAACATAGTCAATATCAAAATTATCGCCTGACGGGATTCCATCTGCCGGAGATGTATATCCGCTGCCTTTGTAATTGTTTGGATAAGTTACGCCCGTATCTACGAATGTTGACATATCATTGCTGCAAACACAACCTATACAGCCAGCATTTCCGCCACCACCAGTAGCACCAAAAAGGTGACCAATGTCAAAGTTAGCGTTTCCAATTACCGAACTCAGGGTGTTCATCAATTGATAGTTCCAATTATCTAAAGCCGATGCTGGTGAGTACGGATCTGTTGATGCGCTGGTATATATCACCAAATCAGTGTTGGCAATCAAATTTAAATGAACCGCAAAGTCTTTTTCAAAAACTCCATTAACGCGGGTCAAACTGTTGTTGATCGCAGCCAAAGCGAGTGCTTTTGTCCCTCCAAAATAGGCAGTGTATTCGCCCGTTACTGACATCGCCAAACGATAAGTTCTGAGCGTTGCATCATCGGCATTAGGTCTTGCGGCAGAAACAACCCCTAAATCATCCTGCACATCTTTGATCACTTTACATTCAAAACGATTCAATGAAGCTGCTCTGTCTGCTCTGCGATATACTGCATATGTGCTTAAATTGGTGGTGTATGGTTCAATGAACTCTGCTGATTGATCAGCTTTAATGACCATGGTTTGCAAACCCAACGGTGACAAACTAAAATAAATGGTCGAACTTGGCGAAGTCACGCCTTGACCAATATAGGATTTGATTTCAGGATATCGTGCAGCCAAAGCCGGATCCATATTGGATGATTCTTTAATACGGTATTGTTCCATTTGACCCTCTGAATTCGGAAAAGAAATAATCACGTTTGATTTTCCTACAACGGAACGATCAGGCGCGTTGCTTAATGATTGACGCAACGCATTTACGTCTAGCGAAAATAATCTTGGATTGAATAGGTTACTTTTGTTGGCAACCACCGCTTCACCTGCTTTATGAGTGGCTTGAGTGAAGGCAATCCTTCCCGTTTGGGCAAAGGAAAAGCCAGAGATTGCTAAGGCAGCAACCAGGAGTAGTTTATTTTTCATACTATTAAAATTAGTTAGATAAGTTGTCAAATATATTGATTTCTTATCTCTGTTTAACAGTTGTTAAAAACTCTTTATTTATTTAACATTTACATCGAATTAATTTTATGTTTAAATCACATTTTGATAACATATAAAAATTAATCCTGAAATGAATTTACTCACTTTCAATAGCTCGAAAATGCTCTTTTCTCTAAACGTATTTACTATATTTGCCGCGCTCAAAAGCATCATTACTTATGAAAGATTTACTCGAAAAATTCGAAAACAAAAAACCCGAAATAATATTCAACTGGAAAGATTCTGAAACCGAAGCCGAAGGTTGGACCGTCATCAATTCTTTGCGCGGCGGAGCTGCCGGTGGTGGAACTCGTATGCGTAAAGGTCTGGACATGAATGAAGTTTTATCGTTGGCCAAAACCATGGAAGTTAAATTCTCAGTTTCTGGGCCAGCTATTGGCGGTGCTAAATCAGGCATCAACTTTGACCCGAATGATCCGCGCAAAAAAGGCGTTTTGCAGCGTTGGTACAAGGCGGTTTCTCCGTTGCTCAAAAGCTACTACGGAACCGGCGGTGATTTGAACGTCGATGAAATTCACGAGGTAATTCCTATGACTGAAGAATGTGGTGTTTGGCATCCGCAAGAAGGTGTTTTCAACGGACATTTCAAACCAACCGATGCCGATAAAATCAACCGCATTGGACAACTCAGACAAGGCGTCATTAAAGTGATTGAAAACCCAAAATTCTCACCCGATGTGTCGCGTAAATATACCGTAGCCGATATGATAACCGGATATGGCGTGGCTGAAGCAGTTCGTCATTACTACGACATATACGGAGGCAACTTCAAAGGCAAAAAAGCCATTGTACAAGGTTTTGGCAATGTGGGTTCTGCCGCGGCATTTTACTTGGCAGAAATGGGTGTAAAAGTAGTTGGAATTATTGATCGCGAAGGCGGATTGATTTCAGAAAACGGCTTTACGTTTGACCAAATCAAAACCTTGTTCCTCAATAAAGACGGCAATAAACTGGTGGCACACAACCTGAGACCTTTTGAAGAAATCAACGAAAAAATTTGGTCGATGGGTGCTGAAATTTTTGCTCCGTGTGCGGCTTCAAGATTGGTGACGCAAGACCAAACTGAGCGCATGATTGCCTCTGGATTAGAAGTCATTACTTGCGGAGCGAATGTTCCGTTTGCTGATCAAGCCATCTTTTTTGGCCCCATTATGGAAGCGACCGATGCCAACACAAGCTTGATTCCGGATTTTATCTCGAATTGCGGAATGGCGCGCGTATTTGCCTATTTTATGGAAAAGAAAGTACAAATGACCGATGAAGCCATTTTTTCAGATACTTCACAAACCATCAAAAAGGCGATTCAAAAAGCCTACGATCAAAATCCTTCAAAGACCAACATCAGCGCAACCGCATTTGAAATTGCGTTGAAACAATTGTTATAAACTTAGCCAAACGAATCATTTCAGGTCAACAATTTTGAGTAGATTTATTCGTTTTAAAAAAGGAAGTTAACTCAATCGTATATGGACATTACCCTTAATAAAGACCAACAAAAATCAATGCTTTTGACCGCTTTGGTCATGGCTTTACTGATTTTAATTTTGTTTTTTATTCGTTTTTGGCCACCTGCCAACTTAGAAGAGCTCATCGGTGGCGGTGGCGGTGGCGGCATTGAAATGAACTTTGGCGACAGCGACTACGGCTTGGGCGATAACTATAAAAGCCAAACACTCAATGTGAAAAATGAGGCTCAATCAGCACCGACTCCTACTGCAACCCAAGACAATGTGCTCACGCAAGACAACGACGATGAAGATGTTGTTTCAATGACACAAAACGAGAAAGTTAAAAAAACCACCCCGGTTCCGACCCAAGTTGAAACCAAACAACCGGCTCCGGAAAAACCAAAAGTTTCAAAAAACACCAACGATGCTTTGGCTAATTTATTAAGCGGAAACAAAGGGGGTGACGGCAATGACAAACAAGCCGGAAACAAAGGCCGTCCGGATGGCAGCTTGAGTTCATCCGGATATAGTGGCTCTGGTTCAGGAACAGGATCAGGCACCGGAAACGGTTCGGGCAATGGTTCGGGTAATGGCTCAGGCAATGGAAGCGGTAATGGTTCAGGAAGCGGTGCCGGCAATGGCCCGGGTTATTTTTTAGGCAACCGAAAAGCACTCAGTAAACCAGTGCCGAATTATACCTGTAATGAAGAAGGAAAAGTAGCGGTTCAGATCTCAGTAGATCAATCGGGCAATGTGATTGATGCCAAACCCGGTGTTAGAGGAACCACCAACGCGGCAAAATGCCTCCTAGACGAAGCCAAAAATGCAGCCATGCGTACCAAATGGCAAGCTGATGCCAAAGCACCGGACAAACAAGTTGGTTTGATTATTTATAATTTTAGCTTGAATTAAAATAAAAGTTTACCCAAACAAAAAAGCAATAGCCGTGAGACTATTGCTTTTTTTGTATTTTGTTTTTAAAATCTACTTCGGACTTGTGGCAATCACAAATTTGAGTTTGTTTCTGACGCCAATCTGCAATACATCAACCAAATCTTGTACCTGCATATTGAACGGAATTCGCACAACCACGGTTTGGTCCTTCTCTGGCCCCATTTTAGAGAGCAGCGTTTGCTCAAGGTTTTCAAAAGCAACTTCTTCTTTGTCTACAAAATAGCGTTTCTCTTCGGTGACCGAAAGCGAAATATGCTGCTTGTTGGTTTTTTCGTTGTTCTTTGATTTGGGCAACACCATTCTGATTACGTTGGGGTTGGCCAGAGTTGAAATAATCAAAAAGAACAACAACAAGAAGAACATAATGTCGCTGAGCGACGAGGTTGCAACTTCAGCGTGGAATCTTTTATTTCGTCTTATCGGCATGATTTGGTCTTTGAATGATACTTACAAATTCTAATACTTGCTTCTGAATAGACAACGCAAAACCATCGATGCGCCCGTTGAATAAGTGATAAGCACTGTAGGCCAAAATACCTACAATCAAACCGGCACCACTACTGATCATTTTTTCATACAAACCGCCTGAGATGTTTCCGATACTAATGTCTTCGGTAACCGAGATACTGTAGAAAATTTTAATAACACCAGAAATGGTTCCGATAAAACCCAGTGTAGGTGCAATACCGGCGATGAGTCCGAGTTGACCGAGTTTCTTTTCCATCTCGCCAATTTCAATGTTGGCAGCGCGTTCCATATTGGATTCAATTTCTGAAATAGGGCGACCAATAGTCAAGATGCCTTCTTTGAGCACGTTGCCCTGTGCATTACCCACGCGATCCGCCACAGAATAAGCCATATCAAGATTGCCTGTATTGAGGCTGTTGCGGATGTCTTTCATTAAGTGGTGGTCAATTTTAGCGACTTTGTTGATGTACATAGTCCGCTCAAAAATCAAGTAAATGGTATAGACCAATAAAATCACAATAGGAATCAAAAAGAAACCGCCTTTGAAAATAAATTCAAGAACAGAAATTTCATTGGTCAGTGGTGAATTTTGCGCGGCTTGAACCGGTGCTTGTGCGAGAGAATCAGCTTGTACCTGTAAGAAAGTAATCAGCATAGAAGATTGAATTTTGACTTTAAATTAAATAGTTTGACCTTTGCATCGACTAAGCGATGAATACAATATTAAACTAAAAATTCCTGAAAATATTTTGCCCTAAAATAATTTATTAAGAAAGTAATGAACTACAACGATACCGTACAATGGATGTTTGCGCAATTGCCGATGTACCAACAACAAGGCGCTTCGGCTTACAGAAAAGATTTGCACAATATTCGGGCTTTGTCTGAACATTTGGAACATCCGGAGCAAAAACTCAAATGTATTCATGTGGCCGGTACCAACGGAAAAGGCTCTACCTCACACCTACTCGCCTCAGTTTTACAAGAAGCAGGTTATCGGGTAGGTTTGTATACTTCGCCGCATTTAATAGATTTTCGCGAGCGTATCAAAATCAACGGAGCAGTGATTTCTGAAAATTATGTTGTTGCTTTTATCGCAAAACACAAAACCTTTTTTGAAAAAAATTCATTGAGCTTTTTTGAGATGACTGTTGGGCTGGCCTTTGATTATTTTGCACATGAAAAAGTTGACATTGCAGTTGTTGAAGTGGGTATGGGCGGCAGATTAGACGCCACCAACATCATTACACCCATGGTTTCTGTGATTACCAACATTAGTAAAGACCACACGCCCTTTTTGGGAAATACTTTGCCTGAAATAGCCGGAGAAAAAGCGGGCATCATCAAACCAAAAATTCCGGTAGTGATTGGTGAATATACGCCAGAAACTAAAACGATTTTTGCAACTCAAGCCAACCTAGCGAATACAGACATTTATTACGCTTCTGATTTGATTGATGTAACGCCCGAAACTGTCTTAATGGGAAATTATCAGCAGTTCAATAAAAAGACCGCCTTGCAAACTTTGCGCGTTTTACAAAACCTGAAACTCATTCATTTAACCAACGAAAACATCTCAGATGGTTTTATGAATGTAGTTCACAACACCGGATTGCAAGGCAGATGGCAACAACTGAGCGAGCATCCGAAAATTATATGTGATACGGCGCACAATGCTGCAGGCTTAAAAATCGTGATGCAACAAATTGAAAAAGAAAAATTCGAACAATTGCATCTGGTTTTGGGCGTGGTGAATGACAAAGATTTGACTGAAATTTTACCATTATTGCCGCAAAAAGCAAAATATTATTTCTGCAAACCCGATTTACCCCGCGGATTGGATGCCGCCATTTTACAACAAGAATCTGAAAAATTCAACTTAAAAGGAAACGTCTACAACTCAGTTTCAGAAGCTTACCAAGCCGCCAGAGTTCAAGCGGATGAGGATGATTTTATTTATGTGGGCGGAAGCACCTTTGTGGTTGCAGAAATATTGCAATAAAACTGATTTTTTATTTGCACATAACAAAACTTGCTTTATATTTGCACTCGCAATCAAGCTGTACGGGCGATTAGCTCAGCTGGTTCAGAGCACCTCGTTTACACCGAGGGGGTCGGGGGTTCGAACCCCTCATCGCCCACAAAAGCAAGCTTTACCGCTTGCTTTTTTTCATTTAGCCAACGGGTCATTAACTCAGCGGTTCAGAGTGCTACCTTGACAGGGTAGAAGTCACTGGTTCGATTCCAGTATGACCCACAAAAAACCAAACGCCTTCTTACTCGGGAAGGCGTTTTTTTTATGAATATAGGTTTGCGTTAGGGATTGAAGCGAAAAGCCCGCAGCACAGCGAGGACTTGCAGCGAAAAGCCCGACCCGAAAATCAGGAGCAACTTACTTTATGATTTGAAAAGCAGTTTTCGCGACCGATTTTCGGGGAACGCCCTACTGAATATAGGGCAACAAACGCTCTAAAGCCATACCGCGCGAACCTTTGATCAGGATGGTTTGGTTTTGAAAAGTCTGAGTCTGGATGTGCGCGGCCAGATCATCAAAATGCGCAAAAAACTGCAACTGTGGCGCTGAAATAGTATGGGCAGAAAAATCTTTACCAACAAAAATACAGGCGGTTTCTGGGTGAGCGGCCACCAACGCAACGATGCTCTGATGCTCATGAGCACTTTCTGAACCCAGCTCAAACATATCGCCCAAAATCATGAGCTTGTTGGATTTGTCAAGCTGAATAAAATTCTCGATGGCTACTTTCATACTGCTCGGATTGGCATTATAGGCATCCAAGATGATTTCGTTGCTGCCTTTTTGCAAGAGTTGTGAGCGATTGTTTTCTGGAATGTAGCTTTCAACGGCGGCTTTTATTTGCTGATTGCTGACGCCAAAATACTTTCCGATGGTGGCCGCAGCCAAGATGTTGTTGGCGTTGTAAAGTCCGATGAGATGCGAATTGATTTGTGTGTCTTCAAATTTAACTTTTACAAGTGGATTGGCTGAAATATGGTCAATTTTGAGGTAAGCATCTAGGCTATTTTGCGAAAAACCAAAACGTTCTAAATGGGAAGTTTTTTCGTTTTGAAGAGCATCGTCAAGGTTGACAAAAACTTTACAGTTGTGCGCCTGGAGAAAATTGTACATTTCACTTTTGCCTTTAATCACCCCTTCAACGCCGCCAAAACCTTCTAAGTGCGCCTTGCCAAAATTGGTAATGTAACCATAATCAGGACGAGCAATTTCACACAAAAATTCAATTTCGTTTTGGTGGTTAGCACCCATTTCAACAATACCGATTTCTGTAGTTGCATCAAAAGACAACAAAGTAAGTGGAACCCCGATGTGATTGTTCAGATTGCCTAATGTTGCTTTGGTGTTGAACTTTTGCGAAAGTACCACATGAGTGAGTTCTTTGGTGGTGGTTTTGCCATTGCTTCCGGTAAGGGCTATAATAGGTAATTTGAGATAAGTTCTGTGAAACTGAGCCAATGCTTGTAAAGCCTTTAAACTGTCTGAGACCAAAATTGTTCTTTGGTCTATATAATAATCTAAATGATCAATGATGACATAAGAAGCCCCTTTTTCAAGTGCTTCAGCTGCGAAAGTATTGGCGTCAAAACGTTCGCCTTTGAGCGCCACAAACATAGAGTTGGGTGCTATTTTTCGAGTATCAGTTGATATAGATGAGCATTGTAAAAAAAGCTCGTGAATTTTTTGAATGTTCATAACGATATGAAAAAACAAAAGCCCTGAAGTAGGGCTTTTGCGGTCATTGATATTGTAATTAGTTTCTTGGTCTTTTCTTTTTGTCTGCTTTAGGACCTACTCTTGACATAGCACAACGGAATCCAATGTAGTCAGTAGCCATATCTTGCGGGAAGTATCTTCTTTGTGCAGGATCTAACCAATAAGCTCTGTCTCTCCATGAACCTCCTTTGTACACACGAACGTTGTCATTTACTAAAGTTGTTCTTTTGCTCGACTTGTCATATTTTCTAACCATATTACCCAAACTATCCACCGTTACATTGTGTACCGGAGAATCATACATTCTTTGTTGGGTTTTGTTTTTACCGTCTTCTTCTTCAGAATTTCCGAATTTAAAATAACGCGTTGATTGTTTGTCTCCATCGCGGTAGTTACGCTCATCACTCTTGTCAAAGTTTTGTCTGAGGTAAGTTTCTTTTTCGTCTACCGGTACTTGGGCTAATTGACCCGGATAATTACGCGCCATGACGCGTCCGTTGGCCAAAGTATCAAAGACTTGAGTTTCTCCGGTAACCAACTCGGCTTTTCCGTCTTCGCCAATTTTGTTTTTGGTGTAAACGTTACCTCTGTAGTAGTTAAAATCACTGGCTTCATCATCAACAATAGGTCTGTAAACATCCGCTACCCATTCTGCTACGTTACCTGCCATGTCATACAAACCAAAATCATTTGGCGGATATGATTTGACCGCATTGGTAATATCAGCACCGTCATCTGACCATCCGGCAATTCCACCGTAGTCACCTTTTCCTTGTTTGAAGTTAGCCAATTGGTCACCGCGCACTTTGCGTTTGCCTGAACGTGTATAGGTTCCTGACCATGGATATTTCTTTTGACCTCTGTAGATGTTGTATTCGCGTTGACCTACATCTGCTGCAGCTGCGTATTCCCACTCTGCTTCGGTAGGTAAACGATACTCAGGTAAAATCAAACCAGAAGATCTTTGTGCATATACATTTTTTTGTGCAGATTCTGCCGCAGGTTGATCTTTAGTTCCTTTGGTTTTGGTTGGCTTGGCTTTTGAATTTTTACGACCTTTGAGAATTACTTTTTCATCTCCGCCAAAAGCTTTGGTTGGTTGGTTCAAATAGGTTTCGGTGCTGAAAGTTTTATCAGCGCTGACCTCGGTAACCTTTGCATCTTTTTTGAGAAACCCTTCTCGCTCCAAGACATTTTCGTTTACACGGTCTGTTCTCCATTTACTGAACTCAACAGCTTGAATCCAATTGACTCCTACTACCGGATAATTAGCATAAGCCGGATGTCTGAGGTAGTTATTGGTCATGGTTTCGTTGTATCCTAAGCGATTTCTCCAAACAAGGGTATCTGGAGAAGCTCCTTCGTAGATATTTTTATAGTTTTCTTGATCCGGAGGGAACACGCGTTTCAACCAATCTAGGTACTCCATGTACATCAAATTGGTTACCTCGGTTTCATCCATGTAGAATGACTGCACGTGTTGCTGATTAGGGGTATTGTTCCAGTCGTGCATCACGTCATCCTGAACTTTACCCATAGTAAAAGTTCCTCCTTCTACCATTACCAAGCCTGGTCCGGTTTCTTGCTTCTTGAAATTAGAAGCATATTGGAAGCCGCCTTTTTTATCGTTGATCTTCCAACCCGTAGCCGACGAAGTATTTTTTGCGTTCGACTTCTTACTACAACCTGTAGCTACCCCAAGGACAACAATCATTGACATTAGGAGTCTGACAGTCATAATTTTGTTTAGTTTCATACGTATAGTAGGTAATAAATTTTGTGGCGCAATATAAGAATTAACCTTTATATAGCAAGCCCTTTTTTATTTTTTTTGTTCTGAAATCAGATACAACCACACAAACGTTAATTTATTACTGATATTGTTAATCGCGCATGAAAATTTTATTTTTACAAACTTTTGTAATAATTCAAGTCTTAATGCGTTTCAAACTGCGATGAAAAAGTTATTAACTCTATACACCATATTGTTAAGCAGTGTAATTTTTGGCCAATTAAAAGGTGATGTTTCTCTTCAATGGTCTGAGAAAACCGCAGTTAATATTGGCGAAACCAAATTTATTACACCGCAATTCAATCCGAAAAACTTCCAACTCGACACCTACAAGGGTCAAGTATTTTTCTGTTTGGGTATTAAAACCAATGCCCTGATTGATGAAGAAGCAGTAGAACTATCGAATGTTGTTTTTGAGAACATCACCTCAGATCAGTTGGGCGATTTATCTGTTGCTGCGCTGACCAACCAAATCAATGCAAAAATCAACAATGCGAATGCCCGAGGTGTTTTGTCTGCTCAATTGTCATTAAACCCTATCATCAAAGACGGTTCGGGGTTTAAAAGGTTAAAATCTTTTAGTTACCAATTAAAAGCTTTGACTGCCGCAAAAAGATTGACTGCAAATTCTGAATATACCCCTGTATCAAATTCTGTTTTATCTTCGGGAAATTGGTATCGATTTTACATAACCAAATCGGGAGTTTACAAATTAACCAAAGATTTTTTGAGAAGTTTAGGCGCTAATGTAGAAGGCGTTGATCCTAAAAAAATAAAAATATACGGAAATGGCGGTCGAATGCTACCACTCAAAAACGGAGATTATTACCCGATTGACTTGGCTGAAAATGCCATTGAAGTGGTTGGAGAAGACGATGGTGTGTTTAACGATTCTGATTACGTTCTTTTCTACGGAGAGGGAGTTGATCAGTGGAATCCGGAGAACCAAACCACCAACAATTTATATGATTCAAAATCTTATTACTATGTGCATGTTGAAGGCAATGACGGCAAAAGAATAACCAATATGACACAGCCCAATGCCCCGGCTGACGTAACCATTACGCAGTTTGACAGTTATCAGTACTACGAAAAAGATTTGGTAAACATAGCGCGATTGGGCAGAAGATGGTTTGGCGAACAATTTGATTTTACCGAAGAACAGAGCTTTGACTTTAGATTGCCAAATGTTGTAACCGCAAATCCAGTAAATTTATATGTATATGCCGCTGCTATTTCATCGACCACAACTTCGCTTGAAGTAAAAGCAAATAATGAATCTGTTGGAACAATCAACTTTTCAGCAATTGGCGGCTCAAGCAAAGCTGATTGGTCTGTTTTAAACACCAACATTACAGCCTCAGAAAACATTCGCATCACGCTGACCTACAACAACAACGGGGTTCCTGATTCAAAAGGTTTTCTCGACTATATTTTGCTTAAATCAAAGAGAAATCTAATCGGGTACAACCAACAATTTGCTTTTCAATATGACACTCCAGCCAACAGTAGTCAAATTGGCGAATATCAAATAAGTAATGCAGCAAACATTAAAAAAGTTTGGGACATTACAGATATCTACAATGTAAAACAAGCCGTCAACAACAACCAAAGTACTTTTACGTTTAAGTCAGTTTTGGGCTCGGACAAAAAATTCATTGCTGTTGATGCCAATGACTATTACACTCCAAGCACCGAATCGAGAACTCGTGTAGCCAATCAAAATCTCAAAGGCACCATCTTCAAAAACAATCAAGGTCAGTTTGAAGATGTTGATTATCTCATCATCACCCCTAATTTCTTAAAATCCCAAGCCGAAAAACTGGCAAATTTTCACAAAACGGATAGCCAACTCAATGCAAAAGTGGTTACTCTTGAATCTATTTATCAAGAATTTTCCTCCGGAAAACAAGATGTAGCTGCTATTAGAAATTTCATCCGATATGTCTATTTAAATGCATCGGCTGATGACAAACGCGTCAAATACGTCAATCTCTTTGGCGATGCTTCTTACGATTTTAAAAATCGAATTTCGATAGCGGCCAACATTGTCCCGATTTACCATGCCTTGAACAGCTATAGCGTTGACCCAAGTTCATTTGCTTGCGACGATTTTTTTGGACTTATGGATGACAACGAAGGAAATTTAGATTCATCTTATCCGGTTAAAACAGGACAAATTGATATTGCCGTAGGAAGAATGATTGCCAACAACACCACTCAAGCCGCAGAATTGGTCAATAAAGTTATTGAATACAAAGACTTGAAATCATACGGAAGTTGGCGAAATAATATTGTTGTTATCGCAGACGATGCTGATAAAGACAGCGACAGCTCGCTTCAGGGGCGAATCAACAATATGGCTGAAACTATTGTGGGGCAAAAGCCATTTTTGAACTATGAAAAAGTGCTTTTAGACTCTTATGTACAAGAAACTTCTGCTGGTGGAAGTCGCTACCCGAAAGCCCGTAAAGATGTTTTTGACTTTTTTGAAAAAGGAGCCCTCATGGTGAATTATTTGGGGCATGGCGGTGAAGATGGTTTGTCTCAAGAACGCATTTGGGAAAAATCAGACGGGCAAAACTTGTCTAACCGATACCGATATCCGCTGTTCATCACAATTACCTGTGAGTTTTCAAGATTTGACAATCCGTTCAGACCAACTGCGGGTGAATATGTTTATTGGAATCCTAAAGGCGGTGCCATCTCAATGATTACTACTGTGCGAGAGATTTTTCAGTCAACCGGTGAGAATTTTAACGATGTGTTGTCTGAATTCCTATTTTCATACGGTTCAGACCAATATGTTTCTATGGCCGAAGCGCTTAGATTGGCAAAAAATGATTTTGGAGCAAGAACAGATATTGTTTTCTATTTAGGCGACCCCGCACTAAAATTAGCCATTCCGTCACCGCGTATTAATTTAACCAAAGTAAACGATGTATCTATTACAGGAGCAACGGCTGTTGATGATTTCAAATCATTGGCTTATGTAAAACTTGCGGGTGAAATTACCGATGAAAACAACCAACCTTTAAACCAATACAATGGTGAATTATTGATCAATATTTTTGATAAAAAAATTGTCCGAACCACTCTTAACAATGACGGTAATAGCCCACCTATAAATTTCAATACTTTAGGAGAAACCATTTTTAGAGGAAACGCAACAGTTAGCAACGGACAATTTGAATTTGGCTTTGTAGTTCCAAGAGACATCAGTATTCCGATTGGAAACGGGAAAATTAGTTTTTATGCCAAACAAAACAGTTTGAATTTTGATAAAACAGGTTACAATACCTCTATCAGAATCGGAGGAATCAACCCGAATGCAGCCACCGACAATACCCCACCCAAGGTTAAATTATACATGAATGACGAAAGTTTTATTTCAGGAGGCATAACCAATCAATCTCCTTTGTTTTTGGCATTTCTTGAAGATGAAAACGGCATCAACACTGCCAGCGGTATTGGTCATGACATTGTGGCCATTTTAGACGGTGACGAAACCAACCCATACAAACTCAACGATTACTATGAAACTGCTTTGGATAATTATAAAATTGGCAAAGTTAAATTTCCTTTCAGAAATCTAAAACCAGGTTTGCATACGCTATTATTCAAAGCTTGGGATGTCTACAATAATTTAGTCACCTCTGAAATACAATTCATTGTGGTTGGCGACAGTTCATTGACCTTGAGCAATGTGCTCAATTACCCAAATCCTTTTACCAGCTATACTGAATTTTGGTTCAACCACAACAAACCGCTCGAGCCATTAGAAGTTCAAGTCCAAGTACTAACCGTTACCGGAAAAATTGTATGGACCAAGAACCAAACCATCACCACCGATGGCAATTTAGCCAGAAGTATTACTTGGGACGGACGGGATGATTTTGGAGACCGAATCGGAAAAGGTGTCTATATTTACAAGCTTACTGTCAAATCACTGCTGAGCAATTCAAAAGCAGAAAAATACGAGAAACTTGTAATACTTTAATAAAATACTATATTTGTAAACTTTTTAAAAATTCAGAATGAAAAAGATTTTAGCCGGAATTCTTTGTTTAATTACCCTGCAATTTTCATTTGCTCAAACCACCACTACGCGTGTCATTACTACCGGCGTGCCTTTTTTACTAGTTGCTGGTGACGCCCGTTCAGCAGGTATGGCTGATAACGGTGTGGCAACTTCAGCAGATGTTTTTTCTCAGCAATGGAATCCATCCAAATATGCATTTTCTGTTGACAAACAAGGATTTTCAGTTGGCTATACGCCCTATTTGGTTGAATTGGTCAATGATATTTCGCTTTCTCAAGTTACTTATTTCAACAAATACAATGATCGAAGTGCTTTTGCAGCCAGTATTCGCTACTTTAGTTTAGGTGAAATTGAATTAAGACAAAACGTTGATGACCAACCAAACGTCGTTAAACCGGCTGAGTACGCTTTAGATGTTTCTTATGCTTTGAAACTCAGTGATTATTTCTCGATGTCGGTAGCCGGCCGTTTTATCCGATCTAATTTGAGAATTCCAACAGAAGGTCAAAGTTCAGCAGCTGCGAGTTCATTTGCCTTTGACGTATCGGGTTTTCACCAATCAGAAGAAATGGCTTTCAACAGTTTTAACGGAAGACTGCGCTGGGGATTCAACTTACAAAATTTAGGTCCAAAAATTAATTACGACAAATCTCAGGGTGATTCAGGAGCCAATTTTCTTCCGTCAAACATGAAAATAGGCGCCGGATTTGACTTCATCTTAGATGACTACAACAAAGTAACCTTAAATGCCGAGGTCAATAAACTTTTAGTTCCGACACCCATCGAGCCAAAAGATTCAAACAACAATGGTGTAATTGATGACACCGAAACAGCCGAAGCTATTGCAGAATATGACAAAATTGGGTGGGTTGAAGGTGTTTTCAAATCGTTCGGTGATGCACCTGACGGATTCAGTGAAGAATTAAAAGAATTTACCTACTCCATCGGAACTGAGTACAGCTATCAAGATTCTTTTGCGTTCCGTTTGGGATATTTCAACGAAAGTCCTGAAAAAGGAGCCAGACGATTTGCTTCGCTCGGAGCCGGTTTCAAATACAACACCATCAAAGTTGACGTATCGTATTTGTTTGCGATTTCAAAAGTCAAAAACCCACTTGAAAACACACTGCGCTTCTCGCTCAGTTTTGCTTTCGGAGACAAATATGATGAATACTAGTCAACAAATAATTTAATTAAAAATCCAAATTTCTGCTTTTTGAAATTTGGATTTTTTTTCCCTTGTACTTTTATGAAGAACATTACCATCAACACCCAACTTACGGTTTTCGAATCTTTATCTGAACTGCCCGAGCACATTCAGCAACTCATGCATCAAGCCGTAGCAATCAGAAAAAAAGCCTATGCTCCGTATTCAAAATTCAGAGTCGGCGCCGCTTTGCTCTTAGACAATGGCCAAGTAGTGTTGGGCTCAAATCAAGAAAATGCCGCTTATCCGTCGGGTTTGTGCGCAGAAAGAGTGGCTATTTTTCATGCAGGCGCTCTAGCACCTGAAGCCAAGATTGTTGCTATGGCGATTACCGCAGCCTCTGATACAAATCAGACACAATCTCCGATTCCGCCGTGTGGCGCTTGCAGACAATCAATCGCTGAGTACGAGTTCAAGCAAGACCAACCGATTCCCATTTACTTTATGGGCGAAGTGGGTGCAATTTATCTGTCCGATTCACTCAAAAATTTACTCCCTTTTACCTTCGATAAAAACTTCCTTTAAAGGTTATAAAAATTAAGGTTTTTATATTTTAATTCTTAGTTGGAATGTTTACTTTTGCCTTTCGCAAAATGGTGTGAGGCGAAAGTTTTGCGTTTTCAAAAAAAACATCATTCAACAACCATCAAGTCTAAAGAAACACGATGAAAGAAATTACAAGAGAAGTTTACTTAAAATGGTATGAAGACATGCTATTTTGGAGAAAATTTGAAGACAAACTAGCCGCTCTTTACATTCAACAAAAAATTAGAGGATTCCTTCACTTATACAACGGTCAAGAAGCCGTTTTGGCAGGTGCACTCCATGCCATGGATTTATCCAAAGACAAAATGATTACCGCTTACCGCAACCACGTACAACCTATTGGTATGGGCGTTGATCCAAAAGCTGTTATGGCTGAGTTACTCGGAAAAGTTACCGGCACTTCAAAAGGAATGGGCGGATCGATGCACATTTTCTCAAAAGAACATGGGTTTTACGGCGGACACGGTATTGTAGGAGCTCAAATCCCCGTAGGCGCCGGAATTGCTTTTGCCGATCAATATTTTGGTCGCGATGGTGTTACCCTTACCTATTTTGGTGATGGTGCGGCGCGTCAAGGTTCTTTACACGAAGCCTTTAATATGGCCATGCTCTGGAAACTTCCGGTGGTTTTTATTGTTGAGAACAACGGTTATGCGATGGGTACTTCAGTAGAGCGAACCGCCAACCATACCGATGTTTGGAAACTGGGCTTAGGCTATGAAATGCCTTGTGGTCCTGTGGATGGAATGAATCCGGTAAAAGTAGCCGAAGCCATGCACGAAGCCATTGAGCGTGCGCGTCGTGGAGATGGCCCAACCTTCTTAGAAATGAAAACCTATCGCTACAGAGGTCACTCGATGTCTGATGCGCAATTATACCGCAGCAAAGAAGAGGTCGATGAGTATCGCAAAATTGACCCGATTACCCAAGTGCTCGATGTGATCAAAGATCAAAAATACGCTACCGATGCTGATATTGAGGCCATTGATGAGCGTGTAAAAAATTTGGTTGAGGAGTGCGCAACTTTTGCTGAAGAATCTGATTTCCCAGAAATTCAACAAATGTATGACGTAGTATACGAGCAAAGAGATTATCCATTTATTCCACACAAATTGTAATTGCGTATTGATTATGGCAAAGATTATAACCATGCCCCGTTTGAGCGATACCATGACCGAAGGTGTTGTGGCCAAATGGCTTAAAAAAGTAGGAGACAAAATCAACGAAGGAGATATTTTAGCCGAAATTGAAACCGACAAAGCCACCATGGAATTTGAGTCGTTCAATTCAGGAACTCTTTTACACATTGGAATCCAAGAAGGCGAAACCGCACCGGTTGACTCACTTTTGGCCATTATTGGTGCCGAAGGCGAAGATATCGCTCCGTTACTCCATCTAGGAAAAGCTCCGGCTACTGCTACTGCTGCCTCTGCAAATGAAACTCATGTAGCACAAGAGACTGCTGCTCCGGCTGCAACTACTGCTGCTTCGTCAGCCTTACCTAAGGGTGTCGTTGTGGTCACCATGCCAAGACTCAGTGACACCATGACCGACGGAACCGTTGCAACATGGCTCAAAAAAATCGGAGATACCGTTAAAGAAGGCGATATTTTAGCCGAGATTGAAACCGACAAAGCCACCATGGAGTTTGAATCATTCCAATCAGGAACTTTGTTATACATTGGTGTACAAGAAGGTCAAACTGCTCCGGTGGATAGCGTTCTGGCCATCATCGGACCAGCAGGCACCGACATCACCGGTGTCGCAGAAAACTTCAAAAAAGGCGGCAATACAGCTGCTCCGGCTTCAGCTCCGGCTGCAACACCAACCGTTACAGAAACAACTGCACCCGCTACTGCTTCTTCATCAGATGACCGTAGAATCTTCATTTCTCCACTGGCTAAAAAATTGGCCGAAGAAAAAGGAATTGACATTGCTCAAGTAAAAGGAAGCGGAGAAAATGGCCGCATCGTAAAAAGCGATATTGAAAACTTCACGCCTTCAGCTGCTGCTGCATCATCAGTTCAACCTATGACAGCTTCGCCAACAACTGCGGTTCAACCATTTGTACCGGCTGGTGAAATGTACTCTGAAGAAATCAAGAATTCGCAAATGCGCAAAACCATTGCCAAGCGCTTGTCTGAATCAATATTTACCGCACCGCATTTCTATTTGACTATAGAAGTTGCTATGGACGAAGCCATGCGCTCACGCAGTATGATCAACAACATTCCTGATACCAAGGTATCATTTAACGATATGGTAATCAAAGCTTGTGCGATGGCCTTGAAAAAACATCCGAAAGTGAACTCACAATGGAGAGAAGACGCCATCATCATCAACCACCATGTCAATGTAGGCGTGGCTGTTGCGGTTGAAGACGGATTGGTGGTTCCGGTATTGCGTTTTACCGATCAGATGACGCTTTCGCAAATTGGTGCACAAGTAAAAGATTTGGCCGGAAAAGCCAAGTCTAAAAAACTACAACCAGCCGAAATGGATGGCAGTACCTTTACAGTTTCGAATTTGGGTATGTTTGGCATTACAGAGTTTACTTCAATCATCAACCAACCTAATTCGGCCATCCTTTCTGTGGGTGCCATTGTTGAGAAACCGGTCGTGAGAAACGGACAGATTGTTGTTGGCAATACGATGAAAGTAACTTTGGCTTGCGATCACAGAACTGTTGATGGCGCTACAGGAGCACAATTCTTGCAAACGCTCAGACAATATTTAGAAAATCCGGTCACGATGTTGGCCTAATCAATAAATACATTTAACAAAACCCGTCCTGATTTTTCTCGACGGGTTTTTTGTTTAACTTTCGATTAAATTTCAAAGAAGATGAAAAACTTATTTTTCCTAAGTTTAGTATTGGTAGTTTTTGCCTGTCAGAAAAAAGAAAACAACGTCGAGCTAAAAAACGCAGCGCCCAAAGACAGCCATACCTTTTCAAACCCGCAAGCCGCAGTGGTCAAACATCTAGACTTAGACATCAAAGTTGATTTTGACACGCAAACCATCGCCGGAAAAGCATCTTGGACCATTGATAATTTGAGCAAAGGAAACGAAATCATCTTCGACGAAAACACACTCAACATCAGTAAAGTCACTTTAGGCAAAGATGAAAAACCTACCACTTTCACACTCGGTGATGAAGTTGAATTTCACGGAAAACCACTGCATATTACCATCGAACCCAACACCACACAAGTCAACATTTACTATGCAACCACCAAAGATGCGGTTGCTCTGCAATGGCTAACACCAGGGCAAACCGCTGATAAAAAACATCCGTTTATGTTCTCACAAGGCGAAAGCATTTGGTCGCGCACTTGGATTCCGTGTCAAGATTCTCCGGCAATTCGCTTTACGTATAATGCCAAAGTTACCGTTCCAAAAGAATTGATGGCTGTGATGAGCGCGGTGAATCCACAGCAAAAAAACAACACTGGAATTTACACTTTCAAGCAAAACAAACCCATTCCATCCTATTTAATGGCGATTGCCGTGGGCGATATCGGTTTTAAATCAATTGACCAACGCACCGGGGTATATGCCGAAAAATCAGTTCTAGATAAAGCCGCTTGGGAATTTGGCGAACTCGGAAAAATGGTTACCGCTGCCGAAAAATTATTTGGCCCCTACCGTTGGGGACGCTATGACGTACTGGTTTTACCGCCGAGCTTTCCGTATGGTGGCATGGAAAATCCGAACCTTACGTTTTTGACTCCGGGCGTCATTGCGGGCGATCGTTCTTTAACTAGTTTGCTCGCACACGAACTGGGTCACAGTTGGAGCGGCAATTTAGTAACCAATGCCACTTGGAACGACGTTTGGCTCAACGAAGGATTTACCACCTATGTAGAACACCGCATTGGCGAAGCAATTTTCGGTCTAAAAGAAGCACAAATGCAAGATGTTTTAAGCAGAAAATCACTTAATGACAATATGCAAGATTATGGCCCAAAGAATCCGGCTACACAACTTAAAGTGAATGTTGACGGGATAAATCCTGATGAATCACTGAGCGATATTCCGTATGAAAAGGGTTATGCATTTCTTCAAGTGGTAGAAAATGCGGTGGGTCGTGCTACCTTCGACAAGTTCATTACCGAATACTTCAATGCACACGCGTTTCAATCGATCACCACCGAAGATTTCTTGAAATATTTTAACGAGCATCTCATCAAAGGCAACAAAGCATTGGCCGATAAAATTAAAGCCGAAGAGTGGATTTATCAGCCCGATGTTCCGTCCAACATCACTGCGGCGGTTTCCGAAGATTTCAACGCCATCGACCAAATTCAAAAAACTTGGCGACAAACCGGCGTGAAAGGATTGAGTGCAAAAATCAAATCCACGAATGAAAAACAGCATTTCATTGATTACCTTCCGTCAAATATGACCCTAGAAGAAATGGCCGCTATTGATCAAGAATTCAATTTTACCAAAGGCGGGAATTTTGTGGTCAAGCGCCAATGGTTCGTGCAAGCGATTAAACACCAATACAAACCCGCTTATCCCGCAATCGAACAATTCATGATTGCTACCAGTCGTACTGGTTCGCTGCAAACTTTATATAAAGAAATGGTCAAAACGCCTGAAGGAAAAACTTGGGCGAAAAGCATTTTTGAAAAAGCGAAATCGGGTTATCATCTGACTACCGTTCAAGATTTGCAGAAAACATTACAGTAATTTTTGGGGCGTGCCGGCTCATTCATGATTTGCTTTCTGGAAAGTTTACGCGTTCTCCGTCTGGCTGTGCGCTAAAGTCCTCGCCGCTCCGTTACACTGCGCGGGTGTGGGCTATCGCTGGCACCTGCCTGCCGGCAGGCAGGTCCCTCACGCTATTTAATCTAACATCTCAAGCTAGTTTAAAGTTTTTTCAGACGCATTGATACTTAACTCAAAATAAAAGCTATTAACTATATTGTCTTTATCTTTTTTTTTAATACAAATTTTGCAATTCCACCGCTCAAATAAACTTGGTTCCACCACCAACCACTCAAATTTTTGAAAAGCATTTTCTTTCTTAATCGATAAGTCTTATAGTGTTTCATAATTCCCAAATAGGAATTCATGCTACTTAAAAATTGCTTTTGGTCATCACTACTAGGCTTAGTATTTTGAACAACCTCATTTTGTTTCATAATAGCTGTATAAAAATTCCCCTTTGTTCGATTACTGATGAAAATGCGATTGGGCTTGATAAATGTTCCCAAAAACTTAACCCCTTTACTGTAATGCTGAAAATATATTTTCTTTGGGTGTAAAGTTAGTTGTAATTTTGTTTTAAGAAAATTGGTAATTATTGGTAATAATGATTTTAGATATTCTTTATCTTGATGCACAATTACAAAATCATCAACATAACGACCATAAAACTCAATATCTAGTTCTTTTTTGACATAATGGTCAAAAATGTTCATATAAAAATTAGCAAAAACTTGACTGGTTAAATTTCCTATTGGCAAACCAAAATTTAATGGACTGTAAAATAAGCTTTTGCTATTAGGCAATCCAATCCAATTGCTTTTATTGCCTTTGATGATACAATTTTTTGTTGAGTCATTAAAAATAATTTTGCTGCATAAAAAAAGAACCAGTTCTCTGTCTGGTTCGTGATATTTTTTATTGATAAAGTCGAATAGCCTTTCATAAAGAATGCTTCTATTGATATTCATAAAAAATCCTTGAATGTCTAACTTCAAAATAAAACAATCTTGTTTGTAGTTATTTGAACAAGACTTAATAAAACCATCGACTCTTTTTATACCAAAATGAGTTCCTTTTCCTATTCTACATGCATAACTATCTTGTATAAATACATCCACAAAAATAGGATTGAGCTTGTTGATTAGAAAATGATGCACCACTCGGTCTCTAAAATCAGCAGCGAAGATTTCTCTTTTTACAGGTTTGTTTACTATAAAGGCTATGGATTTGCCTGGAAAATAGGTTTTTGTTTTGATTTGCTCTATAAGTACAAATAAGTTGTGCTCTAAATGTTTTTCAAAACGAAGTGCATTAAGTGTGTTCCGTTTATTTTTTCTACAAGCATAATAAGCCAAAAAGACTTCTTCGGCTAAGGATAGTGGTACTGTATCAGAAAAAAGTTCTAATTGCATACTATAAACAATAAACCTCCGATTTTATCGGAGGTTGTTTCCTATTGAATCCCTGAGGCAACGCACCGAGAAACCGTTTTTCTTATTATTGTTGTTTCTGTTTGCATTGCTGTTGTTATAATTCAGGTTGCGGTTCCAAGCGTTTGTTGTTGAGTACTCTGACGAACTCCACCAGTTACCGTTGTTGCCAATGTTGTTGAATGTTCCATTGTTGTTACGATAACCTCCCGGAAGACCCGACGCTGAAGTAACCACTATTGTTTTAGCTACACCAAACCTTACTATTAAAGGTATTTACTAATGCAGCGGGTTACCGGATTTAATTTGATCTCTTCTGTTTGCCGTAACATTCAGAACGCTGTCTGGAAACTATTGGGTTGATTTGTGCCAACCTGTGAGTTGTTTTGATACATCTTCTACCTTAGAATTGATGTTTACAAAATTTTTAATGCTTATTTGATGTAAATCTTTCATTAAGCGTATTAATAAACGAATCACTTCTATTCGTTCTTTGGCTTCTTCTAGCACTTTTCCTTTATCATGCCTTGAATTTACTCTATAAATAAGGATTAACAAATCTATAGTTTCTTTTTTCAAGCTCTCCCCCACTGTATATTTATACTCTTTACTAAAGCTTTTGGTAAATTCAAAAATTCCTAAAAGCAAGTCATAGGTACTTTTATAAACTGGTAAATCAGAATGTAATTTCATTTTTTCAAAAAAAAGGGGCTTACGCCCCTTATCAATTTTTCAAAGAGTCAAAGAGTCAAAGGGCAAAAGGGCTAATCCCTGAGGCAACGCACCGAGAAACCGTACTCCTTATAATTGGAGTTTCTGTACGCATTGCTGGTGGTATAATTCAGGAGGCGGCTCCAAGCGTAAGTAGTTGAGTACTCTGACGAACTCCACCAGAAACCGAAGTAGCCAATGTAGAAGAATGTAACATTGAAGCTACGAAAACCTCCCGGAAGACCCGTAAAACCACTGCTGTTGGTATTTGTAATACCGGGATAAGTAGCCCATCCTGTTGTGGCTTTCATTTTGTTTCCTACTGCTTCGCTGCCTAAAAAGGTGGTTAAAGTTGTCCACTCGGCATCGCTGGGCACATGGTAACCCGTTGGTGCTAAACCACGGGGGTCGTTTACGGCATACCAATTATAGAGTTTGCCATACACAGGGCCGTTGGCAGAATTGTTTGCATAATAACACCAAGCCCCAGTAGTGAGATTGGCCCATTGCGTAGGATCAGTAACTTGTGGAATCGGATCACCGTTTCTGTAGCGACTCACATTTAAATT
>JAIXSK010000032.1 GCA_027484725.1 Flavobacterium sp. | reverse complement strand
GTAGAGGCCAATGATGGAACTTGCCCGTCTTACTCAAGAACTCCGGTAACACTGACCATTAATCCAGCTCCAGCAGCGCCTATTTCAACCGGAAATATTACTGAGTGCGAACAATTACCCATGCAAACTTTAGATGCGCGCAATGCCATTACTCCGGTGACAGGTCAAACTGTTATTTGGTATGATGCAGCCGTTGGAGGAAATATAGTTCCTTTACCTACATGGAATACGCTGGGAAGCATCACCTATTATGGTGAATCAACCGATGGAACTTGTCCTTCTTATTCAAGAACCGCTGTTACTTTAACAATCATTCCGGCGCCGGCAGCGCCTATTTTTGGCAATGATACCACTGAATGTGCGCAATCGCCATTACAAACACTTACCGCTATGGCCGTTATGCCTCCGGGACAAGTTGTTCGTTGGTATGATGCTCTAACCGGTGGCAACTTAGTGGCGAATCCTACGCTCAATAGTATAGGAACCATAACCTATTATGCTGAGGCCTTTAATGGAATTTGTAGTTCAACTACGCGACTTCCGGTTGTTTTGACAATTAATCCATCTCCGGCAGCACCTATTTCTGGCGGAAATATTACCGAGTGCGAACAATCACCCATTCAAACTTTAACAGCAACAGCCTCAGTTCCTTTAAGTCAAACCATTGTTTGGTATGATGCGCTTACAGCCGGAAATATAGTTCCTAATCCAATTTTAAATAGTACGGGAACCATAACTTATTATGCTGAAGCCACGGACGGAATTTGTAAATCTTTGACTAGAACAGCTGTTACATTGACCATTGAACCTGCTCCGGCAGCACCGGTTTCTGGCGGAAACATCACTGTTTGCGAACAATCACCACTACAAACTATTACAGCCACCGCCACTGCTGGCAGCGGACAAATTGTTAGTTGGTATACTTTGCCATTTGGAGGAATTGCCATCAGTAATCCAACACTCAATGCTGTCGGCACCGTCACTTATTACGCCGAAGCCAGTCAAGGAAGTTGCAAATCATTCACAAGAACTCCGGTGACATTAACCATTCATCCGGTACCGGCAGCGCCAATTACCGGCGGAGATATTACCCAATGTGCGAACAATCCGATTCAAACCCTCACTGCCACAGCAACTCCGGCAAACACAGGCGATGTTATTACATGGTATGATGCAGCAAGCGGAGGTAATATAGTTTTGAATCCGCAATTGAACAGCTTTGGCGCGGTTACTTATTATGCAGAATCAAACAATGGTCTTTGTCCGTCACTGACCAGAACTCCGGTTACTTTGACATTGAATGCCAAACCATCGGCTCCAACGGTAATCATTACCCAGCCAGATTGTACGACCAGTACCGGTTCGTTTAGTGTGTTTCCGGTGGCTCCGGGTGTCACCTACAGTTTTGATGGCAGTCCGTTTACCAGTTCTACTTTTTATGATTTAATTCCGGATAACTCAACACATACCTTGGTGGCTCAGAATATTTCAAATTGTACCTCAGCAGTGACAACTATTGTAATTCAACAACAACCGGCCACACCAAATACCCCTGCGGTTACAGTTACCCAACCAAGTTGTACCTTGGCAACAGGAACAATTGACATTATACCAGTAACGGGTGAAACCTATAGTTTTGATAACGGACCATATGTTTCAACCATCAATTATCCGAACTTATTAGACGGATCTACACACACCATTCGCGCTAAAAACAGTGCGGGTTGTGTATCAGCCATCAACACGGTTTTGCTCAACGTTCAGCCTACTACTCCATCAGCTCCGATCTTGACAGCAACGCAACCTAGTTGTGGTGTTTCAACCGGAAGCATCAGCGTGGCCGGAAACATTGGCGAAACCTATAGCATTGACGGAGGTCCGTTTACCAGTAATCTGACTTATCCAAATTTGGCAGCAGGCTCAACACACAATGTCCGCGCACAAAATGCAGCAGGTTGTATCTCTGTGGCCAGCTCATTAACTTTAGATCCGCAACCGCCAACACCAGGCGTACCGGTTTTCACCATCATACAACCTAGTTGCACTGATGACTTTGGTTCTATAGACATTACTCCGGTTCCGGGTGAATTGTATAGTTTTGACGGAGGCCCCTATACAGCAACACTTAATTATCCGAATTTACCTTCGGCATCGACGCACACCATTGTAGCGCAAAACACTTTTGGTTGCGAATCAGCGGCCGCGGTCATCAACATCAACCCACAACCCATTACTCCATTACCTGTTTTGTATGACGGTGTGATTTGTGTAGATGAAATTACTGGGGTTCCGTTTAAAACCTACATCTTAGATACCCAACTCAATTTAGCAACACATACTTTTGTTTGGTATTTAGACGGTAATGTTTTACCCGATACCGGAAACGCAATCCAAGCAACACAACCGGGACTTTATGGGGTAATTGCCACCAACATCAACGGCTGTACATCGGCTTTGGTAACAGCACAAGTAACGGCATCAACTCCGGGATTGAGCTTTGATACTGTTGTGAGCAATCAGTTCAGTAATGATGCCTCAGTAGTAGTAACCGTTAATTCAGGTACCGGACCATTTTTCTACCAAATGGATTTTGGTCCGTTGCAAGAATCAAACATATTTACCCAAGTAGCCCCGGGCACGCACCAGATTAAAGTGACCGATGCGGCAGGTTGTACCGATTTATCAGACGAAATACTGGTTTTGGGTTATCCGAACTTCTTTACACCCAACGGAGATGGTTTTAACGATACTTGGAATATCATCGGTTTAGATAATCAACCCAAGGCCGAGATTTATATTTTTGACCGACACGGAAAACTCATCAAACAAATCAGTTCGACTACACCGGGTTGGGACGGAACCATGAATGGGCAGCCGCTTCCGGCTACAGATTATTGGTTTAGAGCCGAATACATAGAGAAAGGTCAGCGCAAAGAATTCAAGAGCCATTTTTCGTTGGTTCGCTAAGATAAAAGGCATTCCCTATAGGAATTTAATTCAGTTTTGATTTCGTCAAAAAACAAATCGACTTTGAATTAAATTCCTATTTTTGCGATGAAAACCATAACTAAAACCTCTATGCTAATTATCGGTATTGCCGGCGGAACCGGAAGCGGAAAAACCACCGTAGTGCACCAAATCATGAACGAACTGCCCCAGACCGAAGTGGGCATCATCTCACAAGATTCTTATTACCGCGACAATTCCAACCTGAGTTTTGAAGAACGCGCTTTGATTAACTTTGATCACCCACGCGCCATTGATTTTGAGCTTTTGGTACATCACCTGCAAGAACTCAAAGCCGGTAATAACATTGAGCAACCGGTTTATTCATTTGTCACACACAACCGCACCGAAGACACCATCATCACGCATCCCAGAAAAGTCATGATTGTCGAAGGTATTTTGATCCTCACCCATCCGGAATTACGCAACCTTTTTGATGTAAAAATATTCGTGCATGCCGATTCTGACGAGCGACTCATTCGCCGTTTGCGCCGTGATATTGCTGAGCGCGGACGCGATATGGACGAGGTTCTGAACCGCTACCAAACCACGCTCAAACCCATGCACCAACAATTCATTGAACCCACCAAAGCCTTCGCCGATATCATCATCCCGAACGACAAATACAACACGGTGGCCATTGATGTGGTGCGCGCGGTAATTAATCAACGTATATCATAATTTTTTTGTAGTTTTAGGAGCTTTTTCCCGCTTTTCGCTCATATCTTTTGGCCTGTCGGCACAAAAGGATATCCGCTTCAATCGGGGCTAGTTGCGCAACCATGGAAACACCTCAAGAAAATCCACAACCCGAAACTTCTTACAAAGACAAAGCTTGGTTCAAATTTGTGAGCAACCGCTATGTTTGGGCGTTGTTATTTTTTGCGGTTTGGATGTTGTTTTTAGATAACTATTCTTATTTTGACCATCGTGTGCTGGATCAAGAAATTGAAGAACTCGAAGCCAACAAAAAATACTACCAAGACGAAATCAAAAAAGACGAGCAAAAAATAAAACAGCTCAAAGACCCGAATCAGGTAGAGCGTTTTGCCCGTGAAAAATACTATATGAAACGCGACAGTGAAGACGTATTTATTATTGAATACGAAGGCGACACACTCAAAAAAGAGCCTTAAATTTTACGCGCAACAACACAACATTTATGTCTGAAAAACTCTTTTCCGAATTTGAGCCGGTTTCTTCTAAACAATGGAAGCAACAAATTCAGTTTGAACTCAAAGGCGCTGATTACAATGAAACTTTGGTTTGGAAATCACCCGAAGGCATCAACGTAAAACCTTTTTACCATGCCGATGAGCCTATTGAAACTGCTTTAGTACAAACAAAAGCAAGCCAATTCAAAATTGGGCAAGCCATTTTTGTACACGATGTAGATAAAACCATTGCGCGCGCGCTAGACCATATTGCGCGCGGAGCCGAGTGTTTGTGTTTTACCATCACAGACCCACAAACCAATGTGATGCGTTTGTTAGAAAGTTTGCCTTTAGACAAAATCAACGTGCATCTTGCTTTGTCGTTTTTGTCTGAAGCTTTTGTGCAACAAATCAATTTATCTGCTGCCCAGCATCCCGGAAAAATCTTGGTGAGCCTTGACCCAATTGGCCATTTGGCGCAAGACGGCAATTGGATGGAATCTTCTGAAAAAGACAATTTTGAAGCACTCAGAAAAATCAGTTCGGCGGCAAAAAATATTTCAATTGTGGGGGTAAATGCTGCTTTGTATCAAAATGCCGGTGCAGAAATGGTGCAGCAACTTGCTTACACTTTGGCACATGCCAACGAATATTTCAATCAGCTGGGGGCACAAAATCAACCTGTGGTCATTTCAGTGGCCGTTGGTTCAAATTACTTTTTTGAAATGGCCAAACTGCGCGCACTGCGATTGTTGTTTGAAACTTTGGCACAAGAATACAACCATACCAGCGGTTGTCATTTGTTGGTTACACCGTCTAAAAGAAACAAAACTTTATACGATTACAATGTCAATATGCTGCGCACCACCACTGAATGCATGAGTGCCATTTTGGGCGGAGCTGATACTGTTGTCAATTTGGCCTACGATGCTTTGTACCACAAAGACAACGAATTTGGCAGTCGTATTGCACGCAATCAATTGTTGATACTTAAAAACGAAAGTTATTTTGACAAAGTAAACAATCCGGCCGATGGCAGCTATTACATTGAAAGTCTAACACATCAATTGGCAGAGAAAGCTTTGGCATTATTCAAAGAGATCGAAGCAGCCGGCGGATTCATCAAACAATTAACTGAGGGAACCATTCAGCGCAAAATTCAAGAAAGCGCCCAAGAAGAACAATTGGCCTTTGATCAAGGCAAAGAAATCTTGCTGGGCACCAACAAATATCCCAACAAAGCTGATCGTATGAAAGATGATTTAGAGTTGTATCCTTTTGTCAAAATCAAACCGCGCAAAACACTCATCAGCCCAATTATCGAGCGAAGATTGGCCGAGAAAATGGAACAAGAACGATTAGCCAGTGAAGCTTAAAATGAAAAGAAAAGACCTCCAACATATTACACTCAACAAGCCTGCAACGGAAAAGAGTCAATCGACCATCGAAAACTTTCACACCGCCGAAGGCATTGATTTGAAATCAAACTACAGCGCCTCAGATATACAAGATACAGAACATCTTGATTTTGGTGCCGGATTTGCGCCCAACTTGCGCGGACCTTATGCTACCATGTATGTGCGTCGCCCATGGACGATTCGTCAATATGCCGGGTTTTCAACCGCCGAAGAAAGCAACGCATTTTACCGGCGCAACTTAGCCGCCGGGCAAAAAGGTTTATCGGTAGCTTTTGATTTGGCCACACACCGCGGCTATGATTCTGACCACGAACGCGTGGTGGGCGATGTCGGGAAAGCCGGTGTAGCCATTGATTCGGTGGAAGACATGAAGGTGCTCTTTGACCAAATTCCATTAGGCGAAATGTCGGTATCCATGACCATGAACGGAGCCGTTTTGCCGATTATGGCTTTTTATATTGTGGCCGCAGAAGAACAAGGCGTAACACCAGAACTGCTTTCAGGAACCATTCAGAATGATATCCTTAAAGAATTCATGGTGCGCAATACTTATATTTATCCGCCTACACCATCAATGAAAATCATTGCGGATATCTTTGAATATACAAGCAAAAAAATGCCCAAATTCAACTCAATATCTATTTCGGGCTATCATATGCAAGAAGCCGGAGCTACCGCTGATATTGAGCTCGCGTATACTTTGGCCGATGGTTTAGAATACATCCGCACCGGATTGGCCGCCGGAATGCAAATAGACGATTTTGCTCCGCGCCTATCATTTTTCTGGGCCATTGGTATGAATCATTTTATGGAAATTGCCAAAATGAGAGCAGCGCGTATGTTGTGGGCCAAGCTTTTAAAACCATTCCATCCAAAAGACGAAAAATCGTTGGCTTTGCGCACGCATTGTCAAACATCGGGCTGGAGTTTGACCGAGCAAGATCCGTTTAACAATGTAGCGCGTACCGCGATTGAAGCGGCCGCAGCAGCTTTTGGCGGAACACAATCATTACACACCAACGCTTTAGATGAAGCCATAGCTTTGCCAACTGACTTCTCAGCGCGTATTGCCCGAAATACCCAGATTTATTTACAAGAAGAAACCAAAATTTGCAAAACGGTTGATCCTTGGGCAGGCAGTTTCTATGTCGAAAAACTCACGCATGAAATTGCGCACAAAGCATGGGCACTTATTCAAGAAGTTGAAGAACTCGGCGGCATGACCAAAGCCATTGAAGCCGGAATTCCGAAGTTGCGCATTGAAGAAGCCGCAGCCAAAAAACAAGCGCGCATTGACAGCGGACAAGACATCATTGTGGGCGTAAACAAATACCGACTGGAAAAAGAAGACCCGTTGCATATTTTAGATGTTGATAACCAATTAGTGCGTCAGCAACAAATTGAACGTTTGCAACAAATTAAAGCCTCTCGCAATGCGCAAGAAGTACAAAAATCATTGGAACAACTCACCCATTGTGCGCAAACCGGTCAAGGAAATTTACTGGATTTGGCCGTAACAGCAGCGCGCAACCGAGCTACTTTGGGCGAAATCAGCGATGCGCTTGAGACTGTTTTTGGTCGATACAAAGCACAAATCAAATCATTTAGCGGCGTGTACAGTAAAGAAATTAAAAACGACGAGCATTTTGAAAAAGCGCGTCAATTGGCTGATGCTTTTGCTCAAAAAGAAGGTCGACGCCCAAGAATTATGATTGCCAAAATGGGGCAAGACGGACATGATCGCGGTGCCAAAGTAGTGGCAACCGGTTATGCCGATGTGGGGTTTGATGTAGATATAGGCCCGCTGTTTCAAACGCCGGCTGAGGCTGCTAAACAAGCCGTTGAAAACGATGTGCACATTTTAGGCGTATCATCGTTGGCAGCAGGTCATAAAACCTTGGTTCCGCAGGTAATTGAAGAACTCAAAAAATATGGACGCGAAGATATTATGGTCATTGTGGGCGGTGTGATTCCGGCGCAAGATTACCAGTATTTGTTTGATGCAGGCGCGGTGGCTGTGTTTGGCCCGGGTACTAAAATCAGCGAAGCGGCCATCAGTATTTTGAATATTCTTTTGGACGAGCAATAAAAAACTTGTAGGTCTGAGGGTTTATCCTATCTTTGAAGCTCCGGCAATTTACATTTTCTAACACCGCTTTTCTGTGTTTTTGTTTGAGCAAAAGTACAGTAGCTATCTACTAATTGATTTTCAAAAAATCGAATGATGAAGAAATGTATTTGCAGCTTACTTCTTTTTGTATGCTCTTTGGTTCAAGGGCAATCAATTAAAAATCCTTTGCTTGAAAAAGGCTGGAATGCTTTGGTCAAAGATAAAGAAAACCAAGCTTTTGGTTATTTCTGGCAAGCTTTTGAAAAAGCTAAAAAAGAAAATAACATCCACGACCAGGCCGAATCACTCTTGTATTTGGGCATTTGTACTTATGGTTCGAGCGCTGAAAAAGGTTTACTCTATGCAACACAATCCTTGAGCGCGTATAAAAAATTAACTGAACAAGAACCTGAATTTGCCCAAAAAGGACGCGCGCGCTGTTTGCAACTGATCAGTACCATATACAGCCGACAAAAAAAATTCAAACAAGCCATTGCTTTGAGCCGAAGTGTGGTTCAAGATTTAGAAGGCACGAATGATCAAGAAGGAACTTTGGGTTTGGCCTATAACAGCTTGGGATCATACTATGAAATTCAGAAAAAAAACGATTCGGCTGCTTATTTTTTCCGACATGCCATAACAGAATTTGAACGCGCCAAAAACACCGCTTATTTACCAACTGCCTATGCTAAAATGGGCGGACTGGCACAAAAAAACAATCAGAAAGAGTTAAGTTATCAGTGGTACAAAAAAGCTTCTGAAGTAGCTTTTGATTCTGAAAACAAACAAGCCCAAGTAATTTGCCTATTGGCTCTGGGGCGTTGGGAAATTCAGTTTAACCACGGCGTAACATCTGCGGAAGCGCTGTTTGAAAAAGCGCATAAAATAGCCGCATCACTCTCAGACAAAGTATTTGAAATCAAAGCCATTAAAGCGCTGATTGAACTTAAAAAACAACAAAACGATTTTGAAAAAGTTAGTCAATTACAAGATGGAGTGCTCAAAATCAAAGATCATTATTACTCTTTAGAACGCGAACAAATTGCCAAAAACTTAGAAGTTCAGTTTGAAGTGTCTGAAAAAGACAGAAAACTTGAACTGGTTTCAAAAGAAAAAGAAGTCTCGCGCTTAACCAACATTTTGCTGGTGAGTTTGGTGTTGCTGCTGCTTATTGTGTTTACCATTTTATATTTATCATTCAAACGCATCAACAAACGCGACAAAGAATTACTTCAAGCCAAAGAAGATTTGTTTGTTGCACTCGAAGAGCAAAAGCGCATGAAAGAAATGCAACTGGAAAATGATATTGAATACCGCGAAAGTCAACTGAGCGCGATTACTTTGCAGATGGTTCAGAAAAATGAGTTGTTAGAAGAAATCAAAACCATTGTCAACCAAAACGAAATGGTTCCGGAAAAACAGTTGATTCAAATGATCAATCGTCACTTTACCCAAGACAATAATTGGGGGGATTTTGACAAATATTTTGAAAGTGTCAACAAGAATTTTTACAACAAACTCAAACTTAAATATCCGGACATCAGTGCCAACGACATGAAAATTTGCGCGCTGATTAAGCTCAATTTATCGATTAAAGAAATGGCTTCTATCTTAAATATTTCGCCGGATAGCGTTAAAACCGCCCGATACAGACTGAGAAAAAAGCTGCAACTTTCAACCGAAGACAACCTAACGGAGTTTATTTTATCAATTTAAATTAATTGATTTTCAAAAACTTATCCTATTGTCTACCTATTGTCTACCTTCATTTTTGAATCAGGTTAAAACGATTGTTTACTTTTGAATGGTAAAATTGCCGGAACAAAATCAATCAACTAACAAACAATTAAAATTATGAAAAGAAATTACTTATTTGCTTTGACCAGCCTCTCTATTTTGGCTTTGAGTTCGCTTCATGCGCAAGTAGTGAACGGAAATTTTGAAACCATCAAACCCAATAGTTTGGTGAGCAACTGGGGGATGAATTATTCGATTCCTGTATCAATTGATGTAGCAACCGGAGAAAACACCACCGATGTGATTGCTTATGGCTCATGCATGCCTGCCTTTGTATTTGGAACGACCGATCCGCATAGTGGTGATTATGCCATGCAAATTAGCAACGGTTTAAACATGACCCAGAATCAAGTGATCGCTGCTAAAGCCGAAATTTTTAATGATGCAACCCAAGATTTTCCGGGTTGGAATGCCGGTGTACCTTTGGCAGCGGCCGATCAAGTAACTATGCTTGGTTTTTATTACAAATTTTTCCCCATGGGCGAAACAGACAAAGCCTCTGCTGAGTTGGTACTATTAGATGAAAATGGAGAAGAAATGGGACGAGCCTCTGCGCTCATTACAGATGCAGCTTTCAATTATACTTATTTGTATGCACCGGTACAATTGACACATCAAGGCACGCCAGCGTATATGTACATTCGATTTTCAATGGATGTTCCCGATGCTACGCCAACCTTTGGAAGTACCTTAATGATTGATGATGTATTTGTCAACTTTGCAGCGTTGTCAGAAACACAATTTGAAACATCGCATTTTGGGGTTTATCCTACCTTAGCCGATACTGAAATCAATGTAGTCCGAGGAAATCATTCGGCAACTGGTTCGTATCAGTTTACGATTACCAATTTAGAAGGCAAAACGGTACAGCAAATCAATACTGAGCTGATCGGAGATAACGCAACTCGAATAGATGTAAGTGCGCTACCCAAAGGCATTTATCTGATATCAGCCAATGGTTATACCACCAAATTTGCTAAGAAATAAATCAAAAAACACCCAGCCCGATTCAAAGCATCGGGCTTTTTTTGGGGCCTTGGTTTTTTGAATGAAATAAATGATTACTTTAGTGAAAATTAAAGTCCCAGTTCCGTCATTTGCTTTAACTTACGGTTTGTCTGCTCATTAAATTTATGCCGATGAAACTCGTAGGATACATCAACAATCAAAAAGATAATACTTTTCAGTTGCCCATTTATAAAGATAACAAGGGTAAAATATACACCCATGTTACTGATGAGCGCTATAACATCATAGCCTTTGAAGAAGTGCAATGGAATGAAGATTTTTGCAAATTATACCTTTCTAAAAAATTTAGTTTGCACCACAAAGGCGCTATGGTTTTTGTGGGAAAAGAAGGATATATACACTACCATGAAGCACCTTTAGCTATTGATGAAGTAATTCATTATCTCAATGACCACAGTGGTTTATACAACATCAATGCAATTCTGGATGAAGCCATGTTGCTCAAAAACCGAATTTTTTCAGATCATTTTATTGTTGACCAATTTGTGATGAAGATGCAACCCAAAACTGAAGAAATCATACTGTCTTTTGATTTTCCATCGCCTAAAAAAGAAGCCATACAAGCAAAAGAAATCATCGTTGAAGGGCATAAACCACTTAAAAAGAAAGAATTACCTGCGTTTGTAGAAGATGAAAATAAGAGTGAATTCACCGAAGCGCTACAAAAACTCAAATCTGTAGATATGAACTTTGAGCTCAAACTCAAATTGCGCTCAGCCGAACGTCGCAGCAAACTCAAAATGTTTAACTATCAGTTCAAGCTCAGTCAAAACAGCCGTTCAAAAAAAGCGCTGGATTCCTAACAAAAACCTGTTCAAAAACAATTCGTTAAAGCCAAAAAATCACTGCTATAATGTTTATTTTAGTGGCACAATTGCTATAAAAATTCTTCATGATTTCGGCTGAAACCACCATTTTTACGGTCATGTCACAGTTGGCGCAACAATACGATGCAATCAATTTGGCGCAAGGATTTCCGGATTTTGACATGGACCCAAAACTCAAAGAGATAACTGCACAGCTGGCATACAACGGTCAACACCAATATCAACCCATGATGGGACATTTGGGTTTGCGTGAAAAAATCGCTTTGCTCACCCAAAAAAATTACCATCGAAAGGTTGACCCTCAGACTGAAGTCTTGATTACCGCAGGCGCAACGCAAGGAATTTTCACCGCCATTCAAGCTTTGGTTCAACCAGGCGATGAAGTTATTATTTTAGATCCGTCTTATGATTGTTATGTGACGCCTGTTGTTTTGAGAAATGCACGCCCCATTCGAATTGCGCTCAATAATGATTACACGCCCAACTGGCAAACTATTTCTGAAGCAATTACCGATAAAACCCGAATGATTATCATCAACAATCCGCACAATCCGTCGGGCAGAATTTGGCAAGCTTTTGATTTTGAAACGTTTGAAACGATACTGGAAAAACACCCAAAAATTTTAGTTTTATCAGATGAA
The DNA here is from genome assembly GCA_027484725.1 of Flavobacterium sp. GTDB lineage: Bacteria > Bacteroidota > Bacteroidia > Flavobacteriales > Flavobacteriaceae > Flavobacterium. Next base: position 37,501 of record JAIXSK010000032.1, on the reverse strand, counting down.
GTTTATGAATACATAACTTTTGAGCAAAAGCACATTTCGGTGCACGAGCGACCAAAACTTCAAGAAAAAAGCATTGTGGTTTCATCATTCGGAAAATCGCTCCACATCACCGGCTGGAAAACAGGTTATTTGATAGCGCCTAAAACCATCATGAACGAAATAAAAAAAATACATCAATACTTGGTTTTTTGTGTGAATGGATTAGCGCAACAAGCGATCAATGCATATTTATCAGAAGATGTAACCACACACATCAGCGCATTTTATCAGACCAAAAGAGATTATTTTAGAAACTTGCTTTCAGGTGCTCGGTTTGATTTATTGCCCTGTGAAGGTTCGTATTTTCAGTTGGCTTCTTATGCAAACATCAGCGATGAAAACGAAATTGACTTTGCATTAAAATTGGTTCAAGAACATCGAATAGCTGTGATTCCGGTTCGTCCGTTTCGTGAAGATGAACTAGATCAAAAACACATTCGGTTTTGTTTTGCCAAGAAAAATGAAACTTTAGAATTGGCAGCTGAGTGGTTGTCAAAATTATAGACTGATTATAAAATTTTCGCCTCAAAAAAACGTTCTCTGAATCAGAGATTCATTCCCTAAAGTGCTGATTGACCGATGAAAAAATGTTTACTTATTGTTTATCTCATACTTCTGATACCAGCACTGGGTCATGCATTTTCATTTACGGTAGCCACTGCCAACGAGAGTTGTTCCGGCAATGGCGAATTGACTTTTTCAGCAACAAACACCGACCCCAACGGAAGCATTGTTTATCAAGTTTATAAACTGCCGAATATTTCAGTTCCGCTGGCCACAGTTACCGGAAACAATTTGGGCGGATTATCTGCCGGAACTTATAAAATCATTGCGCAAGAAACCGTCAACGGAATTACAACTTCACAAGAACTACAAGCCACCATCAACAACACGATTGAACCGTTGGTCATTGATGTAGACAGTGTAAATCAGGCCTGCTCTGCCAATAGCAATATTGTGGTCAATGCAGTTTCAGGAACTGCTGTGAATTATGAAATTTTCTCCGGGCCGGTGACTTTTCCGTTGCAAACTTCAAATACGTTTAATAATTTGCCGGTTGGCGTTTACAGAATTCGTGTTTTTGATGCGTGTGGCACCGGAGTGGTATCAACCTTTACGGTTACTTTAAATGTCACGGGCATCAACATTGCATCACCCACATTTTCTAATACAAACCCGCCTTCATGCGGTACCATCATTGCTGAACATATCATTACACCAGCCAACGGAACCGTGATTGGCTATCCGCTTCAAATTGAATTTGTGGTTCATCCGCCCGGAGGTGGCGCTACTCAAACTTTTAACAGCACACTTGCTACTGGCAACTTGACTTCTGAACAAATCTCAGAGACCATTCCGGCTTTTCCGAATCAGAATTATGATTATGATGTCAACATACTCGATGCCTGCGGAACTACTTTTACACAGAATTTTTTGGTGACCAACAACATCAATCTTTTACCTACCATCTATGATTTAGATTGCAATACTTATTATTTTGAATTAAAGGCTTCCAATTTTACACCTCCGTATACACTGAATTTCAGCGCTTTCCCAACGGGTTTTGACCCAACCACTTTTGCGGCTAATTATCCGGGGCCGTATAACACTGATACGATTCAGTTTGGTGACACCAATCAGCACACGCCCGTTGGCGCATATGATGTGACCATTACCGATGCCTGCGGAAGGAGCAAATTGTTGTCTTTTGCCATCATCAATTTAGCTTCAATTCCTACAGCAACAGCGACGAACAATGGCTGCTCAACCAATTCTGGCAGTATTTATATGAACATCATCGGCTATAAAATAGTAACGGCCACCATCTTGTCAGCACCGCCAACGTATCCTTTTCAGACTCCTCATGATGTTTCTGCCCAAATTGATACAACACTCGGCGCATTAATTTTAAATCCGGTTCCATTGGGTGATTATTTGATTGAAGTAACCAATAATTGTGGTGATACGATGAGTCCGTTGTTCATTACTGTGCCCGATTATGTCAATCAAGGATTGAACTCTGAACAACGTCCGGGTTGTGCATTGGGTCTGGGCAGTATTCGCGTTGGAAGCAACAATATCGGGCTGACCAGTTTAAAAATAACTGCCTCAACAGCCAACTTAAACCAAAGCTTTCCGTATGATGTTTCAGCCCATATCGCCCCGGACGGAAATGCTTATTTAAATGATTTACCCGCCGGTATTTATACTTTTGAAGGCGTCGACCAATGTAATTTTATCAATCAAATTGTAGTCAATATCGATGGATATGCTATCAGCAGCAGTACTTTTTCATTACAAGAAAATTGCGGCTCTTTTGATGTTCCGCTCAACTTTGCAAGCAATGCCCAAACCGGAGCAACTTATTGGCTGCAAAAAGAAATTGCGCCCAACCAATGGGGACATCCGAGTACCTTGCAGCCTTATACAGAAGGTACGATTCCGGACGCAAATACTGGTTTTCAATTGATCAACAACACCACCAATTACAATTTGAGTTTTAATGGTGTTTTTAGAATTGTGCGCAGTTTTTTTAGTTATAACAACGGAATCGACATCCGGAACAACAATCAAAGCACAGACAAAAGTTGTATTGAAATCTTGAGCCCAACTTTATCGTTTAATCAAGTGTTAGAAATTACAGATGCCTACAGAATGCCTTGTACCAACAACGGAAATCTGGATGTAATTATAGAAGCCAATGGCAAAAGCCCTATTCACTACACCATTGTTGAAAAAGATGGACAACCGTTCTTTTTAGACAACTTGAATTCGAATATTTTTTACAATTTAGCTCCCGGTTTATATACCTTTTTGGTAGAAGATCCATGCGGCGCAAGACAACCTCAAATTTTTGATGTGAGCAGTTTATTGTCGTTGGTACAAATCGGACAGCCGGCAAATATCTTGCAATGCTACAGCGTCATTACCGGAAACGAAACTTTTGATTTAACCCCACAAAACAGTATCATTTTTAACCAACAATCTACTTCCGATTACACCCTAAGTTATCATCCGTCACTAACTGATGCACAAAACAATACCAACCGAATCAACAATCTCACCAACTATAATCCAAGCAGCAACCCGGCTACCATTTATGCCCGAATGATCTACAACGCCTTGCCGAATTGTTATGAAACGGTTTCTTTTGATTTAATCGCCGGACAAACGCCCACCATTGCGCTCAATCCGCTCTATCAAAGTTGTTTCTCAAATCCGATCAGTCTAGATGCCGCAACCGGAAATCTACCTTCTACAACCTACAACTGGTCAGACGGCACCAACCAACCTACTCTTACTGTTACGCAACCCGGAATTACGCTGCTGACCCTAACCGCAACCAATGAGTACGGAAACGGACAGGTTTGTACTAACACCAAAGACATTGAGGTTCACATTTCAGAAACGCCTGTGATTGATTATTTAGAAACTTCTGACTGGACTGAAAACGAGAACAGCATTACTGTCTTTACAAAAAATTCCGGTTTGTTTGAATATTCAATTGATGGAACAAATTATCAGGATTCCTCTGTATTTACAGGATTAGAACCCGGAATCTACACCGTTTATGTGCGCGACCAACTCGGTTGTGGCATTGCTACTAAAAGTATATGGCTTTTGTATTATCCGAACTTTTTTACGCCCAACGACGACGGGTACAACGATACTTGGTTTATTGAAAACGGTACGCTAGAACCCGATATGACCATTTATATTTACGATCGCTACGGAAAACTCATCACCGGGCTCAACAAAACAAATCCTAAATGGGACGGACAATACAATGGCAACCAAGCCGTATCTACCGATTATTGGTTTGTAGTCACCCGACAAGATGGCCGCGTTCACAAAGGTCATTTTGCTTTAAAAAGATAGCTTGTCTACTGCTTATCTACTGATTACAAAGACTTTGTCAACCTAAAGTCTACCTGGTTTTTGAAGCTTATTTTTAATTAGCTCATAATTTTGAACTGTCAACAAATCATGCTGACTTTCAAAATTTTAGCTCATGAAAAAGAATCTACACTGCTTTTTGATTTTGGCATTGATGCTTTCATCAACGCTTGAAGCACAAATCTCCGCTCCTATTTATGCACATGCATTTCAGAGCACACACGATCAAGGTGTTTGGGCGCGCGCTATGACTACTGATGCACAAAACAATGTTTATTTAACAGGATTTTTTCACGGAACCTGCGATTTTGATCCATCTGAAAACGTGCAAAACCTCACCTATTTAGGCGGAACACCTGGTGATGTTGACGGAGAATCAGATGTTTTTATCAGTAAATACGACGCCAACGGAAATCTCATTTGGGCCAAAAGCCTCATTGAGCCCACTTTTGACGGCATGAATGAAGAACGGTCAACGGCCATTACACTTGACAACCAAAACAATCTATATCTGTGTGGATTTACCAATACACGCGGTTTTTTTATCAGTAAATGGTCCAACGATGGAAACGAAATCTGGACGCGCTATTTTGACGATGCCCCCGAAAACAATGCGCTGACTTTTGGCATAAAACCCATTCCAGGCGGTGTGGTGGTCAATGGTTTTTTTAATGGGACTTTAGATTTTGATCCTTCGCCTACTGCCGTAAATTCATTAACCGCGTTCAATAACGATGCTTTTCTGGTTTCACTTGACAGCAACGGAAATTTTGCTTGGGTCAAACAAATTGAAAGCAATGGTGCTATAATTCTCACTGGTCTTGATACCACTGCCCAAGGAGAAATTGTGACTTCAGGTGTTTTTGTAGGTTCTGTAGATTTAAATCCAGACCCGAATATTCAGTCAATATTTACTTCTCTATCAACCTCATTTGGTGCGTTTAGTTCTGTTTTTGCCGCTAAATATTCCAGCACCGGAAACCTCATTTGGAGCAAACACTACCGCGGAACCGCCACAACCGATTTCTTGACAACTTTGGTCAAAACCGATAGCCAAGGCAATGCGATTGTTCTGAGCGATTTTAAAGGAAGTACTTCATTTTCAACCACTACAACCGTATCTTCAACTACCAATTACAACACTTTTTTGTCTAAGGCCGACAGCAACGGAACCTTACTTTGGGCCAAAAAAATAGCTCAGAACGATGGGTCATTAAATTTCGCCGATGGTGCAAATATTACCATTGATGGTTGTGATAACATTTATGTTTCGGGGGAATTTACCGGCACTTGTGATTTTGATCCTTCAGCAACAACACATACGCTGCAATCGCTCACCAATACGCGCGCAGTTTTTCTGGCCAGTTATTCACCCGATGGAAATTATCTTGCTGCCTTTGACCTCAAAGGATTGGGCACGCCTGATTTTGTAGAATTCAACGGTTATTTGCCCATTGCGGTTGATGTTGAACAAAATCTTTTGGCAGGCGGAACGTTCAGAAATGTGCTCGATTTTGATCCGACCGAGGCAACTTTAGAGCTACATTCATCGGTAGACTCAAGCAGTTCAATAGCCGGAGTTTACTTGGCCAAATATCCAAATCCGAGTTCTTGTGCTTTGTCCAATCAAACTTTTACCGAGGGTGCATGGTGTGTTTTTCCGAATCCGGCGCAGGATGAAATCAACATTCATTTTAAAGAAACTCAAAGTCATTTTACGGCTCAACTCACCGATATGCAAGGCCGAATCGTATTGCGCAAAAACAATCAAAACAACCAGCGTTTTACACTTGAAACCAGAAATTTACCCGCGGGCGTTTATTTGCTGAAAATGCAAACGGACAAACAAACTTTTACACAAAAAATCATCCTTCAGTAAAACAACAGCCCGCCCAATCCATCGGAATCAAAAAAGGTTTTGTTATCTTTACCCAAATTGAAACCGATGGATTTTTCTCAAAAAATGCTCCGTGACAACGCTTTGTCCGGAAAAGTAATTGTTATTACCGGCGGCGGAAGCGGGCTCGGCAAAGCCATGACCCGCTACTTCATGGAACTCGGCGCCCAAGTTGCTATTACTTCGCGAAACCTTGAAAAGCTAGAAACCACGACAGCCGAACTTGAACAAGCCACCGGCGGAAAATGCTTGCCTTTGGCGTGTGATGTGCGTCATTACGACCAAGTTGAAAACATGCTGGCCGAAGTACTCAAAACCTACGGAAAAGTAGATGTTTTGCTCAACAATGCCGCGGGCAATTTTATTTCACCCACCGAACGGCTCTCGGCCAACGCTTTTGATACCGTGATTGACATAGTGCTCAAAGGCACCAAAAACTGTACTTTGGCCTTTGGCAAACATTGGATTGAAACAAAACAAACCAGCGCTACCGTACTCAATATTGTCACCACTTATGCTTTTACCGGCTCAGCTTATGTGGTGCCGAGTGCGACTGCCAAAGCCGGTGTTTTGGCCATGACGCGCAGTCTGGCGGTAGAATGGGCCAAATATGGCATCCGAACCAATGCGATTGCTCCGGGTCCGTTTCCGACCAAAGGCGCTTGGGACCGACTTTTGCCCGGCGACTTGGCCGAAAAATTTGACATGGCCAAAAAAGTGCCGCTCAAACGCGTGGGCGACCATCAAGAACTGGCCAATTTAGCGGCTTATTTGGTGTCTGATTTTTCAGCCTACATCAACGGCGAAGTTGTGGTGATTGATGGCGGCGAATGGCTCCAAGGCGCCGGACAATTCAACTTGCTCGAACAAATTCCCGAAGAAATGTGGGATATGCTCGAGATGATGATTAAAGCCAAGAAAAACGGGTAAACCTATCATTTGATCATAAATTTTATGAATCAACAGTTGGCAACCGATCACTGTTTGGGTGTGCCCCTGCGGGTCGCGTTTTTCGCAATGCGCGGCACATAGCTGCAACCGCTCACACGGGTGTCTGTCGGAAACCATTGGGGCAACTTTAAAATTAGACTTCACTTTTTCTGTTGAACGCTACATTCTCTTGCGTGAGATTTGAAATTAAAAGGAGGAAGTACTGTGGACTTCAGATTTGATATTAAGAGGAGGAAGTCCGTTGGACTTCAGGTATCTTACTAAGTTTCATTTTTGACAAATGTTTGAATTGTAGCAGCACGCGTGAGGGATAGCAGTGAAAATCCTTTTTTGAGGAACAAAAAAAAGATTGCAACGCATAGCCCGACCCGTAGGGGCACGCCCAATGAAGATTTATGATTATTGATTGTTGATTTTAGATTTATGATTAACGGTTGTTGATTTTAGATTTATGATTTGACGAACTGACAACAAAAAATCGACAACCCACAACCAATCTCCATGAGCCTCAAACTATTAACTTTTGTTAACAAATTAGCCTTGAAAAACCCATAATTAATTGTATTTTTACGGCTTAAAATTTTTAAAGTTTAGATGGGTAAAATCATTGCTATAGCCAATCAGAAAGGCGGCGTCGGAAAAACCACCACTTCGGTGAATTTGGCGGCTGCTTTGGGTGTTCTCGAGAAAAAAGTTCTATTAATTGATGCCGACCCGCAAGCCAACGCGAGTTCAGGTTTGGGTTTGGATATTGAAAGTATCAGCATTGGTACGTATCAGATTCTTGAGCACAGCCATTTACCCGAAGAAGCCATTATTGCGTGCAGCACGCCCAATGTTTCGATCATTGCTGCGCACATTGATTTGGTGGCCATTGAAATTGAACTGGTGGACAAAGAAAACCGCGAGTACATGCTCAAACAAGCGCTGGAAAAAGTCAAAGATCAGTTTGATTATATTTTGATTGATTGCGCTCCGTCACTCGGATTGCTAACGCTCAATGCGCTGACCGCTGCTGATTCGGTGATTATTCCGATTCAATGTGAATACTACGCGCTTGAAGGTTTGGGTAAATTGCTCAACACGATCAAAAGTGTTCAAAAAATCCACAATGCATCACTGGATATTGAAGGTTTGTTGCTCACCATGTACGATTCGCGTTTGCGCCTTTCAAATCAGGTGGTTGAAGAAGTGCAGAAACACTTCAACGATATGGTTTTTGAAACCATTATTCAGCGCAACGTAAAACTCAGTGAGGCGCCGAGTTTTGGCGAAAGCATCATCAATTATGACGCAACGAGCAAAGGCGCGACCAATTATCTGCATTTGGCACAAGAAATCATCAGAAAAAATACTTAGAAAAGAATATGTCGCAAGTAGTCAAAAAACAAGCATTGGGAAGAGGTTTATCAGCCTTGCTCAAAGATCCGGACAACAACATTCAATCAGTGAGTGACAAAAACGCTGATAAAGTAGTTGGGAACATCATTGAGCTTGAAGTAGATGCTATTGAAATCAATCCGTTTCAGCCGCGCAGTAACTTCAATGAAGAAGCTTTGCAGGAATTGGCCATTTCCATCCGCGAGTTGGGTGTGATTCAGCCGATTACTGTGCGTAAACTCGACTTCAATAAATATCAATTGATTTCGGGTGAAAGACGTTTGCGCGCCTCTAAAATCAACGGATTCAACACTATTCCGGCTTATATTCGCATTGCCAACGATCAAGAATCGCTTGAGATGGCTCTGGTTGAGAACATCCAAAGACACGATCTGGATCCGATTGAGATTGCACTTTCATACCAACGCCTCATGGACGAAATTCAACTCACGCAAGAGCAAATGAGCGAGCGTGTGGGCAAGAAGCGTTCAACCATTGCCAACTATTTGCGTTTGCTGAAACTTGATCCGATTATTCAGACGGGCATCCGCGACGGATTTATCAGTATGGGCCACGGACGCGCCATCATCAACATTGAAGATCAAGACGTTCAGACCGATATTTACCAGAAAATTCTGAGCCAAAATCTTTCGGTACGAGAAACTGAAGCCTTGGTTAAAAAATACCAAGAAAGCTTAAAACCTGCGGCTAAATCAGCCAAAAAAGGAAGCTCATTTGATATTGCTGACAATGAGAAAAAAGCAATTTCAGAGTATTTCGGTGCTAAAATTGAAATCAAAATGGCTGGGAACGGAAAGGGTAAAATTGCGATTCCGTTTCATTCTGAAGAAGACTTTCACCGCATTGTCAAACTCATCAAAGGTTAGTGCATAAAGCAATCATCATAGTACTCTGGCTTGTCGCTTTCGGAAACTTTTCGGTTTTCGGGCAAAGAAAGTCAGACCCTTTTGTGATTGTAAAAGACACGACTCAATCAAAAGAAATCAATCCGCTTTCACCCGCTAAAGCTGCTTTTTATTCGGCTGTTTTGCCCGGACTTGGCCAAGCATACAACAAAAAATACTGGAAGATTCCGCTGGTGTACGGAGCCATCGGAACCACCTTGTATTTCTATCAATCCAACAACAAAAAATACCAGGAATTTCGCGAGGCATATAAAGACAGACTTGCCGGAAATCCGGATCCAAAATACGCCTATCTTGACAACAACCGACTCATTCAAGCGCAACGTTTTTATCGTCGCAACCGAGATTTGTCATTGTTACTCACGGCGGCTTTTTATGCCCTAAATATCATCGATGCCAATGTTGATGCGCATTTAGGACAATTCAATGTCAACAGTAATTTATCGCTCAGACCTGAAATCAAACCCGATGAACAATACATCAGGCCTAGTTTTGGCGTCGCTTTTAACTATCAATTCTAATGAAAATAGCTTTACTCGGATACGGAAAAATGGGTAAAATCATTGAAGAAATAGCCCTTTCACGCGGACACCAAATTGTTTTGCGCAAAACCAGTGAAAGCAGTTTTGACGGACTTGAAAACGCCGATGTAGCCATTGATTTTAGCGTTCCGAGTGCAGCAGTTCGTAACATTTCTGAATGCTTGCATACCAACGTTCCGATTGTTTCGGGCACCACCGGCTGGCTGGATGAATATCAAAGCATGGTTGATTTGTGTGAAAAGCAAAACGGCGCATTTATTTACGGTTCAAATTTTAGTTTGGGTGTGAATATTTTTTTTGAACTCAATACGCATTTAGCCAGAGTGATGGCTCAGTTTGATCAGTACAGAGTTTCAATGGAAGAAATTCACCACACGCAAAAATTAGATGCTCCCAGCGGAACCGCGATTACGTTGGCTCAAGACATCATCAAGCAGTCACATTACAACCATTGGAGTTTAAAAAACGTACGAAAAGCAGATGCGCAAACCATTGAAATTGACGCTTTGCGCATAGAAAATGTTCCGGGAACACATTCAATTTGCTATGATTCAGACATAGATGCCATTGAAATCAAACACATCGCCCACAACCGCAAAGGTTTTGCTTTGGGCGCGGTGGTAGCAGCTGAATGGCTCATTGGAAAAAAAGGGGTTTACACCATGAAAAATGTTTTAAATCTGTAATGAGATTTATCAAAATATAAAATATAAATAACCAAACTGATCTATTATGACACTCGCTCAATGGTTTGTTTTTTTCTTGATTGTACAAGTGGTTCACTTTTTAGGAACATGGAAAATTTATGAAGCGGCCAACCGCAAACGCTGGGAAGCAGCTGTTCCGATTTACAATGCCATCGTCTTGATGAAAATCATCAACCGCCCCACTTGGTGGACGATTTTGTTGTTTATTCCGATTGTCAATTTAATTATGTTCCCGGTGGTTTGGGTTGAAACGCTCAGAAGTTTTGGCAAGAACACCACTTTAGATACCGTTTTGGGTATTGCTACTTTGGGTTTGTATGTGTTGTATATGAATTACACACAGCCACTCAACCACATTCCCAATCGCAGTTTAGAGAACAACAGCAAAGGTGCTGATACCATTAGCTCATTGCTTTTTGCTATTGTGGTGGCCACCATCGTACATACTTATGTCATGCAGCCGTTCCAGATTCCGACTTCATCACTTGAAAAGACTTTACTGGTGGGTGATTTTTTGTTTGTAAGTAAGTTTCATTATGGAGCCCGCGTGCCAATGACCACGGTGGCTGCGCCTATGGTACACGATACGATTCCGGTAATTAATACCAAATCATATCTGAACAAACCACAATTACCTTATTTGAGATTTCCGGGTTTTGAGAAGATTGAAAAAAATGATATTGTGGTCTTTAACTGGCCGGTTGATACGGTGTATAAATTCTTTGATCGCTCAACCCGCAAAGCCGATAAACCCATTGACAAAAAATCAAATTACGTCAAAAGATGTGTGGCTACTTCAGGAGATAAATTGCAAATCAAAGACGGTGTTATTTTTATTAATGACAAAGAACTTATCCTTCCGGAGCGCGCCAAACCACAGTTTTCATATACGATTACTACCAACGGAACCCCTATGAATCCGGACTATGTAATTCATGATTTAAAAGTGACGGATGCAGTTTATCAGACCGCTCCAAACACTTATGTTTTTTCATCATTGACTGCTGAAAATGCGGCTAGACTCAAATCTAATCCCATTATTACCGGAGTTACAAAAAATATTTCTCACGATGCTGAACCGGGTATTTTTCCGCAAAACAACAATGGCTGGAACCGCGATAATTTTGGACCAATTGTAATACCAGAAGCAGGAAAAACGGTTCAACTTTCGGCTGAAAATTTACCCTTGTACAAACGAATCATCAGTGTGTACGAACACAATGATTTAAAAGTAAGTGGTTCTGAAATTAAAATCAACGGGCAAGTAACCAATAGTTATACCTTCAAACAAAATTACTATTGGATGATGGGTGACAACCGTCATAACTCTGAAGACAGCCGTTACTGGGGGTTTGTGCCCGAAGATCATATAGTGGGCAAACCGGTATTTATATGGATGAGTTTGGACCCGCATGAAAGTGGTCTGGCAAAAATCCGTTGGGAGCGATTGTTTACAACCGTTGGTGGTGAAGGTCAGCCTTATTCATACTTTAAGTTTTTCTTGATTGCTTTGGCGGCTTATTTTGGAATTTCGTTTTATATGAAAAAGAAAAAAGAAGCTTAATTTAAGGTATGAATCTTTTAATACATCCCACTTATTTTCCGTCTGTGAGTCATTTTGTTGCTATGGCAAAAGCAGATTCGGTGACTTTTGAAGTAGACGACAACTACCAAAAGCAAACCAGCCGAAACCGTATGCTCATATACAGCCCAAACGGTGTTCAACTGCTCAATATTCCGATCAAACACAGCAAAGCAGCCCATCAAAAAACGCGTGACGTCCGGATTGAAAACGCTTTTGATTGGCAAAAACAGCATTTCAAATCGTTAGAGGCAGCTTATCGCTCCTCACCTTTTTTTGAGTTTTATGAAGATGCATTTGTACCTGTTTTTAGTCAAAAGCACGAATTCCTTTTAGATTTAAACTTGCAATGTATTGAACTGGTCGCAAAATGTTTGGGAATGCCCTTGTCTTACCAAAAAACAGAAGAATACTTTCATTCTGCCCAAGGTTTTGATGATTATAGAAATTTGGCCAACGGAAAAAAAGACACTTCTGCCTTTGCACCCTACACCCAAGTTTTTGGCGACAAACACGGATACATCAACAATTTAAGCATCTTAGATTTGTTGTTTAATGAAGGAAGATACGCGCTGGATTACCTCAAAAAACAAAGTCTTTAGTCTAAACTAAATCTGGCCATTATTGGGTAATGATCAGAATTGACAAAATCTTGAAAGCATTCAAAATTCTTGACTTTCATGGCTGAATCGGCAAAAATGTAATCAATACGCGCCGGATAATACTTGAAGTGATAAGTATTGCCAAAACCGCTTCCGGCTTCTTCAAAAGCATCGTTGAGATTTCCTTTGACCCTACGGTAGACGTATGAATAAGCACTGTTGTTCATATCGCCGCAAATGATTACCGGATAATCACAGGTATTGCGGTGGTTCATCAAAATCTCAGCTTGTTGTTGTTGTTTGCGAAAAGCCCGGCTGATGCGGTTAAAAACCAGTTGCGATTTCTGCTGATTGATGCCGTCAATATTCTCAGAAATCTCATTGACATCGGGCGAAATTTTGATAGATTGCAGCTGCATATTATACACCCGAATGATATCTTTTCCTTTTTTTATATCGGCAAAAGTAGTGCAGTTGTTTGATTCGGGAAATACCAGATGACCTTCGTCTATGATAGGAAATTTAGAAAAAATGGCCATTCCGGTTTTGATTTTCTTTCCTTGCATATAAACGTATTTATACGGGTAAACCTTGAGGTCAATGTTTGCAGATTCAGAATATTCTTGAATACACAAAATATCCGGATTTTTATCATTGACAAACGTGCGAATATAACTAACCACATCGGTATCAGGCAACCAATCAAACAAATTAAACAAGCGCACATTATAGCTCATCACTACAAAATCATTTTCGGTCACCGGCTGATTGACCTGTGAAAACTTGTAAAATTTATTGATGAAGGTAATACCCAAAAGCAACACCAAACCCGAAAGAATGATTTGCTTTTTAAATTGAATGAGCCAATAGACAAAAAACAAACCGTTTAAAATGAGAAAAAGCGGTAGAATAAGTGTCAAGACTGATAACAGCGGAAACAACTTGGGCGCCAAAAAAGGTAAAACATAAGCCAGAAACGTCAACACCGCTAAAACGCTGTTGATGAAAAACATACCTTTGTTGAACCATGAGGTTTTCTTCACTGCTTTCCGGCTTTAAATAAAAATTCCTTTTCATCTTGGGTCAGACTGTCATAACCCGATTGACTTATTTTATCTAAAATCTCATCAATTTGTTGTTGTGTCTTGTCTTTTGTCACTACACGCGCACTTATATTTTGTGCCGATCTTATGGGTTGATTGCGGTGCACTTTTTTAAACGGGCTTGCTTTTTTTCTTGAATTTACTGCCAGCGCATCAAAAATAAAAGTAACGGGCTTGCTCAAATCAGTGCCGCTTTGCAAGAGTTTTACAAACAAAAATCCAAACAAAGCTCCGGATAAATGTGCAATGTGACCGCCTGTATTTTCTGAGAAAATCTGAATCAAATCCAGAAACAAAATCACCGCGGTAAACTGCCAAAGTTTGACATTTCCGATGAGCAACAAACGTATATTCATCATCGGAGCATAAGTAGCTGTAGCCACCAAAATAGCCATAATAGAACCCGATGCACCCACAATTAACGAATGACTTTCAGGAGAAAACCATGGGTACAGTATACTAAAAGACAAACCGGAGAATATTCCGCTCAAGAAGTACAATCCGACGAGTTGCTTTTGATTGAAGAAAGTTAAAAACATGCGCCCGGCATAATTGAGTACAATCATATTGAACAGCAAGTGAAAAAAACCGGCATGTAAAAAGAAATAGGTTATTAAAGTCCAAGGTTTTAAAATAACCTCAGAAATATCAGAAGACAAGGCCAACCACGACGGAAAACTAAAAACGCCCCATCTGAACTGATAAAAAAACAAAATTGACAACAAATACACGCCGCAATTCCAGTAAATGAGTTTTTGCTCATAACCGCCGCTTCTGTACTGCCATTTCAAATCGTCTAGTATATTCATAATTTAATTCCAACGATTTCTGTTGAACTGATCTTTACGCCAATACCACATCATCAAAAAGCCAACAAGCGCTCCGCCTACATGTGCAAAATGTGCAATTCCGCTGGAACCTCCAAAAATGGAATTCCCGTATAAACCCAAAACCAAATCTACGGTAATTAAACCGGGAACAAAATACTTGGCTTTGATGGGAATCGGAATAAACATAAGTGCCAACTCGGCATCGGGCATCATAAAAGCAAAAGCTGCAAGCAAACCATAAATTGCTCCCGAGGCTCCCACGGCCGGACTGGCATAGGCTCCGATAAAATTCTGCAAACCAGATCGACCCAATGCGTCTGTCCAACGCGTGTCCATTTGCTCTTGATTGAGTAGGCTGAAAATATCTTCAGTTTTAAAACCCGCTTGTATAAGGTCATTTAATCCGTGGTGAAACAAAATGTAATTCACTCCAGAGTGCAATAAAGCCGCGCCTAATCCGCAAGAAATGTAAAAAAACAAAAACTTGCGCCCGCCCCAGAAATACTCCAGCGCCGAACCAAAAGAGTACAAAGCAAACATATTGAAAAAAATATGCATCAGGTTGCCATGCATAAACATATGCGTTAAAAACTGCCACGGATGGTAGTTCGGATTTTCAAAGTAAAACAGCGAAAGCCAATTATACGCCTGGTCTCCGAGCCAAAGTGTGCCCAAAAAAAACAGTACATTAACAATAAGCAATTGCTTGACGGTGGGGGTAATCTGCATCATAGGGCAAATTTTTTGTCTAAATCTTCTACCCGCAGGGTGATAAAAGTGGGTTTTTGAAATGGTGAAACATCAGGTGCTTTGCAAGCAAACAAGCCATTAATGAGATTTTCTTGTTCTTTTTCAGAAAGATACATCCCGTTTTTAATGCTCATGCTTTTGGCCATTGATTGTGCAATAATGTCGTTCTGACTAAAACTGTTTCCGGGAATACCTTCTTGCAAATCGTGCAACAATTCGTGCAAAACTTCAGTAATTTGTTCTGCTGCTATTTGTGGCGGAATCCCCGAAAGTACTATGCAATCTTCAGCAATAGCATCAAAGGTAAAACCGGTACTGCTCAGAGAAGCCTCGAGTTCTTTGATTGCTGAGATTTCATGTCTTGAAAAAGCAAGCTCCAACGGAAACAACAACTGCTGACTCGAAGCTTGCTCTACAGTCATATTGGTCAAGAATTGTTCGTATAAAATACGTTGGTGTGCACGTTGCTGGTCAATTACAATCAAACCTGATTTGATGGGATTAACAATATATTTTCTGGCCAACTGATAACAACGCGCTCCTTGCATTTCAGTGCCATCAGTTTCATGAAACAAGCCCGAGTGAATTGGTTCGCTCTCAAAAGAGGCGGTTTCGGGCTCCCAAACGCTGTCGGTGTCTGATTGAAGCCCTACATACAAACTTTCCCACGAAGCGGTTTCGGGCATTTTGTATTTCTGTTTGTTGTTTGGTGCAGATGTTTTGACCGGTTTTTCATCGGCAAACGGATTAAAAGTAGCATCAACTTGTATGGTTGGATACACCGAATCAGCGTCTTTGTTTTTGTAATGATAAGGCGTATCCAAATTGGCATCTCGGTCAAAATCCAATACAGGCGCCACACTAAATTGGCCCAGGCTATGTTTGACCGATGAGCGCAAAATAGCATACAAAGCCTGCTCGTCATCAAATTTAACTTCGGTTTTGGTCGGATGAATATTGATGTCTATGCTTTGGGTCGGAACTTCTAAAATCAAATAATAACTGGGTTGCAGGCCGTCTTTGAGCAAACCTTCGTAGGCATTCATAATGGCGTGATGCAAGTAACCGCTTTTGATAAACCTTCCGTTGACAAAGAAAAATTGTTCGCCTTTGTTTTTCTTCGAAAATTCAGGTTTGCCCACAAATCCGCTGATGCGCAAAATATCAGTTTCTTCGTGCACCGGAACAAGTTTTTCATTGGTCTTTCCGGCAAAAATACCTACAATGCGTTGGCGAAAGTTACCGGGCGGCAAAATGTGTACTTCTGATCCGTTGTGGTAAAACGAAAAATAAATTTCAGGATGCACCAAAGCCACGCGCTGGAATTCATCTACAATATGACGAAATTCAATGACATCTGACTTCAAAAAGTTACGACGCGCCGGAATATTAAAAAACAAATTCTTTACCGAAAACGAACTTCCTTCAGGCAAAGCAGCCGCCTCTTCTTGCAGAAATTTTCCGCCTTCAATACTGAGTTGTAAACCCAACTCGTCTTGTGGTTGGCGTGTTTTGAGTTCAACATGAGCCACCGCCGCAATTGAGGCCAAGGCTTCTCCGCGAAAACCTTTGGTGTGCAAAGCAAATAAATCTTCGGCTTGACGGATTTTGGAGGTAGCGTGACGCTCAAAACACAAATGAGCATCGGTGGCATTCATCCCTTTGCCGTTGTCAATGACTTGAATCAGGGTTTTTCCGGCATCTTTAACGATGAGTTTGATATCTGTAGCGCCAGCATCAACCGCATTTTCGAGTAATTCTTTGACTACCGAAGCCGGACGCTGAACCACCTCGCCTGCTGCAATCTGATTGGCGACATGATCGGGAAGTAACTGAATAATGCCTGACATGGATATAATTTAGGTTGCGCCAATGAGCGACGCGTACAAATTTAACTAAATTCCTTTATGAAAAATCGTTAATACGAGCATAAAAAAGCTGATTTATCGCTGGTAAAAACTAAAAATGAAGAAAACTTACAAAGCAGATTTCTGACGCAAATCGGCCATTTTAATCGCAGCAATAGCAGCTTCAACACCTTTGTTTCCGTGTTTTCCGCCGCTGCGATCCATAGATTGTTGTTCGTTGTTGTCTGTGAGCAAACAAAATATCACCGGAACATCGGTGTTTATATTGAGGTCTTTTATGCCTTGGGTAACGCCTTCGCAGACAAACTCAAAGTGCATCGTCTCACCCTTGATCACACAACCTATAGCAATGACCACATCGGGTTTTTGGGTGTCAATCATGCGCTTAGAGCCGTAGACCAGTTCAAAACTACCCGGCACATTCCAGCGAATAATGTTTTCGGGCAAAGCTCCGCAATCAAGCAAAGCCGCTTCGGCTCCAGCAAAAAGACCATTGGTAATTTTATCGTTCCACTCAGAAACAACAATCCCAAACCGAAAATCTTTCGCGTTTGGGATTGCATTTTTATCGTAATTAGATAAGTTTTTATTTTCAGTAGCCATGTTTGGCGGTGTTTTGGGCTTTGATTACTGCGCCAAACCAATCAATCCATCCACCATTCCACCTTCAGGAGTAGTCTCGTATTGTTCTTTGATTTGTGTGAAATATTTCAAGGCTTCAGCTTTTTGACCCAACTCTAAATTAGTTTGACCTGCTTTGAGCAAGAAACGTGGTGTAGTCATGTCATTTTTGTTCATTCCTGAAGCTTTCACGTAGTATTCAACAGCTTGTTTGAGTTGTTTTTTCTGCGCATAAGCATCTCCAATTGCTCCTATGGCCAATGTGCTTAAAATTTGATCGTCAGATTTAAATTTTTCAAGGGAAGCAATCGCTTGATCGTATTTACCTGTATTGAGGTATGCAATCCCTGAATAATAGTTGGCCAAGTTACCGGCAGCAGTTCCTGAGAATTTATCTGCAATATCTTTAAAACCAAATTTACCTTCAGCACCGTTCAAAGCCAAATTGAACAAAGAATCAGCTCCTTTGGTAGCATCTACGGCTTTTTGGAAATTTTGTTGTGCGGTGAACATTTCGGCTGCGGCTTCATCTTCTTTAGGCTCAACAATAAATTTTTGGTACAACAAATAACCAATTGTTACCAAAGCAACCGCACCTACAATACCAAAAATGTATTTCTGATTGCGCTCAACCCATTCTTCTGCTTTTGAAGCTGTACTGTCTAACGAGTTGAAAACACCAGCTGTGGTACTGTCTTTCTCATCAATTTTGATATCTTCTTCAATGAAGTTGTTATCTACAACTGTTTCTTTTTCTTTGGGAGCTTTGTAACCTCTTTTGTTATAAGTAGCCATTTATTTTAATTTAATGAGCCGCAAAAATAAAATTTTTATTCTAACACGCGCAAAAAAAAATTGTTTTCTATTCATTTTTTACTGTTTTCTTTTGAAAATAATGCTCGGGCTTTCGCAATAATTTCAATAATTTGCGCTCGCTTAAAATTACTTGGCACTCTATGATGCATTTAAAGTCTGTTTCGCTCATTAATTACAAAAATTTTTCAGACGCTGTTTTTGAGTTTGACCCCAAAATCAATTGTCTGGTGGGTCGCAATGGTGTGGGCAAAACCAATGTGCTTGACGCCATTTATCACTTGGCTTATGGCAAGAGTTATTTTAATCCGATGGCGGTACAAAACATTCGGCACGGTGAGGAATTCTTTGTCATTGACGGAGATTTTGAAATGGAAGACCGACCAGAGCAAATTGTGTGTAGCTTGAAGAAGAATCAGAAAAAAATACTCAAGCGCAATGGGCGTATTTATGAAAAGTTTTCAGACCACATCGGCTTGATTCCGTTGGTGATTATTTCACCGGCTGACCGCGATTTGATTGTTGAAGGCAGCGAAAACCGTCGTCGATTTGTTGACAGTGTGATATCGCAATCTGACCAAATGTATTTACAACAGCTGATACAATATCAAAAAGTGTTGCAACAACGCAATGCGCTTTTAAAGTATTTTGCTTTGAATCAGGTTTTTGAAACAGACACTTTAGAAATATACAACGAGCAATTAGCCGCTTTGGGCCATCAGATTCATCAGAAAAGACATCATTTTATCGAAAATTTTACGCCTATTTTTAATGACTATTACCGCACCATCAGCGATGATTCTGAAAGTGTACAACTCCTATATGAATCGCAACTTGAACAAAACAACTTGTTGCAATTACTCAGCGAAAACATCTCAAAAGATCGCATGCTTCAATATACCAGTTGTGGCATCCATAAAGACGATTTGATTTTTGAAATTGAAAATCATCCCATCAAAAAGTTTGGCTCACAAGGGCAACAAAAGTCTTTTTTAATTGCCCTTAAGTTGGCTCAATTTGAATTCATCAAAAAACAATGCGGCAAAAAACCAATTCTTTTATTTGACGATATTTTTGACAAACTTGACGAGCATCGCGTGGCCCAAATTATATCGATGGTCAACAACGATGAATTTGGTCAATTGTTTATTTCAGACACACATCCTGAGCGCACCGAAAAGGTTGTTAAACAGACCCATCAGAGCTATAAAATCTTCAACTTATAAATTAAGTAAATATTTCGTTTTGTCAATTCAATTTTTACCTACTTTTGCTCATTATTTTCAAAATTTCGGGCTATGAAATTTAGTCATTGTTTACTGATTTTTTCGGCGTTGATCATCACTTCTTGTCAAGGGCAACCCAATGCTCATTATGAGAACATCAGCGCTCAGATTTTTGCAGACAAAATCAAAGCAACCCCAAACGCACAAATTATTGATGTGCGCACACCTTCAGAATACGGTAGCCAACACATTGACAACGCCAAAAACATCAACTGGAACGGTGATGATTTTGAAGCTCAAGCCAGCAAACTCAACAAAAATGAACCTGTATTTGTTTATTGCATGGTGGGTGGTCGCAGCAAAAAAGCTTCAGACAAACTCATCGAAATGGGTTTTAGCCATGTATATGATTTAGAAGGCGGTATGATGAAGTGGAACGCATCCGGAATGGCCAAACCCAGCGATAAAATTGTAGGCATGTGCCCGCAAGAATACGGAGATATGATCAAAGGAAGTTCAAAAGTTTTGGTTGATTTTTATGCTCCGTGGTGTGCCCCTTGCAAACAAATGGAACCTTACTTGCTCAAAATGCAAACTGATTTAAAAGGAAAGGTGAATATTGTTCGACTCAATGCAGATGAACACAAAACCATGATTGCCGATCTAAAAATTGACGGCCTTCCGGTGTTGCTTTATTATGAAAACGGGGTACTCAAGTGGAAACACCAAGGCTTTATGAGCGAAGAAGAACTGAAAAAAGGATTGGAATAAAATGTTGTCAAAAGAAAGCCTTCAGTTCCTGGCCGATTTAAAAGAAAACAACAACCGCGATTGGTTTCAGGCACAGAAAAAAAGATACGAAGCATATAAAGCCGATTATCACCAACTTATAGAAAAAATCCTTGAGACGATGAAGCCGCTCGATGAATCGCTGGCCATGCTCGAAGTAAAGCATTGTACATTTCGCATCAATCGAGATATTCGTTTTTCAAAAGATAAATCACCCTACAAAACACATATGGGCATTTGGCTCAAATCAGGCTCATTAAACAATGAGGCACCCGGTTATTACATCCAAATTGATCCTGAAAAATCTTTTATCGGAGGCGGTTTGTATTGTCCGATGCCCGATCAACTCCAAAAAATCAGAAGAGAAATCAACTTTTTTTACGAAGACCTTCAAGAAATCATAAACGCTCCCAAGTTTATCCAAACTTTTGGTTCCTTGTCTCGGGATGAAAATGCAACTTTAAAAAATCCACCGCGCGGTTTTGAAAAAGATCATCCGGGTATTGAACTACTCAAACTCAAAAGTTTTACTGCTATTGAACCTTTTGATACAAAATTGGCTACCCAAAAAGATTTTGTATCGCACATCAGCCACAAACTCATTTTGCTTAAACCCCTCAACGATTACCTCAACAGAGCGCTGAGTTCAGAGGAATAAATTTATGGAGCGAAAAAAAATTCTATTTCTCGGTGAAACGTACCGTGCCGATGCCATTACTTGGATGAATGGTCTTAAGGAATTTGGTTCTTTTGAGCTCATTACTTGGGAGCTCAAAACCTCTAGCAACGGATTATACAATCGGTTTTCAAGAATGCTTGAATACACAACTGCTTTGTATAAAGTTCGAAGCATCATCAAGCAAGAAAAGCCCGATATGGTCATTGCCGAACGAACCACCAGTTATGGTTTTCTGGCCGCTTTGTGCGGAGTCAAACCTTCAGCAATTGCCCAACAAGGTATTACAGATTTGTGGCCCGAGAATTCACTGCTGTATCCCATCAAAAAAGCCATTCAAACATACGCATTCAAAAAAGTTGATTTAATTCACGCCTGGGGGCCGGCCATGACCGTTTCTATGAAAAAAAACGGAGTCGACATGAGCAAAGTAATGGTCATGCCCAAAGGAATCAACTTGAACCAGTTTACCTTTTCAGACCATCAAAACCAACCTAAAATTCACGCCATAGTAACTCGTTCTTTGTTACCTGAATATCGCCACAGCACTATTTTAAAAGCCTTCAAGTTGTTGCACGAACAAAATATTCCGTTCAAGCTCACTATTGTGGGCGACGGACCAACGAAAAATAAACTGATTGAATTGTCTAAAAATCTGAAAATTGATCATCATGTTTCATTTGTAGGCCGAATAAGCAATGACGCATTACCACAATTATTGCAGAAATCAAATTTTTACATCAGTATGCCCATTACCGAAGGGGTATCAAGTTCGCTGTTTGAAGCCATGGCAGCAGGCTGTTATCCGATTGTAAGTGACATTCCCGGAAATCAAAGTTGGATCAGTCATCGTGAAAACGGGCAACTGGTTAGCATAGACCAAAAAGAAGTCTTGGCCCATGAAATTCTCTGGGCTTCTCAAAATCTAGAATACAGAAAACAAGCGGTTGCAAAAAATCGAAAAATGGTTGAAGAAAAAGCCAATTATGCCCGCAATATGAAAAAAATAGCAGATCAGTATCATCAAATGATAAACCACCACCAAAACCAATAACTGTGTGCGGAATTAACGGCATTTTTCACAAACGCACACAAAAAGAAGTTGACACTTCAACGCTCATCAAAATGCGGGATGTGCTTGAACATCGGGGTCCGGATGACAGCGGTATCTTTACCGACCAAAACCTGGGGCTCGGACACAGACGCCTGTCTATCATTGACATCAGCAAGGCCGGACATCAACCTTTTAGTTCAGAAGACGGAAGGTATGTGCTGGTTTTTAACGGTGAAATATACAACTACGCTGATTTTTATCCTGAGTTAAAAAACAACGGATTTACCATTAAAACCCAAAGCGATACTGAAGTTTTACTCAAACTTTATCAACTCTATGGTCTTGCGATGCTTTCAAAACTCAACGGTATGTTTGCCTTTGCCATTTGGGATAAAGCCGAACGAACTCTTACTGTGGCTCGTGACCGTATGGGCGTAAAACCACTCTATTACAGTTGGCATGAAGGCAGTTTTTATTTTGCATCTGAACAAAAAGCTTTGTTTGCTGCCGGGGTTCCGCTCAAAATTTCTGAACCCGGAATTGAAGAATATATTTTTAATCGGTTTGTAGCCGGTGAACAGACACTTTTTGAAAATGTAAAAAAGCTTTTGCCCGGGCACAGTATGGTTATTGCGCAAAGCGGTGAAGTAAAAACAGAGCAATGGTGGAATCTCAAAGATGAGATACAAAATCATACTGCAATATCAAAACCTCTTGAATGGTTTCAAGCAACCTTTGACAGTTCTATTAGATTGCGCATGATCAGTGATGTTCCGGTGGGTGTTTTGCTCAGCGCCGGATTAGATTCCTCATCTATTTTGGCATCGATACATCATCAAAAATTCTCTGATATTCAAACCTACACCGTTGGTTTTCAAGAAGCCGAACACAATGAAGCGCATCTGGCCGAAATGTTGACCAAAAAATTCAATTATCAATTCAATCGATTAGAACTGCGCGATGAGCAAGTCTACAACAAGCTTTTATCGGCTACTTATTTTCAAGACGAACCACTGATGCATCTAAGTGAGCCGCATTTGTTGGCATTATCGCAACTGGCCCAAACCAACGTAAAGGTTTTACTTTCCGGAGAAGGCGGTGATGAACTCATGGGTGGATATGTACGTTACAAACCACTTCAGTTTCCGACTTTGTTGCAAGCCGCAGCTGTGATCAATAAATTGGATGTCTTCAGTAAAAAAATGCGATACGACAAACTTGCGCGCTATGCCAGCATAAACAATCCGCGTGATTTGGTATTGTACAACGGCTCGAATATTTTCCCAAAAGATATTGCGCAGAATTTTGGAATTCACAAAGCGCCAGAAAATGAATATCGAAACGAAATTTATCGCCAAGCACAAGAGCTCTATCCAAACAACCTCAGAAGACAAGCTTTGTACTTTGACCAGCATACCTATCTGTGCTCGTTGCTAGATCGTAATGATCGCTGTACCATGGGGGCCTCAGTAGAATGTCGCGAGCCGTTTTTAGACCAACGTTTACTGGCCGGATTGGGTTCACTTGACGACAAATGGCTCTTTACCGGAAAGAAAGGTAAATACATCCTCAAATCTAGTATGCAAGAACGCTTGCCGGATGATATTTTGAATTTCAGAAAGGTAGGTCTGAGTACACCTTGGGGCGAATACCTAACCCAAAATCCAGCTTTTGCCGATGAAATGTCATCGTTTTCAAAGAGTGAAATTTTTAAATGGTCTTATTTTGAAAACATCAACATTGACAAGATGATTGATCAACTGCGCAAAGGAGACAAACGGATGGTTGCATACATCGTTCCGCTATTCATGTTGCATATATGGGTAAAATATTATGTAGAAAAATTTTCGTCGCTCGCTAAAATCATTTAACGGGTTCAATTATATTTGAAAAAAACTTCATGCACATCCAGCATCAATTTTCATTAAAATCATACAACACCTTCGGAATCGATGCCAAAGCAAGTGCTTTTGTTGCTGTACATTCTGTAGATGAGTTGCGTAGCGTTTTACAAGAACACGCTCATGAGAACAAATTTATTTTGGGTGGAGGCAGCAATATGTTGCTCACCAAAGATATTGATGCACTGGTGATTCACGTTGATTTAAAAGGAAAAAAAATTGTTCAAGAAAATGACGATTTTGTTTGGATTGAATGCATGGCTGGTGAAAATTGGCATGCATTCGTCTTGTGGACTTTAGCTCAAAACTATGGTGGACTTGAGAATATGTCGCTCATTCCGGGCAATGTAGGCACCACGCCGGTACAGAACATTGGCGCATACGGTAGCGAAATCAAAGACAGCATGACCCAATGTGAAGCGATAAAAATAGCCGATGGAAGTTTACATACATTTAGCAATGCGGATTGTCATTTTGGGTACCGTGAAAGCATTTTTAAACAAGAAGCCAAAGGTCAGTATATCATTACTTCAGTAACTTTTAAACTCACCAAACGCAACCACACCATCAAAACCGGTTACGGCGATATTCAAGCAGAATTGGCCAAACAAGGAATTTCTGAGCCGAGTATTCAAGACGTAAGCCGCGCGGTGATTGCCATTCGTCAAAGCAAGTTACCTGACCCAAAAGAACTCGGCAACAGCGGAAGCTTCTTTAAAAATCCGGTGATTTCCAGAGTTGAGTTTGAGGAAGTTCAAAAGAAGTTTCCTGAAATAAAATTCTTTCCGGTATCTGAAACCCAGGTCAAAGTTCCGGCGGGTTGGCTCATTGAACAAGCCGGTTTTAAGGGAATGCGCGTGGGTGATGCCGGCGTGCATAAAAACCAAGCGCTGGTTTTGGTCAATTACGGAAACGCTACCGGAGCTGAAATTCTGGCTTTATCTCAAAACATTCAAAACACGGTTCGCGAAAAATACGGCATCAGCATTGAGGCCGAAGTCAATGTGATTTAACCAATCCGCAAGCCATTTTCAACCACAAAATCAGGTGCAAGCAAAACAATATCGTTGCCCTCGCCTACGCTGCCCAGCACCAAACACTCACTCATAAAAGGCCCGATTTGTTTTTTCGGAAAATTCACCACAGCCACTACCTGTCTTCCAATTAAGTGCTCTGGTTTGTATCTTTTGGTGATTTGCGCAGATGTTTTCTTGAAACCCAGGGCCGAACCAAAATCAATCGTGAGTTGGTAAGCCGGCTTTTTAGCCTGTGGAAATTCTTGAGCTTCAACAATGGTTCCGACGCGCATTTCAACGCGTTCAAATTCACTCCAATTCAAATCACTCATGCTATTTTGTTGTTTGGGTTAGCACTCAAAGTTCGGATTTTTTGTTTAAATTTCGATTTTATAATCTTGATTCAAACTCAATGGCACAAACTCCTTCGAATATGCTACCGCTGGGCACGCAAGCTCCTGAGTTTGTTTTACCTGATACCGTTTCTGGGCACATGTGCTCTCTGGCGGAACTCAAAGGCACACAAGGTACACTGATTGTTTTTATGTGCAACCACTGCCCTTTTGTGGTACATGTGATGGATGAATTGGTGCGCATCGCCAACCAGTACAAACCCAACGGAATCAACACTGTCGCCATATCCAGCAATGATGTAGTCAAATATCCGCAAGACAGCCCCGAACTCATGAAGGCATTTGCGCTCAAACACCAAATGAATTTTGCTTATTTATTTGATGAAACACAACAAACAGCCCGGGCTTATGATGCGGCTTGTACACCCGATTTTTATTTGTTTAATGAACATAATGCATTAATTTACCGCGGACAGCTGGACGATTCACGTCCGAGCAACGGAATTCCCGTGAGCGGAAAAGATGTGCGCGCTGCTTTAGATTGTTTAATTTTAAACCAGCCCATATCAGGCCATCAAAAGCCGAGTTTGGGTTGTAACATCAAATGGAAAATATAAATTCAATGTTGGTATATCATCTTAGTGCCGAATGTTACCCGGTGGCCAAAGTAGGCGGTTTGGGCGATGTGGTGGGCGCTTTGCCCAAATATCTCAATACTGCCGGAATACGCGCACGTGTTGTGGTTCCGGCCTACAACAACAGCTTTTTTCAAAAAACAGAATACCAAACCGTTCATCAAGGAAAATTGCGTTTGGGTCATTTTGTGTTTTCGTACAGTATATTATATGAACCATCAAACCAGCTGGGTTTTGAACTGTTTCAAATAGCCATTCCGGAATTGTTTGACAGGCCAAATGTATATTCATATGAAGACGACACCGAACGCTTTTTGGCCTTTCAGATTGCGTTTTTGAATTGGCTGGTTGAGACGAATCAGCAACCCGATGTTTTGCATTGTCACGACCACCATACCGCGCTGATTCCGTTTATGGTGCAACATTGCTATAACTACGAATCTTTGCGCTTTACACCAACAATCATCACCATTCACAACGGACAATATCAAGGATGGTTTGGCTATGACAAATTGCATTATATTCCCGCTTTTGATTTGTCCAGAATTGGTTATCTGGAATGGAACGGAACCATCAATCCACTGGCATCAGGCATTAAATGCGCCTGGAAAGTCACGACGGTTTCGCCGAGTTATTTAGATGAAATCAGCAACAAAGCCAACGGACTAGAAAATCTTTTGCGCTGGGAACGACCCAAATCACTAGGCATTCTCAACGGCATCGACACCGAATTGTGGAACCCCAAAACCGATGCCTTACTCGAACATCACTACGGTTTGCGCGATTTTAAAAAAGGGAAAGCCGCCAACAAAAAATGGTTGTGCGAACAGTTTCACTTAGACCCAGAGAAACCATTGTTTACCTTTATCGGAAGGCTGGTTGGCGAAAAAGGAGCCGATTTATTACCGCATATGGCCAGCATTGCTTTACACGAATTCAGCAGTCAAATTAATATTTTGATTTTGGGCTCAGGCGACCCCGAAGTCGAACAACAATTGTCCGGATTGCAACATTTTTACTCCGGACACTACAGTGCTTACATAGGTTACAACGAGGCTTTAGCCCATAAAATCTATGCGGGTGCCGACTTTTTACTGATGCCTTCACGCGTGGAGCCTTGCGGGCTGAACCAAATGTACGCCTTGCGCTACGGAACCATTCCGATGGTGCGCAGAACAGGCGGTTTGCGCGACACGGTAATTGATATAGGCGATGGCGGTTTTGGTTTGTGTCATGATCAAACCACTGTTGCCGATGTAGTTCATTCCATCGGTCGGGCCATTCAATTATTTGCCGACACCAAAAAATTTGATGCTGTCAGAAAAGAAATCCAGCAAATTGACCACTCGTGGAATTCGGTGGCCGAAACGTATATATCCGTTTATCAATCAATCTCAAAACAACACTTATGAATAAAAAAACTTTAGCCATTATCTTGGGCGGCGGACAAGGTTCACGCTTGGCTCCGCTCACTGAAAGCCGTTCAAAACCGGCCGTTCCGATTGCCGGAAAATATCGTTTGGTTGATATTCCCATTTCTAATTGCATCAATTCACAAATTCAACGCATGTTTGTTTTGACGCAGTTCAACTCGGCATCGCTCAATCAGCACATCAAAAACACCTATCACTTCAGTACGTTTAGTTCGGCTTTTGTGGATATTTTGGCCGCCGAACAAACGCCCGACAACCCAACGTGGTTTCAAGGAACCGCCGATGCCGTGCGCCAATGCATGCAGCATTTCTTGAACCACGAATTTGAATATGCGCTTATTTTATCGGGCGACCAACTCTATCAAATGGATTTCAACCAAATGCTCCAAGCGCATCATGCTTCGGGCGCAGAAATCTCGATTGCTACTTTGCCGGTCAGCGCCAAAGAAGCACCAGAATTTGGTATTTTAAAAACCGATCATCAAAGTTTTATCAGTTCGTTTATTGAAAAGCCCAACGCCGGTTTATTATCTGAATGGACTTCAGAAGTGAGCGACGAAATGAAAGCCGAAGGCCGGCATTATTTGGCTTCGATGGGGATTTATATCTTCAACCGAGACTTGCTGGTTGAGCTCATGAAAAATCCGGACACCAAAGATTTTGGCAAAGAAATTATTCCGCAAGCGATTGGCAAACACAAGGTTTTGAGCTATCCATACGAAGGTTATTGGACCGACATCGGAAACATCGATTCGTTTTTTGAAGCCAATTTAGGCTTGACCGATGATATTCCGAAATTTAATTTGTTTGACAATGCGCGTAAAGTGTATACCCGCGCCCGTGTTTTGCCACCCTCAAAAATCACAGGTTCCTCAACTATTGATCGCTCAGTGATTGCCGAAGGCTGCATTATGAATTCGGTGACAATAGAACATTCAGTTATTGGTATTCGAAGCCGCATTGGCCTGGGTTCAACGATTATTAATTCGTATTTAATGGGAAATGATTTCTACCAAAACATCGAAGAAATCCGCGCCAATCAGCAGCAAAACATCATCAATGTCGGTATTGGCGAACGCTGTTTTATACACAATACGATAGTCGATAAAAATTGTCGCATCGGAAACGATGTCAGACTCAACGGCGGCAAACATTTAGCTGATGCCAACACGGATTTGTACACCATAAAAGACGGCATCATCGTCGTGAAAAAAGGCGCAGTCCTGCCCGACGGATTCACCGTTCAATAAAACAAAAAGCAGCTCGATAAAAGCTGCTTTTTTATTTTGACATCAAAGGTTTTACTAGAGTTGAGCGTAGATGTATGCGGTAATCGGAGCCATCTCGGCATCAGATAAATGTGCTTTTTTTTGCATGCTCACCAAAATAGGTGCCCATTGTTCTTTGGTAAATTCTTTGGGTTTAAATAATTCGTGGCAACGAGCGCAGTGGTTTTCATAAGCTGCTTTTCCGGCATCGGTAGCTACATCTTTGGCTACTGTAACTGCAGGTTTTGATTTGGTTTCAACAGGCTCGGTTGTAGTAGCGCTTACCGCAGATGATTTTGATCCGCAAGACGCCAAAACCAATACAGCAGCGCCCCATAATAGAATATTCTTTTTCATAGTTGGTCTTTGTTTTGGGTAAAAATAAAAAATCCCGATATACAATACATCGGGATTTTACTTTTTTATCATGAAGATGGATTATTTAACATCCATGAGTTCAACATCAAAAATCAAGGTAGCATTCGGCGGAATGACGCCTCCGGCTCCGCGCGCTCCGTATCCTAAATGCGATGGAATCACAAAACGAGCCTTATCACCTACTTGCAATAAAGCAATCCCTTCGTCCCAACCTTCAATAACATGCCCCATTCCGAGCGGAAATTCAATAGGCTTTTTGCGCGCATAAGACGAGTCAAACACACGGCCGTTCTCTAACGAACCTGAATAATGAACCGATACCGTTTTGCCTTTCTCTGCTTTTTTACCGTTGCCTTTTTGAATCATTTTATAACGCAATCCGCTATCGGTTTTATCAAACCCAGCAGCTAATTTTTCCATGGCAGCTTCGGCAGCTTCGCGTTCTGCAGCTTCGCGTTTGGCGCGCGCTCCTTCAAAAGTTCTAAACGCTTCAACTGCATTCCATTTTTGAGCTTCCTCGCCTACGCGGATGATTTCAACGCTGTCCATCACATCGCCTTGCGCTACAGCATCTACCACATCCTGACCTTCCACTACATTCCCGAAAACAGTGTGTTTACCATCAAGCCACGGAGTGGATACATGCGTGATAAAAAACTGTGAACCATTGCTGCCCGGTCCTGAATTGGCCATCGATAGCACCCCTGGCCCATCGTGACGCAACTCTGGGTGAAACTCATCGTCAAAGTTGTAGCCCGGACCACCGGTTCCGATGCCTTGCGGACATCCGCCTTGGATCATAAAATCAGGAATTACCCGGTGAAATTTAAGTCCGTCGTAATAAGGTTTTCCTTGCGGACGAGCGTTGTTTTCAAGATTCCCTTCGGCCAAAGCCACAAAATTACCCACGGTTCCAGGTGTTAAATCATGGGTGAGTTTTACCAAAATAGCACCTTTGGTGGTGTTGAATTTGGCGTATATTCCGTTTTCCATTGTGTGAATTTTAAAATTTGAGCGGCAAAGGTAACTTTATTATGCTACATTTGAAACACTAAAACAACTTCTTATGTCATCTGTATTTAACCCGGCCGACAATCAACTCATGATAGAACGCATTGAAAAACTAACTCCTGAAACCCAAGCCTTGTGGGGCAAGATGAGCGTGAATCAAATGATGGTACATTGCACCAAAGCCATTGAAGTAGCTTTTGGAAAAATGGAACTAAAGGTGCTGTTCATTTTTAAATTGTTGGGCAGATTGCTCAAAAACAAAGTCATTGTCAACGGCAAACTGGATAAAAACAGTCCGACAGCCAAAGAATTTGTCATCAAAGGCCAACCAGATTTTGAACTGAGCAAAAAGCAACTCATAGAAGCTTTGCAAAAGTTTGCGCAAGAAGGCCCGAGCTGCATTAAACTCAAGAATCATCCGTTTTGGGGGCCACTCAATACCGAAGAATGGGATATGCTCATGTGGAAACACTTGGACCATCATTTGAAGCAATTTGGCGTTTAAGTGAAACCGATAACTTTCTGAGCGCGCCTATGCCCTAGCCCCGATTGCAGTGGAAATCCTTTGGTTTTTTTCTTAAAAAAAACAAAGATTGCAACGTAAAGCGGGTTCCCGGCTTCTAAAAAACTTGCTATCTTTGCTGCCCATTCACATAGCTATTCCATCATGAGAATTGACATCATTACGGTTTTACCCGAATTATTGCGCAGCCCGTTTGAAGGCTCGATTATGAAACGCGCTATTGACAAAGGTTTGGTTGAAGTGCATTTTCACAACTTGCGCGATTATACCACGGGCAAATACAAAAGTGTGGATGATTATCCGTATGGTGGCGGTGCCGGAATGGTGATGCTCATTGAACCCATTGACAAATGTATTACCCAACTCAAAAATGAGCGCTCTTATGACGCGATTATTTATATGACGCCCGATGGCGAAACGCTCAACCAGCCGATGGCCAATGCGATGTCATTGTATGAAAATCTGATTATTTTGTGTGGTCATTACAAAGGAGTTGACCAACGGGTACGCGATCATTTTATTACCAAAGAAATCTCAATTGGCGATTATGTGCTCTCGGGCGGTGAATTGGGTGCATTGGTTTTGTCAGATGCGATTATCAGACTGATTCCCGGGGTTTTGAGCGATGAGACTTCGGCCTTGACCGATAGTTTTCAAGACAATTTGCTCTCTCCTCCTATATATACGCGTCCGGCTGATTACAACGGTTGGAAGGTTCCCGAGGTTTTGCTCAGTGGTCATGCCGCCAAAATTGACCAATGGCGCGAAGACATGGCGTATGAACACACCAAGAACAGACGACCGGATTTGCTTGATAAATAGTTAAAATTTCGAATTGCGAATTACGAATTAGGAATTAGGAATTACAAGTTCATAGATTTTTTTCGTAACTAAATGATATCCAAACGCATAGACTTTAGAAAAAGATTCAAAAAATTTACAATTCGTAATTCGTAATTCATAATTCTTTTTTATATTTGCGCCCACTTAGACCAACCTCTGGCGATATCCGTGAACGTTGCTCTGATTTTAAACCATAATTAATTATACATTATCATGGCAGATTTAATGAAATTCGTTCAAAACGAATTAGTTGCTAAAAAAGATTTCCCTGAATTCGGAGCTGGTGATACCATCACTGTATACTACGAAATTAAAGAGGGTGAAAAAACAAGAACTCAGTTCTTTAAAGGAGTAGTAATTCAAAGAAGAGGTTCAGGTGCTACTGAAACTTTTACTATTCGTAAAATGTCTGGTGCTGTGGGTGTTGAGCGTATCTTCCCGGTAAACTTGCCAGCATTGCAAAAAATTGAAATCAACAAGAAAGGTCACGTTCGTAGAGCTCGTATTTTCTACTTCAGAGAACTTACTGGTAAAAAAGCAAAAATTAAAGACAGACGTATCTAATTGTTTGCAAAACACATACAAAAAGTCCCGAGCTCATGTTCGGGACTTTTTTTTTGACAAAAAACAACGGTTAATTTTACGTCATTTATATTTTTTAAAACGCAAATTATCAAATTCACAAATCAATCGTTTTCGTAGTCATAACGCGCCGTGGTGCAGCTCATTTTATTATATTTGTTCCGCAAAAAATTATAATAACACAAATATAACATAGCATGGCAAAAATTAAAGTGGCCCATCCGGTAGTAGAATTGGATGGCGATGAGATGACCAGAATCATTTGGGCTTTTATCAAAGAAAAACTCATTCTTCCGTATTTAGATCTGGATATTAAATATTACGATTTAGGCATCGAACACCGCGAAGCCACCAAAGATCAAGTCACGATTGATTCAGCCGAAGCTATCAAAAAATACAACGTAGGTATTAAATGTGCCACCATTACCCCAGACGAAGCCCGTGTTCAAGAATTCAACCTTTCTGAAATGTGGAAATCACCCAACGGAACCATCCGCAACATTGTAGGTGGAACTGTTTTTAGAGAGCCGATCATCATGAGCAACGTTCCGCGCTATGTACAAGGTTGGACAAAACCTATTGTCATTGGTCGTCACGCTTTTGGCGATCAGTACAAAGCCACTGATAAAGTCATCAAAGGCAAAGGGACCTTGACCATGTCATTCACCAATGAAGCCGGCGAAACCACTGAGTGGAAAGTGTATGATTTTAAAGGCGATGGTGTAGCGATGTCTATGTACAACACCGATGAGAGCATCTACGGATTTGCGCATTCATCATTCCAGATGGCACTCACCAAAAAATGGCCTTTATATCTTTCGACCAAAAACACCATCCTTAAGGCTTATGACGGACGTTTTAAAGATATTTTTGAAGAAGTATATCAAAAACATTACAAAGCCGAATTTGACAAAAACGGAATCGTATACGAACACCGCTTGATTGATGACATGGTAGCTTCGGCTATGAAATGGAACGGCGGATTTGTTTGGGCTTGTAAAAACTACGATGGCGACGTACAATCAGATACCGTAGCTCAAGGTTTTGGTTCACTCGGACTCATGACATCTGTATTGGTAACTCCGGACGGAAAAACCGTTGAAGCTGAAGCTGCGCATGGAACCGTAACGCGTCACTACCGCGAACACCAAAAAGGTCGCGCTACCTCAACCAACCCGATTGCTTCTATTTTTGCTTGGACCCGAGGTTTGGAACACCGCGGAAAATTAGACGGAAACCAAGAGCTCATTGATTTTTGCCATACTTTAGAGCGCGTTTGTATTGACACCGTTGAAAGCGGAAAAATGACAAAAGATTTAGCCATGTTGGTCAAACCAGAAGGATTAACGGCCGATGATTACTTAACTACCGAAGCCTTCTTAGAAGCCATTAAAGAAAACTTAGAGAAAAAACTAGGATAAACTAAATTTGAAATAAACCACAAGGCAACTTAAATAAGTTGCCTTTTTTTATGCTTGCTCTTAATTTTTTAAACATTGTTCATCAATAAATAAAAACAACTTAATTATTTTTAAAATATGATTTTAAATCATCGCTTTTAACAACAATTATTTAACGTACGCGTTGTAACAAACCGCTGCAGTAAAAGTCTTAAGAACAATCATCAAAATCAACATATTTCATACATGACAACAAAAATCTTCAGTTGGTTAGGCTTCATTTTGATGTTCGCCAGCCATTTATCAGCCCAAAACCCAAACCCAACCACAAAAGAAAAATTTACCCTCAGCGGAACCATCTCTGATGTACAAAGTAATGAAACTCTGATTGGTGTGAACATCTACATTCCCGAGCTCAAAACCGGAACCAACACCAATGCTTATGGCTTTTATTCGATTACTTTACCGGCCGGAAATTACACTTTACAAATCAGTTATCTGAGTTACCAAACGGTTTCTGAAAGTATTGTTTTAGACCAAAACCTCAAAAAGAACTTCAAACTCAGCAGCCAAGAGCAACAATTGGATGAAGTGGTCATCACAGATCAACGCCAAAAAACCAACATCCGCAAAGCCGAGATGAGCGTGAGCAAACTCTCAGCGGCTGCCATCAAGAAAATTCCGGTGGTTTTGGGCGAGGTAGATGTGCTCAGAGCACTCCTTACTTTGCCGGGAGTTACCAATGCCGGTGAAGGACAATCGGGCTTTAACGTTCGCGGAGGCGGTGCTGACCAGAACTTAATTTTACTCGATGAAGCCACCATTTACAATTCATCACACGTATTTGGATTTTTCTCAGTATTTAACCCCGACGCCATCAAAGATTTAAAACTCTACAAAGGCGGTATACCGGCGCGCTTTGGCGGACGTGTATCCTCAGTGCTCGACATGTATCAAAAAGACGGAAACAGCAATAAATTCTCGATGAGCGGCGGCATCGGACTCATTACCAGTCGCTTGTTGGCCGAAGGACCGATTGTGAAAGACAAAGGCTCATTCTTGATTGCCGGTCGCGGATCTTATGCCCATTTGTTCCTCAAAGCAGCCAACAACAAAAACTCGGCGTATTTTTATGATTTGAACACCAAACTCAATTACAAACTCAATGATAACAACAGTTTGTATTTGTCAGGATATTTTGGACGCGATGTATTTGACCTCAACGGAAGATTCGTCAACACCTACGGAAACGCAACGCTCAACGTGCGCTGGAACCATTTGTTCAACGACAAGTTATTCTCAAACTTATCAGCCATTTACAGTGATTATTACTATGGACTTGACTTGAATTTATTTGGCTTTTTGTGGAATTCGGGCATCAAAAACTACAACCTCAAATATGATTTCAAACACTATTTAACCGATAAAGTGAAACTCAGCTACGGCATCAACGGTATTTACTACGATTTTAATCCGGGCGAAATCAAACCCTCAGACGCTACATCAGGTATTAACTACAAACAGCTCGAAAAGAAATACGCTTTTGAGCCGGCGCTGTATTTTGATGCTGAGCATACCGTTTCTAAAAAAATATCGCTCGCTTACGGCTTGCGTTACAGTATGTTTTATCGCTTGGGCGGATCAACTGAAAACTTATACGCCAACAACGAGCCGGTGGTATTCAACCAAGATTTGCAGATTTATGAAAAAGCCAAACCCATCGGCACCCGCTATTACGGTCAAAACAAAGTCATGGAAAGCTTTAACAATTTAGAACCCCGCTTGGCCATAGCCTACCAACTCAACGACGACCAATCAATCAAAGCCAGCTACAACCGCATGGTGCAATATCTGCAATTGGTCTCGAATACGGCTTCACCCACCCCGCTTGATGTGTGGACACCCAGCGACCGATACCTCAAACCGCAAATCTTAGATCAGGTGGCTGTGGGTTATTTCAGAAATATAAATGAGGACACCTACTCTATTGAAGCCGAAACTTTTTACCGAAAAGTAAAAAACCGAATAGACTATATTGACGGGGCTGATTTGATTGCCAACGAAGCCATTGAGCAAGTAGTCCTCAACGGAGAAATGCGCTCGTACGGATTGGAATTACTCGTCCGAAAAAACACCGGAAAATTCACCGGTTGGCTGGCCTATACTTTATCAAAATCAGAGCAACGCACCCCAGGCCGGAATGCTTCCGAAACAGGTATCAACAATGGCAATTGGTACAGCAACGGTTATGACAAAACGCACAACATCTCAATTACTTCCAACTATAGTTTGAACAAAAAATGGAGTTTTGGTGGCAATTTTGTCTTTCAGACCGGACAGCCCGTTACTTATCCCAACGGACAATACCAATACCAAGGCATCACCATCCCCACCTACGGAGCCCGCAATGGCGACAGACTCCCAACTTATCACCACTTAGATTTATCGGCTACTTATGTTCCTAAACAAGATCCTAAAAAACGTTGGAAAGGAGAATGGGTCTTCAGTTTGTACAATGTGTACAACCGTAAAAACGCTGCGTCCATCTCGTTTAGACAAAACCAAACTACAGGCGCCAATGAAGCGGTTCGCCTCTCTATTTTTGGTATCGTTCCTGGAATCAGCTATAACTTTAAATTCTAAAATCATGAAAAAGATATATATCCTCTCGATTATTTTATTGGGTTTCCTAACCTTGAGTTCTTGTGAAGAAGTAGTAGATGTTGACCTAAAAACAGCAGCTCCCAAACTCGTGATTGATGCTACTATTCAATGGCAAAAAGGCACCGATGGGCGCGAACAAAAAATCAAACTCACCACCACCACCGGTTTTTACAGTACAGCCATTCCGACGGTTTCAGGTGCTGACGTTCGGGTAACCAATGCTGCGAACCAAACCTTTATTTTTACCGAAGAAGAAGCCAATTCCGGTCTTTATTTATGCCACGATTTTATTCCTGAAATCAATCAAACCTATGTACTTACCGTAGTGCTCAACGGGCAAACCTATACCGCTACCGAAACGCTTTTAGGGGTCAACCCAATTACTTCAATTGAACAAAACAACGAAGGCGGATTTGGCAGCGATGAAATCGAAATCAAAGCTTATTCAAACGACGCCGACGGTGTAGACAACTACTACTTGTTCCGCTACAAGACCAGCAGCAAAGCCATTCCGGAGTATGATGCATTTGATGACGAGTTTGTTCAAGGCAATCAGTTTTTTGGATATTACAGCAATGAAGACCTCAAAAGCGGAGACGTCATTGACATTACCCTGAACGGAATTTCAAAGCGCTATTTTGAATACATGAGCAAAATTTTGTTGATTGCTCAGGGCAGCAATGGCCCGTTTTCAACACCGCCGGCCACCGTGCGCGGAAACATTGTCAACCAAACCAATGCCGCCAATTTTGCCTTGGGCTATTTCACGCTTTCAGAAACAGACCATATCAGTTATACTTTAGAATAATTGGGCAGCAATTCCCGCTGTTCCTGCCAAGCCCGCCGCGCAAACCCAACTTTTGTAGGCTTTGAGTTGGCTTCCTCTGGTCGCCACCCCAAAACCACAACCGTAAGAGATTTGCGCGGCGGGGCTTTTTAGTGCCATCGGGGCTGCGACTGTTAGACACGCTACACTACAGACACGGCTAAAGCCTATGGACACGCTTCGCTACAGACCGCTACGCTGAAAGACAAAAGGGATGGAAGAAACATAAGGACAGATGAGTGTTTCAAACTAAACTTCTTAAACTTTCTAAACCTCTTAAACTATTTAAACTTTTTAAACCTTTCTAAACCTCTTAAACTATTTAAACTTTTTAAACCTTTCTAAACCTCTTAAACTTTTTAAACTTTTTAAACCTTTCTAAACCTCTTAAACTTTTTAAACTTTTTAAACCTTT
>JAIXSK010000020.1 GCA_027484725.1 Flavobacterium sp. | reverse complement strand
TTGTTTAGCCGGAATTGCCTCAACGTAAAGCTTGAAAAAAAAGAAAACTTGTCGGCGCAGCCGAAATAAAATAAGCGCTGTTGGCACACAAAGTTTAGATTTCGTTTTCGTCTTGTTTTTCACGCAAAGTTTAGGTTTCGTTTGCGTTTGGTTTTCGTCAAGTTTTCACACAAAGTTTGTCCAGATTATTTTCCAAAAAGCAGCGAAATTTCCGCTAGCAAAATGCTTCAAAAATTACCGACAAAGTTGAGCAAATTTCAACAGCGCGATTTAAAAAGTCAGATTGGCAATTGCGGAATTTTGTTTTTTGCGGTTCGTAAAATGCGCTGACTTATAACGGTTTGCGGCCATATCTCGTGGCGGAAAAGCGAGCCGCGTACGCTCCGCTAAGATGGAATTTCTACGTGAAAAACAAACGTAAAGCTAAGAAAATCAAGCCATGAGTTATGACCGCGGTTAGGTGATGGCGTTGTTTTATACCAAGACTTCAATTATAAACTTTAATAAAAATACCACAAGTGCATAAATATATTCTTTAGTAATTGTTTGAATAAATAAGCAGAAAGCAATAATTGGAGTTAACCATATTATTAAACGAATAGTAATTAAATACTTTTTTTGTTTTAAATATAGTTTGTGTATTTTCAAAAATGTAGAATCAAAATCTTTGTTTCCAATTGTTTGTACCTTTTTTGGATCTATTGAATCTTTGAATCTATTGACATCATCAGTAATGAAATTTAAAGCTGCAAATTGGTTTCGAAGTAGTAGTTCTAACAAAACACTAAAAAGAATCGCGCTTATAAATAGCACTAAATTGTAAAATTCTTTTTCACCTGTCAAATCAAATTGACTGATAATAATTAAAAAAGCAGCTGGAATTGCAACAAATTTTGATTGGGCATCATTAATTACCGATTGAATACGTTTGCTGTAATCTAACACTTCTTTATCAATTTCTGATTTTATTTTTTGGTAGGAGAAATTTTGAAGGTATAGCATGTGACTTTTTAAGTAATCATTAAAAATGCCTTCAAAATTGTCTAACAAAAATGTAAACCTATTATCACTATTAGGAATTTTAAGTAATGATGCTGCCAACTCATTTAGAAAAATAATTTTTCTTTCTTCTTTATCGGTTGAACCCAAAATGTGTTCACTTAGTTTATCGATATTAATTATTGAATTTAAATTACTTTCTTTATAGTCAATAATTATAACTAATGGTTTAGTTTGAAAAAAAACCAATTCATTATTTTTTTGATAGTCTGAAAATTGGGTTAATAAAGCAATTAGTTTTGTAATTGCTTCATATGACAAAATTTGTTTAGGCTTGTCAACAGTTGCTTGTGAATCAAAATTTAGTGAGTTAATATAAAAATGTTCAGTTGGATATTTTTGATTTGAATTTTTTAATAATTCATCAAATGTTTCAAAATACTTTTGTTTTTTGATTCTATTACTATAAAGCTTAATTTTTGCTGATTGACCAATGGCTAAATTATTAATAGACACATTCTTGTTTTCAACAACTGCAAAATCCTCAAGAATATCGTTTTCTGCTAGAATTTTTAAAATTGAAATATCATCCTCTGTCAATATCAACTCACCTTCGATTTCAGTTTTCTGAATCGCAACGTTACTTAACTTTTTTCTGATATTTATAAAATGATTAAGCATCGTCAATATTATCATTGTTTGCTTCTTCAACGTTTAATAACTGTCTTCTTAAATCATCAGGTATTTCTGTGATTCTTAATTCGTTTGTTTCTGGATTATAAAATATAGTTTCGTTAACTAACCCACTATCGAATTCTATGGTTAATTCTTTGCTTCTATACACATAAAATTTTAAAGATCTTAGAGTTTTATTATGGCCTTTAAATTGTGAACTAACACGATAGTTTTCACCAGCGGCAAAAACATGAAACAAATCCGGTTCATCGGAATTAATCATTGAAGATATATGTTGCAACGAGATATTTTCTTTTCTTTTTGTTTGCGAATAACAGTAGTTTAATATTCTATTACGCAAGTCTTCCTCGCTTTGAGTGTCTAAACCTAATGTTGGCAGATAATCTAAAAAAGCTCTTTTCAATGCCTCTGACGCTGTTTTTGCTGATATTTGGTCAGTACAACCAATAAAGCGTTTAAAGTAGTTTGAAACATCTTTTCGTCCTCTTGCGAAAGACAAATACGTTTCTTCATTATTGTTCCAACGAGTAACATTTACCGAGTTTGCAACGTCGAGTTTATCAATATCTAAACTAAATATTTCTTCTAATGATAATGTTTCGTTGATGTTGTATTGTTTCTTGTTATTGAGAAGTACTGTCATTAGAAAAACTTCTGCTTGTACAGTAAAGTGTGCAAATATTACATAACCTCCCGTGGCTTGGCTAACTCCTGATATAACTCGCAAAAAATCTTGCATTGCAGAAGTTGTAAATTCTACGAATGAAGTTCCACTATCTATGTAGTCTCGAAGCAGATTCTGAAATGGATAAGTTGTCGAATCAGCATCAAAGACGCCATAATTTGGGTTTGATTTATTATAATATACAGAACGGATATTTCTTATAAATTCTTCTTCTCTTTCTCCAATCGGTAATGAATTTTCCGCTAATACAATTGTGGCTGCTCCCATAGCAACTTTATCAAGGCGATGGACAATTAATGAATGTAATGTCATATATATGTATTTAATGTTACTCTATCTGCGGTTTTTCAATACGCTATCACCTAACGGTTTGCGGCCATATCTCGTGGCGAAAAAGCGAGCCGCGTACGCTCCGCTAAGATAGAATTTCTACGTGAAAAACAAACGTAAAGCTAAGAAAATCAAGCCATGAGTTATGACCGCGGTTACCGCTAGGTTGTCATATTTATTATTTCAATTTCCACTAAGTCATTTTTTCTTTTCAAAATTTGATATAAAAACCTAAAAAAAGAACGCTTAAAAAATATACGCATGGAATAATGCTTACTACAATCCACATCAATTTTCTTTTTAAAGTATATTTATTAAAATATATAAGCAATGTGTTTGTAAATGACCAAATAATAGAGATGAAAAACAATGCCCATCCTAACATTTTTAAAGAAACATATAAAGGGTTTTGTCCACGATAATTTTCTGAATAATGTAAAATTAATGTAGCAATAATGAGTAAAAATATATTTAGGAATGAGGTTAATCTCAACGTTTTTGAATTATAAAATGAAACGTTTTTCATATTTCTATTCGGTTTTTCAATCAACTTAGCGGTAACGTTTTGCGGCCATATCTTGTGGCGGAAAAGCGAGCCGCGTACGCTCCGCTAAGCTAAATAAAAAACGTGAAAACCAAACATAAAGCAAAGAAAATCCAGCCATAAGTTATGACCGCTGTTATTGACCAGGCGCTCTTATGCTCAAAGTTTACGCACAGTTTTCACACACAGAATTCTTTCGACGGAATTGCATCAACGCAAAGCTTGGAAAAAATAAAAACCTTTTTGCGCAGCAAACTTTTTTAAGCGCTGTTGACACACAAAGTTTTCGTTTTGTTTTCACGTTAAGTTTTACAAATGATTTTAGGAAGCAGCGAAATCTCCGTTTTGAAAATGATTCAAAATTCACGAAAAAGTTGAGTAAGATTTTCAACAGCGCGATTTAGAAATTCAGGTTTGCAATTACGCAAGTTCGTTTTTTTGCGGCTCGAAAATGCGCTTGTCAATAACGTGTTGCGCATAGGCGAACGTTGCGGAACAGCGAGCTACGTATGCTCCGCTAAGCTAAACAAAAAACGTGAAAACTGAATATTAAGTTTAAAAAAAGCAGCAATGGCGCTTGATGCGCTGTTAGGCACAGTACCTTTCTTTTATTGGTTTTAAGCCAAAACAATATAAATTTCTTCCTGCTACATTTATTCTCAACTGATCTTCAAATATTGTCCCAATTCCACATGCTAATAAATATGCTTCACCTTCAACTTGTTTACTCATTTTCATCTCAACACTCTTATCAAAATGTCTTATTAGTATTTTATAACCTGATGGGTTTAATTGATTTAAAATAAATGATAATTCCTGATATTGTTGCCATGAGATT
This sequence comes from Flavobacterium sp., assembly GCA_027484725.1. GTDB lineage: Bacteria > Bacteroidota > Bacteroidia > Flavobacteriales > Flavobacteriaceae > Flavobacterium. The sequence continues at coordinate 724 of JAIXSK010000020.1, read as the reverse complement.
TTTTCTTCAATGTGAGCCTTTAATAGATTTGCCAAAATTCTAGATTTCTCCATATCAATAAATTTCTCAATGAGAACTAGTGTTGTTTCTAAGAGTTCATTTCTGTATTTATTATCATTATTAATTTTCTCTTTGAATTTTTCTAATTTTTCATTTTCTATATTATGAGAATGAAACTCACTTAGAAAAACCAACATTTTTTTTATGTTGTATCTTGAATTTATTGAAGAACCAATATTGTAAAAAGCATATAAAGATTTTACGGTAGGGATTTCTTTAATTATTTCAGAGGTAGAAATAATATCAATGGCTATTTCACCATAATCAATACTCAAATCAACTGTTTTATTGAAAATCTCTTTTTCAAAAGAATCGGTTAGATTAATATTGTCAACTATATTTTTATTCATCTCGAGTGGTATTGTGCCTAACGGTCTGCGCATAGACGCGCGTTGCGGAACAGCGAACAGCGTATGCTCCGCTAAGCTAAACAAAAAACGTGAAAACTGAATATTAAGTTTAAAAAAAGCAGCAATGGCGTTTATGCGCTGTTATAAGTTCGGCGCTTTATATGGACAAAGTTTGCGCAAAGTTTTTTATACAACGAATTGTTTAGCCGGAATTGCCTCAACGTAAAGCTTGAAAAAAAAGAAAACTTGTCGGCGCAGCCGAAATAAAATAAGCGCTGTTGGCACACAAAGTTTAGATTTCGTTTTCGTCTTGT
>JAIXSK010000039.1 GCA_027484725.1 Flavobacterium sp. | reverse complement strand
GTTACTGCTGGTTCAATTTATACCGTGACGGCTTTAAATTCGGGAGGTTCTACTTCGTTTGGCATTTCAATTACCGTGAATGATGTGGCGCCAGCTGCATTGAGTTATAATTCTCCGAATGTCTTTACTGTCGGAAGTTCAATTGCTCCACTAGTGCCAACTTACTCAGGAAATATAACTTCATTCAGCATTGCGCCTGCTTTGCCTGCAGGATTGTCGTTTGATACAAATACCGGTGTGATTTCTGGAACGCCGACCGTGGTTACTGCTGGTTCAATTTATACCGTGACAGCCTTTAATTCCGGAGGTTCCGCTTCATTTGGCATTTCAATTACCGTGAATGATGTGGCGCCAGCTGCATTGAGTTATACCTCTCCAATCATTTTACATATTGGTGAATTGATGGCTGATTTATGGCCAAGCGTAAATGGATTGGTAACACATTATACTATTGAACCTCAATTGCCGGAAGGTTTGAACTTTGATGTTCTTACAGGACATATTTCTGGAACGCCGACACAAATAACGCCTACGGGCCTCTATACGATTACTGCTTTCAACACGGGCGGATCAACTTCATTTGACCTTATTTTAACTGTAGATGAATCGATGAGCGTCGACCATTCAAACTGGCAAAACTTAGTTGTTTATCCAAATCCGTTTGTTGATTTTGTTCAAGTGGATGGAATTATCAATGGTCAATATGAGCTTTATGCTATTGATGGAAAAAGAATTCGTCAAGGAAATCTAAATGGTCAAAATATAGATTTGAGCGGATTGCCTTCGGGTAGTTATTTACTACATCTGACCCAAGAAAACAGAACCAAAACTTTTAAATTAATCAAGAGATAAAATAAAAAGGAGGAAATTTTCCTCCTTTTTCATGTTTTATATTTTAAAAGTGCGTTTTCCCATTTGGGAATCTCAACTTGAAATTCTGTTTTGATTTTTGTGGTATCCATTACGCTAAAAGCGGGTCTTTGGGCGGGCGTTGGATAGGCTGAGCTTGGTATCGGATACAATGGCGTTGTTAAATGATAAACTTCAAAAATCTTTTGCGCAAAACCAAACCAACTGGTAGCACCTTGATTGCTGTAATGATAAATACCATAATTGGCAGAAGGTTTTGAAATTATCTTCAAAAGTGCTTTTGCTAAATCAAGTGCATGAGTAGGTGAACCTATTTGATCATTGACTACACGAACTTCTGGTTTTTCGGCAGCTAATCGCAACATGGTTTTTAGAAAATTATGGCCAAATTGTGAATACAGCCAAGAAGTTCTAACAATGAAATACCTTTCACAAATTGAAGATATGGCTTGCTCACCGGCTAATTTGCTGGCTCCGTATACGCCTTGTGGCTGCGTTGAATGAGTTTCCGGATAAGGTTTGTCACTTTGTCCGTCAAATACAAAATCAGTTGAAATATGGATTAAAACCGTTTGGTATTGTTGACAAATCTGTGCTAAATTTTTTACGCCATCAGCATTGACTTGATATGCTAATTCAGGTTCGCTTTCGGCTTTATCTACCGCTGTATATGCTGCGGCATTAATACAAAAATGAGGATGAATTTTTTTCCAAGCTTTTTCAATACTTGCTTTTTGGGTGATGTCTAACTGAGCAGAATTGAAAAAGTGAAATTCATGCTTGGGATGATTTTGAGTTACCTTCTTTAAGGCTTGTCCTAATTGTCCTGAGGCACCGGTTACTGCAATTACCATACTTTTCGGGCGTTGACCAAACTAGGTTGTGTTTTATCTTTTTCAGAAAGAATAAGTTCTTGCTCAGGTAAAATCCAATCTATATTAAGTGAAACATCGTTGTAGGCTATCCCTGATTCAGACTCTTTATTGTAGAAATTATCGCATTTATAAAAAAAAGTAGCCGTTTGACTCAAAACTAAAAACCCGTGGGCGAATCCTTTGGGAATAAAAAATTGTCTTTGATTTTGAGCTGAAAGAAATGCAGATACATGTTGGCCATAAGTTGGTGATTCCGGTCGAATATCCACCGCAATATCAAGTACTTCTCCTGAAAGAACTCGAACCAGTTTGGCCTGAGCATGCACTCCTGTTTGGTAGTGTAATCCTCTTAATACCCCGCGCGTTGAATAAGATTGATTGTCTTGAACAAAATGAACCCGTTCTCCGGTACATTCGTAGAAAGTTTGTTCATTGAAACTTTCCATAAAATAACCTCGATCATCATTTATTATTTTAGGCTCAATGATAAAACAACCAGCTAATGAGGTCGGTAAACAATTCATACGCTACAAAAGGCTTAACAAGTGTGAGCCATAACCACTTTTGAGTAAGGGCTGGGCCAATGCTTTTAGTTGATTGGCATTGATGAAACCCATCTTGAAAGCTGCTTCCTCAATAGAACCAATCTTCAATCCTTGACGCTCTTCAATTACTTGAACAAATTGAGAGGCTTGCATGAGTGAATTAAAAGTTCCGGTGTCAAGCCAAGCAGTTCCGCGATCTAAAATACTTACTTTGAGTTTTCCTCGTTTGAGGTATTCTTTATTGACATCGGTAATTTCAAGTTCCCCTCGATGGCTTGGTTTGATGTTGGCAGCAATTTCTACCACATCGTTGTCGTAAAAATAAATACCCGGAACAGCATAATTTGATTTGGGAACTGCGGGTTTTTCTTCTATTGAAAGGACTTGTCCGTTTTGATCAAAATCAACCACACCATAACGTTCCGGATCTTGCACGTGGTAAGCGTATATGATTCCACCATCAGGATTGTTGTTTGATTGCAGCTGTTCTGAAAGTCCGGTTCCGTAAAAAATATTGTCCCCTAAAACCAAGGCAACTTTATCATTACCAATGAACTCTTTACCTATGACAAAAGCTTCAGCCAACCCGTTGGGATGTTCTTGAACCGCATATTCAAAGCGACAGCCCAATTTTGTTCCGTCACCTAATAGCTGTCTGAATAAAGGTAAATCGTGTGGAGTTGAAATAATCAAAACTTCATTAATGCCCGACCACAAAAGGGTAGACAGCGGATAATAAATCATCGGCTTGTCATAAATGGGCATCAACTGTTTACTCACGGCTAAAGTAAGCGGATGAAGTCTGGTTCCTGAGCCACCGGCTAAGATAATTCCTTTCATGGTAAATTAATTATTGTTGTGCAAGCTTAGATTGGTTTTTGTAAAATGAGATTAATACAAACCCAAACATATACAGCAGAATCAAAAGAATAGGAAGAATAAATTTCATTTTCCCATTTATTGTCTCTGTATTTTTAATGTTTAGTGTATAACTAATTTTCTTAATTACGTGGTCAGAACTAACTAAATCTATTTTTAGTTTGCCAAGTTCTAAAATCAGATTGTTTTTGGTTTGAATAATGTCATTTAGCTGAGTATTCTCATTGTAATAAACCAATTTATCATTTTTTATTTGTTGACCCATTTCTGAGGAAAATGTATTCAAAAGGCCATCAATCTGAGCAATCATCGATTCGTTGGCTTTAATTTTATTTTCGATGTTTTGATTATAAACTTTTTTGAGATTGTTAAAATACTTGTCATGATTTAAATAATTCATCAAGGGCAATAGTACCTCTTGATCTGAACATCTTTTGTCAGTAATAAATTCCAAAGAGTGGTAAGTATAATTTTTACTTGTAAGCTCATCTTTAACAATTTTGTTCATGTCACCGTCTTCAGCTAAAAGTTTTAAAAGTTCAAAATTTTTATCTGATGTGGCACTGATGAATTGATATGTATCGAGTATAGGCTTTATCTCTATTTTATTGATAGATTCTGGATCTTTAATGCCTATTTTCCTAAAAAAAGAAGTGTCTTTATCTTTGATTTTAGACTCTAAAAAATCAATTTTAGAATATAAGTAATCATAACTGCCAAAATTTGGAACTACAATTACATCGTTTTTGTATGTTTTGATCACTTTATCAAAATAAACGCCAAGCCCAATACCAATAAGCAATAAAGTGCCTATGACAACTTTCTTCTTTATGATAAACTGAATAAAATTAAATATGTGTCTCTTAAAGCTAACTGATAGAGACTTTAGTTTTCCAGATACTATTGCAAAATCAATTTCTTGGTCAGTTGCTTTGTTGTGTTCTGTTGAATTCATTCTTTGGTTAGTTAATATTGAAAATTTGTTCTAATATTTTAATGGTAATCAAATAAGTGGGTTTTACTCCTGTAGTTCCTAAACCGCCCGAAGCAAGTGTACTTCCGGTTTCAAGCGGATTATCTGAAGCATAATAAGCATACCGAACTTTTACATCCGGATGGATACTCTTTCTGATTTTAGAGGCAGATTGAATTGCTTTTTGATAATAAGCCCCTTCCATTTCAAGACCAATGACGCCCCAAGTAGAGTCGCGGAAAAACTTGAGTAAATCTTTATTCTGTAGCGAAGTTCCTAAAACGGTCACCATGGGGCCTGCAAAAACGGGAATTCCATGGCCACTGAGCATGGCTGCTGTGAGTTCATTATCAAAAGGATAATTGTCGCCGGTGCCTTCGTTGATGTGTGCCGAAGGAATCATTATATCGCCTTTATCTCCTTGCAAAATACCGGCTTTTCCCATAATAGACACCGATTCAACATTTAAAAAAACTTTTTTAATTTTGGTTTCTTGATAAGGTTTGAGCAATTCATCAATAGTTTCATAAGCTTGCTCGCCAAAAGCGTAATCCATTACAATGATGACCGGAGCTAAACCTGAAATTTTAGCTTTCGGGAAAGATGTTTTTTTCCAATCAATCTTGGCGGTGTCAAAAATCTGAACATCAATGTTGGTTCCTGAGGTATCCGGAAGCGAAATCATTCCGTATTTGTGCGCAACTTCTGAAACTTTATCGCGCAGATTACCGGCTCCGGACTTGCTGAGTTCTTCATATATAGCAAAATCTGACTGTCCTTTGAGTTTGGTTTTGAGCACATCCACAGCAAAAATTGAATTCATCACGCTGTGCATGTTGGCGCTGATGATGTGAATCGGACGGTCAAGCAATCCGTTTTCCATCAAAACATCTTTGATGTTGTTCGCCCAAATTTCTCCGTGGATATGGTGCCCCAATCGCTCGCGCAAAATCGGGCTAAAAGTAATCGTGCGTTTGTTGTTTTCAACAGCTTCTTCCAAAGCCAATTTGCCCAACCAATAAATCACGTGCAAGAAACGATCAGGTTTATCAGCGGTTCCGAAAGCGTCATAAATATCTAAAACCTCTGCAAAGGTGCGCCCCAGAATATTAGCCGTGTGCGAAATGGCTTTTTCTTTGTCAACTTGTGAGAGTTTTTTTGCCTGCAAAACTGCTTGTTCGAGTTTTTTCCAATCGCGGGTTACTTCACCGGATTCATCAATCAAAACACGGTCTTTTATTTTGTGCGATTCGATGAAGATAAAAGTCAAATGCGTTAAAATATCATAAATATCTGAACGCCCGCGTGTGATCTCTACATTCATTTGTTCTTCATCAATGCGGTAACAATTGCGGCGGCGTTTGGGTGGGACAATGGCTTTAAAGTGCGATTTTGAATAACCTTCGTCAGAGGTTAGGTTGATAAAACGACACTCTTCAATGCCAATAGGCAATCTTTCAATGACGTACAACAAGCCGTTGAGTTCTACTTTTTCTTCGGCAATAGAGCCATAAATTTCAGGGCGAAGTGATAAAAGCGCCTCCCGAAGTGTCTCGCCTGAAACACCCATGGGTTTGTAAAAACCTCTGTTGAACAAATGGCGCATGGTGATGTACAATTTCTCAACGGCACTAGATGATTCTTGTGCTCTTGATCGTACAATATTCTTAATTTCTTTCATTCAAAAATTTTGTTGACAAACGCAAAAAAAGCTAAATCTTATTGTGTAGACACAGAAAAATAAATCTTTTTTTGCTGATGCTTTTAGTTTGTTTTTATTAATAACCAGCAAATGTAAGGTTTTATTTTTTTAGTTGGTCAGAATCAATGTAATTGCCGGTTCAGAAGTTTTTATTTTTTCTAAAACCCCGTCTTGATTTTGCTTGGTTTGAACTTGCCATTGTCCGCCTGAATACGTAAATATCTTGTCTTTTTCAGCTGAACTGTATAAAATGAGCGGATAGTAAACTCCGGATTGATATGGATTATCGGTCTCGCGTTTGTTAGATTCAATCATCAATTTCTCAATGCCGACAAATAATCCGGTTTTAGGCATTTTTAAATGGAATTTCTCCAGTCGAAACAGGGTGTTTTTAACTCCTTGATCTACTGATACTACTAAATTCTGAAGCAACATTTCTTTGCCCGGAAAACCGTTGGCATCGGGCTCATACAAGTGGATTTTAAAGGTGGCTTCTTTGATTTTACTGTCGGTTCTTACAGTAATGGCATCAATATGTCGGGTTTTGTTATAGGCCGATTTATATTCAAAAAAGCGAGTATCTGTTCTTGGACCGTGGTCATAAGCTTCGTAAACACCCGGATTTTCTGGGCCGATTTCTAGCTTTTTGGTTTTTTTTCGGTTGTCAATGACTACTTCGTTGAGGGCTATTTCATCGGGTTGCAACAATACGCGCATGTTGCTTTTGGCTTGAAGTATCTTCTTTTGATAACCTAAAAGTGAAAAAACCAGCTTTTTTGTGAGTGTTTCTTTAAAAGAAAAACTACCGTTCAGTTCAGAGGTAGTTCCTTTGTTTTCACCCAAAACAGAGATATTAACCAACGCAAGCTGCTCGCCGGTAATACTGTCCAGCACCACACCTGCGGTTTGTCCGTGTAAAGCCGTACCAAAGCACATCAAAAACAAAATGAATTGTTTCTTTATCATATCAAGTGATTTTTAGCAATGCGTCGGCGATGGTTCGGTCATTGCTCAAACGCGGAATTTTGTTTTGTCCGCCCAATTTGCCAATAGACTTCATGTATTGCTGAAATCCGCCTTTTTTGACTGAAGTTATCACCAACGGGCGCAATACTTTTCCGGCAATCAGATCGTCATAATAAACATTTTGTTGGCGCATCAAATTGTCGAGTTGGCTTGACAAAATTTGCATGTTTTGTGGCAGATTTTCAAATTCTATAAGCCACTCATGATAGGGTAAACCCTGCTCAGGCGCAATTTGTGGTGCCACGGTAAACTCATTGATCCGAATGTCGGTTCCCTGGATTGCTTGTTGCAAAGCAGTCTCGACTTCTTTCCCAATGACGTGTTCTCCAAAAGCAGAAATAAAATGTTTGATGCGACCGGTTACTACCAGTCGATAGGGTTTTTTGCTGACGAACATCACGGTATCGCCAATATTATAGGCCCAAAGTCCTGCGTTGGTTGAGATGATCAGCGCATAATTCACACCGAGTTCAACCTGGCCAATGGTATATCTTTTAGGGTTTTCAGAAAAAAATTCATCGGTTTTAATAAACTCGTAAAAAATACCTGAATGAAGCAGCAATAAAAGTCCCGGCTCTGTTTGTGAGTCTTGATAGGCAAAAAAACCTTCTGAGGCCGGAAAGAGTTCAATACTATCTACTTTTCGGCCAATGAGATTTTCAAATTTAGCACGATACGGTTCATAGTTGACCCCACCGTAGATGAACAAGTTAAAATTCTTGAAAATATCGCCAACCGGCTTGTGCGCTTTTTGTTGCAAACGTTCAAAATACATTTGCACCCAAGACGGAATACCTGAAATAACCGACATGTCTTCGTGCATGGTTTCTTCAACTATGGCGTCTACTTTGGTTTCCCAATCTTCAATACAATTGGTTTTCCATGAAGGCATTCGGTTTTTTTGCAAATATTTCGGAACATAATGTGCTACAATGCCCGAAAGTCTTCCGAGTTGCACGCCGTTCTTGTCTTGTAGCGTTGGGCTGCCTTGTAAGAAAATCATTTTTCCGTTGATAAAATCAGCATTTCCGGTTTGATGAATGTATTGCAAAATAGCATTGCGCGCAGCTTGAATGTGAAACGGCATCGACGCACGGGTTATGGGAATATATTTGGCGCCCGAAGTAGTTCCGGAGGTTTTGGCGTAATAGATTGGTTTGCCTGGCCAAGTAATATTTTCTTTTCCGGAAACTATTTGATCTATGTAGGGCCTGAGCGCCTCATAATCACGCACCGGAACGCGGCTGGTAAAATCTTCATAAGTTTTGATTTGGTCAAAATGATGGTCTTGACCAAAAACAGTATGGCGAGCCTGATCAATCAGTTGCTCAAAAACACGCTTTTGAGTGGCTTCAGGATTTTGAGCCCATTTTTGCGTTTGCGCGTGCACTATACGGGCAAAAATTTGGGCGGCAAATGATTTTATAGACATCTTATTCAAATTCTATGAATTGGGTAGGATCAATCGGATAACCGTCTTTCCAAAGTTCAAAATGTAGATGGACTCCGGTAGATTCAAGTCCGCTAGAACCTGCTAAGGCAATAACTTCGCCGCTTTTGACTATATCTCCTTGAGATTTGGTCAATGAGGCCGCGTGTTTATAAACCGAAATAAATCCGTTGTTGTGACGAAGAATCAAAACGTTTCCGGTTGAGGGTGTCCAGTCGGCAAATATCACGGTTCCGTTGAGCATGGCTTTGATGGGTGTGTTTTTGGCCAGAGCCACATCAACGGCGTAGTGTCTGTTTCGGATACTGAATTTCTCAGTAATAGAGCCTTTGACCGGAGCAAACAATACCACCCCGGTTTTAGATTGCGCTTTTTCAAACAAATTGTATTTGTCTTCTCGCGCTACTTGTTGTCGCAATTGTAAATCAGCTTCAGATGGTTTGACATCTTCAGTAGCAGGCTCTTGTGTTGGATTGGCGTAAATAGAATCTTTGCTGAATTGAGCCAATTCTAAATCGCCGGTAAGTATTTTTTTGATAGAGGCAATATAGGCTTGGTTCTTTTTAATGGCGTTCACCAAAGAATCTGACTCTAAGGCCAATCGGGTTGCATCGCGTTTGAGCTGATCTGAGGCATAACCCGGAATGTATTCGCGCAGCGGAGTAAAAGCAATGATAAAAGTAGTTGCAATGATGATTAAAATCGCTCCCAATCCGGCTACTACAAACACATTCATCAATGTTAAACGCAATGAAAAAATCTCCTCAAACGAATCCTCGTTGAGAATCACCAACCTGTTTTTGGTGTAGAGTTTTTTTCTGAGTTCTTGTCGCTTGAGCCTTTTTTCAGACATGGGTTGGTATTATGCCACAAATATAGAAATTAAACCGCTGCCGTTTTGCAAAACCTCTTGCTGTAATGGTCATAAATATTTGCCAATCAATGCCCTGTTTTAAGATATTTTCTGTTTATCTTTGCGAGCATATTATTACACTTTTAATGCTTCGGCTAAAATTTAAAAACAATGGGAAGACTCGGCGTTACTGAAATCCTGATTATATTATTGGTGGTTCTTTTGTTGTTCGGAGGTAAAAAAATTCCGGAACTCATGCGCGGCTTAGGAACCGGTATCAAAGAATTTAAAGATGCTGCCAAAGGCGACGAAAAAGCCAATACTAAGGAAGAAAACAAATAAGAAACATCCTGAGTTTAATAAAAAGCTCAGGATTTTTTATGCCTTTTAAACAACTGGTTATGAGATTATATTGGAGTCTGTTTTTACTTTGTGGGTTTGTGCTAACTTCTTGTTCTGAGCGCGATGCGGTAACCAATTATGAGTCTAGTGTTGATGTTTATGTAAGTGGACAAAAAAACGATCATGCCGTTTATTGGAAAAACAATCAGTTGGTTGCTTTAAATGATACCGGATACATCAACTCACAGGCAGATACATTGGTTGTGGCAAATCAAAAAGTTTATGTTTTAGGTACCGCTTCTTTAGATGACGGAACCGGAGTTGTCAACCATCGTTTGCTCTGGATCAACGGAGCAATGTCTGATTTAAATTCTGCCTATGCAGCCAACACACAAGATGTGGTTTCTATTGGCGCTTTAGATGTTGTGGGCGCAGATTTGTATGTTTCGGGAATTGTTCATGATTTGTCCGTAACGCCCGATGTGTATCGATTGGTTTATTGGAAAAATGGCGAGCGCACAGAGGTAGCTGAATTGTCGGCAGCTGATTACAACAATACCGCTATGGCTTGGAAAGACAGCAGTGGTTATTTCTCTGTATTTCACCCCAGCTTAGCCTCAGGCATGTATATTGAGACTGTTTTTAATCCGTCGGTTGATACATTTGATTTTGGATATTTTCACAGCGTAAACGGGCTTTACGTATTTGGTTCAAAAGAGGGTCATCCGTATTATCAAAATATTGGTTCTGATGTTGTAACCAACACTAATTTAAGCGGTTCTTTTAGCAAACTAAGTGAATTTGGCGGAGCTGTTTTCGGACTCAACAATACTAAATTATACCGAAACGCGACTGAACTTTACTACAGCTCAACCGAACATACCGGAGTTCAAGATTTTCAGTGGGCCAACAATAGTTTGTATACTTTAGAATACAACTTAAGCGGAAGTACTTATACTTATTTTGTGCTTCAAAATACGCAACAAATAGGTCAGTCAAATGCAGACGAAACCTACAAAACCATTTTTGTAAACGTTTATTAATTCGCACTTTTAAAGAATCATACTGAGCTGAATACGCTTGCGGGGTGAATCTACTTCTAATACTTTTACTTGCACATGTTGGTGAAGTTTCACCACTTCATTCACATCAGACACATAGCCTTGTTTGAGCTGTGAAATGTGCACCAATCCGCTTTCTTTTAAACCGATGTCAACAAAACAACCAAAGGCCGTAATGTTGTTGACTATACCCGGCAGAATCATTCCGGTGCGCAAATCATCGATGGTTTTGACATGCGGGTCAAACTCAAAAACTTTGGCTGCTTTTCTAGGGTCAAGACCGGGTTTTTCAAGTTCTTTCAAAATATCTTTTACAGCTAAGATTCCAACAGTTGCATTGATATACTGTTCTGGGTTGATGCGGGCAATTTTTTCTTTGTTGGCTATGAGTTCACCCAGCGGAATACTTAAATCTTGGGCCATTTTCTCGACCACAGAATATGCCTCGGGGTGTACTGCTGAATTGTCTAAAGGGTTTTTTCCGTCTTTGATGCGGATAAAGGCCGCTGCTTGTTGAAAAGCTTTGTCGCCCAAGCGCGGAACTTTCTTAAGTTCTTTTCGGTCTTGAAACGGACCGTTTTCTGTACGATATTGTACAATATTTTCGGCCATCTTTTCACCAATGCCCGACACATAACTGAGCAGTGATTTACTGGCTGTGTTGATGTTGATACCCACTGAATTTACGCAACGAACCACCACTGTATCGAGTTCTTCTTTAAGCCTTGTTTGATCTACATCGTGCTGATACTGCCCCACACCGATGGATTTGGGATCTATTTTAACCAATTCGGCCAGCGGGTCTGAAAGCCTGCGACCAATAGATACTGAACCGCGCACGGTGACATCGTAATTCGGAAATTCTTCGCGCGCAATTTTACTGGCTGAATAAACCGACGCTCCGGCTTCAGAAACCACAAATACCTGAAGTGGTCGGTCAAAAGCTATTTTTTTGATGAACGTTTCTGTCTCGCGGCTAGCGGTTCCGTTGCCAATAGAAATTGCTTCAATTTGATAGGCATTGACCATTGATTTGATTTTTTTCATGGCTAATGCGGTTTCGTTTTGCGGTTGGTGCGGATAAATGGTTTCATTGTAAAGCAAATCGCCTTTTTCATCCAAACAAACCACTTTACAACCCGAACGATAGCCTGGGTCAATGGCTAAAATGCGCTTTTCACCCAAGGGCGGGGCAAGCAATAACTGACCTAGGTTCTGCGCAAAAACTTCAATCGCTTTGAGATCGGCGCGGGTTTTGGCTTCTTGCAAAGTCTCGTTAGAAATAGCCGGGTCAAGCAATCGTTTGTAGCTGTCTTTGATGGCGATTTTGAGTTGTTGCGCGGTTTGGCGGTTGTTTTTGATGGTGTTGTTTTCAATAAAATCAATGGCTTCTGAAGGTTCGTCTAAAGCAACCGACAGTTTGACAAAACCCTCAGCTTCAGCGCGCAACATTGCTAATAATCGGTGGGACGGTGCTTTTGAAATGGGCTCTGACCAATCAAAATATTGCGCGAATTTTTGTGCGTTTTCATCGCTGTCTTTGTCTTTGGCCACCCGGGTGGTAATGATTGCTTTGCGTTGGTATAAACGTCTTAGGTTTTTGCGCACATAAATGTTTTCATTGATCCATTCGGCAATAATGTCGCGGGCGCCTTGTAAAGCTTCGTCTTCATTGGGCACTTGCGCGTGGATATACTTTGAGGCAATGTAATCAAGATCATCGGTGTTTTGTGCCATGATGATTTTGGCGAGCGGTTCAAGGCCTTTTTCACGGGCAACATCAGCGCGGGTTTTCTTTTTCTTTTTGTAAGGCAAATACAAATCTTCGAGTTCTTGGGTGTCAAAACTGTTTTCAATTTTAGTCTTGAGTTCAGGCGTTAGTTGCCCTTGCTCTTCAATAGATTTGAGGATGCTTTCTTTGCGTTTGATCAATTCGTGGTATTGCTTGTGGCTTTTGGCAATTTGCTCGATGGTGATTTCATCCAGGTTGCCGGTTTGGTCTTTTCGGTAGCGCGCAATAAACGGAATGGTACAATCTTCTTGTAAAAGTTGTACGGTAGATTCAATGTTTTTGGCAGCTACGGCCGGTTGCGCCAGTTGGCTTTGTATGTATTGAATGTGGTTCATCATCAAAGAAGTTTGCCGGCAAAAATAGCCAATCTTTTGAGATGAATTGTTGAAAACTACACGCAGACTGCGTTAGCAATCGAGGCATTGTGGGAGCTCGCCCGAAGTATGAGGGCAGCGACTGCCGAGTGCGCGGCGGGGCACATCCGCAGGCGGTGGGCCGCGCAACGCCCAAATTAAAATCTAACAGCTGATTTTGCTGACTCTTTGTGCATGACGACCACCTTCAAACTCTGTGGTTAAAAAAGTGTCCACCATTTCAACAGCTTGTGCAATGGCGGTAAAGCGCGCAGGGATACTGATGATGTTGGCGTTGTTGTGCTGACGGGCCAATGCGGCGATTTCTTTGGTCCAACACAAAGCCGCACGAACTTCGGCATGTTTGTTCACGGTCATGTTGATGCCGTTTCCGGAACCGCAAATCACAATGCCAAAATCAACTTTTTTTTGGGCCACATCTTGTGCCACCGGATGTCCAAAATCAGGATAATCAACCGAGTCAAAAGTATCGGTTCCGTGGTTGATGACTGTGTGTCCTTTTTGCTCCAGATGCGCCACAATGGCTTTTTTGTAGTCAGGACCTGCGTGGTCGTTTCCGATGGAAATTTTCATAAACTCATTTTAAATTGTGTGCAACAAAGGTACATATTATATGTGTTGCGCCAAGATTTAGTGGGCCGGAACTTTTTTAATCTTAAAAAATTAATTTTTTTAAAGTGTTGTTTTTCAGTGGGTTAAAAAGTATTCAACAACTGATTTTGAGAATTGTTTATTGTTTTTTACAATTGCTTGATATTCAGTTTACTTTGATTTAACAACAACTGTTGAAAAGTTGACAATGAAAAATCAGAAGTTTTTTTGGATGTAATTTTAAAATTTGCATACCAAAATCAAAACGACATAACCAAAAAATAAGTGGTGTTTTTTTAGAGATTTTATGCGCAATTTTAAACCGATTATCAACAGATTTTAAAAAATAAATTATAGACATTTTTGTAGATGGGATGTTTGTGAACAACTGTTGATTGTTTTTAAAATTGACTTCAAAATGAAGCAATTGAAATAGTGAAAAGCTGTTGAAAAATCTTGATAAAAAAAGATAAGTTGAAAACCATGGAATAAAGTGAAAAGTTATTTCAACAATTAACACACTATAATAACCACCATAAATTAAATTTAAATTCAAAATATTTTTTTTGATTTATAATAGCTGTTGAAAAGTTAAACAATGTTGAGTTGGGGACGATTGAGATCATCAATGATTTGCTGCACCTTTTGAACATCGTTGAGATGTACTTTGAGTTGTATACCGCCATAGGCTATACTAGCTAATGGATCTATAGAAACTAGATTTTCATTGTGAAATAAGTACGGAATACCTTCGCGTTCGAGGATGGTTTTAAGAACCGTAATTTCATGAGCGAAATTAAATACGGCAACGGTAATGAATTCTGACATGGTTGTTTTGTTTGAAGTGTAAATGTAAAAAATGGAACGTTCTAATTCATTGCGAATATTTTGAACCCAAGTCAATTAAATGTTAAGGTAAATAAATGCTTATCTTTATTTTAAGACCTTTATCAAACAAGTAGTGAACCATTTAATATTCACTACCTTTGAGCCATATTAAATAAACATGCATAAGAAAAACAAAAAACTGGGCAAAAAAGACAAATCATTTGCTCAAAAAATTCTCAAAATTCTCTCTCAAAACGCCAATCGTCCTTTTAACTACAAACAAATAGCGGCCATTTTAGAAGTAGATGATACCAAAAGTCGCAATGAAATCATTAAAGATCTCAAAATACTGGCAGCACAAAAAGTCATTATTGAATCTGAACCCGGACGTTATCTAGTCAAAGCCATCAGCCAAGATTATTATGAAGGCACGATTGACATGACTTCACGCAGAACTGCTTATTTTATTTGCGAAGATTTTGAAGAAGATGTATTTATTCCGACCAATAACTTAAACCACGCTTTAGATAAAGACAAAGTAAAAGTATATGTATACAATCGCAGAAAAGGTAAAAAACCTGAAGGCGAAGTCATTGAAGTTTTAGAACGCGCCAAAACGGATTTTGTAGGTGTGATTGACATTCAAAAGAATTTTGCGTTTGTTACTACAGCCAATGCTAAGATGTATACCGATATTTTTATTCCCAAAGACAAAATTGGCGAAGCCCAACAAGGCGATGTAGTTTTTGTGAGCATTGATGATTGGCCTAAAAAAGCAGATAGTCCGTTTGGTTCGGTAATAAAAGTTCTAGGAAAACCAGGCGAACACGATACCGAAATTCACGCTATTTTGGCCGAATATGGTTTGCCTTATGAGTTTCCGATTGAGGTAGAAAATTACGCACAAAAGCTTGATACAACTATTCAAGACGCAGAAATCAAGAAAAGACGCGACATGCGCCAGGTGCTGACTTTT
This sequence comes from Flavobacterium sp., assembly GCA_027484725.1. Taxonomy (GTDB): domain Bacteria; phylum Bacteroidota; class Bacteroidia; order Flavobacteriales; family Flavobacteriaceae; genus Flavobacterium. Next base: position 163,455 of record JAIXSK010000039.1, on the reverse strand, counting down.
ACCATTGACCCAAAAGATGCTAAAGATTTTGACGATGCTTTGTCATTTCAAGTATTAGAAAACGGAAATTACGAAATAGGAATTCACATTGCCGATGTGTCGCATTATGTACAAGAAGGAACCATCTTAGACGAAGAAGCCGAACGTCGCGGAACCTCGGTTTATTTGGTAGATCGTGTGGTTCCGATGTTGCCCGAAGTACTCTCAAATTTTGCGTGTTCGTTGCGACCTAATGAGGAAAAATATACTTTTTCGGCCATTTTTGAACTTGATCAAAAAGCACAAGTAGTTAACCAATGGTTTGGCCGAACTGTGATTTATTCTGATCAGCGATTTGCATATGAAGAAGCGCAGTGTATTATCGAGCATAAATTGGCCGTTATTCCGGCAGAAGTTTCACTCACCGGAGCCTCATATACGGTTGATGAACCTGTGATGCATGCGGTTTTAAAACTTGATGAATTAGCCAAAATTATGCGCGCAAAACGCATGGCCAACGGTGCTATTTCATTTGATAAAGTTGAAGTAAAATTCCACCTCAACGAGCAAGATGAACCCACCGGTGTGTATTTTAAAATTTCAAAAGATGCCAACCATCTTATTGAAGAGTTCATGCTGTTGGCCAACAAAAAAGTCGCTGAGTTCATCGGCAAGCAAAAGAAAACTTTTGTTTACAGAATTCACGATGAGCCTAATGAAGACAAGTTGTTTAATTTGCAAGGGATTATCTCAAAATTTGGTTACAGCTTGAATTTTAAATCTAAAACCGATATTTCTAAATCGCTCAATACACTCTTGCAAAATGTCATTGGAAAAAAAGAACAAAATTTGGTTGATACGCTGGCTATTCGAAGTATGAGCAAAGCCAAATATTCTACTGAAAACATTGGTCACTACGGATTGGCATTTGACTATTATTCACATTTTACCTCACCAATTCGCCGATATCCAGATGTCATGGTACACAGACTTTTGCAGTATTATCTTGATGGTGGAAAATCAGCAGATCAAGAACTTTATGAAGAAAAATGTGCGCACGCATCTAACATGGAAGGTTTAGCAACCAATGCCGAACGCGACAGCATCAAATACATGCAAGTCAAGTATATGAAAGACCACGCCGAACAAGAATTCTTGGGTGTAATTTCAGGGGTGACCGAATGGGGTATTTATGTTGAGATCGTTGAAAACAAATGTGAAGGCATGTGTCGCATTCGTGAAATCAAAGACGATTATTATACCTTTGATGAAAAGCAATATGCCTTGGTAGGCGAAGTTTCACACAATATTTTACAATTAGGGGACGAGGTTTTTGTTAAAGTAAAAAATGCCGATTTAGTCAAAAAACAACTCGATTTTCATTTTATCAGAAAAAATAGTTAGTATGAAAAAAATGGTTTATGCACTTTTTTTGCTTTCAAATTTAATTTGGGCGCAAGAGAAAAACGTAGGCGATTTCAATAAAGTTACCGCTTTTGATCAAATTGATGTGATTTTAATTCCTTCAAAAGAAAACAAAGTTTTACTCAATGGTTCGGGTTCAGATCAGGTAGAACTCGTCAACAAAAACGGAGAACTCAAAATAAGAATGCCGCTTACCAAAATGCTTAGTGGAGACAATATCTCAGCAACTGTTTACTATCGGTCTATTGATGCAGTTGAGGTCAATGAAGGGTCACATATTGGCAGCGAATCAGTGATTCATGCAGAGAACTTTAGTTTGATAGCTAAAGAAGGCGGTTCAGTTGATTTACCGCTTGAAGTTAAACAATTACAAGCCCGTATAGTGGACGGATCTAAAGTAAACTTGAGTGGTAAAGCGCATGAACAAGATGTTTTGGTGAATTCAGGTTCTGTTTATCAAGCCGATAATTTACACACTTCAAAAACAATGGTTACAGCCAATGCCGGTGGTGAAGTACATATTTACGCCACTGATTATGTTGATGCTAAAGTGCGTGCCGGCGGTGAAATTACTGTTTACGGAAATCCCAAAGACATAGATAAAAAAGTAGTCATGGGTGGTAAGATTAAACAAGCAGGTGAATAAAAATTATTATTTTTACCAAAAAACCACCTAAATGCTACAAGATATTTTTACAGGAATTCCGCTCGGTATTTTTCTGAGTTTTATGGTTGGACCTGTATTTTTTGTCTTACTTGAAACCAGCGCAGTCAAAGGCTTTCGTGCAGCTTTGGTTTTTGATTTAGGCGTAGTTTTGGCCGATGTCATCTTCATCGCGTTAGCATATTTCAGTAGTTACAAACTTATTCAAAGCATCAAGAACGACCCGGCTATTTTTATTTTTGGCGGTATTTTAATGCTCACTTACGGCATTACTTCGTTTATTAAACTCAAAAAAGTCAGCAAAAACGTAGATGAAATTGCGGTTGATGAGCTCATCAAAATCAACTACTTCAATTTATTTATCAAAGGATTTTTCTTGAATTTTATCAATGTTGGCGTACTGCTTTTTTGGTTTTTGATTTTGATTACCATCGGGCCGAAATTGCAGTTAGAAACCGCGCGTATGGTGACTTTTTTCTCAGCGGTTTTACTTTCTTATTTGGTTGTGGATATTGGAAAAATCTTACTGGCTAAGCAGCTTAGAAGCAAAATGACTCCAACCAATATTCTTAAAATTAAAAAAGTAATCAGCGTGTTGTTGATTATTTTCGGATTGACTTTGATGTTTCAAGGATGGTTTCCGAGTGATCAGAAATTGGTCAAAAAAGCACTCGAAAAAATAGAATAGTACAAAAAAACCGCTCTTTTGAAGCGGTTTTTTGTTGAGGCATCGTCCGGATTCGAACCGGAGTAGGAGCTTTTGCAGAGCCCAGCCTAGCCACTCGGCCACGACGCCTGATGTTCGGGGGCAAACATAGTAAATTATTTTCAAAATAAAATTCAATTGCTAAAAAATAATTTACTGCCCAGTGCCCGTCAATTCTGATTAGTTTCGGTATTCTTCCATGACAATGGTAACTGCTTCAACATCACCACCAATAGGCGGATTGAGTTTTGAAACACCTAAGACAATTCGGGATACTTCAGGTAATTCTTTAAAAATACGGCTAATGATTCGATGACCTACATGTTCAAGCAAGTGTGAACGAATGGCCATTTCTTCTATTACTATTTTATTGAGAACAACATAATCAACGGTATCAGCCAACTGATCAGAAATTGACGATTTTCTTAAGTCAGTTTTGATTTCTAAATCTACGCTGTAGTCTGAACCAATTCTGCCTTCTTCAGCCAAACACCCGTGATAGGCATAAACGCGAATATTTTTTAATCTGATATTTCCCATCTGAAAACAATTGTTAACTACAGGTAAAAGTATAAAATATTTCTGACCATGTCTGAAAAGCGGCTTTAAATCATCGCTTAAGTTCACAACTATTTTAATAACTTAGCGCTCTAAATTTTTACTATGTCAACTGAGGAAAAATCACTCAATTTTATAGAACAAATCATCGAGGAAGATTTAAAAAACGGTCTTTCAAAAGACAAACTTCGGTTTCGATTTCCACCAGAACCCAACGGTTATTTGCACGTGGGTCACGCCAGTGCGATTTGCTTGAATTTTGGTTTGGGTTTAGAGTACAATGCCCCAGTAAATTTGCGGTTTGACGATACCAATCCTTCAAAAGAAGAACAAGAATACGTTGATGCCATCAAGCGCGATGTACAATGGCTAGGGTTTCAGTGGGACCGCGAATGTTATGCTTCTGACTATTTCCAACAGCTTTATGATTGGGCAGTTTTACTCATTCAAAAAGGAAAGGCTTATGTTGATAGTCAAAGCTCTGAAGACATGGCACAACAAAAAGGCACGCCTACCCAACCAGGAACAAATTCACCGTTCAGAGATCGTTCAGTGGATGAAAATTTAGACCTTTTTACCCGAATGAAAAACGGAGAATTCCCAAAAGGAACACACGTTTTGCGCGCTAAAATTGATATGACTTCGTCGAATATGCTCATGCGCGATCCGATTATTTATCGCATCATGCACGAGCACCACCACCGTACGGGCAATGATTGGTGTATTTATCCGATGTATGATTGGGCGCATGGCGAAAGTGATTATTTAGAACAAATTTCACACTCGTTGTGTACGCTTGAATTCTTGCCGCATCGCGAATTATACGATTGGTTTTTGGATCAGATTTACGATGATACATTGGTTCGCCCAAAACAACGTGAATTTGCCCGAAGAAACCTTTCGCATACCATCGTTTCGAAACGAAAATTACTACAATTGGTTGATGAAAATCACGTGACCGGTTGGGATGACCCGCGCATGAGTACGATTTCAGGTATGCGCAGACGCGGTTATCCGCCCATGGCTATTCGCAATTTTGCCAACACGATTGGCATTGCCAAAAGAACCAATTTGATTGATGTTTCTCTGCTTGAATTTTGTGTGCGCGAAGAACTCAACAAAACCACTGATCGCGTGATGGCGGTGCTTAATCCGGTTAAATTAGTGCTTATCAATTATCCGGATGGTCAAGAAGAATGGCTAGATGCTGAGAATAATCCGGAGGCTGAAGTGATGACACACCGAAAAGTTCCGTTTACCAAAGAACTTTATATTGAGCGCGAAGATTTTAAAGAAGAAGCTGATAAGAAATTTTTTAGATTGACTTTAGGCTCTGAGGTTCGCCTTAAGAACGCTTACATCATCAAAGGGGAAACCGTGGTCAAAGACGCAAACGGGAACATCACCGAAATTCATTGTACCTATGATGCTGATAGTAAGTCTGGTAGCGGAACCGAAGCCAGTATGCGTAAAGTAAAAGGAACCATTCATTGGGTTTCAACACAGCATGCTTTGGAAGCTGAAGTTCGGCTGTATGATCGATTATTCACACATGAAAATCCTGATGGTGATAAAGAGATTGATTTTAAAACCTATATCAACCCGAATTCATTGCATGTGACTACGGGTTATATGGAACCGAGTTTAAAAAATGCATCAACTGGAACCGCATATCAGTTTCAAAGACTGGGTTATTTTTGTGTCGATCCAGATTCAACTTCAGAAAAATTAGTTTTTAACAAAACGGTTGGTCTTCGAGACACTTGGGCCAAGATTGAAAACAAAGAATAATCAATTATTGAAAAATTCTATCACCAACCCGCTCACAAGGCGGGTTTTTTAATGATTATTATTAACTATTTAATTTATAAAAAGCATCGATAATCACTATTAAAACCGACATCCATAAATTTATTCTAAGCGAATTTTAAAAAAAGCCAAGGTGGTTTTACATTTTTGGTTGTAAATGTTGCTCAAATCGCTTTAAATTAATTTTTGCCTTTTATGAGCTCTCTTAACAAAGCTCAGGAAAGAAATTTCGTAACTTTATACTTCAAAATTAAAAATCATGTCAGGAAAAAATAGTGAAGGTTTGGTGGCCTTACTTTTGGGTGCTGCCATCGGAGTCGGACTCGGAATTTTGTTTGCACCAGATAAAGGTTCGCAAACCCGAAAAAAAATCAAAGACAATTTAGACGAACTCAAAGATGATTTAAAAGAAAAATTTCAAACCGTCGAAAATGAAGCTAAAGAAAAACTAGGTCAAACCAAAGAAGACTTCAAAGAATCGATGGATGATTTATTGTCGCGTTCAAGTTATAAAGCCGAAGAAGCCATTAATTATCTTGAACAAAAGTTAGCCGAGTTAAAACAACAAAACGCCAAATTTCAGAAGTAATGGCTTTTGAAGAAATCAAAGAACAAACCGAAGAATTTCAAGAACACGCCAAAGCGTATGTTGCAACCACTGTAGCTTATTATAAACTCTGGGGTTTTAAAGTAGCGATGAAATCGACCACCTTGATGGTCAAGTTTTTACTGATTGCTCTGTGTTTTTTGGTTGTTTTACTTTTTGCTTCGATTGCAGGAGCATTGGCTTTAGGCGCTTGGATGCAATCTTATCCGCTAGGTTTTTTATCTGTGGCCGGTGTTTATCTCATTTTAGCGTTATTGCTTTTTAGAGTCAAAGACAAAATTGTCGAAGGCCCAATTTTAGAGCGGTTTTCAGAAATTTTCTTCAACGATTAATCATGAATGCTAAAAAATATAGCTCTTACGATGAGATTGAACGCGAACTTGAAATGCTTCAAATTGAGCGCGAAATACATTATCAAAAAGCATCACTTAGCGTACAAAAATTAAAAGAAAATGTTTTTCCAACCCAGCAAATTTCTTATTTGGCTTGGTTGAACAAACATCTATTAAGCGGATTGGCCGGAAGTGTTTTAAAAACCGCATTTCCGTTTATTTTGCAATGGATATTAAACAGAAAAAGAGGCGATTAAGCCTCTTTTTTTATGGAGTATTCTGTTAAATTAAGCAGAAGGTTCTTCCGGATTTGATGTGTCTGACGGATTGTAATCTGAAGCGGTTTTGTTATTTCTGTCTTTCACTCTTTTGGGTTGATTTTTAAGCTGTTCCCCAATTTGGTTGGAAGCGGCAAAACTCGCCACCATATTGTTGAGCATGTCGGTGGCTGCGTGAGGCGAGTTCGGCAACAAAATCAAGTTAGAATTGGTATCGGCACCAATCGCTTGCAAAGTATCATAGTGTTGGGTCACCACAATCAAAGCTGATGCTTCTTGTGAATTGATTCCAACACTGTTGAGTACTTCAACGCTTTCAACGAGTCCGCGGGCAATTTCTCTTCTTTGATCAGCAATACCTTGACCCTGCAATTTTTTACTTTCGGCTTCGGCTTTGGCTTTGGCCACAATTCTGATGCGTTGCGCTTCACTTTCAAACTGTGCGGCTGTTTTTTCACGTTCGGCAGCATTGATGCGGTTCATGGCATTTTTTACTTGAATATCCGGATCAATATCGGTCACCAAAGTGTTGATGATATCATAACCGTAGGCCATCATAGCTTCATTTAATTCGCGCTTTACGGCAATGGCAATATCATCTTTTCGAACAAAAACATCGTCAAGAATAAGTTTCGGAACCTCGGCCCGCACCACGTCAAAAACATAAGCAGTAATTTGATCGTGCGGATACTCAAGTTTGTAAAAGGCTTCATAAACATGTTCTTGAATCACTTTGAACTGAACCGAAACTTTCATTTTTACAAAAACATTGTCTTTGGTTTGGGTTTCAATAATGACATCAAGTTGTTGGATTCTAAGATTTACGCGACCTGAAATTCGGTCAATAATAGGTAATTTGAGTTGCAATCCGGAATTTCGGATGCTGTGAAATTTACCAAAACGTTCAATAACTGCAGCAGTTTGTTGTTTTACGGTAAAGAAAGATGAGAGCAAAAGGATTAAGCCTAGAAATAAAATAATAACAAGAAATGGCATGGTGATAAATTTTAAGTTGAAAGCCTTTCTACGAAATTTAATGTATGTTTGTTACATCATAACCAAGAACATTTTAACCATGAAAAAAATAATAGCTTTGCTCTTGATTTCAGGGCTTTCGGCTTATGGTCAGTTTCAGAATAAAGACGGAAACCGCATAGGTATTTCCGGAGGAATTTCACAAACATCTTTGTTTACCAATAACTTCAGTGCCAAACCTGAGAGCGGTTTTGCCGGCGGGCTTTCCGTGCGCGGAAATTACTACAATGATTGGAGCATGATCTATGGCATGCAGTTTTTCTCTAACAATTTCTCATTAGAGGCCAATTACAATCAACGCATTAAATACAATTTTCAAGGCGTTAAGGTTCGTTTACTTTTGAGTTATAATGTAATTGAAGATCATGTTTCGGTTGATTTTGGACCGCAAGTTCAGATCAACGGAAAACTCAATATTTCAGGTGCAGATGAAGGAAAACAAATTGCAGGAACCAATTTAAAAGCCAACGACATTCTTGATGTTTCTCCGGCCAGTGGTCAGATTTATGTAGGCGCTTCGGGCGGTGGAAAAGTGATCCGCGCTTTGATTTTTTATGAATATGGTTTTACCAACTTTTTCAACAAACTCAATAAAGACGATGATTTGTTGGCCAAAAACGGCAACCGAAATTTTAAAGGAACGCTCGGAACGATTAATGCTCAGGTAATATTCAATTTATAAGAAAAGCTCCCGATTTGGGAGCTTTTTTTATAAAGTTTCTATAGCTTTTTGAATTCGTTGGTTGGTTTCTTCTTTTCCAATCCACTCAATGATGTCAAATAAATGAGGACCTTTAAGCGCACCCACCAAACTCAAGCGCAAAGGTTGCATGATTTTACCCATTCCGATTTCACGGGCAGTAATCCATTCTTTAACGATGGTTTCGATGTTTTGAGAACTAAAATCAGCAATGTTGTTCATGACAGTAATGATTTCGCTCATGAGCTCAGCGGTATCGGCATTCCAGTTTTTGGTTGCTTTTTCGTCATAAGCATTTGGAGCCACAAAAAAGAAATCACTCATTTCCCAAAATTCTGAAACAAAATTCGCACGTTCTTTAATGAGAGAAACCAATTGCGTGAGTTTTTCCTCAGATGCATTGAAGCCTTTTTCTTGAAGAATCACCGCAAATGATTTGGCTAATGCAGCGTTGTCTTGCAACATCAAATAATGATGGTTGAACCATTTGTTTTTTTCCGGATCAAACTTTGCTCCAGCTTTGTGCACGCGGTTTAAATCAAATTTTTGAACCAGTTCTTCCAGACTAAAAATTTCTTGGTCGGTTCCGTCGTTCCAACCGAGCAAAGCCAAAAAGTTAATCACTGCTTCAGGCAAATAACCTTTTTCGCGATAGCCCGATGAGATGCCTTCTTCTGTTGTCCACTCGAGCGGAAATACCGGAAAGCCCATTTTGTCTCCGTCGCGTTTAGAGAGTTTTCCGTTGCCGATGGGTTTTAAAATAAGCGGTAAATGCGCAAATTCAGGCGCTTGCCAACCAAAAGCTTTGTATAATAAATGATGCAACGGCAATGACGGCAACCATTCTTCACCGCGAATCACATGCGAGGTTTGCATCAAATGATCATCCACAATATTCGCCAAATGATAGGTGGGCATGCCATCGCTTTTAAACAAAACTTTATCGTCGAGCAAGTTGGTATCAAACTGAATATCGCCGCGGATGATATCGTGCAAATGCAAAGTTTCATTGACCGGCGTTTTAAAACGAATCACGTAATCTTGCCCTGAGTCAATGCGCTTTTGGGTTTCATCAGCTGATAAAACCAATGAAGTATCTAATTTTTCACGATTGTGCCAATTGTAAATAAAGGTTTTACCTTCGGCTTCGTGTTGTTTTCTATGAGCATCCAGCGCTTCAGCCGTGTCAAAAGCATAATAGGCCCAACCGGTTTGAATGAGCTGTTCGGCATATTCACGATAGATGGCTTTTCGTTCTGACTGACGATACGGACCAAACTTTTCATTCTTGCCCACGGTTTCATCAGGTGAAATGCCCAACCATTCGAGCGCTTCAAAAATATACGCTTCGGCGCCCGGCACAAATCGATTTTGATCTGTATCTTCAATACGCAAGTAAAAAGTACCGTTGTGTTTTTTGGCAAACAAATAATTAAACAAAGCCGTGCGGACTCCACCAATGTGCAGCGGACCGGTTGGACTGGGCGCAAAACGAACGCGAACAGGTTGTGACATAGTTGCAAAAATTTGCGCAAAGATACACTTCAAACCTTATGGAACAGAGCCTGAGTATTGATAAATTTTTAAGTTTTTCGATTCGTTTAAAATTGTATTTTTAGCGATTGTAACCAAAACTACGCTTGAACCTTGGAGTCAACCCGTGTTATTTACCAGAAATTAGAAGCGTTTATCCGAAAATATTACCTCAATGAACTCATCAGAGGTACCATATTTTTTGTTGGACTAGGCTTGATTTATTTGCTCTTTACTTTGTTTGTTGAGTATTTTCTGTGGCTCAAACCGCTGGGTAGAACGCTTTTGTTTTGGACTTTTGTGGCAGTAGAAGTCTTTTTGCTTTTGCGCTATATTTTGTTTCCGATTTTTAAATTGCTTAAATTCCAAAAAGGAATTGACTACACACAGGCTTCAACCATCATCGGAAATCATTTTTCAGAAGTAAGCGACAAACTCACCAACTTTTTGCAGTTGTCGTCTCATCAAGAAAATTCAGAACTTTTACTCGCTTCAATTGACCAGAAAGCACAAAACTTGCAGCCGGTACCGTTTACCAAAGCCGTTAACTTTAATACCAACAAAAGATATTTACCACTGGCGTTGATTCCGGTTTTGTTGTTTGCCTTTTTTTATCTTTCCGGCAACAGTGATGTGATTTCGCAGAGTTTTAACCGCGTAGTTCATTTTCAGAAAACCTACACCCCGCCCGCTCCTTTTGCCTTTGAAATTCAGAATCCTATTTTACAAACAGAGCAAAACAAAGATTTTACTCTTGTGCTCGCAACCAAAGGGCGTGTGATTCCTGAAAGCGTCATGATTTATTTGGGTGAGGAAAGTTACTATATGGAAAGCCTTGAACCTGGAAAATTTCAGTATAAGTTTACAAAACCTCTAGCCGATGTTGAATTTCATTTGCAAGCCAATGCGGTAGTTTCAGATGATTACAAGTTGAAAGTATTAACGGTTCCATCGATTGCCAACTTTGAAATGCAATTGCAGTATCCGTCTTATTTGCATAGAAAATCTGAAACCATTAAAGGTTCAGGAAACGCCATTGTACCTGAAGGAACTCGTGTTCAATGGAAAATTAACGCCGTTGCCACCAATCGCGTTGAATGGAAGGACAAGAACGCACAAGGATTGTTTTCTAAAAAAGAAGAACAGTTTACTTTTTCGAAATCTATTCTAGAACCCATCGATTATGAGATTCTGACATCAAATGCACAAGTGAGGCATTATGAAAAATTGATGTACCAAATTTCAGTAGTCAAAGACCAGTTTCCGAGTATTAATGTGAATCAAGCGCCGGATAGTTTAAAAACCGAGAAAAAGTATCTCATTGGTCAAGTTACAGATGATTATGGCTTATCGCGTTTGCAGATTGTTTATTATGAAATCGGAAAACCACAAACCGCCCGACGCGGAACCATTCCGGTGAAAAATGATTTGTATGATCGATTTGTGTTTTCGTTTCCAAGTCAACTTCAGGTTGAAGAAGGGGTTACTTATGAATATTATTTTGAGATTTTTGACAATGATGCCGTTCATCATTTTAAGAGTAGCAAATCAGCTGTGTTTTCTAACCGAGTGGCCACCGAATCTGAAAAGCAAGATCAAATGTTGCAACAGCAAAATAGCAACATCAATGGCTTAGAGCAATCACTCAAAAATCAAGACAAACAGCTTTCTGAGCTAGAGAAGATTCAAAAATCCGGTAAAGAAAAAGATAATCTAGAGTTCAAAGATCAACAGAAGATCAACGATTTCATCAACCGTCAAAAGCAACAAGATGCTATGATGAAAGAGTTTTCTGAAAAGATGAAAGAAAATTTAGATAAGTTTAAATCTGATAAAAAAGATGAGTTCAAAGAAGAACTTCAAAAGCGTTTAGAGAAAAACAATCAGGAATTGGAGAAGAATAAAAAACTTTTAGACGAGCTCAAAGAACTGACTGATAAAATCAAGAACGAAGAGCTGATGGAAAAGCTGGATCAGTTCAAGCAAACCAGTAAGAATCAGACCAAAAACCTCGAACAGTTGGTTGAGCTTACCAAGCGTTATTACGTGAGCAAAAAAGCTGAGCAGATTGCCGATAAACTCGAGGAGCTCTCCAAAAAGCAAGACAAGTTGGCTGAGAACGAAAAGGAGAATTCAGCAGAAAAACAAAATGACATCAATAAAGAGTTTGATAAGATTCAAGAGGAACTCAAAGATTTGCAGAAAGAGAACAAGGAACTTAAATCACCGATGGACATTCCTACTGAAGCTGAGAAACAAAAAAGCATTGATGAAGATTTAAAGAAAGCTTCTGAAGAATTGCAAAAAGACAAGAAAGACAAAGCAAAACCAAAACAAAAAAGTGCTGCGCAAAAAATGAAGCAGATGTCTGCCAAGATGCAAGAAAGCATGGATGGTGGAGAAATGGAACAAATGGATGAAGACGTTAAAATGCTGCGCCAAATTCTTGACAACCTACTCGCCTATTCATTTTCTCAAGAAGATGTTATGAAACAGTTTAAAGGGTTGAAGCGCGGTTCACCGTCGTTTAATAAAAACCTCAAAGTACAGCAAAACCTTAAGCAGCAATTCAAACATGTGGATGACAGTTTGTTTGCAATGTCCCTTCGTAACCCCAAGTTTACTGAGAACATTACTCAAGAAGTAGGCAACGTACACTATAATGTTGACAAAGCGATAGAGAATTTAGTCGAAGCTCAAATTCCCAAAGGCACTTCTCATCAGCAATATGCCGTTACATCTGCCAACCGACTTGCCGATTTTTTAAGTGATATACTCAATGGTATGCAAATGCAAATGTCTGGTTCTGGAATGGGTAAGCCCAAACCGGGTCAAGGACAAGGAATGCAACTTCCTGATATCATTAAAAAGCAAGAAGGTTTAGGCGAGAAGATGAAAAAAGGCATGAAAAAGGGAGATAAACCAGGTGAACAAAGTGGTCAGGGAGAGGGCAAATCTGAGGGCGAAGGACAAAGTGATAAGCCGGGTCAGAAAAATTCTGGAAAATCAGGCAAAGGCGGAAAATCAGGACAAAACGGAGGTGATCAGGGTGACCAAAAAGGCAATTCAAAAGAAGGAAATCAAAAGGGCGAGGATGGTGAAGGAAATGCTGATGAGATCATGGAAATATATAAAGAGCAACAACAACTTAGAGATGCGCTACAAAAAGAATTAGAAAAGCAAGGCCTTGGCGGTTCAGGACAAAATGCATTGAATCAAATGAAAGAGCTTGAAAAACAGTTACTTAATAAAGGCTTTAACAATGAAACTCTTCAGAAAGCGCTCAATTTAAAGTATGAATTGCTCAAATTGCAAAAAGCCGTTCAGCAACAAGGAGAAGACAAGAAGCGACAATCGGAAACCAATAAAAAAGAGTTTATTAATACATCTAGTGCGCTTCCGGTTCAACTACAACAATATTTAAATAGTGTTGAAATATTAAATAGACAAGCCTTACCTTTGCGCGCTCATTTTAACCAGAAGGTTCAAGAATATTTTAAAACCCATGATTAGTTTCAATTACGAAACCAAATTTCGTTTATCACAAGCTAAGGCACACAGAGCTTGGCTTTCTAATGTTATTGTAACAGAAAACAAAAAGGAAGGTGAGATCAACTATATTTTTTGTAGTGACGATTATTTGCTTGAAATCAACAAGTCTTATTTGAATCATGACACACTCACGGACATTATCAGTTTTGATTATTCATTAGGAAACGAATTAAATGGAGACATTTATATCTCTATTGATAGAGTCCGAGAGAATGCTCACGATTTTGGCGTTTCATTTCATGATGAGTTATTACGTGTAATGGTTCATGGCGTACTCCACTATTGTGGTTTTAAGGATAAGACGCAGAAGGACGAGGTTTTGATGCGAGAGAAAGAAGATGAAAAGATCAAGATGTTTCACGTGGAACAGTTTAATAAATAACAATCATGTTTGAGAGTATATATGACGTAATTGTGGTTGGTGCCGGTCATGCAGGATCTGAAGCCGCCGCCGCCGCCGCCAATATGGGTTGTAAAACACTGCTTGTTACGATGAGTCTTCAGAACATTGCACAAATGTCTTGCAATCCGGCTATGGGCGGTATTGCCAAAGGCCAAATAGTTCGTGAAATAGATGCTTTGGGTGGTTATTCAGGAATTGTCTCTGATAAGACAGCTATTCAGTTCAAGATGCTTAATAAATCCAAAGGTCCGGCTATGTGGTCACCACGTGTGCAAAGTGACCGGATGCGTTTTGCCGAAACTTGGCGTATGATGTTAGAGCAAACTCCGAATCTTGACTTTTATCAAGAGATGGTTCGTGGGCTTTTGATTCGCAACCATCGCGTGGAAGGAATTGTTACCTCGCTGGGTGTTGAAATAAAGGCCAAAACGGTTGTTTTAACCAATGGAACCTTTCTTAACGGGTTAATTCACATTGGAGAAAAGCAATTCGGGGGTGGTCGGGCTGGCGAAAGCGCTGCTTTTGGTATTACCGAAGATTTAGTAAAAGTTGGTTTTGAATCAGGTCGGATGAAAACAGGTACTCCTCCACGAGTTGACGGCCGCTCTTTAGATTATTCTAAAATGCATGAAGAACCTGGTGATCTTCATCCAGATAAGTTTTCTTATTTAGATATTACCCAACCTTTGAAGTCTCAGAAGCTTTGTCATATGACTTACACTTCAAATTTAGTGCACGACATTCTGCGCGAGGGTTTTGATCGTTCACCCATGTTTAACGGCAGAATTCAAAGTATTGGCCCTCGTTATTGTCCGTCTATTGAAGATAAAATCAATCGTTTTGCAGATAAAGAAAGGCATCAGTTGTTTATTGAACCTGAGGGATGGGACACCGTTGAAGTGTATGTAAATGGTTTTTCTACCTCTCTGCCTGAAGATATACAGTTTAAAGCGTTGCGGTCGGTTGCTGGTTTTGAAAATGTAAAGTTTTTTCGTCCGGGTTATGCGATAGAATATGATTACTTCCCTCCTACCCAGCTTAAGCACACCTTAGAAACTAAAATTGTGGACGGACTTTATTTTGCCGGACAAATTAATGGAACAACCGGATATGAAGAGGCTGCCTCTCAAGGATTGATGGCTGGAATAAACGCCGCATTAAAAGTTCAAGACAAAGCACCTTTCATTCTTAAAAGAGATCAAGCGTACATTGGAGTTTTAATCGATGATTTGATTACCAAAGGTACTGAAGAGCCCTACAGAATGTTCACTTCAAGAGCAGAATTTAGAACCTTACTACGACAAGACAATGCTGATTTCAGATTAACTCCTTTGTCGTATAATATTGGATTGGCTAGCGAAAAACGACTCAGAAGAATGGAACATAAGTTCAATGAGTCTGAAAAAATGGTTGATTTTTTTAAAGAAACAAGCGTTACTCCTGAGGAGGCTAACCCTGTTTTAATCGATAAAGAAAGTTCGCCCATGAATCAGTCAGATAAGATGTTCAAGGTTTTTTCAAGACCACAAATCAATCTAGATGACATGCTTAAATTTGACAAAGTAAAAGTATATATCGAACAAAATCAACTAGATAAAGAAATTATTGAGCAGGCAGAAATACAAGTCAAATACTCTGGTTATATTGAAAAAGAACGCAATAATGCAAACAAACTGCTTCGTTTAGAAGATGTAAAAATCCCGGATAATTTTGATTATTTTCAAATCAAATCCATGTCAATTGAAGCCAAGCAAAAACTCTCCAAGATTCGTCCGGTGACGATTTCACAAGCATCTAGAATTAGTGGTGTTTCCCCAAGTGATATTTCGGTTTTATTAATTTATATGGGAAGATAAATAATGTTCCACGTGAAACGATATTTCAAAAACCCAATAATTAAAAGGGAAATTCTGATTTTATGCATCGGTGTTTTTTTTATTTCCTGTATTGCCAGAAAAGCAACTATTCAAATAGAAGATTATTTACTGGTTCCAAACGGTAAACAAATCGTTGGAAACCCACAGCCGCTTACTGCTTTTATTTTTGAGAACAATACCAAAAACATGAGCATTGAAAAGTTCCTTTCCATAAAATTTAAAAAAGAGAATTACTATAGTTTAGAATATACTGTGACCATTGACAGAAATCATTACAAAATTATTCTGTACGATAATTCTGAATTCGAGAAATATTTTGACAGCTCTAATTATTCAGTTATAAATTTGCAACCCGAAGACGCTACCGTTGAAACGCAACGTAAATTTATTGCATTTTCAATGGTGGACGATGAAAACAAAGATTGCCTTTTAGAGGGTTCTCTTCTGCAAAACCTGGCCATCAATTACCTTAAAAATCTCAAAGACGAATATTATAATCGATAATGAATATTAATCCTTCTGAATTCTACATCAAAGTCCAAGATTTTTCAGTTTCTCAAAAAGAATTTACCCTTTTTAGAGACCCATCTGTTGATTTATTAATGACTTCTCCTCAGCCTTCATTGAATGAATTAGATAGTTATTACGAAAGCGATGATTACATCTCTCATACCGACTCCGCTCGTTCATGGTTTGAAAAAATTTATCAATTGATCAAAAAAACCACTATTCAGCAAAAACTCAAATTAGTTTTGAAACAGCAAAAAAACAAAGGAGTTTTGCTTGATGTTGGTTGCGGAACAGGAGATTTTCTTGCCGCTGCCCTAGCCTCAGGTTGGCAGATTAAAGGCTATGAACCTAATGAGAAAGCTAGAAAAATAGCACAAAATAAAGGCGTTGAATTGATCCAATCAACACAAGATTTACCCGAAAAATCTGTTGATGTTATCACAATGTGGCATGTTTTAGAGCATGTTCCGGATGTTAAAGCACAAATCGCAGAGTTAAAAAGATTGGTCAAACCAGGTGGAACCATTGTCATTGCGGTTCCTAATTACAAATCATTTGATGCAAAACATTATCAAAACTATTGGGCGGCGTATGATGTTCCGAGACATTTATGGCATTTCTCTAAAAAGTCCATTCAAGGGTTATTTGCAGAACAAAACTTAGAACTTGTCAAAGTGAAACCGATGTGGTATGATTCGTTTTATGTCTCACTATTGTCAGAAAAATACAAAACTGGAAAAATGAATATAATCAAAGCTTTTCTCGTTGGTTTCACCTCAAATCTTTCAGGTGTATTCTCTAAAGAATTTTCATCACATATTTATATCATTAAAAAGCATTAAAAGCACATAGTTTTTTTTAAATCAACGATGCGACAACAAGATGTAAATAACCCTAAATAAAATTTTAAAAGGCCGTAAATCGCCCGAATTAAAGCCAAAAACAATAACAAAACATTATTTTAAATTTTTGCGTAATAGTTTATTCTTATTTGATTTAAAAACCTACTTCCATCAATATTTTTTTACATTTGAACCTCTAGAAAACAAATTCTTCTCATGAAAAAACTAACTTTTATTTTAGCACTTTCACTGGCTGTTGTTTCTTGTAACAAAAGCAGCGAAAATGTCGCGCCTTCAAAAGATTTTAAAACCGCTTATGTTGATACCTCAAAACTTATGGAAGAATATCAAAAAGCCAAAGACATTGAAAAAAAATACAAAGACAAATCTGACCAAATGGGCAAAGAACTGCAGGCTGAAGTAGCCAAGTTTAAATCTGAGGCAGCCAATTTTCAGAAAAATGCACAAGCCAACGGTCAGGCATGGGCACAAGCCAATGGAGCGCGACTACAAAGAAAGGAACAAGAACTCAGCTATGCTCAAGATGCTATGTTGCGTCAATTGCAGGAAGAAAGCGCTGTAGAAATGGATTCATTGGTGGGTAATGTTAAAAAATTCATCAAAAAGTACGGAAAAGAAAAAGGTTATGACTATATCTATGGCACAGGTGATGCAGTTTCAGTTTTGTATGCTAAAGACCAATATGATATTACCAAAGAAATAATCAAATTGCTCAATGAATCATACTCCTCTGATGATAAAAAGCCCCAAGATAATTCTGAAAAAAAATAAAATTGACCATCACAAAAAACCTTCAATCGCATCAGAGAGAAGGTTTTTTAATTTCTAGATAAGCCAAGCTTAAAAAACAATTTTTTAGAGAAATTACTTTTGTAATACGAAGAAGCCATTAGTAAAAACAACTTACCGAATCAAACAATATATTCACCTTTAAGATATTAAAATATTTGGCTGCGGGTCGGGTATTGTTGATTCTTGTTTGAATCCAAGGCTTAAAAACAATCAAAATAACTTATTTTTGAACCCAATCTTTTTTATAAGCCTATGAACTCTTTATCAGCCGAAGCCGAATATGTGCTTCAATTCATTAATCAAACCCGGCGAAGCATTTTTTTGACCGGAAAAGCAGGAACCGGAAAAACCACCTTGCTCCGTGAAATAATGCTCACTACCCACAAAAAAGCAGTAGTGGTGGCACCCACCGGAATCGCCGCGCTCAATGCCTCAGGCGTGACCATTCACTCTCTGTTTCAGTTGCCTTTTGGTGCTTTTTTACCTACCGATGAAGTTCCTGCTCTATCGGGTTTTGTCAACTATGAAACCAAGGCTACATTGGCGCGTCATTTCAGGATGAATGCAACCAAAAAAGCCATTTTGCAAAGTCTTGAATTGCTCGTGATTGACGAGGTCAGTATGTTGCGCGCTGATCTTTTAGACGCTATTGATTTCACCCTGCAAAACATCCGCAAAAATCCCAATCCTTTTGGCGGGGTTCAGCTTTTGTTTATTGGCGATTTATTTCAACTGCCACCGGTAGTCAAAGATCAAGAATGGCAATTGCTGCGTCAGTACTACCGCGGAAAATTCTTTTTTCACGCCTTAGTCACCCAAAGACAGCCGCCTTTGTACATTGAATTACCCAAGATTTTTCGCCAATCCGACACCGATTTTATCCGCATTCTCAATCGGCTGAGAAATAATGAATTACACTCAGATGATTTAAAATTACTGCAGCGATTTGTACAACCTGAATTTAAAGCCAACCCTGAATCGGGCTATATTACCCTGACCACACACAACGCGCAAGCCGATGCCATCAATCAAAAATCACTGAAAGATTTGCCCGAAACATCTATGACTTATCTACCGGATATTGTGGGTGATTTTCCTGAAAAAATGTACCCGATTGAAGCTTCCTTAGAGCTCAAAATCGGTGCTCAAGTGATGTTCATTAAAAATGATTGGTCGGCTCAAAAGCAATACTATAACGGGAAAATGGGCGTGGTTGCATCGCTTTCTGAAGATGAAATCCTTGTGCGTTTTCCGGATGAATCGCTCACCATCACGGTTGAAAAATACGAATGGCAGAACATTCGTTATTCGCTTGATGAAGTTACCCGTGAAATCAAAGAAGAAATTTTAGGCACTTTTGTCCATTACCCACTCCGATTGGCTTGGGCCATCACGGTGCATAAAAGTCAAGGTCTTACTTTTGAGCGCGCTGCGCTCGATGTTTCACAGGTTTTTATGCCTGGACAAGCGTATGTTGCCTTATCGCGGTTGCGCTCACTAGACGGATTGGTATTGCTTTCACCCCTGCAAATGAACGGGCTCAGCAATGATGAAGCGGTTGTTCAATATTCTTCAGGTCAATTGTCTGACGAAGAAATCAAAGACGAACTCAAAATTGAAACTCAAAAATACACGGAACTTTTTGTGATTCAAGCTTTTGATTTTACCCATTTGATTCAGCATTGGCGACATCATCGCTTTAGTTATCAGCAAAAAGCACCAAATTCTGAAAAAGCAAAGCATGCCATTTGGGCACAAAATCAGCACGAAAAAATAGAACAATTGGCCATTCCGGCACAAAAGTTTCAACAACAGTTGCGTAGGCTTTTTAGCGCTCACCCCATGGACTTTGCTTTTATCTCAGAACGCATTCAAGCAGCCTATGAGTACTTTTTTCCGGTTTTAGACGCGCTCATGAGTGATTTGTTATTGATGCTTGAAATAGCGCATCATGCCCGAAAAGCACAAGGTTTTGCCGAAGAATTACTCGAATTAGAAATACATCAAAATCTTGCAATCTCAGAACTCATACGTGCTAAAAACTTGGTAAACATCATCGCACAAAATTTACCCATCAGCAAAGAAAATATGCACACGGATGCGCTTAAAAACTACCGTATACACAAATTAGAATGGGCAAAAACTCAATACCAAGAGCAATATGCGCAACTTATTGATGACGATTCTTTTGAGGTTAAACAAACCAGTAAAAAGAAAAAGGTCAAAGAGCCCAAAAAATCAACTTATTTAGAAACGCTTGAACTTTGGCATCAGCAGAACACCATAAAAGAAATTGCCCGGATTCGAAAACTCACGCCTCAAACCATCGCAACACATATGGCCAAACTCATTGAAATCAAAGCGGTTTCTATTGAAGATGTTTTGCCGCAAGACAAGCGCGAAGCTCTGGCTGAGGTTTTTAAAGGATATGATGAACCGTCACTTAATCCACTCAAAGAAAAATACGGCGATCAATTTACCTGGGATGAACTCAAGATATTTAGGGCCAGTTTGTAATTAACTCAGCCAATACACCAGCAAAACCGCCGGAACAAAATAAATTACAATGGTCCTAGCGCCGTCATAGTCTTTGGCTAATCGCTGTCCGAAGAGTAACATTATCAAAGTAATGCACGAAAAAATACCGCCATATAAAGCCAAAACTTTGTTGTGGTAGGCATAGAGTTGTATGCTTCCGGCCAAACAAAGAATACCAGATATAAGCTCTAAAACCATCACATGCAATAAGGCCAAAGGAACTCGATTTTTGAGTATGGTTTGGGCAAAATGCTGTTTAAGCCAAGCAATATTTCCCGGCCAATCCATGACTTTGTCATAAGCTGATTGAAGAAAAGTAATTGCCAAAAAAGCGGTCACTAAAATGTGTGCTGCGTAGACCATAAGTTAAGATTTATGAATGAGCCGCGTGAGTTTTATAGATAGATCGGTCAGGATGATTTTGGCGTTTCCGTTGCGCTCTATATGGTAAATGGCATCCGTGAGCTCTTTGTATATTTCTTGAATGTTGTTTCCGCTGACAAAAGGGGCAAAATTCTCAAGTTTGAACTTTTCAATTTTGGGTTCCATATACACCAAGCTTGTCGTTTGATAGTTAAGCAACAATGCTTGACGAAACAATTCGATGCAATAATTCAAAAACTTTTTCTGAGTCTCGCGGCCCAATCCGGCAATTTGTTCGCTCCATTGAATTAAATCCTGAATCGCAGCTGCATTTCCTTTGGCTCTGAAAGCCGCGCGCACCCAATCAACAAACCATTTTTCAAAAACTAAATCTTCGCCCGTTTCGTTGACGATTTGTTGGGCTTTGTTGTAATTTCCTTGTGCTTGATGAGCAATTTTGGCTGCCGTTCTAGGGTCTAAATCGTGATATTTTATGAGCGCATCAGCTATGATTTTTTCAGGAATAGCGCTAAAATGCAACACTTGACAACGTGATAAAATAGTTTTGAGAATATCTTCTTCGTTTTCGGCAATCAAAATAAAAACCGTTTTCTCAGTGGGTTCTTCAAGCAGTTTAAGCAGTTTGTTTGATGCGCTCATGTTTATTTTTTCAGCCATCCAAATAATGACAATTTTATAACCGCCTTCATAAGATTTCAGCCCGAGCGATTTAACAATTTCATCGGCGTCTTCTACCCTAATCTCGCCTTGTTTGTTTTGAACGCCTAAAAGTTGATACCAGTCAAACAAGCTTCCGTAAGGATTTTGTTGTAAGAAGGCGCGCCATTCAGTAATGAAATCAAGGCTTTTGGGTTTTGATTTAATTTCTTCGGTGGTTACATTCGGATAAATAAAATGAAGATCCGGATGCGAAAAATGTTGAAATTTCAAATTGCAAGCTTCGTTTCCACCCAAATTTTCCTGCCCTGAGTTTTGACACAAAATAAACTGAGCATAAGCAATCGCCATGGGCAAAGTGCCCGATCCTTCGGGGCCGACAAAAAGTTGCGCGTGCGGTATTCTGCCTGAAAGCGCACTGGTGGTCAGATGATTTTTTAGGTAATCTTGTCCGAGAATTTCTGAAAAAAGCATGAGCAAATATAGCAAAAGTTCACAGCCCGAGCGCGGAGTTGTTTTTTCTGCGCCAAATTAAAAGCCTATATTTGCGCCAATCTTAAAATGAATTTTTATGAAGACTTTGGCAGATTTTGATTTCAGAAATAAAAAAGCACTCATTCGTGTTGATTTTAACGTTCCTCTTGACGAGCATTTTCAAGTAACCGATGCAACTCGAATTGAGGCGGCGGCGCCCACCATCTCACATATTCTTAAAGGCGGCGGGAGCGTTATCCTCATGTCACATTTAGGCAGACCTAAGGGCGCAGAAGCCAAATATTCATTGAAACACATTGTGACCAAAACTTCAGAAATTTTAGGTGTTCCGGTAAAGTTTGCCGAAAACTGCATAGGCGATGAAGCTACTTCAGCGGCACAAACATTGCTGCCTGGCGAGGTTTTACTGCTCGAAAATTTAAGATTTCACAGTGAAGAAGAAGCCGGCGATGTTGCTTTCTCAAAAGCCTTGGCCTCTTTGGGTGATATTTATGTCAACGATGCCTTTGGAACTGCGCACCGAGCACACGCTTCCACTACAATTATCGCGCAGTTTTTCCCGAACCACAAATGTTTCGGGCTTTTATTGGCCAAAGAAATTGAAAGTTTAAACCGCGTTTTGAATGACAGTCAAAAACCGGTAACGGCGGTTTTGGGCGGGTCAAAAGTCTCATCTAAAATTACCGTTATTGAAAATATACTAGATAAAATTGATCACATGATTATTGGCGGCGGAATGACTTTTACGTTTGTAAAAGCGCTGGGCGGACAGGTGGGAAATTCCATTTGTGAAGACGATAAACTTCAATTGGCGTTGGACATTTTAGCTGCCGCACGCGCAAAAAATGTACAGATTCATTTGCCGGTTGATGTTGTGGCGGCCAATGCTTTTGCCAACGAGGCACAGACGCAAATCATTGATGTAAAACAAATTCCCGATGGTTGGCAAGGCTTAGACGCCGGACCAAAATCACTCGAAATATTTGACCAAGTGATTAAAAACTCAAAAACCATTCTATGGAACGGACCATTGGGTGTTTTTGAAATGCCAAATTTTGCGCACGGAACCATTGCTTTGGGTGAATCAATTGCTCAAGCAACTTCGGCTGGTGCTTTTTCACTGGTGGGCGGCGGAGATTCTGTAGCAGCTGTAAAGCAATTCGGTCTTGAGCCGCGGATGAGTTATGTTTCAACCGGTGGCGGAGCTATGCTTGAAATGCTTGAAGGACGTACACTTCCGGGGATTGCCGCTATTATAGATTAATCAAAAAAAACCGTTTTTATATAGCGAGCAGGCAATATTTATCACAACTTTAAGTTATTCAATAGGGATTATGTAATTTAAGATTCCTATTTTTGCCGCGTACATCCTTTTGATAAATAAAGGATTACCCTCAGGCAATGTCCTGAAAAACCGAGTAAACCGAAAGAGACAACAGTTTTCAAACCTTTGAAAACGCAAAATAAAATTATGAGAATACCCAAAATCACATGGGCGGCAGCTTTTTTATTTGCTGCCAATGCTTTTGCTCAAAATATTGCCATCAAACCTCAGGGCAATGTTTCGTATTTGGATTCCATCAAAAAAACATTTGTAAAAGACAATCTTGCTTCATGCGTTGATAGCTTGTGGCTTAAAGAATTGACTAGTTTAGACATTTACAATGATCTTGAGAATGATATTAAGACCATCAACCTTGATCAAAAAGTAGATTATGAACTCTCAACCGATTTGCTTAAAGCGCGTCTGAAAGAAATGGATTCCAAATCTCCTTTCAATATTGAATACAATCAAGGATTGGAGAACATCATCAAGTCATTTCTCAAAAACCGCAAAAAAGCTTTTGAACGCTTGATGGCTGTTTCTGAATATTATTTCCCAATGTTTGAAGAAGCCTTGGCCAAACAAAATGTGCCTTTGGAAATCAAATATTTGGCCGTCGTGGAATCTGCTTTGAACCCGAGAGCCGTATCTAGAGTGGGCGCCACCGGTTTGTGGCAGTTTATGTATCACACCGGAAAACAATACAATTTGGGCATTGATTCATATGTTGATGACCGAATTGATCCGCTTAAAGCCAGCGAAGCAGCGGCTCAATATATGACCAATATGTACAAAATTTTTGGCGATTGGGATTTGGTTTTAGCCTCGTACAATTCCGGTCCGGGCAATGTGGCTAAAGCCATCAGACGTTCAGGCGGACACCAAAACTTCTGGAACATTCGCAAATATTTGCCTCAAGAAACCCAAGGTTATGTGCCGGCGTTTTTAGCGACCATGTACATTTACGAATACCACAAAGAACACGGAATCAAACCCGACCGAGCCATTGTAAAGCATTTTGCCACGGATACAATCATGATCAAAAAGCAAATGACTTTCAAGCAAATTTCAGATTTGTTGGATATGCCGATTGCTCAGATTCAAATGCTTAATCCGCAATACAAACTCAATGTGGTTCCGGCTTATCACGACGCCGCTTATTATTTGCGTTTGCCCAATGATAAAATTGCCGTGTTTACCTCAAATGAAGAAAAAATTTACGCTTATGTTCAGCATGAGTTAGACCAGCGCGAACGACCTTTTAACGCTCGGTTCCAACAAGCTTGGGCTTCAAGAGATTCTTTGAGTTCTGGTGAAACATATGCAGTAACTAGAACTAAATACCACAAAGTGAGGCGCGGAGACAATCTGAGTGAAATAGCTGATCGTTATGATGTAGCTGTTTCAGACATCAAACGCTGGAACAAACTCAAAAACAACAAAGCACCGCTGGGTAGAAATTTAAAAATTGTTACAACAGAGCGCATTGCAGCACGAGTAAAGAAAACCAAAACCGATTCTACGGCTGTGGCGGTAAAGCAACCAGAGGTAAAACAGTCTCAAAACCCTATTGTTGAAAACACTTCTAAAGAGACCAAACTTTTCAAAGAAGAGAAAGTGGTTACTTACAAAGACGTGACCCGCTTTTACAAAGTCAAAAAAGGCGATAACCTGAGTGAGATTGCTGACAAAAACGAAGTTGCTCTTGCCGATTTAAAAAAATGGAATAAAATCAAAGGCAATAGCATTGCAGCGGGTAAAACGCTAAAAATTATGACCAATGAGCGCGTGGTGACTGTGGTGAAAAAACCAATCAAGTCAGAGGGTGCTCTAGCGGCCAATGAACGCAATAAAAAAGAGGCTGAGTCAGACTCTAAAGATGATTTTTACGTGGTTCAAAAAGGCGATAACTTATCGACTATTGCTCGAAAAAATAATATTTCGGTAGAAGATTTGAAAAAGTGGAACAATCTTCAAGACAACAACATCCAGTTGGAAAGCCGTTTGAAAATATCAGAAATCACCATCAATGATGAACAAAATCAAACAGAGATTGCTGATAATTCTGAACTCAAAAACATTGAATATACTGTTCAAAAAGGAGATAATCTCGGGAGCATTGCCCGCAAAAACAATGTTACTGTAGCCGATTTAAAATCGTGGAATGATTTAAATGACAACAACATAAAGTTAGGCGATAAGTTGATCGTTGCCAAAAAGTTGGTCATCGACAATGATTCTGCGGTAGCTGAAAAATCTAGCAAAAAAGAAAAAAGCAACAAAAACAAAAGAGACGAACACTACTATGTGCAAAAAGGAGACTCTTTGTTTAGCATTGCCAAAAAATATCCGGGCGTTACGGTTTCAGACATCAAAAAATGGAATGGAATCAACGGAAATGCACTCAAACCGGGTATGAAACTTAAAATTAACGGATAGTTCATCCAAAAGCATTAAATTTAGGGCTTCTTTCAAACCAACAACGGATGAAAAAAGCCCTTTTTTTTGTGCTCCTTTTTTTGGCTTTTGCAACAGCTTGCAAGAGAACCCCCGATCGAGCGCATCAAAAGACCTCTGGCCCGATCAACACTATTTCGGTGATTATTGACGATCCGCTTTGGAACGGTGAAGTGGGCGACAGCATTCGAAATAAATTTGCCGGACCAGTCATTGGTTTGCCGCAAGAAGAACCGATGTTTACCATCAATCAATATCCGCTCAAATTACTTGAAGGGTTTACGACCAACTCACGCAATATCATCATCATTAAAAAGGATGCCGAAACTAAGTTTGAAATTGTTGAAAACGAATTTGCCCATCCGCAAAACGTCATTCATATTTCAGCCAAGACAACCTCGCTTTTACTGGATCAAATAGAGCAACATGCGCCCGAGATTATTGAACGAATGCACAATACTGAAATTCTCGAAAGCCAGAGAATTATTGATACTGCGAAAATTCAAACCAAAAAAATCCGGCGCAAGTTTGGCATAGACATGAGTATTCCGCAAGGATTTAAGTATGTATTACAACGTCGAAAATTTGTTTGGATTAAAAAAGAAATTACCAGTGGAAATGCTAGTATTTTGATTTATCAGATTCCGATGAGCAATCTTTTTACCAGCCGCAACATTACCAACAGCATCATTAAAACACGTGATTCTATTGGCAATTTGTACATCCGAGGCATGGGCAGCAATTCACCGATGATTACCGAAGATTCTTATGCGCCCTATTTGTTCAGAACACGCATTGCCGGCCGAGAAACCTATGAAACCAAAGGAACATGGGAGCTGCGCAATGACTATATGTCCGGACCTTTTATCAACTATCACATTATTGATCGAACCCGGAAGCGAATTTTGGTGATTGAAGGATTTTGTTATGACCCTTCAGAAGCCAAACGCGATATTATGTTTGAACTTGAAGCGATGATTAAATCGGTTGAATTCCTGAAAAAAAACACTAAAAAATGAATCAAGCCTTAAAATGGAAAATAAAGCGTTTTAAAGAACTTTCTTTAGACGAACTATATCAATTACTGCGACTACGTTCAGAAGTCTTCGTCGTTGAGCAAAACTGCGTTTATCAAGACATCGACAATAAAGATTCAAAAGCAATTCACTTGATGGGAACTTTTGACAATGAAATAGTAGCCTATGCACGATTGTTTGCTGCCGGAGACTATTTTCAAGATGCTTCGATTGGCAGAGTAGTGGTGGCCCAAAAACAAAGGCAAAACAAATGGGGACATGAACTGATGCAACAAGCTATTTTGGGCGTTGAAGCTTTTTTTCAAACAAAGACAATCACCATTTCGGCACAATTGTATTTACAGAAATTTTATGAAAGTCACGGCTTTATGGTGGTGAGCGATGTTTATCTCGAAGACGATATTGAGCATATTCGCATGACCAAAAACTAAGCTTTGGTAATCACCAATTCAACGCGACGATCATATTCTGACCCTTTGCCCAGCGGAACTGAATTTCCGTAACCTTTAAAAGTCATGCGTTTTTTGTCAATTTTTTTAAAGACAAGATATTTATAAACTGATTCAGCGCGGTTTGAAGATAAATTGCGTTTGCGCGTTTCGCGATCAATGGCTTCTTTTTGATACGGTGGTGTACAGCATACATGACCTTGGATTTCGAATTCCAAAGTTTTGTATTTAAGTAACAGTTTTGACAACTTGTCGAGTTGGGTTTTGGCTTCAATGGTCAGTTTGCTGCTGCCGCGCTCAAAGAGTAAATTTTCCAGATAAATATGATCACCTACAATGTGCTTCTTTTGCAGTGTTGTATAAAAACCCGGCAGCTCAATTTTAGGCAGTGGTTTGAGATTTAGTACAATATCAACGCGGCGATTTTTAGAGCGTTTTTCGGGTAAATTTTCTACTAAATCATCGTCAATTAAAATGCGTCCTTTGCCTTCAATGGTTACGATTACTTTATTTTTAATTCCGCTCTGATTGAGTTTTTCTTGAATCGTATTGGCTCTTTTGGTTGAGAGTTTAAAGTTGTAATCTTCTTTGCCAACATCGTCGGTGTAACCAAAAATCTCGATGGATTCAATGCGGGTTGAATCTGTGTTTTTGATAAAATCCACCACTGCTTGACCTTGTTTTTCATCCAGGTTGAATTTGTTGAATTCAAAGTAAACTGATTGTACTTTTTCTTCCTGAGAAAAGGCCATAGCACAGATCAATAAAGGAAGTATTCTTAAAATCCGAATCATTGCTTTTGAAGTATTTTGTTGTATTCAGCAGTGTTGGCCAAAACGGTTTGAGCTCTTTTTATTTCAGGGTTGTTTTTGATGTAGTACTGATAAAGCCCTTCTTTATACTGGTATCGCTTGAGCAATTCGTCTCGTATTAAATTCTTTATTTCTTTCTGATTTTGGGTGAGTTGTGCTTCTTGACTGCGTTCTAAAGCAGTAATTAGTTGCTGGTATTCGGTTTGAATTCCGGCATCAACTTTTTCTTTCTGTGCAGCTTTCCAAGTGTTTTTCAAAGCAACTTCAGATTCAGAATCAAAATTGAATTTTTTTATTTTGAGAAACGCCTTAAAATCAGCAAAATCAGCATCAGTAATATTTGGAATGGTTTGACCTAAATTTGGATTTTTGTAGTAATACTCAGTCGCGAAATCAAAAATTCCGTCATTGGCGATGAGTTTTTCTGTCATGGGGCCAAGCTTGGTTTCATCTAAAACAATATCGGGTAAAATTCCGCCACCATCATAAACTGTTCTGCCATTTTTGGTTTTGAAGGCATTGTATTTATCTGAAGTGGTCCGGATGGCTTTTCCGTCTTTATCTTTGTGTGTATAATCAAGTGCTTGAATACAACGACCCGACGGAGTGTAATAGCGCGAAATGGTTACTTTTAGTTGCGTTCCGTAGGTCAAATCAACCGGACGTTGCACCAAGCCTTTACCAAAGCTGCGCGAACCAATGACGACTGCTCTATCTAAATCTTGTAGTGCGCCTGATACAATTTCTGAGGCCGAAGCACTTTTTCCGTTCACGATAATGGCCAACGGAATTTGCGTATCAATAGGCTCACGCATGGTTTTGTGCGTATTGTTGTGTTTTTCAATTCTTGATTTCGTGGTTACGATTATTTCATCTTTCGGCACAAAAAAGTTGCAAATATTCACTGCTTCATTGAGCAAACCGCCCGGATTGTCGCGTAAATCTAAAACCAATCGTTCAATGCCTTCGTTTTTGAGTTGTTCAAAAGCTTCTTTGACTTCAAGAGAGGCTGTATTGGTGAATTGTGTCAAGACAATGTAGCCGGTTTTGTCGTCAATTTTTCCGAAGAATGGAACCGCTTTGGCTTTGGCTTCACCGAGTTCAATTTGACCTGAAAGTGTTTTTCCTTGCCGGATGTATTTGATGGAAATTTTGGTTCCTTTTCCGCCTTTGAGCAATTGAGCAGCATCGTCTTTAAAGTCGCGCAAATCAACATCGCCGATTTGTATAATAGCATCACCCGCTTTGAGTCCGGCCTTATCGGCAGGCATATTTTTATACGGTTCTTTGATGATGAGTTGGTCTTCTTTTCGGGTGACCAAAGCACCAATATCGGCATATTCTCCGGTATTGTTGATTTTGTATTTAACGATATCTTGTTCGTTGAAGTAATTCGTATACGGATCCAAATCAGCCAACATGCTTTTAATGGCAATGTTCATGAGCTCAGCCGGATTCGTATCATCAACATAATTCGCGTTGACAGCTTTGAAAAGATTGGTAAAAATTTCAATTTGTTTGGCTACTTCAAAATAGTCTTCTTTGAGGCTAAAGCCCACGCCTGCAAACAAGAAAGTTCCAACCAAAAGCGGAAGTATGTATTTTTTTTTAAAGCCTGAAAGCATCGCGGTGTGTTTTCTCACCCTGAAGGGTATTTAAAATCGGGTTCAAATATAACGGTTTAACCCAGAAAAACAATGTTGTTTGACAATTCATTAGTGGCAAAAACAAATGTTATTCAGCGGATTTTTTAGCGGATTGTAGCTTTAATTTTTCAAACAACAACTTCATTTTGTGTTGCATCTGTTCCAGAGTCATGTTTTCAGAGGTTTGATAGAACAACATTACAGCCGCTGGTGGATTTAAAGCTTCTTTTAATAAATGTTGGTTCAAGCGGTAACTCTCGCGCAATAAACGTTTGTAGTAATTTCGGTCAACGGCCTTTTTGAAAAATTTTTTAGAAACCGAAACACCCACCAAAGAGTGACTGTATTGCTCTGAATTCAGCGGAACATACACCAACCGCAACGGATATTTTGACACCGATTTTCCTTCTTTGAAAAGGCTTTCAATGATTTGGTGGCTTTTGAGTTTTTCTGATTTCGGATAGGTGTATTTCATCGCTCGGATTCTACGCCAAAGGTACAAAGGCAATACTAAAAAAGCGAGCTCCAATGGCTCGCTTTTAGATTTATTTTTTCTCGGGCTCTGGCTTCGGGAACTGGTTGTTGTCGCGTTTGACATCGGCCATGAGTCCGCTTGGGTCCAGGATTATTTTTTTAATTTCTGCTTTGGCTTTCGGGATTTCAAAGAAATAAGTCGGGTAGGCCCAAGCCCAATCGGGCAAAACGGTTCTTTTGACCGACTGATCCGGATTTTCTTTTACAAAACTCATCATGCGCAGCGGAATGTAAAAGCTTTCGCGACTGCCATCAGTATATTCCACCAAAATGTCTAAAGGCATCGGCATGCGCCCGATTCTCTCAAGAGTTACACCGGTTCTCGGAACATTATCTGTGGCGCTTTCTATGGTTTTGATGCCGTAATCAATGGTATTAGTGGTTTGGGTCCAATCGGTTAAATACCAATCGAGGTTGGCGCCTGAAACGCGCTCGGCGGTACGTTTGATATCGTTGGGTGTCGGATGTTTGAACTTAAAATCTGTGTAATAGCGCTTGAGCGTTTTCATCAAATTCTCGCGTCCAATCAAATAGCCCAATTGTGACAAAAAAATATCACCTTTGCTGTAGGCATTGATGCTATACACTTGGTTGTAATCGTAGCGATCTGAATGTGTGCTTTGCGGCTGTTCTTTGCCTGAATTGACCATGAAATAATAGCTGTCGTACGAACCTGCATGCGGATTGGCAGCTTTTTTCTCGGCTATTTCATTCATGCCTAAATCTTCTAAAAATGAGGTAAAACCTTCGTCCATCCAACTGTGTTTGCTTTCGTTGGAGGCCAATACATGCTGAAACCACGAATGTGCCATTTCATGTGCAATAACTCCGATAAGTCCGTCATAAGTGCCTTCTCCTAGAATCAAAGTACACATGGCGTATTCCATTCCACCATCACCACCTTGAATCACTGAATATTGATCATACGGATATTGGCCGATGGTTTGGTTGTAAAACTGCATGAGTTTGACGGTTTCCAGCTCGGCTTTTTTCCAATTGTCTATAATTTTTGGGTTGTTTTTGTACAAGAAATGAAGCGTGGCGCCACCGGGAACTTGCTGTATGTCGTGCAGATAATTTTTATCGGCCGCCCAGGTAAAATCATGCACGTTTTGCGCGTTAAAATGCCAGGTTAAGGTTTTGGTTTTTTTTGGATAATTTACAGTTACGCCCGCATCTTGATAGCCTTTGCCGATTTCATTTTTGTTGACCAGCACGCCGCTTCCGCCCAAAACATAATCTTTGTCGATGGTAATTTGGACATCAAAATTACCCCAAACGCCGTGAAATTCTCGGGCAATGTACGGATCGGCATGCCAACCTTCAAAGTCAAATTCGGCCATTTTCGGATACCATTGCGCCATTGAAAATTCTAC
Organism: Flavobacterium sp.; assembly: GCA_027484725.1. Taxonomy (GTDB): domain Bacteria; phylum Bacteroidota; class Bacteroidia; order Flavobacteriales; family Flavobacteriaceae; genus Flavobacterium. The sequence continues at coordinate 132,123 of JAIXSK010000039.1, read as the reverse complement.
GCCTTCAACGTTATTTCGGCCCGAACGCCGAATTTGCACCGGGACTTGTCCGTCAAAATCAAGACTTAAAACGGTTGAACTATTGGGCAGTAAAGGTTGAGCCAGCGTAACCTCAAGAATAGTTCCGACTTCTTTAGCAACAGCATCTACTCCGTCTTGTTTGAAGTTTGTTATTTTGATATAGCCAATTTCATCGGGTTTGAGCTGGGCAATGCGACTTTGTTTGACTTCTTTTCCGTCGACTTTTACTTTTTTAACCATGCGGCGATCAGGGTCGGCAATGGCTTGTAAGCGAGCGTCCATTTCACTTCCAGGCTGAAAAGCGTTGTTGTACAAATGATAAAAAACGCGTTTGAGCGTATCTGGTGAATGGTTGGTATAAACCAATTCTTGATGCCCATGATAACGATATTTAGCGGCATCCATGACTACATTCATTTTGTAATCAACCTGCTGTTGCCAATAACCATTGCTTTGCGCTTGTAGCAACGCACTTGTCAGAAATGTTGCGAGCACCCACGAGTAGTATTTCATATATTGATGATTTGTTAGGGCTTAAAAATAAAAAAGCCTGAGTGAATTTTGGGTTCAAATCAGGCTAATTTTTATTCTGAAATCGTTAAAGTTTATCCTTTTACTTTTTTCTTAGGTGCTTTTTTGGACATTTTTTCAGCCATTTTAAAAGCATTGTAGGCGTTGACCATTTTGCCGGAAGTACAAATATCGGTCATAGCTTTTTTGTTGTCGGCACTTCCGCCCACTTCAACTTTCATGTCGATGGACGTTCCGGAATTCATCAAAATATGTTTGACTTGTTTGGCCGTTAAATTCGGGAAGTAGGAACGAATCATAGCCGCAACTCCGGCTACATTTGGTGAAGCCATTGATGTTCCCTGTTCGTATTTGTAGGTGTTGTTCGGTGTTGTCGCATAGATTTTCATACCCGGAGCATAGACATCTACATTGAGTTTTCCGTAGTTTGAAAACGGAGCGATTACTTTTTCTCCGTATTCATAGTTTAATGCGCCTACGGTAATGACGTTGTCGGCAAATTCTGTTTTTTTGTCATCTGAATCATTCGGGAAATTGTTTTCAACATCTATGTCTTTGGCATCGTTTCCGGCTGCATGTACAATGAGTACGTCTTTTTTCTCGGCATATTTAATGGCGTCGTATACCCATTCTTTGTGCGGAGAGAAGCTTTTTCCAAAACTGCCATTGATGACTTTGGCTCCGTTATCTACGGCATAACGAATACTCATGGCAATGTCTTTGTCGTATTCATCTCCGTTGGGAACTGCGCGAACCGCCATAATTTCAACGTTGTTGGCAATTCCGTCGCCGCCTAATTTGTTGTTGCGTGTTTGGGCAATGATTCCGGCCACATGTGTTCCGTGAAGCGCTTGCTCTTTGTCTGGGCCGTAAACGATATTGTCTCCGTAGTATTTTGTGCTCAGATCATCGGCATTGTCTCCCAAAACTTTTCTGCCGTCAAAATCTTTGTTGAGGTTGTAGTTGAGCATATCATACACTTGGTCTTTGTATGCTTTCAATTCATCTGCAAAACCTGGACCCGCTTGACCAATGACGCTGATCATGACTTGTTTGCTTTTGGAAACCATGGGGTCAGTGCTCTGAATTGATTTTAAGTCCTCTAGGGTATACGAATCTTTTTTGAGGTAGTCTTTAATGGTTTGGTCAACTTTAAACAAGAAGTCTACTTGCTGCTTGCCCTGCATGTTTTCTTCCATCATTTTGTTGTATTCTTCCTGTGCTTTTTTGTAGGTTTCTGAACCATCATCCGCTTTTTTCAAAAGGCGAGTCATTTCAAGGTTTTCGTTTCCTGAATCACCTAAGAAATTCCAACCGTGAATATCGTCAACGTATCCGTTTTTATCATCGTCAATACCATTGCCCGGAATCTCCTTTTTGTTGGTCCAAATCACGGACTTCAAATCTTCGTGCTCAATGTCAACACCAGAATCGATTACACCCACAATTACTTTTTTGGCTTTTTTGCCTTTGAGTAATTCAGCGTAAAGTTTGTCAACACTCATGCCCGGAACGCTGTCTTTGGCTAAATCAAGATGACTCCAGCGTTTGAGTTGTTCTTCGGACATAGGTGTTTTTTTGGCCGTGAAAGTGTTCGCCTTAGAAGTTTGAGCGGACATTTGTAGCGCAGCACCGAGAGCCAATGATACGCAGGATAATCTTAATAAATTCATGTTATTTTAATTTTATGCGGTTCAAATGTAATTAGGTTCAAATAAAATAGAAAACAAGCTAACAATTATTTAGCATGCATAGACCCACCGAAATTAATCCGGTAAACAAAAACAAATAAGTTCAGAATCATATCAATGAAATGACAAACACAAAAGCGGTTATCATCCAGAGTGTTAGCACATAAATTAACTTAATCATATCAATTTGAGTTTATGCGGTTGGCTGACAATTTTTAATGATTTTTTTGAGCGTTGCATTCAAGTTTTCAAGCTCTTCAATGGTAAGACCGGTTTGGGCAACTCTTCGGTTTTGCAACACTAAATTTTGGACTTTTTCAATTATGTCTTCACCTTCTGATGTTACGGTCAGAATAGAAGTCCTTCGGTCTTTAGGGTTGACTTTTCGGTGTAAATATTTTGATTTGACCAAAAGATCTATAATTCTGGTAACCGAAGCGTTGTCTTTAAAAACTTTTTCAGCAATATCCTGTTGAGAAATTCCCGGATTTTCGAGCAAAACTTTTATGATGAGCCATTGATCAACGGTAATTTTATAGCCGTTTTCTTTAAGCTTTTTCTGAGAGTACATTCGGTAGGTGCGAATGGCTTTGTCTAAAAGATAAAAGTTAATGGTCTCAAGTCTTTCCATGCGGTAAAAGTAAAAAACTTTTGATATGTCAAATAAAATTTAACATCTCGTTAAACTGCTTGATAAATAAAGCCTGAGAATGTTTAGTATCTGTAAACTAGGTTATAAAACATCAACGCACTTGAAAACATCATTCAGACGAACACCCCTTTCCGTTCTTTCTACGGTAATGATTTCGTTGTGCGCATCGTGTTCTAAAAATAAATAATAATTGTGGTCAGCCGCAGCATTCAGGAATTTTTCTTTTTCAGGAAGTGTGAGTAGTGGTCGGGTGTCATAACCCATAACATAGGGCAACGGTATGTGTCCGGCAGTTGGGAGTAAATCGGCCATAAAACAGATGGTTTTTCCGTTGTAATTGATCTGTGGAATCATCATTTTTTCCGTGTGACCATCGGCAAAGAAAACCCCGAAACCCAATTCTGAATGAGCAATAAAGTCTCCTTCATTTCTTTGGATGAAATAGAGCTGACCACTTTGTTGCATGGGTAAAATATTCTCTGACAAAAAAGATGCTTTTTCACGAGCATTGGGTTCTGTTGCCCATTTCCAGTGATTTTCATTACTCCAAAAGCGAGCGTTTTTAAACGCAACTTGATAACCGGTTTTGTCGTGATTCCATTCAACGCTTCCGCCACAATGGTCAAAATGCAAATGCGTCATAAAAACATCCGTAATATCATCTCTGTGAAAACCTGCTTTTTGAAGTGATTTATCCAAACTATGATCGCCCCAAAGTGAATAATATCCAAAGAATTTTTCAGATTGTTTGTTGCCTAAACCCGTGTCAATCAAAATCAGGCGATTACCATCTTCAATAAGCAGACAGCGCGCAGCCAAATCAATCAAATTGTTGTTGTCAGCCGGATTGGTTTTGCTCCAAATGGTTTTTGGAACCACGCCAAACATGGCGCCGCCGTCTAATTTAAAATTGCCTGTTTCAATCGAATGTAATTTCATGATCCATAAAATCTGAATTATTAGTTGGCCAAATTAAGCAAAATCGCTCTGAAATACCGGCGGTATTATTTTTTTCTATGTTAAGATTATATTTAAAAATCAAACCAAAAATGGGCAAAACCTATATTTTAACTTATCTTTGCCGTTAATTTAGACAAAATCAAAATCAGCTATGATACAAGTATCAGAATCGGCCAGCAAAAAAATTGTTGAAATGATGAAAGACGACGGTTTTGACATCAGCAAAGATTATGTTCGTGTAGGCGTCAAAAGTGGTGGATGCTCCGGCTTATCTTATGAATTGAAGTTTGACAAACAAATTTCAGAAAACGACAAAGTGTTCGAAGACAATCAGGTACGCATTGCCGTGGAGAAAAAATCATTTTTGTATTTGGTCGGAACCACGCTTGAATATTCGGGCGGACTCAACGGAAAAGGGTTCGTTTTTAATAATCCCAATGCCAGCAGAACTTGCGGTTGCGGAGAATCGTTTTCACTATAAAACCAACTCCCATGTCAAAATACACCGAAGACGATTTAAAAATTGAACTCGAAAACAAAGAGTACGAGTACGGTTTTTATACGGATATAGAATCAGATACTTTTCCGGTCGGACTCAACGAAGAAATCATCAGAGCTATTTCTCTACGCAAAGAAGAACCTGAGTGGATGACTGATTGGCGCTTAGAAGCTTTTCGCGCTTGGCAAGAAATGACCGAGCCTGAGTGGGCCAATGTGCACTACGAAAAACCGGATTTTCAGGCCATATCATACTATTCAGCCCCCCAAAAAAAAGCCAAATACAACAGCTTAGACGAGGTTGACCCCGAACTTTTAGAAACCTTCAAAAAACTAGGAATTTCATTGGACGAACAAAAGGCATTGGCCGGAGTAGCCATGGATATTGTGGTTGATTCCGTTTCTGTGGCTACAACTTTCAAAAAAACCTTGGCCGAGAAAGGCATTATTTTCTGCTCGATTTCTGAAGCCATTCGCGAATATCCTGATTTAGTTCGCCAATATTTAGGAACGGTTGTTCCGCCCAAAGACAATTTTTACGCAGCTTTGAATTCAGCCGTTTTTTCTGACGGCTCGTTTTGTTACATTCCTAAAGGTGTTCGTTGCCCGATGGAACTTTCTACCTATTTCCGCATCAACCAAGCCGGAACCGGTCAGTTTGAAAGAACCCTGGTTATAGCCGATCAAGACAGTTATGTTTCTTATCTTGAAGGATGTACTGCGCCCACGCGTGATGAAAACCAATTGCATGCAGCGGTGGTAGAGCTCATAGCGCTAGACAGAGCTGAAATCAAATATTCAACGGTACAGAATTGGTATCCAGGCAACAAAGAAGGCAAAGGCGGCGTATTTAATTTCGTCACCAAACGCGGATTGTGCGAGACAAGCGCGAAAATTTCTTGGACACAAGTTGAAACCGGCTCGGCTGTAACTTGGAAATATCCAAGTTGTGTGCTCAAAGGTGATCACTCAATAGGTGAATTTTACTCGATTGCTGTGACCAATAATTTTCAGCAAGCTGATACCGGAACCAAGATGATCCATTTGGGTAAAAACACTAAGTCAACCATTATTTCCAAAGGAATTTCTGCCGGAAAATCGCAAAACAGCTACCGCGGATTGGTACAAATCGGTTCCAGAGCGGACAATGCCCGCAACTTTTCGCAATGTGATTCTTTGCTCATGGGCAATAATTGCGGGGCGCATACTTTTCCGTATATAGAAAGCAAAAATGCTACGGCCAAAATTGAACACGAAGCGACCACTTCAAAAATTGGTGAAGACCAAGTATTTTACTGCAACCAACGCGGCATTCCGACCGAAAAAGCGATTGCCTTAATTGTCAACGGTTTCAGCAAAGAAGTACTCAATAAGCTTCCGATGGAATTTGCCGTAGAAGCACAAAAACTGCTTGAAATTTCGCTGGAAGGATCAGTGGGTTAATCATTTAAATTTTAAAATCACATTCAAAAGATGTTAAGCATAAAAAACCTACACGCAAGTGTTGAAGACAAAGAAATATTAAAAGGCATTGACCTTGAAATAAAAGCAGGTGAAGTACACGCCATTATGGGCCCGAACGGAGCCGGAAAAAGCACGCTATCGTCGATTATTGCCGGAAACGAAAACTACGAAGTTTCAGAAGGACAAATTACCCTTGACGGCGAAGATATTTCAGAATTAGCGCCTGAAGAACGCGCGCACAAAGGTGTGTTTTTATCATTTCAGTATCCGGTAGAAATTCCGGGTGTTTCGGTGACGAATTTCATCAAAACAGCCATCAATGAAAAGCGCAAAGCCAATGGCGAAGAAGAAATGCCGGCCAATGAAATGCTCAAAAAAATCCGCGAAAAATCAGAGCTTTTAGAAATGGACCGCAAATTTTTGTCGCGTTCGCTCAACGAAGGTTTTTCGGGTGGTGAAAAGAAAAGAAATGAAATTTTCCAGATGGCCATGCTCGAACCCAAAATTGCCATCTTAGACGAAACCGATTCAGGTCTAGATATTGATGCTTTGCGCATTGTGGCCAATGGGGTTAACAAACTCAAAAACCAAGACAATGCCGTTTTGGTCATAACGCACTATCAACGTTTGCTTGATTATATTATTCCGGATTATGTGCATGTTTTGATGGATGGAAAAATTGTTAAAACCGGAGGTGCTGATTTGGCTTTAGAGCTTGAAGAAAAAGGTTACGATTGGATCAAACAAGAGCAAGAAGCATAATGGAACTCAAAGAAAAGCTCATCTCATCTTTCATGGCTTTTGAGCAGCAGATTGATGTTGACTCAAACTTGCACGATTTGCGCAGCGCAGCCATCAAGAATTTTGAAAACAAAGGCTTCCCAACCAAAAAAGAAGAAGCCTGGAAATATACTTCGCTCAATTCGGTGCTCAAAAACGATTATTCGGTTTTTCCGAAACACGAGCCTGCGGTTGAATTTGCCGATGTAAAAAAATACTTTTTGCACGAAATTGACAGCTACAAAGTGGTTTTCATCGACGGAAAATACAGCTCTTTTTTATCGGCTACCACGCACGACGGCATAGATGTTTGCTTGATGTCATCAGCGCTTTACAAACCGAAATACAAAATGATCATCGATGAGTATTTCAACAAAATCGCCAGTCGCGATGAAAGCCTCACCACACTCAATACCGCTTTTGCTTCTGAAGGAGCCTACATCAACATTCCGAAAAGCAAAGTGGTTGAAAAACCCATTGAAATCATCTATTTCTCTACCGGAAAAGAAGACGCGCTCATGGTGCAACCGCGCAATTTGGTGGTGGTCGGAGAGAACGCACATGTACAAATCATCGAGCGTCACCAGAGTTTGAACGAAAATCCGGTTTTGACCAATTCGGTTACCGAAGTTTTTGCCCAAAAACGCGCCATTGTTGATTATTACAAAGTGCAAAACGACCTATCATCGGCCAATCTGATCGATAATACTTATATCGCACAAAGACAAGAAAGTCGAGTTTCAGTGCATACTTTTTCATTTGGCGGAAACATCACACGCAACAACCTCAACTTTTATCATTTGGGCGAACGTATTGATTCTACCTTGAAAGGCATTACCATTATTGGCGATAAACAGCATGTAGACCATTATACTTTGGTGCACCACGCACAGCCCAATTGCGAGAGTCATCAAAACTACAAATGCATTTTAAACGACAGCGCAACAGGTGTTTTTAACGGAAAAATTTTCGTAGAAAAAGAAGCGCAAAAAACCGATGCTTTTCAGCAAAACAACAATATTTTACTCAGCGATAAAGCCACGATTAATGCCAAACCGCAGCTTGAAATTTTTGCCGATGACGTAAAATGTTCGCACGGTTGTACCATCGGACAGCTCGATGAAACGGCTATGTTTTATATGCAACAACGCGGAATTCCGCAGAAAGAAGCCAAAGCTTTACTCATGTATGCTTTTTCAAACGAGGTTATTGAAAGTATCAATATTCCGGAGCTCAAAAAGCGCATTACTAAAATCATCGCCACCAAACTCGGGGTGAATTTGGGATTTGATTTATAGATAAAGCTACTGAGCGCTTGAGATGCTGAGTAACTAAGAAATGATAACGCAGACTTGAATAAAGTTTGCGTTTATTTTTTGAGACTGTTTAAAATGCCGCTGAGCAAGGCGTTGAAATCAAAATCTTCGCTCGTGCCCATGCGTACCACCACTAAATCATGCTTGGGAAATATAGCCACCATTTGCCCTTGAAACCCGCTGCAATAGAACATTTCGCGTGGCACATCCGGGAATTTTCCGCCAGCGTTGAGCCAAAACTGAGCGCCGTAATTTTCGTTTGAGGTCAGGGTAGGAGTAGACACGTATTCTGCCCAGTTTTCATCAAAGATTTGTTCTCCGTTCCAATTGCCTTTGTGCAAGTATAAAAGCCCGAATTTGGCCCAATCACGCGCGGTGGCCCAACCGTACGATGAACCGACAAAGTTACCAGCCATATCGGTTTCAACCACTGCAGAGTACATACCAATCTTATCAAGCAAACTGCTGTACCAAAAGTCTAAATATTGTTGGTGCGAACTGAACTGTTTTCTCAAAATTCCAGAGAGTAAATTGGTCGTTCCGGACGAGTAATTCCAGCTTTGGTTGGGTTTTCCGACCAGCGGTTTTTCAAGCTGAACCTGTGACATATCTCTTGATTTAAAGAGCATTTGCGTTGCATCGCAGATTTTTTCGTAATTCTCTTCCCATTCTAATCCGGAATTCATGTGCAGCAAATCATTTAAGGTAATTTTTTTTCGTTCGTCTTTCTGCCATTCTGCAATGGGTGCCGGTTGGTTGATATTGATTTTGTGTTGGTGTTGCAAAATGCCAAAATAGGTTCCGGTAATGCTTTTGGTCATAGACCAGCCCAGAATTTTTGAGTTTTTGTTAAATCCCGGAGCGTACTTTTCGCCAATTAAATGATCTTTATACAGCACAACCACTGCGCGAGTTCTTTTAGTTTTCTGTCCTTTTTGATCAAAGGCTTTTTCTATTGCAGATTCTAATTTTTGCTTGTCAATATTGCTAAAAACAGTGTCTTTTTCAGCTAATGTGCCCAAAGGATAAGGCAGCGCAATCCCGGGCTGAATGCGTTTCGGAACTTCATAAGGCAAAGTCAAATCAAAATCATCATCAATGAGTGTGGCACCCAAACCTTCGCGGTAAATAGCTTTACGTTCTTTAAGTCCGTACACCGATGAAATTGCAAATCTTCCTGCATCGTCAAAACTGTTTTTAGCCAAACGAACCAAAGGCAAATCATTGTCGGTTTGGTTGATGAGTTGCAAAGAGCGATGGTCTATAAAATGACCCGAAGCCACGCTTTTGGCCGAAAACCCTGAAATGAGTTCTAATTTAGGGTAATTAACGGTTATTCCATAGACCAATCCGGCAAGTAAAAACCACACAAAAAACTTGAAAAAACGCTTCATCATTTAAGACTATTTGTATTTGGGTAAAAGTAGCAAAACAATTGAATTATTAACGACTTCTTAGCGATGTATGACTTTCAATTTTATTACTTTTGTTTTGAATTTTTCTAAATAGTACATGATCGATATTCAGAAAATCCGCGCGGAATTCCCGATACTTTCTCAAACCGTTCACGGCAAGCCTTTGGTGTATTTTGACAACGGAGCAACTTCTCAAAAACCCAAAGTAGTTATTGAGGCTATACAGCATTATTACGAACAAATCAATTCCAATATTCACCGGGGTGTGCACACCTTGAGCCAATGGGCTACCGATGCTTATGAGTTGTCTCGGAAAAAAATCCAAAAACACATCAATGCTACACATGCTCATGAAGTGATTTTTACTTCCGGAACAACACATTCCGTCAATGCCATCGCCTATGGTTTTACCTCGATTTTAAAGCTCGGCGATGAGGTTTTGGTGTCGGCCTTAGAGCACCATAGCAATATTGTTCCGTGGCAAATGCTCTGTGAAAGAACCGGAGCTGTACTAAAAGTGATTCCGATGAACGAGCAAGGCGAACTCATTCAAGAAAAATACCGCGAATTGCTCAATGAGAAAACCAAAATAGTAGCCGTTAATCACATTTCAAATGCGCTCGGAACCATCAATCCGGTTAAAGAAATGATTGCTTTGGCGCACGAAGTTGGTGCAGCAGTTTTGGTTGATGGAGCGCAAGCCGTTCCACATTTAAAGCCCGATGTGCAAGATTTAGACTGTGATTTTTACGTTTTCTCTGGCCATAAAATGTGTGGCCCGACGGGCGTGGGTATATTGTACGGAAAAGAATCGTGGCTCAACCAATTACCACCGTATCAAGGGGGTGGTGAAATGATTGCAACGGTCAGTTTTGAAAAAACCACTTATGCCGGATTACCCCATAAATTTGAAGCCGGAACACCCAATATTGCAGGAGGCATTGTTTTAGGAACCGCCGTTGATTACATGAATTCGATAGGTTTTGAGGCCATTAAAGTTTATGAAAACGAGCTTTTGCAGTATGCCACAGAAAAACTCCTTCAAATAGAAGGTTTAAAAATCTACGGAACATCGGGCCAGAAAGCTTCGGTGATTTCGTTTAATATTGAAGGGATTCACCCGTATGACATCGGAACCATTATTGACAAAAAGGGGATAGCCGTTAGAACCGGTCATCATTGTGCGCAACCCATTATGGATTATTATCAGATTCCCGGAACCGTTCGCGCATCGTTTGCTTTTTACAATACCAAAGAAGAAATTGATTATATGGTTGAAGCCATTGAAAAGGCTCGCTTAATGCTTTTATAAAATGATAAAAACAGGATGTATGATTTTACTCACCTTGCTCATGAGCAAAGGGTGTGGTTCTGATAAACAGAAAGATATAACCAATACAGTAGTTGATTACACTGCCAATGCACGTGGATTTTACCAAAGAATTGTGGTTAAAAATCAACATTATTCAGTGTACAAAAACCGGCGTGATGAGCAAGAAGCTGCCATAAAAGATCAATTATTGAGCGATGCCGATTGGAAGGTCTTGGTTGATGAATTTCAAAAACTCAAACTTCAAGAATTATCAACTTATGAAGCGCCCACCAAAAAAAGGTTTTATGACGGAGCGCCGCACGCAGATTTAAAGATTACCTATCATGACAGTATTTATCAGTCGCAGACCTTTGACCACGGAGCACCGCCGGCTCAGATTCAAAAACTGATAGAAAAAATTAACCAATTAGTACCCAAGTCATAAATGAATATCCGTGAAATACAAGAAGAAATTATTGATGAGTTCTCGATGTTTGACGATTGGGAAGAGCGTTTTCAGTATGTGATTGACTTAGGAAAAACACTACCGCTTATAGCTGCTCAATATAAAACAGACGAAAATACCATCAAAGGTTGTCAATCAAAGGTTTGGTTGCACAGCGAAATAAAAGACGGCAAAGTCGTTTTTACTGCAGATAGTGACGCCATTATCACCAAAGGAATCATAGCGATTTTGATTCGCGTTTTCTCACATCAAACGCCCGAAGAGATACTTTCAGCCAATACTGATTTTATTGATCAAATTGGCCTCAAAGAACAATTATCGCCCACGCGCGCCAATGGCCTGGTGTCCATGATCAAACAAATAAAAATGTACGCATTAGCTTATACTGCCAAAAAATAATCCCATGGAAACAAAAATTGATACACAAGCACTTGGTGAAGCCATTGTCAAAAAGCTCAAAACCATTTACGACCCTGAAATCCCGGTTGATATTTATGAACTCGGATTAATCTATGATGTAATGGTCAACGAAGATTTTGAAGTTAAAATCCTGATGACACTCACTTCTCCGAACTGTCCGGTGGCTGAAACACTGCCTAGAGAAGTGGAAGAAAAAGTCACTTCTATAGAGAACGTAAAAGCCACGGAAGTTGAAATTACTTTTGATCCGCCTTGGAGCAAAGACCTGATGAGTGAAGAAGCTAAACTTGAACTTGGAATGTTGTAATTATGTCAGACGAAATCATCAACAGAGTCGCCAACAGCGCGCTTGAAGTGTTTGATTTAGAAGATTACTACACTCATGGTGTGCGTGCGCAAATTGATCTGTCTCAATGGCTTTGGGAGGGATTTGTGCTCAAGGAAAAAGAGTTCAGAGCTGCTTTAAACAGTTATGATTGGAGCGGACATCAAAATCAGTTGGTGGCGCTTTATTGCAGTACCGACGCCATTGTGCCGGCTTGGGCTTATATTTTGGTCACAACCTATTTGTCGCCCTTTGCAAGCAAAATTGTGCAAGGAACTTTAGAAGATTTAGAAACAGCTTTGTACCAAGAAGTTCTGCCTAAAATAGATTATTCTACTTATCAAGACAAAGCGGTTATTTTAAAAGGTTGTTCTAAAAAACCTGTCCCGATGAGTGCCTATATCAGTGCTGTGCAATATCTTCAAAAATACGCTAAAAGCATTATGTATGGCGAGGCTTGTTCGGCCGTTCCGCTCTATAAATCAAAAAAATAAATAGAAAAAGTCAGATTTTTCAGCCGGTTTTTTAATTTTGCGCTTTCTAAAAATAAAAATAGAATGGCAAAAAAAAGATGGTGGGCACTCGCGCTTTTGGTAAGCGGAATCATTCAAGCCCAAACAACTGAAAAAGAACTGATTGTCAACACCGAAAAAACGGTCAAAAAAACAGTTGACACAACAACTAACGGATGGAAAACCAAAGGGAATTTGATTTTCTTGTTCAATCAATCTAACTTCAACAATTGGTTGGCTGGTGGTGAAAACAACATTTCCGGAAACCTGGGTATCAACTACGATTTTAACTACAAAAAAGACAAAATCACTTGGGACAATAAAGTAATTGCTTCGTACGGATTGTTACAAACCAAAAATTCTGATTTTGAGAAAAAAACAGATGACCGTTTTGAATACAACTCAGTTTTTGGTAAAAAGGCCGGAGGATATTGGTATTACTCGTTTTTTGGAAACTTTAGAACGCAGTTTACCAAAGGTTATGTGTATTCAAAAGATGCCAATGGCAAAGAAATCAGAACTGAAAACACCAATTTGCTTTCTCCGGGTTATTTGACTTTTGGTCCGGGTATGTTGTGGAAGAAAAGCGACAATTTTAAATTTAATATGGCGCCAATTACGTCTAAATTTACTTTTGTTGATAAAGACTTCACGCTTCCGAACAAAGCTTATTTTGGAGTCGAAGAAGGAAAGACATACCGCTATGAATTGGGTTTTTATGCTTCAGGCTATTACAAGTTTGAAATCATGCAAAATGTAACCATGGAAAACACCTTGAATTTGTATTCAAATTATTTAGACAAACCACAAAATGTTGATTTGGATTACACCACCAATATTGTGATGAAAATCAATCGTTATTTGACGACCAACTTTGTATTCCAAACCATTTATGACGACAATGCTTTTGCCGGATTTCAAACCCGACAGATTTTTGGTTTGGGCATAAATTACGGATTTTAAACCATACAAAACAAAAACAGAAAGCCTGATATTTTACATCAGGCTTTTTTTATTCTTGAGCGTCTTTGTAGTCGGGATATAAAAAGTGATTGTACGGAAAACGCGTAATGTGAATTTGTCTTACTGCTTCATAAACACGCTCGCGAAACTCTTCAAAATTTTCTTTGTTGGTGGCCGATATGAACAAGGTGTTTTTGTGGCCAAAATCATTCATCCAAGTTTGTTTCCATTCTTCAAGGGTGTAGTGTTTTCGGGTGCGCTCAGTAATTAAATCATCTTCTTCAATGATTTGGTGTTGGTAGGCATCGATTTTATTGAATACCATCAAAGTTGGTTTGTCATGGCTTTTGATGTCTTGCAGAATTTGGTTGACTGAAGCGATGTGATCTTCAAAATCCGGATGCGAAATATCTACCACATGTAAAAGCAAATCAGCCTCACGCACTTCATCGAGTGTGCTTTTGAATGATTCGACCAATTGAGTGGGTAATTTGCGGATAAAACCAACGGTATCTGAGAGCAAAAACGGCAAGTTCTTGATGACTACTTTGCGCACCGTAGTGTCTAAGGTAGCAAACAATTTATTTTCAACAAACACTTCGCTTTTACTGATGACATTCATCAAAGTTGATTTGCCCACATTGGTATAACCCACCAAAGCCACGCGCACCATAGCCCCGCGATTGCTGCGTTGAATAGACATTTGCTTGTCAATGGTTTTGATTTTTTCTTTTAAAAGCGCAATCCGATCGCGCACAATTCGGCGGTCGGTCTCGATTTCGGTTTCACCCGGACCGCGCAAACCAATACCACCTTTTTGGCGTTCTAAGTGTGTCCACATGCCCGATAGGCGCGGCAGTAGATATTGACATTGCGCTAATTCTACTTGGGTTCTGGCATAGGAAGTCTCAGCGCGTTGGGCAAAAATATCCAGAATCAAATTGGTTCGGTCGAGTACTTTGCAGTTCAGGATTTTTCCGATGTTTTTTTGTTGTGATGGCGAAAGTTCATCGTCAAAAATAACCGTAGCAATTTGGTGTTCGCGTACAAAAACGTTGATTTCTTCCATTTTTCCGGTTCCGAGAAAAGTCTTCGGATTGGGGCGCTCCATCTTTTGAAAAAAGCGTTTGATGACTTCGCCGCCTGCGGTAAAAGTTAAGAATTCAAGTTCGTCTAAATATTCATGGAGCTTTTCTTCTGATTGATTCTGGGTCACAATCCCAACCACCACCGTTCGCTCGTAATTGATGTTTTCTTTCTCTAACATTAGGTACGTTTTCGAATGCAAAACTAATCAATTAAGTAACATTTCACCTGATTTTACGGGCATTATACCGATGATTTTTCAATCATCCACGTTAAAAAGCAAATTTCTCTTAACGCTTTCATATATTTTGTTAAATTTGGGGCTCAAAAAATTGCAATACTTTAACAAACCACCTAAATTTTCATTGTTATGAAAAAATTTATTTTATTCTTTTTTGTTGCCTTGTACTGCCAGTTTGGGCAAGCTCAGCTGAACGAAGTGTTTGATGGCGCACCTGCTGCTGCCGACGCGTCGGGTATTTGGGCATTACCTTCGGGTAACTGGCTTGTAAGAGACAACAGAACCAACGGCGGTCAAAATTGGAAAAAAAATACAGCCGCTTTTCCGGCCTATCAAGGAACCGGAGATTGTGCTTTTGTAGATCGTGAAAACACCGGTCAGGGCGTTTTGGCTGAAGAGTGGCTCATTACACCACAAATCACCGGAATTCCGGCCAGTAGTCAATTCAGATTTTTTACCAGACAGACTCTAGCAGGAGATACAGGAACTAAGTATCAGATTCGGGTTTCAAGCGGCGCGAATCAAGATGATTTGGCTTCCTTTACCGTTCTTCAAGAGTACACCGAAACAGAATTGAGTTCACTTACCGCTGACCAATTAGATTATGAAGAGAAAGTTATTAATTTATCTTTTACTGGTGCGAGATATTTTGCGTTTGTTAAAGTATTTACCCAACCCGGTGCCGCAACCGGTGGTGATCGTTGGTTGGTAGACAATGTGAGAATTATTCAGAGATGTCCCGAGCCATCTAACCCCAGAGCAGCTCAGCCTATTTTGAGCAACCAAGCCACTTTACAATGGGATGCAAATACAGGAATCAATACTTTTGACATTATTTATGGGTATTCAGGTTTTGACCCGGATGCCAGTTCAAACCCAGCGGGTGGAGGAACGATAACAAATATTACCTCTACAACAACTCCTAGATCATTTCTCTTAGGACCACCTTCAGGAATAACATTAGAACCAGGAACCAATTATCAATATTATGTTCGTTCGGTTTGTCCTGAAAGTACTAGTATTTGGGTAGGACCTTATTTGGTGCCCACACCGCCTTTGGGTTCTTTGTGTAGTGATCCAAGGCCTATTGCCACTTTACCCTATCAAGAAAACAGCAATACGCTTATCTATGGTGATAATATTGCGCCAACCGGCGATACTCCGGGAACTTCATGCGGAACGACCACTGCCTTTTTGGCCAGTAATGACGTAGTTTATTCATACCAAAACAGTGCTGCTACCGCTACCTTGTTGGCCATCAGCATGAATCCGCTTGGAAGCACCAACACTGGTGTTTTTGTATATGGTTCTTGTTCATCAATCGGAACTACTTGTTTGGGTGGTGTAGCCAATGCCAATGCTACCATCAGAAATTTAACGGTTTCTGTTGCTGCCGGGCAAACCATATATATAGTATTGTCGTCTACTACGGCAACACCTAACTATCCCTATACTTTAATAGTACAAGAAGCCAATTGTGTGGCTCCGATTAATTTGGCGGTTCCATCATTTACAACCACCAGTGCCACTTTAACTTGGGCAAATGGTGCGAGCAGTATTTCTACTTCATGGGAAGTAGCGGTTCAACCATTTGGTGCTTTGATTCCTTCAGGCCCTGGTGTTTTGGCCGGACCCGGAACCAACACAGGTTTTACAGTAACTACACAATTAGACGGCACACCACTCGTGGCTGCTACCAAATATCAATATTGGGTACGCGCAGATTGTGGCAATGGATTGTTTAGTCCGTGGACCGGACCTTTCCCGTTCAACACAGATGTATGTGAAGCGGCAGATAAATGTAATTACACCTTTGTGTTGAGTACTTCAACCGGAAATGGTTGGAAAGGCGCTATCATGCAAATCAAACAAGCCGGTATTGTGGTCGGAAATATCGGGCCTACTTTTACCACCGGTTTAGGTCCGGTAAACGTAACGGTTCCGTTGTGTAATGCCCTGCCGTTTGATTTGGTATGGACTACCGCCGGTACTAACGCCAACTCGGTTCGCTTATTGGTGAAAAACAGTTTTGATCAACCTATTTATGCCATTACTTCAAACAGCGGCAGTCAAGTGGGCAATACGTTGCTCACCAAAATGGTGGACTGTTTGAATCCGGAATGTCAAAGACCAACAGCTGTTAACACAACAGCTATTGGAACTACTACAGCAACAGTCAATTGGACAAGTTCTGGTATTCCAACTACCGGATGGGAAATATATTTAGTGCTTTCGGGGCAACCAGCACCAACAGATACAACCACAGCAACTTATTCAGTTCCGGGTACAGATCCGACATCATTTGTAATGGGATTAACGGCACCATTTGGCCCGTTAACACCAGATACTTTATATGATGTATATATTCGTTCAGTATGTTCGGTTGACAGCCCAAGTGATTGGACAGCGGTGACTACTTTTAGAACGATACCAACTTGTTTCAGACCAACGGCTGTTGCTGTAACTACCGCAAGTATCACCACAACTTCAGCAACGATTACCTGGACCAACGGACAGCCTACAGACAACCAATGGCAAGTATTATTGGTTCCTGCTGTTTTGACTCCACAAGGACCAACGGCACCACCAACACCAGGCGTAGTTCCACCTTCAGGAAATGGGGAATTATTGTTTGACGTGAGTGCGCCGGGATCACCATTTACAGCAACCGGTTTACAGCCGGCTACCATATATTATGTATATGTACGAACCGTCTGTTCCCCGACAGATTCAAGTGTATGGCAACCGGCTACCACACCAAGTTTCAATACTCTTACTTGTGATCCGGCTACCAAATGTAACTATAAGTTTATTTTGACCACTTCAACTGGAAACTCATGGAACGGAGGAAGAATGGTGGTTAGACAAAACGGAATTACTCAAATTACGCTGGGCGCTAACCAAATTAACAATGCTGCAGGGGTAACGGTAGCATTGTGTCCGGGTGTTCCTTTTGATTTGTATTGGAGCGTAGCAGGAACTTCTCCTGATTTAATAGGTGTTACAGTAGTTAATCCGTTCTTGGATGTACTTTACACCAAACTTCCGGGACAAGGTGCGCCTCTTACAGTTTTATATAGTGGAACCGGAAACTGTACACCGGCTCCGTGTTCTAAACCAACGGGTATGGCAGCAGTGACCACTTCAAATAGTGCTTTGTTGTCTTGGACGGACAACTCAGTGCCGCCTTCTCAATCATTTGCACTGTATGTGGTACCAACGGGCCAACCGGCTCCAACCAACATTCCGCCAACGCCTCCTACTATATCAGGCATCACGGGAACAACATATAACCTTACTCAGTTGAATAGTTTACCACTAACACCATCAACTTCTTATACTTATTATGTAAAAGCTATTTGTGCTGACCCAGAAACCAGCGCATGGACCGTTTTAACGCCACTTACCTTTGTAACGAAACCGGTTAATGATGAGTGTCTTAACGCCACACCAGTTCCTATTAATCCGGGCCAAACTTGTGTAACAAGTGTACCGGGTAATACTTTTGGAGCAACAGCCTCATTGCCGATTTTGACGCCTCCGTTGTCTGGAACAGGTTGTGGTCAAGCCAACAACGATGTTTGGTATAGCTTTGTAGCTACGGCTACCAGCCATAGTATTAACTTGACTGATTTGGTCGGTACACCGGCAACTGCAACATTAAACCACAGTGTTTTCTCTGGTGATTGTAATAATTTAGTTAAATTGTATTGTAGTACAGCGCTCAACAGTAGTGCAACCGGACTAACAGTTGGCAATACTTATTACATTCGCGTTTACAATTCAAATACGACAGCAGGTCAGTCAGTTACTTTTAATATATGTATTACTTCACCTCCGGCCAATGATGAATGCCTAGGTGCTATTGACGTTCCGGTGAATGCAAATCAAATTTGTACTCAGCAAACAGCAGGTAATACTTTGGGAGCGACACCTTCTTCACCAACATTAACCGGAACAGGTTGTACCGGTAGCGATGATGATGTTTGGTTCAAGTTTACCGCGACCAATGCCATCCACATGATTGAAATCAAAGACTTAGTTCCAACTCCTGCTTCAGCGACTACCTTAGCCCTCAGTCATACTTTGTTCTCAGGTGATTGCGGTACCTTAACCAACATCTATTGTAGTGCGCTTTCACAAAGTGTTGCTACCGGCTTAGTGGTTGGTCAAACGTATTACATTCGCGTATACACAGCCGGAACTACAGCCGGACAATCAGCTACTTTTAATGTTTGTATTAAAACACCACCACCACCGGCAACCAATGATGAATGTGCTACGGCGATTCCGGTTACTGTAAATCCAAATGCAGTTTGTACTTTTACAACACCGGGTAACATTATTGGAGCTACAGGATCAACCCCTGCTCCTGCTGCATGTCAGGGCAATGCCAACGATGATGTATGGTTCAGTTTTGTGGCTACCGGAACACGACACATTATTTCTTTACTAAACGTAGAAGGAACAACAACGAACCTCAATCATGCCGTTTATTCTGGTACTTGCGGTGCTTTGGTGCAGAAATATTGTAGTGCAGCGAATAGTTTAACAAGCAACAACAATACGTTTGTAGTTGGTCAAACCTATTACATCCGTGTTTGGTCAAACGAATCTACCAGTCAAGTAACAACTTTCGACCTTTGCGTAAAATCTGTTTCAACTTGTGAGAATGCTGCTCCTTTCTGTGGTTCATCAGATCAAAACCCTTTTATCTTTGAAAATACAACCGGTATTCCGAGCACTGGTGAAATTGCTTGTTTGGGTTCGAATCCTAACCCTACTTATTATACACTTCACGTTGGACAAACCGGACCTTTATTTTTTAATATATTACAAAACACTGCTATTGATGCTGCCGGAAATCCAACAGGTCAAAACCTAGACGTTGACTTTGTTGCTTGGGGACCATTTACATCAACCGCATCGTGTAATCAAATTTCATTTGCGGATTGCCCTACTTGTCCATTTGATAATTTTCCACCAACCAATAGTACCTTCTATCCGTTTGGCAATATCATTGACTGTAGTTATAGTACAAGTTTTACAGAGACTTTGAGCATTCCAAATGCTCAGGAAGGAGAGTTTTACATCATTTTGATTACTAATTTCAACGGAGCTGCCGGATTTATCAAGTTAGTTCAAACCAACTTTACAGCACCAGATGCGGGCGAAACCATTTGTTGTGGTGTAGAATTAGGCCCTGACAAATCAGTTTGTGATACCACTGTGACTTTGAACGCGCTGGAAGGGGTAGTTGACTTGAACAATGTTCCTTCGTCGTTCCAATGGTTCTATAACGGTTCAACAACACCTATTCCGGGTGAAACAGGTGCCACCATTACCGTAAATCAATCGGGTAGTTACAAAGTAACCGGAGCTTGTGGTTTGAATGATGTTGATGACACAATTAACGTTACTTTTAATGTAACGCCTACACCAGAAATTACCATTACGCAACCTACTTGTGAAAACTTGTTAGGTTCAATTGTGGTTACCGCACCAGTAGGAGCAACAGCTCCGCCAGCGCCAAACTTGTATATATCTGAAGTTACTGATGAACCATCAGGATCTACTTCTGCATCATTATCATATATAGAAATATACAACGGAACGGGTGCAGCAGTTGATTTGAGCAATTATAAATTGAAAGTTTACACTAACGGAAACGCTGGAGCACAATGTGACACACCATTAACAGGTATGATTGCGAATAATGCAACTTCGGTGATTAAACTGAGCAATGATGCTGACTTGTTTGGAATCGGGTCACAAGTGACCAATACTGTTAGTTGTGGTGTCAATTTTAATGATAGTATTGTACTGACCACTAGTAGCGATGCTGTTGTAGATGTTTGGGGTATTAACGGTACAGGTTTCACTCCATTGAATGATCCGGGCTACGATTACAGACGCAACCCTTCTGCAGCAGCACCAAGCACTACATGGAATGCATCTGATTGGACGGTAATTGATTGGACAGGAACCACTACGGCTGCAGATTACAGCAACATTGGTTCACATTCGGCAACACCTCCTTCCGGATACGAGTATAATGTGGACAATGGAACATGGCAATCAGGTACAACATTTACGGGCTTATCTGTGGGAACGCATACGGTTTATGTAAGAGATGTTACTACAACTTGTATTTCGTCACTAACTTTTGAAATTAGTCCATCAAATGTAAATCAGCCCGTTACAGCTTGTGTTTACCCTGAAACTGTTTGTATTTCTGATGCCAATCCAACCAATTCATTTACCGGGTTGACCCCGAATGGACAGTTTACGACCAATTCACCACTGTTGGTAATTGATCCGGTTACAGGCGAAGTTAATTTGGCAGCATCTCAACCGGGATCATACCAAATCACCTATAGTTTTGGAGGAGATTTGCCTAATTGTATCGGGCCTGGTAGTACTACGGTTGATATTGTTGTAACTCCGTTGACAGTTCCTTCTTTTGATCCATTGGGTCCTATTTGTTTCGGAACACCAGCACCGGTCTTTTCATCAACATCCCTTAATGGTATTACCGGAAGCTGGAACCCTGCAACGATAAGCAATACTGTTTCAGACACCTATACCTTTACTCCAGATCCGGGTCAATGTGCTGATATTGCTGTGATGAATATTTCAGTTGTAACAGAGAATATTGTAACAATTTTTGATCAGATTGATCCTTTCTGTGAAGGAACTGCTGCGCCAACTTTGCCAACAACTTCCAGCAACGGAATCACCGGTATTTGGACCCCGGCAACGGTAAGCAATTTAGCGACGGATACTTACAGCTTTACACCTGATCCGGGTCAGTGTGCTCTTCCGACAACGATGACCATCGTGGTTACTCCGCCGAACATCACACCTGATTTTACGCAAATTCTACCGTTCTGTGAAGGAACTGCTGCACCAACTTTACCTTTGGTATCGAACAACAGCATCACAGGTTCATGGAATCCTGCAACGGTTAGTAATATAGCTACGGCTACTTATACCTTTACACCTGATGCTGGTCAGTGTGCTGTTCCGGTTGATATGACCATCGTGGTTACTCCGCCGAACATCACGCCAACCTTTACACAAATTGCTGACCTTTGTTCAGGTTCAGTAGCGCCAACTTTACCAGCGACTTCTCTTGAAGGTATTACAGGGGTTTGGACGCCTGCTACGATTGACAACAACAATCCTGCAACGTATCAGTTTACACCTAACCCGGGACAATGTGCTTTAGGACAAACGATGACCATCACAGTTAATCCTTCGAGAACATCAGATTTCGCGCCAATTGCTCCAATTTGTCAAGATGGTCTGGTGCCACCATTAGATACGACTTCTCCGAATGGAATTGTAGGTGTATGGAATCCGGATGTGATTAGCAATACAGCTAGTGCAACGTATACCTTTACCCCTACCTCTGACCCGTGTGCTACTGGCCAAAGTATTGAAGTAACGATTATTCCAAAACCGGTATTCAAGGTTGAGGGTGGTTGTATAGGATCTAATTATACTCTGACGGTAACCCCTGAAATTCAAGGAGCAAGTTATGTTTGGAAGGATGAAAACGGAAGTGTAATTCCGGATGCAAATTCTTCTACTTTGGTTGTGTCGCAGACAGGTAGTTATACTTGTGAGGTGACTGTGGATGGTTGTTCTGATGATGAAACAGAACCGGTAACAACGATTTCTTGTTTGATTCAAAAAGGAATTTCACCTAAAGGAACCGGAACAGGCGACGGTAAAAATGATTATTTTGATTTGGAAGGATTTAATGTTTCTAAACTTCAAATTTTCAACAGATACGGAACCAAAGTTTACAGTAAATCAAGATATGTAAACGAGTGGTTCGGACAATCAGACAACGGAGATGAGTTACCTGATGGAACTTATTTCTATGTTATTGACATCGACGGACAAAAATCAAAATCTGGATGGATTTATATCAACCACGAACGATAGTCAAATTTGAGATAATTGAAGTTTATAAAACAAAGCAAACTTTACAAAAAGGAATACAATGAAAAGAATAATTTATACGTCGCTACTCTTGGTTTTGACCTCACTGGGTGCCATCGCTCAGCAAGACCCTCACTATACTCAGTATATGTACAACATGAACGTCATAAACCCGGCTTATGCAGGCTCTAAAGAGCATTTGTCATTTGGTTTGTTGTATCGAAAACAATGGGTTGATATTGAAGGCGCCCCTTCTACTTTTTCATTTTCAGGTTCAACACCTGTGGGTAAGAATGTAGGTTTAGGCCTTTCGATGATTTCAGATAAAATTGGCCCTGTTGAAGAAAACAACGTTTATGCAGACTTCTCATATACCCTCAATTTGGGTGGAGAACACAAATTAGCCTTTGGTTTAAAAGGGGGTGCTACTTTTCACAAAGTTGGTTTGTTTAGTGAAATCGGACAAAATAATGTTCCTGATTTGAATGACCCTGCTTTTGCTGAAAATACGAGCAATACCTTTCTGAATATTGGTTCAGGTTTATTCTATTATACGAATAACTACTATTTGGCTTTTTCTGTGCCCAATATGCTTAAGTCTACACACCTAGATTATAACGGAAGAAAATACGGAAATGAATCTGTACACTATTTCTTGACCGGAGGTTATGTTTTTCAGTTGTCTGATATGTGGAAATTCAAACCTTTTGCCATGGTTAAAACTGCGTTTGGATCTCCGATTTCATATGATGTCTCAACCAACTTTTTGTACAATGAGCGATTTGAAATGGGAGCCACTTACCGAAGAGATGACAGTTTTGGTGCGATGGTTAATTATGCCATCAATCCCAATTTGAGAATTGGTTATGCTTATGATCATGTTATTTCTGATTTGAAAGTAGCTACAACTTCGTCTCATGAGATTATTTTGTTGTTCGATTTGAATTTCCCGAAAAAAGTATCTCAGTCTCCTCGTTATTTCTAATCTCTTAAAGTACGCTTAACATGAAAAAGTTATATATAGTCCTAAGTTTTGCCATCGCTAGTAGTGTGACCGCGCAAAACGCCGATACACAGAAAGCGGATAAACTTTACAACCGCTACGAATATGTTTCTGCCGCTAAAGAGTATTTGAAACTCGTTGAAAACGGCAAAACAAGTCCCTATGTTTATAAACAGTTGGCCGATACGTATTTCAATATGTTTGATACTTCCGAAGCAGCTAAATGGTATGCTCAGGCAACACAAGCAGAGCAAGATGCTGAAACTTACTATCGCTATGCACAAATGCTCAAATCAAACGGAAAATATGAAGAGTCTAACAAGCAAATGCAAAAGTTTGCTGCTTTGGCACCGAAAGATCAGCGAGCAATTGCATTCAAGCAAAACCCAAATTATGTTCCAAAACTGTTAGATAAGCACAAAAACTACACGGTTAAACCTTTAGAAATCAATAGTGACAAATCTGATTTTGGAGCTGTTTTATATGACAATCAGTTGTATTTTACCAGTGCTCGCAATTCAGCCCGTAAAGATTATGGCTGGAACAAAGAGCCTTTCTTAGACATTTACAAAGCTGATTACAACATTGATGGCACTTTTACCAATGCAGCCACGGTTAATGAACTCAATTCAAAATATCATGATGGACCGGTAACCATTAGTTCAGACGGGAATTCAGTTTATTTTAGCAGTGACAGTTTTAGAGAGTCTTCTTTTGAAAAAGATAAAAAAAACAACCTCAAATTAGGAAGAAACAACCTTTTTGTTTGTAATAAAGAAAACGGGAAATGGGGTAAAATCATTTCGCTTCCGTTCAATACCAAAGATTATTCTACGAGCAATCCAAGTTTGAGTAGAGACGGCAAAACGTTGTATTTTTCATCGAATATGCCCGGAAGCATCGGTGGCGTTGACATTTGGAAAGTTGCGATTAATGCTGATGGAACTTATGGCGAACCCATTAATTTAGGTGCTAAAATCAATACCGAAGGAAACGAAACCTTTCCTTTTATTGCTGATGACAACAATACTTTGTATTATGCATCTACAGGAAAGCAAGGTTTAGGAGGGTTGGATGTATTTGTGGCTGATTTAGCTAAAGGAACAGAAGCGGTTAACATGGGTCAACCGATTAACAGTGAAAAAGACGATTTTGGTTTCACTTTTAATAAAGACAAAAATGTTGGTTTCTTTGCCAGCAACAGAGGCGGAAATGATGATATTTACATGGCCACGCCATTGTGTGGTGTTGAACTTATCGCTACGGTAACCAACAGTAAGACCGGAGCCATTCTACCAGGGGCTAAAGTTTCTATCTTAGATGATAAAAATAACTTGATTACTTCTAAGAATGCTGATGAAAAAGGACAAGTGAGTTATGATATTGAATGTGAGAAAGCCTATAGTTTAGAAGTTTCCGGAGAAGGATTTGAAAGCAACACTTTTGCGGTTGTGAAGACCAAAGGAGGCAAAAAAGAAATGCCGGTTTCATTACAACCTATTGAAGCCATCATCACTGAAACCGAGGTGGTACTGAACCCAATTTATTTTGAGTACAATAAAGCCAATATTACACGGGAAGGAGCCTTTGAGTTAGATAAACTCGTTCAAGCGCTTAAAGCGAATCCTAATATGGTTATTTTGGCTAAATCACACACAGATAACCGAGGCAGTGATATTTACAACTTAAACTTATCTGATAAGAGAGCCAAATCAACTGTTCAATATGTTATTTCAAAAGGAATTGCAGCAGACAGAATTTCAGGTAAAGGAATGGGTGAGATTGAGCCAAAAGTGGATTGTAAAGACAATTGTACCGAAGAGCAACACGCTCAAAACAGACGTGCTGAATTCTTGATCGTTAAGAAATAAGCTTATTCAACTTTAAATATGGAAGCGGAGTCTAAGGGCTCCGCTTTTTTTATTTTATGCGCAACCAAATGGCTATAATCTGTATTTATGTTTCAACTATTTAAATTATAAAGCGGGTTATGCTTATCGAGCGTACTAATTAATTAACTTTTTATACATTGCGATTGCAGAACTTGGACAAAGGGTTTTAAACTGTTCAGTTGTGAATTATTCTTTGATGGATATTTTCACGTTCAATAATTTTAAAGCCAAGTTTTTCAAAAAATAAAACAGCGGTTGATGTCAGTAAATAAAGTTCGTCAACTTTGTTCGAGATACAGTTTTGAATTAATGCATCGATGAGCTTTTCTCAAAGTCCGTGTTTCCGATATTCTGAATCAACAACTAATGATCATAAAAGACCTGTATTTGATACAGTTCAACACCAATAGCGCCAATCACTTTCTGTTTTTTAGTTATTGCTAAAAAGTCGATATTACCTGACTGAATATCATCGGTAGGCAACTTATTATTCGCTAATAATATCTTTATTTCTTCAATTTGCTTGTCTTTCGCCTTTTGAATTTCAAAATTCATAGTCAATTTTCTTTAAAAGAGTTGCTTAGATGACGTATGCTAGCAACACAAATAAAAGTATTTTTTTTGCGAGATAAGGAGCATAAAAAAAGAGGCCTTAAAAGCCTCTTTTTTATTGATACTAGATTTTAAAAAACTAGTTAGGTGTAATTTTTACGTTATCAACTTCCCATGTGGCAGATGCACTGGTGGTTGAAGTGTATTTAAAAGCTACATAAACAGTAGTGTTTCCTATACCTGTAAACGAATCAATATTGATGTTTCCTGAACCAGTCCAAACAAAGTTTCCATTGATAGGCGACAATGTTGCAGTAATCGGAGTCCAAGTTACACCAGCAGCGCTAGGGCTACCAGAACCAGAGTAATTATTTGAAATAAATACTTGGAGTGCATTGCCTGTAAATTTAGTCGCTGTATCAAAGGTTAAAGTTGCACCATTGGTTAATGAAGACAAATCTTGTGCTGGCGAAATCAACCAATCCTCATTAGTATTGTTGGTGCTGTTGGCAAAACCAGACATTTTAGCACAAGCACCAGGGTTCCCAAAAGACGTACTATGCGACCATACTTGAGCTCCGCTCACACTAAAAGCAGTCCAAGACCCAAGCCCTCCTGAAAAAGACTCATTGATGAGTGGTTTTAGACGTGTAGGGTTGGTTAAACGAATATCGCGAGTGGTTCTCACCATAAATTGATAATCGCTATTGTATTTAGTCATAACACCTAGTATTTTACCACTGTTGCTCGGAACCGATTCATTAGCAAAACCAGCATATTGGCTCACGCGTAAAATTAATTCACTTCCTTGAATGTCTTGTATGGTGTGGTTTGTAGCACTTCCTAAATTATTCAAAGTTTCATCAAAGTATTTTTTCCCCAAAGAAGTTTCAATAAACTGAACATTATCCAACTCAATAAGTTTATTCAAGTTAGCATCATTTTTAGCCTCTGCTATGGTCATTTTCTGAACCAAATCTTCTTCAGCTTTATATTGGCTACAAGAAGCAGTAAGAATAGATTTGTAATCAACAGCTGAGACTCTTCCAACTTCATCGTCAAAAGTATCTTCTGGGGTTCCATTGTTATACAATGAACCAATTACAGTTGAACCGTATTGTTTAACAAAATAACGATTTCTCATCTGAATATACACCAATCGACCTGGCTCATATTTTGTATAAAGGTTGTAGTCGTCAATTGGCATGCTAAAGCCTACATTTCCGTCTTTAGAAACGAACGAAATTGACTTATAAAAGTTGCCGCCTTCATCACTAGAAGTGACATAAGCCTCCATAATAGAGTCTTTATCGGCAAATTTTATATAAGAACCAGCTGCTTGTGAAGTAACAGAAACTACGTCAAGATCAGCAGTTACATCAGAACATTGACCTTTTAAATCAGAATCACTAGGAATTCCATAATGCTCAGGATTGGTACAGCCAATTAAAGCGCCCAAAAGCACCGAAACGGAAAGAAATTTATAATTTTTCATAATCTATATTTTTTGGACTTATTGATTAGTTTTTACCGTAAACTTTCAGATTGTCAATCTCCCATGTTGAAGAAGCTGAAGTTGTCGAGGTATATTTAAAAGCAATGTATACGGCTTGGTTTCCAGAACCGGTAAAACCAGAAATATCCAACAAGCCAGATGACGCATAAGTATAGTTTCCGGGAGACAAAATAGCTCCTTCTACCTTAGTCCAATTTACACCGCTTGCATTTGGGTCGCCGCTTCCGGAATAATTTCTAGACACATAAACTTCAATAGGAGGGCCGTCAAATTTATAAGCGTTATCAAACGAAATAGAAGCGCTTGAGAAACCCGATAAATCCTGTGCCGGTGAAATTAACCAATCAACATTGGCATTATTACCTCCGGAGTATCCGGACATTTTAGCGCAAGGATTTGCTGGATAATCACCCATATTTGGATTTGGATTTCCGTATGTTGGATCAATTGTCCAGATTTGTGCGCCTACTTCACTGAAAGTAACCCAGCCGGTAAAACCATCTGTAAAATCTCCTTTGTATGTTGGGTTGTCTATATAAGGCAAATCTGTCTTATCGTCACAACTGCTCAAAATACCTGTAAAGAGCGATAAAATCATTAAAAATTTAAAAATATTTTTCATAGAATTTTTGATTAGAAGTTAAGATAAACATTTACAAAAAACGTTCTTCCGAAACCTTGGAAGTATTTTGGTCCAAATGATGGAGTTCCATTGGCATTGTCGGTTGCATATTCTGGATAAGTTGCTTTTCTCGATTGTTCAAAGCCTCCCGTTTTGTATTTTACATCAAACACATTGTTTACTGAAGCAAAGAACCCAAAAGTATCGTTTTTGATTTTCCACGATTTACCTCCTACTAAATTTACTAATGTAATGGGGTCAAATTTTTCTTGTTTTAATGCGTTGCGCAACACACCTTCGGTTAAACCATCATACGTTTCTGTTCCGCCCGGGGTAACTACGGTAAAATTGTTGGTTCTCAAAACACCAGAAATATCTCTGTAGGTGTCTGCCAAATAGTTTACATTGGCTCCAATCCACCAAAATTTAGGATCTCTGTATTCTAAACCAAAAGAGTATGCTTGTTGTGGAGCTCCGGCAACGCGATAGTTTTTCCAGTAAGCATAGCCAAAGTCGGTCAAAGGATTTGTATTGGTTGCCGATGCCTGTGCATCATCATTAATTCTCAAACGCGGATTGTTGTCATAAATAGATTGACTGTAGGTAGCCGCACCAGTAGCTTTAATAGTAGAAGTTATTTGGTATTCAAAACCAAATTCAACACCCATGTTTTTCTTGTTGATTCCGGTGATGATTTCACTAACGAAAGAATCTTCACTAGTATTAGCATCAGGGTCTTCCTCAAACAGACCTTCACCATAGAAATAAGCCAATCGAGCAGAATTTAATATTTTACTGAAATAACCAGTCAAACGAGATTTAAATTTAGGTGTTTTGATGATGTAACTTGCATCAACACTCATAATGGTTTCACTTGAAAGTCCTGGTGAGACATTATTGTTTAAACGCGCATTGGTAAAAACATTTTTTAAATAAGGCGCTTTGGTTAAATAAGCACCGTTAAAGTCCAACATCTGACGACCTGTTATTTTGTAGGTCAAACCGCCTTTAAAACCAAAGTTTTCAAAAATAATTTTATCGCTATAACCATAAGAATTACTAGCATAGATACCATTTTTGTACAATCCTTCTCTTCTGTATTCTGAACGAGAAAAAGTCTGACCTAAATAGAAGTCAACTTTTTTGTAGTTGAATTTAAATTGTGTGAATCCGTCAAAAGTTGTTGCGTGAAGGTTGTAATCATAACTAAATGCGTCCCCCACTTTTATTGCTCTGTTGGGATGATTTAAATCAGATTGTGCAGCATCACCTTGATAGAATACGTTGACATCGCTAAAGTACTCACCACCTAACAAATCAAGCATTTTTGCATAATTTCTAGATTTTAATTTTCTGAAATTAATTCCGGCATTCAATGTAATGTTATCGGTGATTGATGAGTTCAAAATAGAGTTGGCAGTCCATTGTTTGTCATCAGTACGGTCTTCATATAAGGCATAAACGCTTTTTCCGTTTTGATTTGGAGATAAATTGGCTTTGTACATTGCATTCCAATCTATTTGACCATCAGCCAAGAAAGCATTGCGAACATTTGTTGCAGTTGGATTGTTGTATGTTGGATTTCCGTCTTGATCCAAAATTGGATTTCCAGATCCGTCAAGAGCAGGAACATAATAATCTAAAGAATTCAAGTAATAACTTGGAAGGTTTTTGTAATAAGTTGGGTCAGGATTGTTTGCCAGTTGAAAAGTTAATCTGCTGTTTCCAATTGAACCTGTCTGAAAAGCAACATTGGTGTTCAAATTGGTTTTGTCAGAAATTTTCCAATAGTGGCTTAACATGTTTAAAGGCTCTTCTATACTCTTCACACGAGAGTTTCTTTTTTTACCATCTTGCCATCCCCAATATGAGTTGTATTCTTCGCCTTTTAAATCAATCACCTCTTGGGTGTTAGGTGAAACTTTTCCACGACGGTTTTGTGCATAAATTGAAGTAAAATTCAAAGAGTGTTTTTCATTGATTTTTTTCTCAACGCTCGCAAATATTGAATTAGCTCCATAGTCAGTCCCTTCAAAATAACCTTCTTGGGCCCAACGTCTTGACGCGGAAACCACAAATGCCCATCCGTTGGTGTTCATTCCAGAAGCATGCGTGCCCATAGCTCTCCAGCTGTAGTTGGTGTTGGTTCCTGAAAAAGAAACACGAGAACCTTTTCTATAAATAGATGCCCTCGTATTGATTTCTTGTGAACCTAATATGTTTCCAAAGGTATAATCAGAAGGGCTAGAACCCAAAGTAAACTCTTGATTTCTGGTAGCATCATTCAATCCGCCCCAATTGCTCCACTGAGGTCTACCGTCATATAACTTATTCATCATAACACCATTAATCATCGTGTTTCCATACTCATTGTCTAAGCCTCTGATTTTGAAACGAGCTTGTCCCCAGTTAAAAGCTGCGGCTTGCTGATAAGTATCTCTACTGGCTTGTAATAAGCCTGAAGTGCTTTCTGAACCACTGTTGTCGTCGCCCAAGTCATTTTCGGTAATTGTAATAAGGCTTAACTGCTGTTCTTGTGTGATGTCTTCAGAAGCAACAATATTGCCCAAATCAAGCATCTGACCTGAAACAACATCAACTTGAATGAGTTGATCTTCGTAACCTTGTGTTTGAATTTTCAGCGTAAGGCTACCTGCCGGCAAATCGTTAAACGAGAACTTACCGGTATTATCGGTGAGTGTTGTCATCGGAGAATTAAGAATAGATACAACTACATTTTGTAATGCTTTGTTGGTTTTTGAATCCACAACTTTTCCGGTAACACCGGTTAAAGTTTGGGCAAAAGCAAAAAACACTTGCATGACAAACAGTGTACAGAGAACAAGTTTTTTCATAAAATAAAAGTGATTAATTTTCTGGTTTAGCCAAG
Organism: Flavobacterium sp.; assembly: GCA_027484725.1. Lineage (GTDB taxonomy): Bacteria > Bacteroidota > Bacteroidia > Flavobacteriales > Flavobacteriaceae > Flavobacterium. The sequence continues at coordinate 101,042 of JAIXSK010000039.1, read as the reverse complement.
CTTAATAAAAACTTAACAGCCGACAAATGTACATCTTTTAATAATAAATTATACTTTTGAACCGAAATTTATAGATAGGTTCACCTTAATTTAACGCTACGATTTTATGAGAATAAGCAAATTAATTGCCCTCTTCATTGTAATATTCGCAATACAAAGCGCGAATGCTCAAAAAAAGTTTTCGGTTCACACGGTTGCTTTTTACAACTTTGAAAACTTGTTTGACACCATCAACAACCCCAACAATGATGAAGAATGGTTGCCTAATGGAGCTCAAAATTGGACCTCCAAAAAATACCATAAGAAGTTAGAAAACTTGGCACGTGTGCTTTCTGAAATCGGAACAGGCGAAAATCCGCATGCACCCACATTAATAGGAGGATGCGAAATTGAAAACCGAGGAGTGCTCGAAGATTTGGTCAAACAACCTAAACTTTTACCCTCTGATTACGGTATTGTTCATTACGACTCACCAGATAAACGCGGAATTGATGTCGCTTTGCTATATCAAAAGAAACATTTTAAACCGGTGAGTTCTATCAATGTTCCGTTGATGATTTACCGAGATGAAAAGAAAGAAGAAAAAAGTAAAGATAAAGAATCTGAAGACGAGAAAGAAGATAAAGATAAAGTTGAAGTGGGTAATGGCGAACGCGTTTATACTCGTGACATCTTGTTGGTTACCGGTTATCTTGACGGCGAAGAGGTGAATGTAATTGTTAATCACTGGCCATCGCGTTCCGGAGGTGAGAAAAAAAGCAGCCCATTTCGCGAAGCGGCAGGCCGTCAATGTCGTAAAATAATGGATTCCATATACAAAATTAATCCAAACGCCAAGATTATTGCCATGGGTGATTTGAATGACGGAACCTACAACAAAAGCGTTAAAGAAGGGGTTGGCGCCAAACGCAAAAAAGAAGAAGTCAAAGAGTTTGGCATTTACAATCCGTTTGAGCAAATGGCGCGCGAAGGCAACGCTACCTTATTTCACCGTGATGCCGGAGATATTTTTGACCAAATCATGGTTTCAGAACCGCTCATCAGAAATGATTACACTTCTTTCAGATACTGGAAAGCGGGCATCTACAATCCGCAGTATCTCATCCAGAAAACAGGCCAATACAAAGGATATCCACTCAGACACGGAGCCAATGAAGTCGGTTTTAGCGATCACTTCCCGGTCTATATTTATTTAATCAAAGAAATGAAGTAAAAACAAGAAGGACAGCTGCGGTTGTCCTTTTTTTATGAATTATCTTAGCAGCTAAAAATTATCTTATGGCTTTGCAGAACCCTTTTAATCTCAATCGTTGGATTCAAGACAACCGGCATTTGCTCAAACCGCCAGTTGGAAACAAAAATATTTATGTTGAATCGGATGATTACATTGTCATGATTGTGGCCGGACCCAACGCCCGAAAAGATTACCATTATAACGAAACCGAAGAATTGTTTTATCAACTTGAAGGCAGCATCCAAGTGATTGTACAAGATGAGGGTGTTCGCAAGGAAATGGAATTGCACGCAGGCGATATGTATTTGCATCCGGCCAAAATGCCTCATTCACCAGTTCGTTCAGAAAACTCAATCGGGCTTGTCATCGAGCGCAAACGAGCAGGAAAAGGTTTTACCGACGGATTGCTTTGGCATTGCGAAAACTGCAACCACAAACTCTACGAAGTATATTTTGAATTACACGATATCGAGAAAGACTTTCTGCCACATTACCAACATTTCTATCAATCTGAAGCGCTCAGAACCTGTGATGCGTGCGGAACCGTTTTGCCAGTAGACGCTAAATATTTAGCCAACGATTGATCTTTTTAATAACCTTGAAAATTGGATGGTGTGCGGATAATTTAATCTGATGGACATTCTATTGCACATTCTTAAATATCGACTACATTTGCATAGCCTAAAATAAAAAATCAAAAATATGTCAACAATTGCACAACAATTCGGCATGACCGAAGCGTTAGAAATATTAGGAATCAAAGCCGTTAACGAAGGAACTTCTACCGGAAGCAACTGGTTTTCTGGCGGAGAAATCATCGAAAGTTATTCACCCGTTGATGGTCAACTCATCGCCAAAGTAAAAGCATCTACTGAGGCCGATTACGAAAAAGCGATGCAAGCCGCAACAGAAGCATTTAAAACGTTTCGTTTGATGCCAGCACCCAAACGCGGAGAAATCGTTCGTCAGTTTGGTGAAAAATTGCGCCAATACAAAGAGCCACTCGGAAAGTTGGTTTCTTATGAAATGGGTAAATCACTCCAAGAAGGTTACGGTGAAGTTCAAGAAATGATTGACATCTGTGACTTTGCAGTGGGTTTGTCTCGTCAGTTGCACGGATTGACCATGCATTCAGAACGTCCGTCACACCGTATGTATGAGCAATATCATCCGCTGGGCGTGGTAGGTATTATTTCTGCCTTTAATTTTCCGGTAGCCGTTTGGTCATGGAACACAGCTTTGGCTTGGATTTGCGGTGATGTTTGCATCTGGAAACCGTCTGAAAAAACACCTTTGTGCGGAGTAGCTTGTCAAAATATCATTGCCGAAGTATTGCGCGAAAACAACTTACCGGAAGGAATTTCTTGCTTGGTGAATGGCGATTATAAAATTGGACAATTGCTCAACCGCGATACGCGCATTCCGCTGGTATCAGCCACAGGTTCAACGCGCATGGGTAAAATAGTGGCTCAAGAAGTAGCTGCTCGTTTGGGTCGCTCGTTGTTAGAATTAGGCGGAAACAACGCCATCATTGTAACGCCGGATGCCGACATCAAAATGACCGTTATTGGTGCTGTATTCGGAGCTGTTGGAACCGCTGGTCAGCGTTGTACATCAACCCGACGTTTGATTATTCACGAAAGTATTTATGACAAAGTAAAAGACGCGATTGTTGCGGCTTATGGGCAATTGCGCATCGGAAACCCACTGGATCAAAACAACCATGTAGGTCCATTGATTGACACACAAGCGGTTGAAGCATACAACAAAGCTTTAGCACAAGTGGTTGCCGAAGGCGGAAAAATCTTGGTAGAAGGCGGTGTGCTTTCAGGCGATGGTTACGAAAGCGGATGTTATGTAAAACCGGCTATTGCCGAAGCTAAAAACAGTTTTGCGATTGTACAACACGAAACGTTTGCTCCGGTATTGTATTTACTAAAATACAGTGGTGATGTTACCGAAGCGATTGAAATACAAAACGGAGTTGCTCAAGGTTTATCTTCTGCGATTATGACCAATAATTTGCGCGAAGCCGAAGCGTTTTTATCAGCAGCAGGTTCAGATTGCGGTATTGCCAATGTGAACATCGGAACTTCTGGTGCTGAAATCGGTGGCGCTTTTGGTGGAGAAAAAGAAACCGGAGGCGGTCGCGAATCAGGTTCAGATGCTTGGAAAGTCTATATGCGCCGTCAAACCAACACCATCAATTACTCGACAAGCTTACCGCTGGCTCAAGGAATTAAATTTGATTTATAAGATAAAATCAGACTTATAAAAAAAGAAAGCGTCCTCATGATTGGGGACGCTTTTTTATTGGGCTTTCATCGCTCAAAGACTATTTTGTTTTCTTGACATATTGGGTTAAGATCACAATATATTGACCTTCAACGCGGCCTTCGATTTGTTCGGCGTTGTCCCAAACCAATTTGATGTTGTGCACGGCGGCTCCGCGTTTGGCGGTAAAGTTGGCACCTTTTACATCTAAATCTTTGATCAAAACCACCGAATCACCGTCATTTAGAATATTTCCGTTGGAATCTTTGTGGATGATTTTTCCTTCTTCCTCATCGCCTTCACCGGTAGCTTTGGCCCATTCTAGCGCTTCTTCATCGAGATACATCATCTCGAGCAAATCATGGTTTTTAAGTCTGGCCAGCATACGCCATGAAACGATTTGTACCGGCAAATGCTCGTTCCACATACTTTCGCTCAAGCCGCGCCAATCGTTCGGTTCTGTGGTGTCAGGATTTTCAATTTGATCTCTGAGTTTTTTGGAAATCAAAATGCTGTTTTCAAGGCTTTCGGATGTTTTTGGGAGAACGGTATACACGACTAAATCATCGCTGCTGCCGCTTATTTCGCACACAGAGCCACTGCGGTCGTGTAGTTTTTTTTCAATTACAGACATATATTATAAGTTAAAGCTGGCGCCGATGTTGAACACAAACTGATTGTTGTATTTCTCAAAACCTTCTACATTTGAGTCGTATTTGGCAAATGGTGTATTGGCTTCGGCAAAAACGCCAAATCCATCCGTAAAAAAATATCTAAAACCCAAGTGGCCTCCAAAATTTTTAAGTCCTAAATCAAGCCCGGGATAGATATCCATACTTTTATCGAGTTTAAAAACATTGCCAATGTTGGCATTAAAACGTACTTTTAAATCAAAGCGATCTTTAAATTTTGGCCCTTCGCCATCAACTTCCACCGTATTCAATAGGTAATTACTGGTCACGCCAAAAGAAATGTTTTCGCCCATACCATAATCAGCCGAGGCAAAAATACCGGTGCCGTGGTCTTGCGTGTTTAAACCCACTTGCGCTTTTAAATCACCTTTGCCTTTGTAGGCTTGCGCTTGAACGAATAAACAGGCACAAAGCGCCAAAAGGGTGCATACTTTTTTCATAATTAATAAGAATTAGATTTCAAAAAGCAAAGATAAAAATATACGACAACTAATTGCGTCCTTTTTCGTCTGGATATAAAGAGGCTACAGAATCGCTTTGCCAAAACTCTTTGGTGTCAATGTCAAGCGCGGTCAAAGGGCCTAAGAAAGCCGCTCCGGTATCAACGTTCCAAACACAAGCTCTTTTTTGCGGGGTTGTTTGGTTGATTTGGGTAACCGGTGTGTGACCTATGTAGATTTCGTTGTAGAGTAAGAATCTTTTTGGATAAGACAAATCCGTTTTTGAAAGGTTTGGATTGAGTGCTAAAGCAGACTCCCACAAGGTGCGTTCCCAGTAAAACATTTTCGGGAAATACTCAAAATCAACACCTTTTAAATTGGTAAAGCCTGCATGGATGAACAATCTGTTTTGAGCGTCTAGATGATAATTTTTAAGCGATTTTAAAAAGCCTACATGACGTTTCTTGGTTTCAGCGTCCAGATTTTTATAAGCCGCTACCGTTGATGCGCCTCCGTGGTTGAGCCATAAAGGATTATCACGACCTTGATCGAGCCAAGCACAGAGTAATTCGTCGTGGTTGCCACGCATAAAAATACATGGGTGCGTTTTTTTTAGGTCGATCAGAAAATCAATCAATTGAGCTGAATCGCTCCAACCATCTACATAATCACCCAAAAATATCAATTGGTCTTCAGGGGTTATTTGGGCTCTTTCAAAGAGTTGCATCAAAGCCTTTAAACCTCCGTGTATATCACCAATAACAAGGGTTCGCATAGATTTAAAATTTAAGCAACAAAAATAAGCTAAAACACTTAACATCTAAGGCAGAAAATCTGTAAATAGATTGATTTTAAATGAACTAATTTTACTTCAATGTTGGCGCAGAAGCCGGCAGAGATAAGTTTAATTCAAAATTTTATAAGCCATGAAAAAATTAATTTTAGGTTTGATTGCCGCGCTAACAGTTCACGGTTTTTCAATTGCACAAACCGTAAAGCCAGAAAACAAAATTGCGACTTCTGTTGTGTTGGTCGCTAAGTATCACGCAGTAATAACCTTTTTAGAATCAAAAGATTATTATAAAGAAGGCATGTCAAGTGCTGACTTTGTTAGTAAAGGACTTTCGGGAATTACAGACAAAAAGTTGATTTCTATACTGAGTCCTTACATGCAAACAATTTTCAAGTTTCATACCCAAAAGCTCACCGCCGATATGGTGTATGATAAGATTAAAGGATCTGAGTTTTCCAGTACGGTGAATTCTTTGAGACAATACCAAAAAGATTTTGGAAATCCATCTATCCAAACCAGAATAGGTTGGCTTAATGCAATCCGGAAGTTTTTTGATTGGTTAGACGATACGTTTGGTGAAGTTCCTGTTGAAGCTCCACCAATTGATCTTCCATAATAAAATAACTAAGGGCTACATTATATTTTGTAGCCCTTATTAATCAAACTCAAATGAATTCGATTAGATTAATAGTGTTTTTTTTTCTGCTTCATTCATGTACAGCTGTTAGACAGCTAAGTAGTCAAAAAATCAAAGAAAATGAAGGTTGTGCAAACGCTAATTTTGATTACAAAAGCATACTTCTGGATGTTGAGGTTGACAGCGTTAAGACAAAATTCATGTTGGATACAGGCTCTGGGCTTTCTGTTTTAATTGACTCAACAGTAGTAACTGATTTTAAGAATAAGGAGTTTGGTTTTCTAGGTTCTGCAAAAGGAGCCGACAGAAAGAAAATAAAAAACAGATTTTTCACGACTAAATTAAGGTCAGAATTATTTGAGAGTGAGAAAAAAGCATTGGCATATATAAATTTGCCTTCTGCACCTTGCAGTCCTGTCAAAAGAAACTATACTGGGATTTTAGGTTTGGATGTGTTTTTTAATGAAGAATTTCTTCTACAACTTGATTTTACAAACAAGCAGGTTTGCAATATTAATCCAAAACAATTTTCGAATCTTGTTCGTCAATATGATTATAAATTGGTGAAATCATCCTGTAAAAAGAACCAAATATTTGTTTGGCTCAACATTGAAGGGCATGAGTTTCCTTTTAAAATGGATACAGGATATTCAGGTAGCATTGTGATGCCTTATACTGAAGAACTATCTTTTAAAAACACCGATAAAGTTGAATATGTAGGCTCTCTTTTTCAAACAATTTCATCATTTACTAATGGATCCGAAGAGGTTTACAGTAAAATGCCGGTTTTTTTTGGCGGCGAGTTAATCAATACAAAGCTTAATGTTTCTACAACGATCAAAGCGCAAAACATCGGCATTGATTTTATCAAAGGGTTTGACTGGCTCATTGATTATAACAACAACAAAGTTTATGTTAAGCGAAACCAAAGTAAAATAGAAAGCACATTCAGTAGAAAGGTTTCTTATTATGCAAAAGTTCAAGACGAAAAGTTGGTCGTTGCCGTCAAAGAAAAATCTCAAACGCGTTATCAGTTAGGAGATCAAATCACGAGCGTAAACAGACACAAGGTTCTTCCTGAAAATATTTGTCAAATGATGGATTTGCTCAACAAAACCGAAGATTGGAGCACGCTTACACTTGATGTTATTTCTGCTCAGAAATAAAACCCGCAATATGATGTATTGGCCATTTAAGAACCGGAGTTATGAAAAAAAGAGCCCTTTTCACAGCGCTATGTTTCTGGATGGCGCTCAACACATATGCCTTTAAATTTGACGATGATGTTTCTCCTGAAGATATTCTGGTAGAGTTAACACAGCAAATTAGAACAATCAACTCAACATTTAGCCGTCAAATAAAAGCACAAGAAATCATTTTGTCACAGGTAAATTGTCAATTGATTGGTCTTTCAGATGACCATGAGAAAGTTAATTTGCTCATTCAAAAAGACCAGATCAAAGAATCGATTGAACAACTTCAGAAAGAAAATAATGCCGAAGTGGCTAAGGTTCGCTATTTAAAAGGGCTTCAGATCATTAAAATTCTTTATGAAAAGGTACTGAGTCTTGACCATCATTTTGCATCCGTTAGAACGTTTAACGAAATCAGCAAAATGGCCAATCCGAATCAATATCCTGAATACAATAAACTCAGAGAATTAATAGCCTCTAAAAAAGACAAAAAAGGCGGATTTGAGCTTACTTCACTCTTGGGCACCAACATGATTGCTTCGGTCATGCAAACTTTTTCAAATTTAGTAGTGTCAACTTTGTCAAAAGATGAACGAGAAGCCGAATTGTCTAAGGTTGAATGTATTCTTGATTTTAGCTTGCGCATGCAAAAAGACTTGAACACTATTTATTTTGAAACAGCCTTTTTGCAAAACAACAACCAGAAAATTAAACAAGATATTGAAACTCTGTTTAAAGATTATACCAAGCCGATTGCTTATGTATCAAGCTTGGAGAGTTGTCGAACCAATGACGATTGGGAAAATCTAACCCAAAAAATGGAAGAATATCTTAAAAAAATGAAAACTACCATAGGAAGTACTCAATTTAAAATGCAGATAAACATTGATTTTCCCATTGACCGACTGCTTCAATTCATTGCTCAGTATAATAATTTTATTGATCAAGGAGGAAAATTCTACGAAAAGTTTAATGTGATTTTAAACAGTTACGAAAATGAAAAAGCCTGTGAAACCAAATTACCTCTTGAATATAAAAAACTTAAAGCAGATATTAACTTGGCTATAGAAAAGTTTAATATGGCTTACAAGCCGGTTGAAATCAACGGAAGTAAGATGAAAGAAATACTCTATGGCATAAATGAATTTGACTGATGAATCCTCAAAAAATAATCATATTGATCATGTTGCTGTATTCATTCAGGATGACAGCACTCAACATTCATGAGGTACATGTAACCCAAACAGATACCAATAGACTTCTTGTGCGTCTTTATACTGAGGCAGATGAGCTTTATTATTATCAAAATTGGCAATATTCAATTCACGGTTCTGAGGTACTTCTGGAGGTTTTATTCATGCCGGGTTTTGGTTCTAAAATCGCTTATCTAAACAATAATTTTGAACTCTACTTTAATGAAAATTTAACCAATTCATACAAACTGACCGTTAAAGTTTACTATGTTGTTTTTTCAGAAGAACAACTGCAAGATAGCTTGAGCGGCTTTTTGTTTTTTCCGATGATTGATTCGGTCAGTCTCAAAAATCAAGGTTTTATCTCAAATACAAATCTGAATTGTTTTGATCTTAGCGAAATAACTCAAATCAGCGTTTTTGATATGTCAAATAAATTGATTTTAAAGTCGTCAAAATCCAGGTTTTATAATGTTTTAAAAGAATTAGCGCCGGGTTTTTATATAGTGGTCTCTGAAAAAGAAAGCAAACTTTGTGTTCAGAAAATAATTGTCAAAAAATAAGCTTATTGAACATCATATTTCATTTTTCTCATCACTCGGAGCGCTTCTTTAAATGACAAATAGACACTCGGATAAGGTTTGAGCAACAACTTAGCATCAATAAGTTTTTGTTTGGCTTCATCAAAACCGTTCAAATAGCAAATCATCATGGTTGCCGGTAAATGTTCTAAATCGCGCGCTTCGCGATTGTTGATCGGAATTTTCTTTGACAATTTTTCAAGCAAAGCCAAAGTCGAATTGTAAATATGATATAACATTTTTCGGTTGTATTGCGGGGGTTCAAACAAAAATCTCCGATCAATTTTGTAGTATCCATTTTCATAAAAATGAATCGTTTGTTGTTCTAGCGGATAATAGCTGGTTCTGTCGTTTAGCCCCAACGGAACATATTCGGTAATGGTAAAACTGTCCTCGTCAAATTCAATGGTAACTTCATCCAGTGCAGAATAAAACAGTTTAATCTGCTCATTAATCAGTTCGATATCTACTCTAGAGAGCAATGTTTTTTCTCTGATGCGTTTGGGAATACCAGCCCAGCAAATCACAAAAAATTCCTTGAAAACACGGTATTTTGAATTCAAATCTTTGTGCCGATAATTCATAAAGTCAATCACACCATCTAAGGTCAGGCCAATACTGTTGCGCGAATTGTTTTCAATGCCAATAACCGTTTCAGTGTTTTGGTGATTCCTTTCAAAAGGACCTTCCATCGGAATGGTGTTACTGCCAATGCGCATAAAAACGCTGTTGGGCACAATGGTATGAATCCCTTTTTTAAAACAAGAAACCTTGCTGTTGGGTTTAATGGTTACCAACCCGATTACTTTGTCTTTGGGTAAACTCGGAAAAGGAACATTTTCATATTGAATCGTCGGTGGATTTTCTAAAAAAGCATTGACCAAATTCTGAATTCGACTGTCATCAAAGAAATCATCGCCCACAATTTCGTTGTCTTGGTCTTCAACGCCCACCACAATGTATGAATTGTTGCTCGGGTTGGAATTAGACAACCCACAAATATGCTTGAGAAACTTAGCTTTGCCCTCGCGCGAATGTAAATTCAGCTGACGCTTTTTGTCATAAAAACTGTTCTCATCATGATGAGCCAACAAATTTTTAATCAAAAGCCGCTTATTAATCATTTGCAGAAATTTTATGGAACTTTATGGCCGGTGCTTTCTACCCAAATAGCAAACCAATCTTCAAGTTCAAGCGTGAGGGCTGCTGCGGAATTTAAACTTTTAATTCGACCGGGATCTGTGGTGCCGCAAACGGGGATAATTCCCGACGGATGCTGCATCAGCCAAGCCAGTAAAATAAGGTCAGAAGTTGTATTGTATTTCTCGGCGAATGATTCGGCTATTTTTCTCACGCGTACTGATTTTTCATCTTCACCTTTAAAGGTTGTTCCAAGCGGACTCCAAGCCATTGGGGTAATGTTGTTCAGTTGCATATGATCTAAACTACCGTCAAGCATAGGCTCTAAATGCGTGGCTGAAAATTGGATTTGGTTGTAGGCAACAGCAACTTCTTTTCTGATTAAATCGGTTTGTGTTGGTGTAAAATTTGAAACACCAAACGATAGAATTTTACCTTCTGATTTGAGTTTTTCAACAGCAAATGCAATTTCTTCGACGCGCATCAATGGGCTGGGTCGATGCAAAAGCAATAAATCTAAATAATCGGTTTGTAGGTTTTTGAGCGACTGTTCTGCAGACCAAACTATGTATTCAGCCGAATAATTGTAATGTTTGATTTTGTTGTTTCTGCTTTCGGCCATGTATTGTATACCGCATTTTGATATCAACTGAACGGTTTCGCGCATAATTCCAGATTCGGTAAAAGCTTTGCCAAAAGCGGCTTCGGTGGTATATCCGCCATAAATATCGGCGTGGTCAAAAGAAGTAATGCCTGCATCAAGACAAACATGCATGATTGAAGACATTTCAGAGGTAGCTAAATTTTTTCCCCAGACACCCCAAGTCATGGTGCCGGCAATGATCTTAGAAAATGGATTTTTATGAGTCATCAGTTTTTTATCTACAAGCTTAAAAGGCGCTTTGAAGTTACGATTTTAAAGTTCTTAAAAATATAAAAATGCTATCACAAATCATCCTTAAAATTCAACGAATGCGGGAAGTTTTAACCATTCTTTAACATCTAGCTTCTGAAAAAAAATTCAATTTGCACCGTCAATTTTAACAGTACCTCATCACCATTAATAACTATAAAAATGGAAGAAACAACGGCAACGCTAGACATTCGTGCGATTAATGAAAAAATAGAAAGAGAAAGCGCCTTTATTGACTTGCTTTCCATGGAAATGAACAAAGTTATTGTCGGACAAAAACACATGGTCGAGCGTTTGCTCATCGGATTGTTGGGGCAAGGACACATTCTGTTAGAAGGTGTTCCCGGATTGGCCAAAACCCTCGCCATCAATACACTTTCAAAGGCCGTTCACGGTTCGTTTAGCCGCATCCAATTTACCCCTGATTTATTACCGGCAGACGTGGTGGGAACCATGATTTACAACATCAAACAAAACGAATTCTCCATCAAAAAAGGTCCAATTTTCGCCAATTTTGTATTGGCCGATGAAATCAACCGAGCGCCAGCCAAAGTACAATCGGCTTTGCTCGAGGCCATGCAAGAAAAACAAGTCACCATTGGCGATACCACTTTTAAACTTGATCAACCGTTTTTGGTGTTGGCTACGCAAAACCCGATTGAGCAAGAAGGGACGTATCCGCTACCAGAAGCGCAAGTAGACCGTTTCATGCTCAAAACCGTGATTGACTACCCCAAAATGGAAGAAGAGCGTTTGGTGATTCGTCAAAACTTAAATGGCGGAGGAGAAAAAGTAATGCCGGTGGTTTCAGTTGAACAAATCATCAGAGCACAACAAACCGTTCGCGAAGTCTATATGGATGAGAAAATAGAAAAATACATCCTCGACATTATTTTCGCAACGCGTCAGCCTGAAAAATATAAGCTAGACAGCATTAAACACCTTATTAGTTACGGAGCCTCTCCGCGCGGAAGCATCAACTTGGCCACAGCTGCCAAATGTTATGCGTTTATCAAACGTCGCGGTTATGTTATTCCTGAAGATGTGCGTGCGGTGGTGCATGATGTGTTGCGTCACAGAATTGGCGTAACCTATGAAGCCGAAGCCGAAAACATCACCTCGGTAGATATCATCAACAAAATCGTCAATGAAGTTGAAGTGCCTTAGAATCAGTTAACGGTTCTCAGTCAACCACTGAAAACGACCAACAGTTAACCGCCAACTGAAAAAAATGGAAACCAAAGACTTACTCAAAAAAGTCCGCAAAATAGAAATCAAAACCCGAAGATTGAGCGATCACATCTTTTCGGGTGAATATCATACGTCTTTTAAAGGCCGCGGAATGACTTTTTCAGAAGTGCGTCAGTATCAATACGGCGATGACATTCGCGCCATTGATTGGAACGTTACGGCCCGTTACAATGAACCTTATGTAAAAGTTTTTGAAGAAGAACGCGAACTCACCATGATGCTGATGGTAGATATAAGCGGTTCAGAGCACTTCGGAACCAAAGCCGAGTTTAAAAAAGATATTATTACTGAAATTGCCGCGACTTTGGCTTTTTCAGCTACTCAGAATAATGATAAAATTGGGCTCATTTTGTTTACCGATCAAATTGAGTTATACATTCCGCCGCAAAAAGGGCGTTCGCATGTATTGCGCATTATTCGCGAACTCATTGAATTCAAACCCAAAAGCTCCAAAACTGATTTGGCCCAGGCGCTCCGATTTTTGTCGAGTACTCAAAAAAAGAAAGCGATTGTTTTTGTGCTGTCTGATTTTATGACTTCTGATTATGAGCAAACGCTGAAGATTGCTTCAAAAAAACACGATATTACAGGTATTCGTGTCTATGACATCCGCGAAGAAAAAATGCCCAACATTGGCATGGTGCCTATGCAAGATGCTGAAACCGGAACGGTAGCTTGGGTCAATACGGCCGCAGCTTCGGTTCGTACTGCTTACGAAAAACACTATCGCGAGCAGCTTCAGTATTTCAAAGAAACGTTTTCAAAATCGGGCTCTGGTGTGGTTGACACACGGGTTGATGAAAGTTATGTAACCAAATTGTTGGGCTATTTTAAATCGAGATAATTGTTTCAAACACATGAGAAGTAAACTATTGATTCTGGGAATACTGTTCTGTGGCTTGAGCTTGACGGCGCAGCAAAAACAATTGTCTACCAGTCTAGACAAAACCAAAAATAAAATTGGTGCCGAATTTAAACTCACACTTAAAACTACGGTTGATACCTCGGCCAGAGTTGTTTTTCCGAAACTTAAAACGCTCGGAGCTCTTGAAGTGATTAATTCCTATAAAATTGATACCGTTGCTCAAGGGAGTCGTCGCGAACTTATTAAAAAATATGGATTGACTCAATTTGACAGCGGTCAATATAAAATACCCAGTATCAAAGTCCTCATCAACAACAAGCCTTTTTATTCAGATAGTCTGCGCGTTGAGGTCAACAGTGTTCAGGTAGATACTCTGCGTCAGAAAATGTATGACATCAAACCCATTGCGGCAGCCCCATCTGATTATTCTTGGATTTGGAAGTGGCTCATTGCTTTGGCAATTCTAGTGGGTTTGACCTGGTTTTTCTACAGATTTATCAAAAACCGTCAGAAGCAAAAAATTGAAGAAGAAGTCTATAAAACTCCGATTGAAAAAGCCACCCAATTGCTCAATACTTTAGAGCAGAAACAGCTTTGGCAAAAAGGCGAAATCAAAGAATATTACAGTGAGCTGACCAACATTGCCCGAAATTACATTGAAGAAGCCATTGAAATTCCGGCCATGGAAAGTACCACAGCTGAGCTCATTGAAGCTTTGCAACGCGCATCGGTCAAAAAGAAAATGACCTTGACGCCTGAAACGGTTGAGAATCTGCAACGGGTATTGCAACAGGCCGATTTGGTCAAGTTTGCCAAATCAAAGCCGCTTGATTTTGAGATTGCCGAAGATCGAAAAAAAATTGAAAAAACCATTGTAACCCTTGATCAGTCCATTCCGGCCGTTGAGGTGGTTGAAGAAGAATCGCTGCTCAACGAAATGCAGCGTCAAGAGCAAATCAAACAACAATTGCGCAAGAACAGAAAGAAGCGAATCGTGTTGGTGTCTGTTTTTGTTGGATCATTTTTGATTGCAGCCTTTACCGGAGCTGTACTCGTAAAAGGATTTACGTATGTGAAAGACACCATTTTGGGCAACAACTCCAAAGAACTGCTTGAGGGCGAATGGATTACCAGCGAATACGGAAATCCGGGAGTCAATATCAGTACGCCTCATGTGCTTACACGGGTAGACTTAAGCAAAACGCTACCGCCGGAGGGCATGGCGCTCATCAAAGAAATGCAGAGTTTTATGTTTGGGAGTTTGAATGCAAAATTCATGGTCATGGTATCAACGACCAAGCTCAAACAATCTGTAGAAATTGACTTATCTAAGGCCAGTGAGAACTGTATGCAGTATTACCAAGCCATGGGGGCTCAGAATATGATTGTCAAGCAAGAAGAGTTTGCTACCAAAGAAGGTCTCAAAGGGATGCGTTCATATGGAACTTTCTCAATGATTGATAAAATCACCAAGAGTAGTAGCAAATTTTATTATGAAGTCTTGCTTTTCAATCAAGAAGGTGGCTTGCAACAAATTACGATGGTCTATGAAGAAGGAGATCAATACGCCGGAGAAATGAGTGAGCGCATTTTAAATTCTGTTGAACTCAGAAAAGCCACAAAGCCATGAAAGAAGTAACCTTTTTAAATCCGCAGTTTTTCTGGTTGTTTTTGCTTTTGCCTTTTGCCATAGTTTGGTACCTCTGGAAGCGAAAACAGCAATCGGCTACGCTTAAAATCAGTTCGCTCCAAGCTTTCGGCAAAGGCTCTGTTTTGGCTAAATTACAACCGATATTATTTGTTTTGCGATTGTTGGCCTTGAGCGCCATAATCGTAGCAATGGCCCGCCCAAGAACAGTTGACGTAAGCAACAAAACCAAAACCACCAAAGGGGTTGATATTGTGATTGCAGTTGATGTTTCGGGCAGTATGTTGGCCAAAGATTTGAAGCCCAACCGCATGGAAGCGCTCAAACGAGTAGCAGCTGATTTTGTCGAAAAACGCCCGAATGACCGCATAGGATTAGTGGTTTATGCCGCAGAAGCCTATACCAAAACCCCGGTGACCAGCGATAAAGCCATTGTACTCGACGCCATCAGCAGCATCAAATACGACAATACCTTACAAGACGGAACCGGAATCGGGATGGGGCTTACCACCGCTGTGAACCGGCTGAAAGACAGCAAAGCCAAAAGCAAAGTGATTATTTTGCTTACCGACGGGGTGAACAACGCCGGATTTATTGAACCTGAAACCGCTTCTGACATTGCTCAGCAATACGGTATCAAAGTATACACCATTGGCATTGGCACCAACGGGATGGCAGAATTTCCTTATGCCATTGCGCCCAACGGACAGTTTTTATTCAGAATGATGCAAGTAGAAATAGACGAAAAACTCATGCAAAGCATTGCCCGAAAAACCGGAGGTAAATATTTTCGCGCCACGAGCAACAACAAACTCAAACAGATTTACGACGAAATCAATAAACTAGAAACCACTGAAATTCAAGAGCTCCGTTTTTACGACTACGACGAAAAGTACCGCCCGTGGATTTGCGCTGCCGGTTTGTTGTTGTTGATTGAGTTTGGTTTAAGACAAACCCTTTTTAGAAGTTTTATATAGCCATGTACGAATTAGACGAATCAAAATATCTGTATTGGCTGGGCATTTTGCCGGTATTGTTGCTGGTGTTCTTATACCAACTTTGGTGGAAACGCAAAAAGCAACGCGAATTTGGCGACTGGGAATTGGTCAAAAAACTCAGTCCGGAGCGTTCGGTGTTTAAGCCATCGCTCAAATTTGCATTTTTACTTTTGGCATTGTGCGGTTTGATTATGGGCTTGGTCAATCCGAAAATCGGCACCAAAATGGAGAAAGTCAAACGCGAAGGCATTGACATTGTTTTTGCGATGGATGTTTCAAAAAGTATGCTTGCAGAAGACGTTGCGCCCAACAGACTTGAAAAAAGCAAACAACTCGTTTCGCAAATCATCAACCAATTGGCCAATGACCGCATCGGAATTGTGGCTTATGCCGGAAGCGCATTTCCGGTCTTGCCCATTACAACAGATTACGCGGTATCCAAAATGTTTTTGCAGAGCATGAATACTTCAATCGTTTCCTCACAAGGAACCTCACTGGAAGACGCCATCAAACTCTCTGCTTCGTATTTTGACAAAAACCATAAAACCAGCAAATTGCTTATTCTGATTTCAGATGGCGAAGATCACTCAGAAGGCACGGCTGAAGCGGCTGCCGAAGCCAATAAAATTGGAATGAAAATCATTACTATTGGTGTGGGAACTCCTAAAGGCGGACCTATTCCGCTCAAGCAAAACGGCGTAGTGCAAAGTTTTAAACGCGACCAAAACAACGAGGTGGTCATCACCAAACTCAATGAGCAGAGTTTGCGTGAAATAGCCAAAGAAACCAAAGGCGGATACATCAATGGCAGCAATACAAAAGCGGTGCTGGACTATGTCAAAAAAGCTTTAGAGAATATAGAAAAAACTGAATTCGAATCTACCGAAATGGCTGATTTTCAATCGCAGTTTCAATGGTTTTTGGGTTTTGCCTTTTTGCTTTTGTTTTGCGATATTTTCTTGCTCGAGCGCAGAACCCAGTGGATACAGAAGTTGAACCTGTTTAACGAAAAAGAATGATGAAGCAATTATTTATATATGGTTTATTTTTTCTTTCTTTGGCCGGTTTTGCTCAAAAAAAAGACAAACATTTAGCCCAAGGGAACGAAGATTTTTCTGATAAAAGCTTTAGCTCGGCGGAGTCAGAATATCGTCAATCTTTGGCAAAAAATCAAGGAAGTGCGCTCGCGGCATACAATTTAGGCAATTCGATTTATCGTCAAAATCAACCGGCTGAGGCCAAATATTCGTTTGCTAAAGCCATCAAAAGTGCGCAAACCAAAGAACAAAAACATCAAGCGTACCACAATTTAGGCAACAGCTTGATGCAAGAAAAAGATTATTCGGGTGCTGTAGAGGCTTATAAAAACGCTTTGCGCAATAATCCCTCAGATGAACAAACGCGTTACAATTTTGCCTTGGCCAAGAAAATGCTCAAAGACCATCCGCCCAAGCAAGACAAAAAAGACGATAAGAAGGACAACAAAAAAGACAACAAAAAAGATCAGAAAAAGCAAGATCAAGACAAGAAGGACGATCAAAAGCAAGATCAGAATAAAGATCAAAAAGACGGCAATCAAGATAAAAAAGACAATCAGGGAGATCAAGACCAACCCAATGAGCCTAAACCAAAACCGGGCGGAATTTCAAAAGAAAGATTGCAGAATTTGCTGGATGCCGTAAACAACGAAGAAAAGAAAATTCAAGATAAAGTCAACGCTAAAAAAGTCAAAGGAAGACCGGTACAAACCGAAAAAGATTGGTAAAAATGAAGAAGATTTTAGTCCTTTTTTTGATTGCTGTTAACTCACTTTGGGCGCAAGTTCAGTTTGAAGCCAAGGTCAGCAAAACCTCTTTGGGGCTCAATGAACGTTTGCGTATTGATTTCTCGATGAATGCCGACGGCGATAATTTTAATCCACCTTCATTTGAAGGTTTCCGCATTGTAGCCGGGCCGAGTCAGCAAGTGAGTCAATCCTGGATCAACGGCCGCAGTTCGTTCAACAAATCGTATTCGTATTTTTTGTTGCCGATGCAAAAAGGAACGTTGACCATCAAACAAGCCACGGTTGAAATCAACGGACAGATATACAAAACCAATCCCATTAAAATCAACGTAACGGCTGCTGTTCCGCAACCGCGCGACCCGAACGATGAACCGCAGATTTCCTCAGACGATGCCTTGCATTTGGTGGCCGAAATCACCAAAGGAAATCCGTACATCAACGAGCCGATTACCGTAGTGTACAAACTTTACTTTAGCTACAACATTGGCATTACCAACTGGCGCGAACTCAACAAACCTAAATACAACGATTTTTGGAGCCAAAACATTGACATCAAACAATTGGTGGCCGAAGAAGGCCGCTACAACGGTGAGCGATATCGTTGCGTAGTGCTCAGAAAAACCGTTTTGTATCCGCAGAAATCAGGCAAGCTTGAAATTGAGCCGCTCTCACTGGATATCGACGTTCAATTACCGACCAATCGCCGCAATATTTTTGGGCAAGTACAAATCATCAATGACAACAAGCGCGTATCGGCAGGAAGCAAAACCATCAATGTAAAACCTTTGCCAGAAGCAGGCAAACCTGCCGATTTTTCTGGGGCTGTCGGCAAGTTTAACTTCTCGGTCACTCCGTCAAAAACCACACTTAAAAACGGCGAATCATTGGATTTAAAAGTAGTCGTTTCGGGCACCGGAAATCTCAAATTATTCTCGCTTCCAAAACCGGTGGTGCCAAATTCGCTTGAAATGTACGATCCGTCGCACAAAGAAAATGTGCAAACACCGCTTTCAGGTATGAACGGAAGTATATCTGATACATACACGATTATTCCGCAATTCAAAGGCAAATACCCCATCAAACCAATGTCCTTCAGTTACTTTGATTTGGCCACCGGACGATACAAAACCATCACTTCGCCTGAAATCATGATCAATGTGCTCGACGGGCCGGGCGGTCAAGGGTTGGCACAAGCTGATTTGGGTGCACCAAGTACAAACAAAGTTCAGGTGAGCGCAAACCAACAGTTTGGTTTTATCAAACTTAAAACGCAGCTCAACAAAATGGGGCGTTCAGATTTTCTGGGTTCTTCCTTGTTTTATATTTTACTCTTTTTACCGCTGCTGGTCATTCCCATTATAGTATTACTGAAAAAGAAAAAAGAAGCCATTGATGCCGATGTGGCCGGAAACAGAATCCGTCAATCGAACAAATTGGCCAAACAATTCCTGTCAGAAGCCCAGAAACAATTGGGTCAAAAAGAGCCATTTTACATTGCGCTTGAAAAAGCCTTGCACAATTTTATGAAGGCCAAGTTGCATATGGAAACCTCAGAGATGAGCAAAGACAATATACGCGCGCTCATGGCGTCTAAGAATGTTCAGCCTGATACAACCGCATCTTTAATTGCACTCATTGAAAACTGTGAGATGGCTCGTTATGCACCCTCGTCAGCCGCTGCTATTCAGCAAGATTATGATCGAGCAGTTACCCTAATTTCAGATTTAGAAAAACAGATTTCATAAGCCATGAAAAAAGCAGCATTATTACTCATTTTGGTGGCTCCCGTTTTTTGGGCACAAAACAATTTTGAAAACGGCAACAAACTCTACCAAAAAGGCCAATACCAAGCGGCCGCAGAGGCCTATCAAAGCGTTTTGAATGGTCATCAAGAATCTGCAGAGGTATATTTTAATTTGGCCAATTGCTATTACAAACTCAACAAAGTTGCGCCGGCCATTTACAATTACGAAAAAGCTTTGGTTTTGCGCCCGGGCGATGCCGAAATTTTAAACAACCTGCATTTTGCCCAAAAAATGACCATCGATGAAATCAAAGAAGTGCCCAAAGTGGGATTTTCAAAACTGCTCCGCGATTTTACCGCGATGTTTTCTTATGACGGCTGGGCATGGACGGCTGTTGGTTTTTCGACTATATTTTTGTTGTTTTTTATCGGATATTACTTCTCGAGTTTAACCCTATACAAGCGCATTTTTTTTATAGGAATGTTCGTTTTGGTTTTCTTGATTATACTAAGCATATTATCGGCACTATTTGAAAAAAGTCATGCGCAAAACGAACGACCGGCCATTGTTTTTGCTGAAAGTGCCGAGGTAAAAAGCGAACCGCGTGCCGCCGGGTCTGATGTGGTTGTTTTGCACGAAGGAACCAAAGTCATGGTGCTTGAGGTGCTGGACGATTGGAAAAAAGTTGAGTTGCTCGACGGATCAGAAGGCTGGATTCTGAGTTCATCCATCAAAGAAGTAAAACCTTAGTCTTCTTTTTTGGGTTTCAATTCATGGGGCTCAAGATGGGTTAACCAGTCACTTACTGATGGATAAAGCGCCTTTGAAAAACCCAAAATTGGCCCAGCAAGCACAGATTTTTTGATCTCTTCTTTCGAGACTATTTTATGCGCAAAATCTAGTTGTAAAACGGTCAAAACAACACCGGTCATCAAGATGGCCTTGAGTACAGCAACCATGCTTCCGAGCATACAATTCACTAGGCCAATGGGTGTTTTGTTGATGGCCTTAGTAAGCACTTTACCCAACAAAGAAACGCCCAAAACCACCACTGCAAAAGTGATGACAAAAGCCACGAGTTGTCTTTTTTCTACCGTCCACGAAACGCGAATTTTGAGTGCCGATTCAGCTACGGTTGAGAATTCCATAGCCGCCCAAATACCCAATAAAATAATTACCATTGAGAGCATTTCGAGTAAAAAACCGCGGCGCCATCCGTTAAAAATGGCCAGTAAAAGAGCAAAGCCAAGAAAGATGTCTACTAAGTTCATAAAAACAGTATTTTTGCTCAAAAGTATTAAAATGACACAACAAAAAAGATTCAGATGTTTTGTTTTTATGCTGTTTTCAATTTTTCTTGTCTCTTGTTCCGAGGAAGACAAAATGAACCATACAGCCAGTCGACCTTTTTTATCAGAACCTGTTTCAAGAGGCTTACAATTAAAAAAGATAACCCAAGTTACCTATGATACGTCAATGAGTTTTGATACTTCAGTGACCGATTTTATATACAGCGGCAATAAACTCATTGGAACTCATGGGCAAGACGAGAACTCATATTACGACACACAGATTGTATACAACGGAAATAAAATAAGTCAAATAATTTCTCAAAGAAACGGAAATAATTCAGGTCAAAGTAGCTTTTCTTACAATGGAAATTTTCTTTTTTCATCGAGTAATTTGTATGAAAGAACAGAGTTTTACTATGATTCTAATGGAAATCTAGAAACACAAAACCAGTTTTATTTGAATTCTGCACTAGGAACAGAAGAAATGGTTAAAACTACAAGTTACACGTATCAAAATGGAAATGTAACTCAAGAGACAAGTACAGATTTTGGATTTGGAAATTCTACTACTATTTTGAACTACACCTATGACAATAAAATGAACCCAACTCGCGGGATGAATAAATATTTTCGATTGATATTTCAAACAGAAGGATTTAATGGTTTGAGTAATAATAATCCAATCACACGCTCGTATTATCAGCAAGGTAATCAAGATAATCCAACAATTCAAACCTACCAACTTGAATATAATACTCAAAATTATCCTGTTCGCATCAAGCGTTTTTCAGAAAACAACATCCTTATTTCAGACACCACTATAGAATACCGATAAATGTCCAGAGACACACAACTCAAAGAACGCTGGGATCGCGTCGTAGTTCAATTATCCAATCAATTTGCACCGGGCGAAACACTTGATTTAGATGCTATTATTTACCTCATAGGTATTCAAGAACTCGGACAATTACACCGCACTTTTAAAAAAGACGAGAAAGTCAATTTGATGCATATTGCCATTTGTCGTTTGCTCGAACCTTATGGTTATTACGAATTTGACTACATCGACCGCGAAGGTTGGCCGCATTATAAAGTCAAAGCCGAATTGCCGCCGCTCAAAGCCGGTGAACAAGCGGTGCTCATGAAAGAGGCCATTGTGCAGTATTTTTTAGAACGCGCTTACATTGATTAATCAGCAGCAAAAAACTTTCTGCAACTTGGCTCTTTACGGGCATTTTTAATACATTTGCAGACTCAAATTACAAGCAAATTATGATAGATCAAATCAAAGAACACATTGCCCAAGTTCAGGCGTTTACCACACAAAACGCAGCTGATTTAGAAGCTTTCCGCATTAAGTATTTAGGAAGCAAAGGCTTGCTCAAAGATTTTTTCGCCGAATTTAAAAACGTTCCCAACGAACAAAAAAAAGAATTCGGTCAAGTCATCAATTTACTCAAAACATCGGCCGAAGAAAAAGTAAAAACGCTGCAAGAATCGTTTGAAAGCCAACAAGAAGCACGCGGTATGTATGGCGATTTAACCCGTCCGGGCGAACCGTTTACCATTGGCTCGCGTCACCCGATATCTCTGGTCAAAAACCAAATCATCGATATTTTTTCCAACATCGGATTCAATGTTTCCGAAGGTCCGGAAATTGAAGATGATTGGCACAACTTTACCGCGCTCAATTTGCCTGAATATCATCCGGCGCGCGATATGCAAGACACGTTTTTTATCCAAACCCATCCGGATATTTTGCTCAGAACCCACACTTCGTCGGTGCAAGTGCGCTACATGGAGGCCAATAAGCCGCCCATTAGAACCATTTCGCCGGGGCGTGTGTTCCGCAACGAAGCCGTTTCGTCGCGTTCGCACTGTATTTTTCATCAGGTAGAAGGTTTGTACATAGACAAAGACGTATCGTTTGCCGATCTCAAGCAGACGCTTTTATATTTCACCAAAGAAATGTTCGGCAAGAGCAAAATTCGTCTGCGCCCGAGCTATTTTCCGTTTACCGAGCCAAGCGCTGAGGTGGATATTTATTGGGGCCTCAAAACCGAAACCGATTACCGCATCACCAAAGGAACCGGCTGGCTTGAAATTATGGGTTGCGGCATGGTGGATCCCAACGTACTCAAAAACTGCAACATCAACCCCGACGAATACAACGGATTCGCTTTTGGCATGGGCATAGAGCGCATTGCCATGTTGTTGTATCAAATTGGCGATATCCGCATGTTCTACGAAAATGACGTGCGTTTCCTAGAGCAATTCAAGTCGAGTATTTAATTTTTTAGAAGCTTTTTCCGGCTGTACACTTTATCTTTTGCTTTGCTGCGCGCCGCAAAAGGATGCCGTTTCCATCCGGGCTAGGGCTATAAGTTTGAATCAAATTTTTTGCTTACTAAAGAAACTGATTCTTAACATTCACTAATCGAAGGCCGAATGTCCACTGGACATTCTCCTCTTAATATGCTGCGCCAGTTCGCTGTGCTCGGGTCAAATGGGCTAGGGCAGCAGTATACGTAAGAATAATTATCTTGAATCCATAAATTCATATGCGCAAAGACATCAACATTCCCGAAGTAGAAAATGTTTTCATGGCCGCCATTCAAGAGTGGAACGATGACTTTTTAGACCACGTTTGGAACGTATATCTCATCAACGATTCTGACCATGATTTGCACGATATTATGGTCGTTTCAAAAGCCTTTGGAACGCTCAATGGCGAGATGCGTAAAACGTCGCTTTTGCGCCACGCACTGGTTGAAATGCCTGCGGTTTCAGCCGTTAAAATTGAAATGATAGAAAATAGTGTCTTGGCACTGAACAATGAGTTTATGCTCACGTATTTTATTGGCAATACGCTGTACGATCGCAAATACACTTTTAAAGCCGGAACTTTAGGAAAACAAACTCTTGAAGAAGTGCCTATTTTGTTTAAAGACGGCGTTATTGTTCGCTAATTAATCGAGCTTTTCGGTCAATTTTTTAAAGACTTTCTTGGCTTCTTTTCCTTCGTACAAAATACTGTGCACCGCATCAATAATCGGGGTTTTAGCTCCGTATTGTTGGTTGAGTTCCCAAGCGCTTTTGGCAGCGTAATAGCCTTCGGCCACCATGCTCATTTCCATCATCGCACTCTGAACCGTATAGCCTTTACCAATCATGTTTCCGAACATGCGGTTGCGTGAAAACACCGAATAACCCGTTACGAGCAAATCGCCCAAATAAGCAGAGTTGTTGATGTTGCGCTTCATTTTGTGCACTTTTCGGATGAACTTTTTCATCTCGCGAATTGCGTTGCTCATCAACACCGACTGAAAGTTATCACCGTAGCCCAAACCATGAGCTATTCCGGCGGCAATGGCGTAGATATTTTTGAGCATGGCCGAATATTCAGTCCCAATAACATCGTCGGTAATTTTGGCCTTGATGTAATTGCCCGAAAGACAAGTTGCAACTGTTTTGGCTTTCTCAGCATCTTGACAAGCAATGGTCAGATAAGACAATCTTTCAAGTGCTACTTCTTCGGCATGACAAGGGCCGGTAATCACACCAATGTTTTCCCAAGGAATTTGATATGTTTTTTGAAAATGTTCGCCCACAATCAAACTGGTTTCAGGAACGATTCCCTTAATGGCTGAGAAAACAACTTTGTCCTGCATACTTTGGGTCAATTTGCTGAGTTCCCGATCTAAAAACGCCGACGGAATCGCAAAAATGATGTAATCGGCATAGGCAACGGCCTCATTGATATCACTCGTGAGTTTGAGTTTTTCAATATTAAACTCAACCGAACTCAAATAGTTGGGATTGTGGTGCTGCGTTTTCAGGTGGTTAATAGCCTCTTCATTGCGCATATACCAGGATATTTCGGGTAAATTGACACACAGCATTTTGGCAATAGCCGTGGCCCAACTGCCTCCGCCAATGACTGCAAATTTTGGATATTTTGTCATGAACACTTTGTTTAGTCAGTTGCTTAGAAATTCTAGCCACTGTAATAAAAATGCTCAAAGCAATTAGGCTGAGCAGTTTATTGATTTGCTGCCAAAAATAACCAAAAAAATCAAACCCTGACCCACCGGTTTTTACTCGTTTGTGCGGTTTGAGTGAACCATATTAAAATTTAACCTTCTATTATTTTGATATTCAATACAATAGTTTTAATTTTGAAGCGTTATCTCGATGAGAAAGTGCTGTAAATTGAAAATAGCACTTTAGCACGAGTTAGTTACGTTTTGTTTTAATGTTGAAAAAGGCGTTCAAGAATCTGTTCCTGAACGCCTTTTAAATTTTTATTTAGTGAAAATCAATAACTCATTTCAACAATTTCACGCACTTTGTCGGGGGTTATGTTTTGTCTTTCGCCCATAGCCAACCAACCGCGTTCTTCAAAGCGTTTCACAATAAAATCAGCGGTGTTTTCAATGTTTTGAGCGTTTTCTGAAATTCGGGTTTTCATGCCCATGAGGTGAAAAAAGGCTACTGTTTTTTCAATCGCAGCTTGGGCTATTTCTTCAGTAGTTCCAGATAAATTCCAAACGCGACTTCCGTATTGAGTCAGCTTTTCTTTCTTGGTATCAAACATAACACGGTATAAATTCGGGCCAATAATGGCCAAAGTGCGCGCGTGATCTATTTCATACAAAGCGGTGAGTTCATGACCAATCATGTGGGTAGCCCAATCAGTAGGAACACCTTTTTGAATGAGTCCGTTGAGCGCCATGGTGGCTGACCACACAAAGTTCGAGGCTAATTTATAATCGGTTGGATTTTCAACTACTTCCGGCCCGATTTCAATGAGTGTTTTTAAAATTCCTTCGGCAATTCTGTCTTGTAAAAGCGCATCGTGCGGATAGGTAAGATATTGCTCCATAACATGCGTAAAGGCATCCACTACACCATTTTGCAATTGTCTTTTAGGTAATGATGCGATTACGGTTGGGTCAACTATAGAGAATTTCGGAAAGAGTGCACTGCCGCCCAATGTGAGTTTTTCTTGTGTGGCTTCAATGGTTACCACAGCACCGGAATTCATCTCAGAACCAGTTGCCGGCAAGGTAAGCACGGTGCCAAACGGAACGCAAACAGCAGCATCTTTAAACAAGATGCGTTTTCTGAGAATATCAGCAGCATCGCCTGAATAATTCACGGCAGCTGAGATAAATTTCACTCCGTCAATGACGCTTCCGCCACCCACAGCCAAAATAAAACCTATATTTTGCGCACGGATGATTTCAACGGCTTTCATTAAAGTTTCATAACGCGGATTGGGTTCAATACCACCAAATTCAACGATTTCATATCCTGAAAGTGCTGACTTTACTTGTTCGTAAACGCCGTTTTTAAAAATACTTCCACCGCCATAAGCCAATAATATTTTGGTGTTTTTAGGCGTAAGCTCAGAAAGTTTCGCAATTTGGCCTTGACCAAAAATGTAATTGACCGGATTGTATAATTCAAAATTATTCATGACTAGATTTTTTTGTTGGCGCAAAGTTATGTCAAAGGCATGAGCACAAATGGTAAGAGAATGTTAAGCCTTAGTAATAAAGTTGGCTTTTATCTATTTCTTTCCAAACCTTTTCAGGTAAGAGCGGTCGAACGTTTTTGCGATTTTTAACGCCTTCGCGAATAGCTGTCGAAGAAATTTCTACCACTGGCGCATCTATGCGGTGAATGTTTGCATGTTGTGCTATTTCAGGAATTGGCTGCGCATTTTCGGTTTCTGGGCTCATCAATCTCGGATACACATAAATTAGATGATGTTCTAAAATGGTCTGGTAATTTTTCCATTTGTGTAAGGTACGCAAATTGTCTTCGCCCATAATCAAAGAGAATTCGTGCTGAGGATATTTGTCTTGCAAATGGGCCAAAGTATGCACCGTGTAATTGGGTTGCGGCAGTTTGAATTCAAAGTCTGAAGGTTTGATTTTCGGGTAATCTTCACAAGCCAAATGCACTAAATCAAGACGAAGATAATCATCGAGTAAAGTTTCTTTTTTCTTGTGTGGATTGTGCGGAGTGACCATCATCCAGATTTGATCCAAGCCTGAATACTCTGCCATGTGGTTGGCAATGATTAAATGTCCGACGTGAATAGGATTAAACGTTCCGAAATACAAGCCAACTTTCATGATTCTTTAAAAATTATTGAGCAATAAAGTTTTTTACAAGCTCATAAGCTTCTTGCTTGGCCAAATCTAAATCATAATTTTTAATGATTTTGTCAAATTGCGGAGCAGTCGCCAACTCCACATGCGCTTTGGCAATACGCATATTGATTTTATCTTCACTTTCGGTAGAACGCTCTTTGAGTCTGCGTTTGAGTTCGTCTACACTGGGTGGTTTGACAAATACAGCCAAGGTTTCTTCCGGAAATTTACGTTTGATGCGCAGCCCGCCGGCTACGTCAATGTCAAAAATGACGTTTTTACCCAGTGCCCAGATCCGCTCGACTTCGCTTTTGAGTGTTCCGTAAAAATTGTCGCGGTATACTTCTTCCCATTCAATAAAATCTTCGGCTTTGATGTGTTTTTTAAACTCTTCAATAGACATGAAATAATAATCTTTTCCGTCTACTTCTTGTCCGCGAGGAGCCCGTGTAGCGGCCGAAATGGAGAATTCCAATTCTAGTTCTGCAATGCCCAACAAATGCCGAACAATAGTAGTTTTGCCAGAGCCTGAAGGCGCCGAAAAAACAATGAGTTTTCCTTTTTTCATCAAAAGTTGCAGTTATGTTGTTGTTTGTCAGTTAGAGTACATTGAGCACTTGTTCTTTGATTTTTTCGAGTTCGTCTTTCATCATGACCACGAGCTTTTGCATTTCGGAATGGTTTGATTTTGAGCCCATCGTATTGATTTCACGACCCATTTCTTGCGTGATAAAACCGAGTTTTCTACCATTGGCTTCATTTCCGGCTAGGGTTTCTATGAAATAATTCAGATGACTCTCTAAGCGAACTTTCTCTTCGGTGATGTCGTATTTTTCGAGATAAAAAATAAGTTCTTGTTCAAAGCGATTTTCATCTACGTTTTCTTTGAGTTCGTCCAAAGCAGAACGCAAACGAGTTTTAATAGTTTCAACACGCTCAGCATCAAACGCCAAAGCCTGATTCATCAAGTTTAATATATTGGCAATGCGATGCAAAAATTCTTTTTCAAGCGTGACACCTTCGTCTTTTCGGAATTGATTGATGTTGTTTAAAGCTTGATTAATGACGGTTTGAATCTGCTTCCATTCTTCAGGATCAATCTCATCGCGTTCGGTTTTGAGCGCATCGGGCATACGAACGGCCATTTTCATAAGTTCAGTCGGATCAGCTTCGGGCAAAATTTCGCGCATTTGAGCAATGTATCCTTTGATGATGGGCGCATTTATTTTTGATGAAGTTTCCTCGCCGGTGATTTCAACAAACAATGAAAAATCTATTTTTCCGCGTTCAAGAGATTGGGCTATCTGATTGCGCAGATTAAGCTCCATTTCACGATAAACAGAAGGCATGCGCGTGTTTAAATCTAAGCCTTTGCTGTTGAGGGATTTGATTTCAACGGTAATTTTTTTGGTTGCCAACTGCAAGGTTGCTTTGCCAAAACCGGTCATGGATTGTATCATACAAATTCAATAAAAAAGAACCCAAAGATACATAAAACCACTAGTTCAGGACGATTGCTTCAGAGTATTTTTCTGGGTAACCAAATAAACGCCAACAAAAATGAGTGCAGCAGCAGTTAATTTAATCAAGTTCAAATGATCTTTGCCTAAACCAATGGCAATAAGCGCTGCAAACAAAGGTTGTAGGTAAATAAAAACGGCCACCGTAGTCGGCTTGAGTTCACGCATCGAAAGCAGGTTGAGCAAATAAGTGCCAAAAGTTGAAAACACGACTACAAAACCAATTTTCCAGTACAAATGGGTGGGAATTTGATTCCAGCCAATTTCTTGCAATTCTCCCCATCCAAAAGGCAAAACCATCAACAAGCCAAAAGTGTAAATCCATTTTACGAGTACAAAAGCATCATATCGGGCCATAATATTTTTGACAATAATCAAATACAATCCATACGAAACGGCATTGATAAACACCAATAAATTGCCCAAAGAAGCATTCGGTGCACCGCTATACGATTTTCCAAAAGCAATCAGCAAAACAGTTCCGGCCAATCCAAGCAATATGCCTAGCACTTTGATAGGTTTCATTTTTTCTCGCATCAAAAGTGCCGACAAAATCAAGACAATCATAGGTGTTGTGACCATGATGACAGCAGCGGATATGGGCGAGGTTAAACTCAATCCTTTAAAAAAAGTCAGCATGTTGATGGCTACCCCAAAAAGGGCAGCAGCCATGATTCTGAAGTAATCTTCTCGGGCAATTTTTTGTTTTGGCCGGAAAAAAGCCACCAACCAAAACAATAAAGTTGATCCGCTCACGCGCAACAAAATAAAACCAAAAGGTTTAACATACACCGGCATGACGTCTTTGGCAATGGTAAAGGTCATTCCGTAAATCACAGAAACCGACAGGGCGGCCAGTAAGGCCCATTTTCGCGCTGTCATTAGCGGAGTGCTTCAATTACTTTAAGAACAGTAGCTGCTTGGTTGCCGATGAATATTTTCTGGTCCACCACAAAAACAGGCCGACTCAAAAAAGTGTAGTGTTCAAGTAAATATTTACGGTAATCAGCTTCGGTAAGATTTTGCTCTTTAAGCCCGAGCGATTTATACAATTGTGCTTTTCGGCTAAAGAGTGCTTCATAGCTTCCGGCCAGCGATTTTAAAAAGTCAACTTCAGTTTCAGTGAGTGGTGCTTGTTTGATGTCATGTAATTCTAAACCGTGATTTTCAGGCAACGATTTGAGGATTTTTTGACAGGTATCGCATGATTTGAGATAGTAAACGGTATTCATAAAATCTTTTTTGCAAAGAAAATTCATTTGCCGTCAAAATGCTTATTTTTAAGCAAAAATATCTTTATGAAAACTGCTTTTGAAATCAACAGCACCAGCCGAAACGTATTGCTTTCATTTCTGGATAATTATTCCCTAGAACAACTCAACAAAATTCCCGATGGTTTTTCAAACAACCTCATTTGGAACATCGGACATATTTTAGTAGTACAGCAAATGTTGGTGTATAGACTTTCAGGCTTGTCGATGATGGTTGCAGACGAAATGGTCGAAAAATACCGAAAAGGCACCAAGCCAGAGGCGGAAGTCAGCGCAGATGAAGTGGCCTTAATTCGCGAACTTTTGTTCAAAACCATTGAGCAAACCCAAGTTGATTATCTGGCAGGAAAATTCAGCGGAACCACTTTTAATGGCTTTACTTCGATGTCGGGTTTTACAATGAATTCAGTTGAAGATGCCATCTCATTCAACAACTACCATGAAGCATTGCATACCGGCATTATGATGAGCATTCGCAAGTTTATTTAAACCGCAAAAAGGGTTCTATTTTTTCGTTGGGAATGACCACTTCTATATCGCCAAAAGCAAAAGCAGCGATCTCATAGGGATTGTAATGAAAAACCACGGCTTTTTGGGTCAGATAAATATTTTTTGGTAAAAAGAATTGGTCATTCGGGATAAAATATCCGGCCTCAATTAAAGAAGTTTTTGCAGCTATTTTATTTTGCTTTCTAAACTGTTCTTCAACAAGTGATGTGACTGAAATTGTATCTGTAAACAATTGTCGGTTGGGCATTTTTTTTCCGGTTTGAGCATCGAAAAAGATTGAATTTGTGGCACCATAACCGTGGGCTCCTCCGGTAAAAGTATAATATTCTAAAACAAGGTTGATGATTTTATCTGATTGCCATTGAAGGCGACATTTTCCGTTGGCTTCCCATGAAGGAGGCAGTACTTTGAATCGCTCTAAAAATTCATCTTTGATTTGATTGTGGGTTTGTACAAAACTGTTGGCTAGTTGTAAATAGTTTCGAGCTTCTTGGGGATTTTCACCCACATACATGGCTCGGTGAATCATTTTAAAAACTGAATTATTGATGCTGTCGGCAGCAGTTGACTTGTTCGTAGCCGCCACAATGTCAAGATTGAATTTAGCACAACCTTCATGCGGTTGACAATTGTCTTTGCTTTGCGCCTGATAGTGTTGAGGTTCAAAGGTTATTTCTGATTGACAACCTATAAAAAAGAGCGATAAAATCCAAATCAACCAAAGCTTTTTCATATCAAGACTATATTTTTATTAAAGGTAACGCATCATTCAACAATTAAAGATAAATTTGGCAAAAAAATTAATCTCATGAAATTTAATACCAAAACCATACATGGCGGACAACATCATGAACCGGTTACCGGAGCGGTGATGCCGCCGGTTTTTCAAACCTCAACTTATGCTCAAATCAGTCCGGGTCAACCGGTGGGTGATTATGAATACAGTCGCGCAGCGAATCCTACGCGTCAAGCTTTAGAAGATGCGTTGGCCTCTATAGAAAACGGAGCGCGCGGGCTTGCTTTTTCCTCCGGATTAGCCGCTACTGATTGTTTGTTGCGCATGTTCAAAGCCGGTGACGAAGTCATTGCTATGGACGATTTGTATGGCGGTACCTACAGACTTTTTACGCGTTTATACAAAGACAGCGGCATCAAATTTCACTTTGTGGATATGAACGACTTTGACACGTTTCAGTCGCTCATCAACCAGAATACTAAATTGGTTTGGGTTGAAACACCTACCAATCCGCTGATGAAATTGGCTGATATTGCTGAAATTGCCAAGATTACAAAAAAACACAACATTCTTTTTGCCGTTGACAACACTTTTGCGACGCCTTATTTGCAACGACCTTTAGACTTAGGGGCGGATATTGTGATGCACTCAGCAACCAAATATTTAGGAGGACACAGCGATGTAATTGCAGGTGCTTTGATTATTAAAGACAAAGAACTGGGTGATGAATTGCACTTCAAACAATTTGCCACGGGTGGAACTTTGGGCCCGATGGACAGTTATCTTGTCTTGCGCGGAATTAAAACTTTGCACCTGCGCGTTCAACGCCATTGTGAGAATGGTGAAAAAGTAGTTGCGTTCTTGAACAGTCATTCCAAAGTAAAACAAGTATATTATCCGGGATTGGCTTCGCATCCGTTTCATGAAGTAGCCAAAAAACAAATGAGTGGTTTTGGCGGAATGGTTTCATTTACTTTTACTTCTGGCCTTAAGAAAGACGCAACAGATTTCTTAGAAAAATTAAAAGTATTTACTTTGGCTGAGTCTTTAGGTGGTGTTGAGTCATTGGCCAATCATCCTGCACTAATGACACACGCATCAATTCCGGAAGACAAACGAAAAGAAATCGGAATTACCGATGATTTAGTTCGATTGAGCGTTGGTATAGAAGATGCCGAAGATTTAATAGAAGATTTAAAACAAGCCCTTCAATAAAAAAAGCCCGGTTAACAAACCGGGCTTTTTTTATAATAATTCTTATTACTGTATGTAATAAATATATCCTACGTTGAACCAAACGAGCCAATCATTGGCTTTGTTTTCTTTGTAAATATTCGGATTTGGATTTAAACCGTCAACCCAGTCAGAAAAGTAATATTGCCATCTGAAATCAGCCAATAAATCTGAAGAAGGAGATAATTTGTAGCGTGTTCCAACACTCCATACTACAGACCAAACAGTACCAGTGCCATTTTCTGTGGCATTGTAATATTTAACAGGGGTGGTAGAAGGTTGATTTAATTTTCCTAGAGTTGAACTAGCACTTGGGTCGTAAAAACTGAACTGACCTCCCAAACTGACATAAGGAGCAAAGGCACCAACACTAGCAGTAAAGTCACGAATACTAAAGGGGAAGTACTCTAGTTGCATTCCGATATTGGTAACAGCCGTTGAACCACGCATGGCTCTTAGTTGACGATTAAACAATTTTTTTCTGTCGCCATCTACCCATTCTCCGTAGTGGCGAAGGTTGGTCTTGGTAAAAGACAATTCACTTCTGAGCTTGAAATGATCATTGAAATAAGTTTCAGGATTGTAACAATTACAATCAGCTCTGTAAGAAAAATTCAGGTAGTGAATAAGCCCGATTCCGTATCCAGTATTTCCGGCATTTGTGTTGTAGTCATGTCTTTCGCCGTAGTCTGACTGAAAAGCCACAGGGCCTGCAATAGCTCCGATTTCATGCGAAAAACCAAACTGAGCCTGAGCCTGCTTGGTAAACCCTAAAGCAAGTAGCAAGGTCAATAAAAGATATTTGGGCATTTTCATATGGATTATTTCAATTCTCGACAAATATATAAAAACATCATTCACTTATAAAAAAAAACATTTTTTATTGAACGAGTATTGATGCATTTTGGTTGTAACACATCAAAATTTAACAAAAAAGGCATTTGTAATAGTTTTGGTTGCGAACCTGTATGATAAGAATATCAAATTTTTTTATGGGTCAAATTCATAAAAATGTATATTTGTCGCCGAATAACGAAAACGTTTTCATTAAACGATTATAATCTTCAAATCATGTCACAAAGTATCAATGCATTTATCGACTTGGTTGCACAAAGAAACGGTCATGAGCCGGAGTTCATGCAAGCAGTTAAGGAAGTAGCTGAAACAGTTATTCCGTTTATTGAACAAAATAAAAAATACCAAAACAAAATGCTTTTAGAGCGCATGGTTGAGCCTGAAAGAGTGATTATGTTCCGCGTTTGTTGGATTGACGATGCCGGAAACACTCAGGTAAACCGTGGATACAGAATTCAAATGAATTCAGCTATCGGCCCTTACAAAGGAGGAATTCGTTTTCATCCTACGGTGAACTTGAGTATTTTGAAATTCTTGGCTTTTGAGCAAGTGTTTAAAAATTCACTCACGACTTTGCCAATGGGCGGAGGTAAAGGAGGTTCTGATTTTGATCCGAAAGGAAAATCAGACAACGAAATCATGCGTTTTTGCCAAGCGTTTATGACTGAATTGCAAAGACATATCGGAGCTGATACAGACGTTCCAGCCGGAGATATTGGTGTGGGCGGAAGAGAAGTAGGCTATATGTTCGGCCAATATAAAAAATTACGCAACGAATTTACAGGCGTTTTAACCGGAAAAGGAATTTCTTTCGGAGGATCATTAATCCGTCCTGAAGCAACCGGTTATGGAGATGTATATTTTGCCCAAAACATGTTGGCTACCAAAGGCGAAAGCTTTGCGGGTAAAACGGTAGTTGTTTCAGGTTCCGGAAACGTAGCGCAATACGCCATTGAAAAAGCAACTCAATTGGGCGGGAAAGTAGTCACCGCTTCAGATTCTTCGGGGTATATTTATGACGCTGACGGAATTAATGCTGAAAAATTAGCTTTCTTGATGGAAATCAAAAACGTTCGTTACGGACGTATCAATGAATATTTAGAGAAATATCCAAACGCAAAATTCGTGGCCGGAAAACGCCCTTGGGAAGTAAAGTGCGATGTGGCACTTCCGTGCGCTACACAAAACGAACTCAATGGTGAAGAGGCCAAAATGCTCGTCGCTAATGGCTGTATTTGTGTGGCCGAAGGAGCAAACATGCCATCTACTCCTGAGGCTATTGAAGAATTTTTGGCTGCCAAAATTTTATTTGCACCAGGTAAAGCTTCTAACGCCGGAGGAGTTGCTACTTCAGGTTTAGAGATGTCCCAAAACTCATTGCGTTTGAGTTGGACGCGTGAAGAAGTTGACCAACGTTTGCACAAAATCATGAATGATATTCATGAAGCTTGTGTGCAATACGGCAAAGATGAAACCGGATTCGTTGACTATGTAAAAGGAGCTAACATTGCAGGTTTTGTAAAAGTTGCCGACGCTATGTTGGGTCAAGGAGTCGTATAATCAACCACCACCTAAAAATAGAGAGCCTTTCTGCTTTGATGCAGAAGGGCTTTTTTTATGAGCAAATCATATTAAACGCTTGCTTTTTTCGTTTTGCTATATTTGTGGTTCAAAATTTTGTTCATGAGAGCATTTTACACCGTCCTTTTTTGTTTGGTTTTATCCCTATGCACAAAGGCACAATTCAATAAATCTTGGAAAGGATATTTTTCATTCAACCAAATCAATGGTCTTTCACAAGGGTCGTCTAAAATCATAGCTGCATCTGAAAATGCAGTTTTCATCAAAGATGTCAATACCGGAGATGTAAAAACCATCAACACGGTTGACGGACTTTCCGGACTAACAATTACAGCTATTTATTATAGTCAGTCCCTCAAGAAAATACTCATCGGTTATGAAAACGGATTGATGATTGTTTACAATGAAGTAGACGGTTCTATACTCAATGTGGTTGACATCATCAACAAATCTATTCCACAAAATGTCAAACGGGTTAATGATTTCATGGACGTCAACGGAATCATCTATGTGTCTTGTGATTTTGGCATTGTTCAGTACAATTTAAACACACTTCAATTCGGGGACACCTATTTTATTGGTCCGGGCGGAAGTCAAATCAGTATTTCGCAATCAGCTTTTTACAACGGACGAATTTATGCAGCTTCAAGAACCAACGGAATTTATAGTGCTGACATCAATAATCCGAATCTAAATGATTACAACCAATGGCTCAACATAACGAGTTTTGGCTATATGGGCATTCAAAAGATAGACAGTAATTTGGTTGCTGTAACTACTTCAGGAAATCTACAACGTTGGCAAGGCAGTAGTTTTGGTTCTCTTACTCAATTACCCGAAGTGGCAGTTGATTTACGCGGAACCGATCAATATTTAACCATCACCACACCAAATCACGTATTGGTCTACAATGCAACTTTGGCTTTGATTTCAGATATTCAAAGTGCCCAACTCACCAATGTTCCATCAACTTTTACCTGTTCTGGTTTGTTGGGCAGTAATTTATTCATCGGAACACTTCAAAATGGTATTTTTAGTAAAGGCATTACTGAATCTACGTTTGACAATCTCACCCCCGACGGACCTTTGCGCAACAATATCTTTGCTTTAACAGCCACCTCGAGCAACCTTTGGACTGTTTTTGGCGGTTATGATATTGATTACAATCCGTATAATTTTTTTGGCGTAGGCTTACCCAAATACGGAATCAGTAAGTTGACCAAAAGCGGCTGGTTGAATATTTCGGCAGAAGATGTTTTCAATGCGCGATCCCTATCCAGAATAACGGTTAACCCCAACAACGAGAATCAAGTTTTTATCAGTTCTTACTATTCCGGAATGCTTAAGGTTGAAAATGATGTGCCTTCGTTTTTGTACAATGTAACCAACACAGCACCCAATGGGCTACAAACAGTTCCCGGTCAGGTACCTGACGATATCCGTGTAAACGGGTCTGTTTTTGATGCACAAGGAAACCTCTGGATGACCAACAGTATGGTTGCCCGAGGACTTAAAGTGCTCAAGCCAAACGGACAATGGCTATCGTACAACATGCAAGACATTACGGCCAATGTGGTTCAGCTCAATATGGGCCGGATGATTATTGATAAAAACGGCACGAAATGGATGGCCACTTGGCGCGATGGTGTCATTGGATTTAACGAAAACTACAACAACCTTTTCAAATCTATTTCAAGTGCTGCCGATGGCGGAAATTTACCATCCTATGATGCTCGTGCCATTGCTATAGACAACCGAAATCAACTATGGATTGGGACACTCAATGGATTGCGTGTTTTGCCAAGTGTTGATAGTTTTTTATCTAATCAAGTTTTGCGCTCAAATCCCATCATCATTATCGAGGACGGACTCGCTCAAGAGTTGCTCTACGAACAATCCATCAGTGATATATTTGTAGACGGTTCCAACAACAAGTGGATTGCTACCGTTGATTCAGGTGTTTTTTATGTTTCCTCAGACGGACAAAAAACGATATATCATTTTACGAGTTCAAACTCGCCACTGCCCAGCAACAATGTGAATGATATTGAGGCCAATCCGGTTACCGGAGAGGTTTTTTTTGCTACTACTAAAGGATTGGTTTCTTTCAGAGGTACCGCAACAGAGGCCAATGATAATTTAAGTAATGTGTATGTATATCCGAATCCTGTGCGTCCGGAATATACCGGAACCGTCAAAGTCAGCGGACTCACAGACAAAGCTCATGTAAAAATCACAGATATTGAAGGAAACTTGGTTTCGGAATTCATTACCGAAGGCGGAACCATCGAATGGGACACCACTGCTTTTGGCAAGTACCGTGTAGCTTCAGGAGTATACATGATTTTTGTCTCCTCAGAAGACGGAACCGACACTACTGTCAAAAAAGTGATGATTGTTCGATAGACATGTTAGTCAAAACCCAAGCTGTTATTATTTCATCGGTGCGCTATCAAGAAAAAAGCCTCATTGTGCGGTGTTATACACAATCAGACGGACTCAAAACCTATTTTGTACGCGATGCTTTTTCCGGTAAAAAAAACCTTCAAAAAATAGCCTATTTTCAGCCGCTCACTTTGCTCGAAATTGAGGCGGTTCACAAGAACAAAGGCACGCTTGAACAATTCAAAGAAATCAAATTGTTTCAAGCCTATGAGCAGATTCCAACAGATATTCGCAAAAGCACCATTGCTTTGTTTTTAGCCGAAATGCTGCAACATTCCATTAAAGAAGAACAAGCCAACGAGTCGCTCTTTACTTTTTTGCAAACGGCTTTACTTTGGTTGGATACCCACGAACAAGTAGTCAACTTTCATTTGGTTTTTTTACTTGAACTTACCCGACATTTGGGCTTTTACCCTGACTGTACTGACATTGCGCTACCGCTGTTTCATCTTTCTGAAGGCGTTTTTACACAGCAACCATTGCCCCAAACGCTTAGCCCTTATGAAACCGAAAATTTCAAAAAACTCATCAGCCTGAATTTTGATTCTTCTGCTCATGTTTTTCATGTATCTGAACGTCAGCAACTGCTTAAAATTTTAGTCGATTATTACACCAACCACCTCGAAGGTTTTAAAAAGCCGCAATCTTTAGAAGTTTTACAAGCGGTTTTTTCTTAATGGGGGCGCCTGCCTGCCGGCAGGCAAGTGTCCCTGCGGGTCGGGCTTTCGGCTTTATCTTTTTTTGGCAAAAATCAGCCATCAAAAAAAATAAAATCGCAAAAAAAGGATGCCGCCTCAATCCCTCACGCAAAAACTTCAGCGCTTTAGAGCATAACTCACAACTATTTATTACTTTCGCGCATTGATTTTTACACTGCAAATCCATGTCTAAAAAGTTTACTGAATACAAGGGAATTGACTTGCCCACCGTGGCGTCAGAAGTTCTTGATTTCTGGAAAAAAGAAAACATTTTTGAAAAAAGCGTTACCTCGCGTGAGGGACAAAAACCGTATGTGTTTTTTGAAGGTCCGCCTTCGGCCAACGGATTGCCCGGAATTCACCACGTCATGGCACGCGCCATTAAAGATATTTTTTGCCGATATAAAACCCAAAAAGGCTACCAAGTAAAACGCAAAGCGGGTTGGGATACGCACGGTTTGCCTGTTGAATTGGGTACTGAAAAAGAACTCGGCATTACCAAAGAAGACATCGGAACCAAAATTTCCGTGGCCGAATACAACGAAGCTTGTAAAAGAACGGTCATGCGCTATACCGATGTGTGGAATGATCTCACCGAAAAAATGGGTTATTGGGTGGATATGGAAGATCCGTATGTAACCTACAAACCCAAATACATGGAAACCGTTTGGTGGTTGCTCAAACAAATGTACAGCAAAGATTTGATGTACAAAGGCTACACCATTCAGCCGTATTCACCCAAAGCCGGAACCGGATTGTCTTCGCACGAGGTCAACCAACCGGGCACGTACCGCGATGTTTCAGACACGACGATTGTGGCGCAATTCAAAGCAGTTCAAGATTCGTTGCCCAGCTCTTTAAAGACTTTTGGCGATATTCATTTCTTGGCTTGGACCACCACACCGTGGACTTTGCCGAGTAACACCGCTTTGACAGTCGGCCCTAAGATTGACTACGTTTTGGTTCAGACTTTTAATCAATACACTTTTGACCCCATTAAAGTTATCTTGGCCAAGCCGCTTTTGACCAAAGTTTTTGCCGGGAAATATGCAGCGGCTGTTAGTCAAGTTGAGTTAGAACAATATAAATCAGAAGACAAAAAAATACCCTATGTGGTTTTAGCCGAAGCCAAAGGTGCCGATTTAGTAGGTATTCGTTACGAGCAATTATTGCCGTATGCATTGCCGTATCAAACACCTGAAAATGCGTTTCGCGTGATTGCCGGTGATTTCGTCACCACCGAAGACGGAACCGGAATCGTACACACCGCGCCTACTTTTGGCGCCGATGATGCCAAAGCCGCCAAAGAAGCTTCGCCTGAAGTTCCGCCGATGCTCGTGCTTGATGCCGCCGGAAATCCGGTGCCGCTGGTTGATTTACAAGGAAGATTCATTCAAGGTTTGGGCGATTTGTCGGGCAAATATGTCAAGAACGAATATTACAACGATGGCGAAGCACCAGAGAAATCAGTGGATGTAGAAATAGCCATCCGACTGAAAGAAGAAAACAAAGCTTTTAAAGTAGAGAAATACGTACACAGTTATCCACATTGTTGGCGCACTGATAAACCCATTTTGTATTATCCGCTTGATTCATGGTTCATCAAAGTCACCGAACTTAAAGAACGCATGTTTGAGCTCAACGACACCATCAACTGGAAACCCAAAGCAACCGGTGAAGGTCGTTTTGGCAACTGGCTCAAAAACGCCAACGATTGGAATTTATCGCGATCGCGTTATTGGGGTATTCCGCTTCCCATCTGGAGAACCGAAGATAAAAAAGAAGAAATTTGTATTGGCTCGGTAGAAGAACTTTACACCGAGATTGAAAAATCCATAGCCGCCGGTTTTCAGAATGATAATCCGTACAAAGGATTCGAAATCGGCAATATGTCTGAGGCCAATTACAACTTAGTTGATTTACATAAAAATGTAGTTGATGCTGTTGTTTTGGTTTCGCCGTCGGGTCAGAAAATGTTCCGCGAAACTGATTTGATTGACGTTTGGTTTGATTCAGGCGCCATGCCTTATGCACAATGGCATTATCCGTTTGAAAACAAATCTTACATTGACAACCACGAGGCTTATCCCGCAGATTTTATTGCCGAAGGAGTAGATCAAACCCGCGGTTGGTTTTATACGCTGCACGCCATTTCGACTTTGGTTTTTGACCAAGTATCTTATAAAAATGTAGTTTCGAATGGTTTGGTCCTCGATAAAAACGGGCAAAAAATGTCTAAACGTTTGGGCAATGCCATCGATCCGTTTCAAACCATTGCCGAACATGGCCCGGATGCTACGCGTTGGTATATGATTTCTAACGCCAATCCGTGGGACAACCTCAAATTTGATTTAGAGGGCATTACTGAGGTGCGTCGTAAATTCTTCGGAACTTTATACAATACCTATTCGTTTTTTGCTTTGTATGCCAATATTGATAACTTCCAATACAACGAACCAGAGGTGCCGCTTGCTGAGCGACCTGAAATTGATCGTTGGATTTTATCAGAGCTTCATACCCTGATTAAAAATGTTGATTCGTATTATGCCGATTACGAACCGACCAAAGCCGCGCGCGCCATTTCAGATTTTGTTCAAGAGCATTTGAGCAATTGGTATGTGCGTTTGTGCCGTCGTCGTTTCTGGAAAGGCGAATATGCCCAAGACAAAATTGCCGCTTACCAAACCTTGTATACTTGTTTGCTTACCGTAAGTAAGTTGGGCGCTCCGATTGCTCCGTTCTTTATGGATAAGCTTTATCGCGATTTGACTCAAGCTACCGGCAGCGAGTCATTTGCCAGTGTGCATTTGGCAGAATTCCCGGTTTGCGTTGAAAACTTTGTTGATAAATCACTCGAGCACAAAATGGAGTCGGCCCAGACCATTTCATCACTTGTTTTATCGTTGCGCAAAAAAGAGATGATTAAAGTGCGTCAACCGCTCAAAAGAGTGATGATTCCTATACTTGACAAGCAACAGCGCGCTGAGATTGAGGCCGTTTCTGATTTGATTAAAGCCGAGGTAAATGTCAAAGAAATAGAGCTCATGGACGATGCTTCTGATATTTTGGTCAAGCAAATCAAGCCTAATTTCAAGACTTTAGGCCCTAAATTTGGAAAAGATATGGGTTTGATTTCCAAAGAGATACAATCTTTTTCTGCGGCTCAAATTCAACAAATCGAAACTTCAGGTGCCTTGGATGTTGATATTTCAGGAAAAAATATAACTTTATCATTAGAAGATGTAGAGATTTCTACTCAGGATATTGAAGGATGGTTGGTGGCCAGTTCCAACGGAATTACTGTCGCTCTTGATATTACTTTGTCAGATGAACTCAAGG
Organism: Flavobacterium sp.; assembly: GCA_027484725.1. Lineage (GTDB taxonomy): Bacteria > Bacteroidota > Bacteroidia > Flavobacteriales > Flavobacteriaceae > Flavobacterium. The sequence goes on along the minus strand of JAIXSK010000039.1, from coordinate 60,015 downwards.
ATGAAGGCATTGCTCGTGAGCTGGTCAACAGAATTCAAAATATCCGCAAAGACTCAGGTTTTGAAGTAACCGACACCATTCGCGTGGTTCTTGAAAAAGAAGCCCGATTGGAAAAAGCAGTTCAGAACAACCTTTCGTACATTCAGGCAGAAACACTCACTGAATCGTTGGTTTTTGAATCGCAAGTTTCGGAAGGTTCAGAAATTGAGTTTGACGACATTAAAACAAGAATATTCATTTCAAAGTAGCTAGATTATGGTAGATGAAATTACACGATACTCTGACGCAGATTTGGCAGAGTTTAAAGAACTGATCCTCAAAAAAATCCAAAAAGCACAGGCCGATTTAGACTTGATCAAAAGCGCCTATATGAATGACCTCAACAACGGAACCGACGATACTTCGCCTACGTTCAAAGCCTTTGAAGAAGGCAGCGAAACCATGTCAAAAGAAGCGAATTCGCAATTGGCCATCCGTCAAGAAAAATTCATCCGCGACCTCAAAAACGCCTTATTCCGTGTTGAAAATAAAACCTACGGAATTTGCAAAGTAACCGGAAAGCTCATCAGCAAAGAACGCTTGATGATTGTGCCGCACGCGACTATGAGCATTGAGGCCAAAAACATGCAGCGATAAGCATCTCAAAACCTAAAATTAACGCTCCAATCGGGGCGTTTTTTTTAGAAAATAATAGTACTTTTGGCGCACTAAAAATTAAGAAATGTCTTTACGTAACGCGTACTTTCTGATATTCATTATTCTGTTGGTCGACCAAGTGACCAAAATTTACATCAAAACCAATTTTGTTTTGGGCGAAGAAGTCAGTGTTTTTGGCTGGTTTAAAATTCTGTTTATTGAAAACGAAGGCATGGCCTGGGGCACCGAAATTCCGGGCGCTTACGGAAAACTCATATTAACTTTGTTCAGACTCGTTGCTGTGAGTGCTATTGGTTATTGGCTTTGGGATTCTGTGCACAAAGGCGGTTCAAAATATTTAATCGTGGCCATTGCCCTCATTTTGGCGGGCGCTTTCGGAAATATTATTGATTCGGTTTTTTACGGGATTGTTTTTGATGACAGCCACGGTAAATTAGCGCAACTTTTCTCAGCACAACCTTACGGCACTCTTTTTCACGGAAAAGTGGTCGACATGCTTTATTTTCCGATGGTAGATACGCACTTTCCACAGTGGTTCCCGGTAGTGGGTGGTAAAGAATTCAAGTTTTTCAATGCAATATTTAACATTGCAGACATGGCTATTTCAACAGGTGTAGGGATTTTAATTGTCTTCAACCGAAAAGCATTCCACAAAAACCACAGTTCTGTTGCCCCTCAAGCAGAAGAGGCTTAAAAGGGATAAATTTTTTCAGGAGTAACACAAAAATCTAAGCGAATATCCTCCGGATGGGTGTCTTCAATCAAATCAACGGGCTCAAAAAACGACAAGCCGATTTTGATTACTTCGGGTTTGCATTGTTTTAAAAACCGATCGTAAAAACCCTGACCGTACCCCACGCGATTCCCTAATTTATCAAAGGCCAATAGCGGTACAAAAACCACGTCTATTTGTGCTGTCGATACTTCTATTCCGCTAACTGGTTCAGGAATCCCATACTCATTTTTTTGAAGTTGAGTGTTGTCGGTCAATAAAAAATGCGTCATGGTTTTGGTCTGAAAATCACTGCGCGAAATCAAAATTTCTTTGTCTTTTCCGGAGAGTAAATGCAAGATAAACTCGGTGTTGACTTCATGCTGTATTTCAATAGGTAGAAAAACGTGAAAATAGGTTTTCTCCCAAACGGGTAAACGCAATAATTGATTGGCGATGGCCAAACTCAGTGATTCTTTTTGTTCTTCGGTTAATTTTGTTCGAAGTTCTTTATACTGTTTTCTTAAGGCATTTTTGAGCATAGCAAAACTGCTTTGAGTTCAGCTATAAAAGTAGTTAAATGCTCGACTTCTACATGATGCATGACCACTATTTTATACCATTGGTTATGCCCTTGATGTGTTTGCGGAACCAAATGGAATTTTTCTGCCAGCTTTTTCGGAACATACTCGGCATCAATGGTCACAATATTCATGTGTGGCTCTCTGAAATATTTTACGCCCAGCGCGCCGAGTTGATTGCATAAAAATTGCGTGCGCATTTGTAAAACGCTGATTTTTTCAAACCAACCGTGCGGTCCGTAGGTAAATAAAATCATCCAAACGGCAATGGCATTGGCACCTGAACGACTTCCGCAAAGCGTTAAATCCATGCCTTCAACATACGAGGCTTCTGGTGTGAGCACGTTTTCAATTAATCCTTTTCGGCAAATAAAAACACCGGTTCCGTAGGGCGCTTGCAGCATTTTGTGCGCATCAATGGTAATGGATGAAATATTCGAATTGGTAAAATTCATCGTAGATTTTTGATGACTGAACGGATATACAAAACCGCCGTAAGCCGCGTCAATATGCAGTTTAAATGTTACACCCAATTTTTGAAAAGCATCGGTATACACCTGCGGATCATCAACAGAACCAAACATAGTAGTGCCCATATTAGCCACTGCGATAAAATATTTTTTCCCGTTTTGTTGGGCGTGCTCCAAAAGTTGATAAAGCTGACCTGATTCAATGGCTCGCGAATTTTCATCTACCGGAACTTTGACCCAATCTATTTGTAATAAATTGGCGCCTTTCGGGATGGAATAATGTGTGTCTTCTGAAGAGACAATAACGATTTCAGACAACTTTGCTTTTTTGTTGTAGATATAATGATTGCGATACATCCAAAGCGCCTGAATATTGGCCTCGGTTCCGCCGGGCGAAATGTAGCCGTCAAAATCAAGGGGTTGGGCTTTAAAAATATCTACGGCAAGCACATTTAAAACTTCGCGCTCCAAATCGTGGGTTCCGCAAAACACATTTTCAGATTCGCCCAACGTATGACAACCAATATGATTCGGATTGGCAACAAAAGTTTGCAAAGTAGGCGCTTCTTTTAAAAAAGGTGCATCGTCATAAAATACTTTTCCGTCTAGTTTTGAAGCCGGATAACCCAAAGAGATATCTTGTGCAAAGTTGATGTTTTGCTCCAAGGCTTTTTGAACAAGCGTTTTGAGCTGTTCGCGCGTGCGTTTTTTCCAATAAATCATCTGCTGAAATTTGGGCAAAACTAGCATCTTGAACGAGCATAAAACATGATATTTGTTAGGTGTTGACGCATTTGGTTTTTGTGAGAATTCAAGTAACTTTGTTTTTATGCAGCAACCTTCATTAGAACTTCAGATACAATCGCTTCCGGACAGCCCGGGCGTTTATCAGTATTTTGACAAAGAAGGCAAAATTCTGTATGTAGGTAAAGCCAAAAACCTCAAAAAACGCGTTTCTTCGTATTTCAATAAAGTTCATGATACGGCTAAAACCAATGTGCTGGTCAAAAAAATTGTGACCATCAAACACATTGTGGTCCCTACAGAATCTGATGCGCTTTTGCTTGAAAACAATCTGATCAAAAAACTGCAACCGCGGTATAATGTGCTTTTGCGCGATGACAAAAGTTATCCTTGGTTGTGTATTAAAAAAGAACCTTTTTCGCGTGTTTTTTCAACGAGACGCATGATCAAAGATGGCTCGGAATATTTTGGTCCGTATACCAATTTTAAGACGGTCAATACCATTTTAGAATTGATTAAAGAATTGTATCCGCTGCGCACCTGTAATTATGATTTAAACGAGCAAAACATCCAAAACCACAAATTCAAAGTTTGTTTAGAATTTCACATCGGCAATTGTAAAGGTCCGTGTGAAGGACACGAATCACTTCAAAATTACCAAGCTCAAGTTGACGCGATTCGACAAATTCTCAAAGGAAATTTCAAAGACAGTTTGCGCGATTTTAAAAAGAAAATGACCGAATTGGCCGCCGATATGCAGTTTGAAGCGGCACAAATCATCAAAGAAAAAATTGAGGTGCTCGAAAATTATCAGTCGCGGTCTACCATTGTCAACCCTAAAATCAACAATGTCGATGTTTTTTCGATTGTATCAGACGAAGGCGCGGCGTATGTCAACTTTTTGCAAATTGCGCACGGCTCCATCATTCGATCACATACTTCTGAAATCAAAAAGAAACTCGACGAAACCGACGAAGAATTGCTTAGCTTGATGATTGTTGAATTGCGCGAGCGTTTTCATTTATTGTCTAAAGAAATCATTGTTCCGTTTGAAGTTGATTTGGGCGAGCACATCAAAGTGACCGTTCCGCAACTTGGTGATAAAAAGCAAATTTTGGAACTTTCAGAGCGCAATGCCAAGTTTTACCGAATGGAACAACTCAAACAAATTCAGATTGTAGATCCGGACCGGCACACCAACCGCATCATGGCGCAGATGCAAAAAGATTTACGCCTTTCTGTCGAACCCAGACACATTGAATGTTTTGACAACTCAAATATTCAGGGAACCAACCCGGTTTCGGCTTGTGTGGTTTTTAAAGACGGAAAACCCAGCAAAAAAGATTACCGCCATTTCAACATCAAAACCGTTGAAGGACCAAATGATTTTGCCTCGATGGAAGAAGTGGTGTATCGCCGGTACAAACGCATGCTGGATGAAGAACAAACTTTGCCGCAACTCATCATCATTGACGGAGGAAAAGGTCAGTTGTCATCGGCGCTTAAAAGTATTGACGCACTGGGTCTTCGCGGAAAAGTGGCCATTATTGGCATTGCCAAACGCTTAGAAGAATTGTTTTATCCGGGCGATTCGGTGCCACTGTATCTGGATAAAAAATCTGAAACGCTCAAAGTAATTCAGCATTTGCGCAACGAAGCACACCGTTTTGGGATTACTTTTCACCGAGATAAACGCAGCAAATCGGCTTTGAAATCTTCCATGGAAGACATTCCGGGGGTTGGTGAAAAAACCATGCAGATGCTCCTTCAGCACTTCAAAAGTGTTAAAAGATTAAAATTAGCATCAGAGCAAGAAATTTCTTCGGTGGTTGGCGCGTCAAAAGCCAAAAAAATTATCGACTTTTACCAAACTTCTAATCCGTAATGGTTCTATGAAGAAAATTGGGTGGTTATTTTTATTGTTCTGTACTACAAATTTCTTGTGGGCGCAAACCGAAGAGGTCAAACCAAGACCTAAAATTGGCTTGGTGCTCAGCGGAGGTGGTGCCAAAGGATTTGCGCATATTGGTGTTTTGAAAGTGCTTGAAAAAGCGGGTGTAAAAATCGATTATATTGGCGGAACCAGTATGGGCGCTGTTGTGGGCGGGCTCTATGCCTCGGGCTATTCTGCTCAGCAAATTGACTCTATTTTTCAAGATACTGATTTTGATGCTTTGTTGAGCGACTATATTCCCAGAGCCTCTAAGAATTTTTACGAAAAAAACAACGACGAGCGTTATGCTTTTACGCTTCCGGTCAAGAAAATGAAAGTCGGAATTCCCACAGCCATTTCGCGCGGAATGTACAATTATAATTTGCTCAATAAATTACTCAATCGGGTCCGCGATATTCACGATTTCAACCAACTACCCACTCCGTTTTTGTGCGTTGCCACGGATATCGAAACCGGTGAAGAAGTTATACTTGATAAAGGATATTTACCGCAAGCACTATTGGCCAGCGGAGCTTTCCCTAGTTTGTTTGCTCCGGTTGAAATGGACGGAAAATGGTTGGTTGATGGGGGAGTGGCCAACAACTTTCCGGTAGAAGCCATCAAGAATTTAGGGGCTGATATTATCATCGGCGTTGATGTGCAAGACGATTTAAAAGACCGCAAATCTTTGCGCGATGCGACAAGAATTCTGGTTCAGATTTCTAACCTTCAGATGATTGAGAAGATGAAGGAAAAACGCAATAAAACGGATATTTACATCAAGCCAGACATCAATGACTACGGAGTAATTTCATTTGATCAAGGGCAGGAAATTGTCAAAAAAGGCGAAGCAGCAGCCATGGCTTTATACGACAAAATTAAAATTTTCGGAAATCCGGGTTACATTCGTTCAGCAGCTAAAAGTACAGCGACCGATAGTTTGAATATCAAAAACATCATCATCAATCCACTAAAAAATTACACACGCGCCTATGCGGTTGGAAAGCTTAGGTTCAAGCAAAACACCAAAATTAGTTTTGATCAATTGCGCCGAGGAATGGATAATATTACTGCGACGCAAAACTTTAGCTCTATTGCTTACAGATTAGATAAAAACAATGGTTCAGACGATCTGAGTATTTTTCTGACAGAGAACCCAACAAAGTCCTATGTTCGTTTTGCTCTGCATTATGACGGATTATACAAAAGTGGTATTTTGCTCAATGCAACTCAGAAGAAAATTTTGTTTAGAAATGATGTAGCTTCGGTAGATGTTATTCTTGGAGATAATCTGCGATACAATTTTGACTATTATGTTGACAATGGTTTTTATTGGAGTTTTGGGTTCAGATCTAAATTCAACAAGTTCAACAGAAATGTTTTTACTGATTTCAGCGATGGAGCCTTGTTTACTCAAAAGAACATAGGTTCAATCAATGTTGACTTCGCGGACTTTACCAATCAGTTGTATTGCCAAACGATATTTATTCAGAAGTTTTTAATTGGTGCCGGATTAGAACATAAATATTTGACCATTGAATCAAAAACCATTGATGACGGTGGGGCTTATTTTGAACGCAGTCACTACGGAAGTGCTTTTGGTTATTTGAAGTTTGATGCTTTGGACAATAAATATTTCCCCAAAAAAGGGTGGTATTTTTCAGGAGATTATCAAAATTATTTTTACTCGTCTAACTACACCAGAGCATTTCATAATTTTTCTATACTCAAAGGCGAGGTGGGTTTTGCTCAGAAAATCTTAACGAAAACTACGCTCAAGTATCAATCTGAAATGGGTTTTGCTATTGGCAAAGAAAGCGTTCATTTTTTTGATTTTGTTTTAGGAGGATACGGATTTGCTCCACTTAATAATTTCAAACCTTTTTACGGATATGACTTTTTGAGTTTGAACGGAGATGCCTATATCAAGAGCACCATAACACTTGATTATGAAATTTTCAAAAAGAATCATGTGAATTTTTCGGCCAATTACGCCAACATTTCAGACAATTTGTTTGACAATTCAAAATGGCTTTCAAAAATTAACTACAGCGGTTATGCTGTAGGTTACGGAATAGAATCCATTATTGGTCCGGCTGAAATTAAATACACTTGGTCTCCCGAGCAATCCAAAAGCTATGTTTGGGTGAGTTTGGGCTTCTGGTTCTAGCAATGACTAAAAAATATGCTTGACGTTGTTTAAAAAACAATATATTTGAAAACCACTAACGATTAAAATAGTTGCTTATGTCAATTTGGAAGAAAAAATCAATAACTCAATTATTAAGTGAAGCCTCAGAATCTGAAAAAGGGATGAAGAGAACGCTGACCGCTTGGTCATTAGTTGCTTTAGGAATTGGGGCCATTATCGGTGCCGGTTTGTTTGTAAGAACAGCGACTGCTGCTGCCCAAAATGCCGGGCCTTCGGTTACCATTGGTTTCATTGTAGCGGCCATTGGTTGTGCTTTGGCCGGATTGTGTTATGCTGAACTTTCTTCATCGATTCCCATCTCAGGAAGTGCCTACACTTATACTTATGCCACGATGGGTGAATTGCTCGCTTGGATCATTGGTTGGGATTTGATTTTAGAGTATGCTGTAGGTGCAGCTACCGTTGGTATTGCTTGGAGTGAATACCTCAACAACCTGCTGGTCAACGTGCTGCATACGAGTCCTATACCCTATGAATGGTGTCATTCTCCGCTGCAAGTCTCTGATGCAGGAATTCATGGAATCATCAATCTTCCGGCTTTGTTTATTGTAGCTGTTATTAGCTTGCTCCTTATTAAAGGAACGCAAGAATCCGCTTTTGTCAACGGATTAATTGTTGTGGTCAAAGTGAGCATTGTGGTGATGATTATTGTTTTCGGATGGAGTTTTGTACATCCAGAAAACCATACGCCATATATTCCTGAGCCGGCAATTTTTACAGATGAACACGGGGTAGATCATCATTTTGGTGGAATTCTCGGAATCTTGGGTGCTGCCGGAACTGTATTTTTTGCATTCATCGGATTTGATGCTGTTAGTACTGCTGCTCAAGAAACTAAAAATCCAAAACGAGATATGCCTATTGGAATCTTAGGCTCATTAGCTATTTGTACTGTTTTGTACATTTTGTTTGCCCATGTATTGACCGGCTTAGAATCGGTTGAATTTTTCAGAACAAGCGGAAAAGAAGCCTCTGTAGCCAATGCCATTACTTCGGCTATGGGATCGGGTTATCAATGGTTGGCACAATTTGTAACGGTAGCTATTTTGTTCGGATTTACCTCGGTTATTTTGGTAATGTTACTCGGGCAATCAAGGGTGTTTTATTCAATGGGCAAAGACGGATTACTTCCTCAGGCTTTTGGTGATTTGCACACAAAATACAAAACTCCTTACAAGGCCAATTTAGTTATTATGGTCATTGTAGGTTTGTTTGCTGCGTTCATACCCGGCGACATTGTAGGAGATATGACCAGTATAGGTACTTTATTTGCCTTTATTTTGGTTTGTATTTCTGTGATTGTTTTGCGCAAAACCAATCCGGACATGCCGCGTGAATTCAAAACTCCGTTGGTACCTATTGTTCCTATACTCGGCGTGTTGGTTTGTTTGGCCATGATTTATGGTTTGGGTTGGACGAACTGGCTCAGATTAATTGGTTGGTTGATTATTGGTTTGGTTATTTACTTCGGATACAGTAAAAAACACAGTAAGCTCAACAACCCAGAATAAAGCTTAAAAAGCTACTATAAAAGTCCAAATTTTGTTTCAGCATCCCGAAGCAGAATTTGGATTTTTTTATGATTTTACTCGTTGGTCGATATAATTTTTTCCGATATTTGTTATTATGAAAAATAGTTGGAGCGGTTTATTGGCTTATCTGCAATTTCTGATGAAAAGAAATCCGGAGTGATTGAGCGTTTTTGAGTAAAAAATCAATACGTTCATTAAAAACACATAGTCATGCCTATATATCACAAACTAGGAAGCATTCCACACAAAAGACATATTCAATTCAGAAAACCCAACGGAGATTTGTATTACGAACAGCTCTTCGGAACCGTTGGCTTTGACGGAATGTCTACCAATTCTTATCACGAGCATCGTCCGACCCAAGTAAAAGAAATTCGCGGTCAATACAGCGTTGCCCCCAAAATTGCCAAAGCCAACAACATGCAATCGTACCGTTTGCGCGGGTTTCAAGTAAATCCGGAGGCAGATTATTTACAATCCAGAAAAATCGTTTTGACCAATTCAGATTGCCATATTGCTTTGGCGGCACCTCAAAAATCAACCACGGATTATTTTTATAAAAACACAGATTCTGACGAATTGATTTTTATCCACCGCGGAACCGGAAAGCTTAGAACCATGCTGGGGAATCTCGATTTTAAATACGGAGATTATTTGCTGATTCCACGAGGGATCATCTATAAAATTGACTTTGATACCGATGATAACCGTTTGTTTATTGTTGAATCACACCGCCCTATTTACACCCCAAAACGTTATCGGAACTGGTTTGGACAATTGTTAGAACATTCGCCTTTTTGTGAGCGCGATATTCGTCGTCCGCAGGAACTTGAAACCAATAATGAAAAAGGAGATTTTGTCATCAAGGTCAAAAAGAAAGACGAAATTTTTGATATGATTTATGCCACGCATCCGTTTGATGTAGTTGGTTACGACGGATACAATTATCCGTATGCCTTCTCCATCCACGATTTTGAGCCGATTACCGGTAGAATTCACCAGCCGCCTCCGGTGCACCAAACTTTTGAAACCGACGCTTTTGTGGTTTGCTCTTTTGTACCTCGTTTGTATGATTATCATCCCGACGCTATTCCAGCGCCTTACAACCACAGCAACATCGATTCAGATGAGGTTCTTTATTACGTGGATGGCGATTTTATGAGTAGAAATGACATTGAAGCCGGTCATATCTCACTGCATCCGGCAGGCATTCCACACGGTCCACATCCAGGCGCAACTGAAAGAAGTATCGGCAAAAAAGAAACACTCGAATTAGCCGTTATGGTGGATACTTTTAAGCCTTTGATGGTTACTGAAGAAGCCATGAAAATTGCCGATGATAAGTACTATCAATCTTGGTTAGAGTAAAAATTGAAACACAACTTTCGGGCAGACTTTGTCCACAAATACTTTTATTATTATGTCAAAAGAAATAACTTCCGTTGAATACGGTTTAGAAAAAATATTTGAAGGCGCTCAAGATTTTCTTCCGCTTTTGGGCACAGATTATGTCGAATTTTATGTAGGGAACGCCAAACAATCGGCACACTTTTATAAAACAGCTTTTGGTTTTCAGTCGATGGCTTACCGTGGGTTAGAAACCAGCTCGAAAGATTCAGTAAGTTATGTGCTCAAACAAGATAAAATCAAATTGGTTTTAACCACGCCCCTCAACAGTAAATCACCTATTAATGATCATATTGTAAAACACGGTGATGGTGTAAAAGTGGTTGCATTATGGGTTGAAGATGCCCGTTCTGCTTGGGAAGAAACTACAAAACGAGGTGCCAAATCATTCATGGAGCCAATTGTTGAGAAAGATGAGCACGGTGAAGTGGTTCGTTCCGGAATTTACACCTACGGAGAAACGGTGCATATTTTTGTTGAACGCAAAAACTACAACGGTATATTTTTGCCGGGTTTTGTAGAATGGAAATCAGATTATAACCCGGAACCGCTGGGCTTGAAATACATCGATCACATGGTAGGAAATGTGGGTTGGGGCGAAATGAATCAATGGGTTAAATGGTACGAGGATGTGATGGGATTTGAAAATTTTCTTTCGTTTGATGACAGCCAAATTCACACCGAATATTCGGCCTTGATGAGTAAAGTCATGAGCAACGGTAACGGAAGGATTAAGTTTCCAATCAACGAACCGGCTGAAGGTAAAAAGAAGTCTCAGATTGAAGAATATCTTGATTTTTATGAAAGCCCTGGCGTGCAGCACATAGCTGTAGCTACAGACGATATTATTAAAACGGTCACAGGTTTAAGAGCCCGGGGTGTTGAATTTTTGTCAGCTCCTCCCAAAGCTTATTATGAAGAAATTCCGAATCGTTTGGGCGAGCACATGAAGATGATGAAAGAAGATTTAGCCGAGATTGAAAAACTCGCTATTATGGTTGATGCTGATGAAGAAGGATATCTTCTGCAGATTTTCACCAAACCTGTTGAAGACCGACCTACCCTTTTCTTTGAGATAATTCAAAGAATGGGCGCCAGAGGATTTGGAGCCGGAAATTTTAAAGCGTTGTTTGAATCAATTGAACGCGAACAAGAAAAAAGGGGGACTTTGTAAAAACGTCTTCGCTTTTTTAATAAATTTTCAAAATAAACGCTGTAATTAATATGATTTATTAATTAAGAGTGTTAAAGTTGAATTTTTGTTGACAATATTTCAAAAACCGGCCTATATTTGCACCAACAAAAACCAAAGGAGTGGTTTCCGGAGGTTTTTATATAAATTTTTTCATAATTTATAGTTTTTGGTTGGTTAATAGCATAAAAACCCGGTCATGATTTTGACTGGGTTTTTTTGTTTTAATACATTTGGAACGGATATTGCGTTTCGGGGCGAAATCAATTGAAAACAAGTATGAAAAAAGCCATTGCATTTGTATTGATTATAAGCACGTTTGGTTTTAGTAGCCAAAAGGAAAGAGCCTTTGATGTGGGCGAATGGTACAAATTCAGAATTCATTATGGGTTCATCAATGCTGGTTATGCTACCCTAGAAGTTAAAGAAGCTGTTCGAAACAATAAAAAAGTTTATCATGCTGTAGGCAAAGGATACACCACAGGAATGTCTCGATTCTTTTTCAAAGTTGAAGATTTATATGAGAGTTATTTTGACAAAGAAACAGGGAAACCTTACCAGTTTGTCAGAAAGATTGACGAGGGCGGATACCGCAAAGATCAAGAAGGTTTTTTTAATCAAGATGACAATAAAGTCTTGGTGAAAGACTACAAGAATAAATCTGAGAAAACATATCCTGTTACCGAGAATGTTCAAGACATTGTTTCTACCTTTTATTACTTGAGAAATTACCCCGCCATTGACCGGATGAAACCCGGAGAATCAGTTGCAGTTGACATGTTTTTTGATGGCGAAATCACAAAATTCAAACTTAAATTTTTAGGAAACGAAGATATTGATACCAAATTCGGCGTTGTTCCTTGCATGATTTTTAGACCGCTGGTTCAATCTGGCCGTGTTTTCAAAGAAGAAGAAAGTTTAACGGTTTGGATATCTGACGATGATAATAAAATCCCGCTACGCATCAAGGCTAGTTTAGCGGTTGGATCCTTAAAAGCCGACTTAGATGCATTCAAAGGCTTAAAATATTCTTTTAGAGTTAAAATTAAATCCTGATGGAAATAACACATCCTACACAAGAAATACTAGATCGTTTGGACGAAAAGTTCAAAGCCATCAATCAAAAAACAGATACTCATTTAGAAGGCCTTCTTTGGGCAAAACCAATCACTTATTGGGATTATATCCAAACCGATGCCTTACTCAATATCCAAACCCAACGAACCACATTGCCCGATGAAATGGTCTTCATTATGTACCATCAAGTCAATGAACTTTTGTTTAAAATGGTGCTATGGGAAATTGAGCAAATCACACAGTCCGAATACCCACAAACCACTTTTTTTACCGAAAAACTTCGCCGAATTAGTCGTTATTTTGACATGCTTACCACTTCATTTGATATTATGGGAGAAGGTATGGAAGTAGAACAATACATGAAATTTCGAAATACACTAACTCCTGCCAGTGGTTTTCAAAGTGCTCAATATCGATTAATCGAATTTGCCTCAACGGACTTAATTAATCTAATTGATTTTAGATTTAGAGCGACCATTGATAGAAACACTCCTTATACACATGCTTTTGAACATTTATATTGGCAAGCAGCCGGAAAGGATCATCAAACAGGTGAAAAAAGTTATTTGATACAAGAATTCGAACGCAAATACAAAGATTTCTTCCTCAGAGAAATGGAAAAATACAACACCATTAATCTTTGGCGAAAATTCAAACAGTTACCAGAGGCAGATCAGAAAAGCCCAGAGCTAATTCAAGCCATGCGCCACTACGATTACACGGTAAATATTAAGTGGGTGATGGGGCATTTCAACGCTGCCAAAAAATATATTGAAAGTGGTCAAGGAAACGGTGAGGCCACCGGAGGTAGTGATTGGAAAAAATACATGTTGCCCAAATATCAACGACGTATTTTCTTTCCGGAATTGTGGTCAGATGACGAACTCAAGAATTGGGGCGAATGATATCCGGTAAAAATTGCATTTTGAAGAGAATCAACCTGTGCTTTTTTGCGCTTTTGTTTCTTGTTTCTTGTAAACAAGAAGAACAACTCGTCCCTGAATCGATGAATAAACCCATTCCGGTGGTAGAGCAATTTGGTTTTAAATACAACGATTTTACAGTGAGTAATGATACGGTTCAAAGCGGGGATACTTTTGGCAGTATTTTAGGAAGCCAAAACCTTGATGGAAAGCGCGTGTATGATATTACGGAGAAAGTAAAAGACAGTTTTGATGTGCGCATTATGCGCATCGGCAAGCCGTACACGATTTTTAGAACCAAAGACCGCTACCAAAAAATACAAGCTTTTGTGTATCAGCCCGACCGCGGAACCTATTACGTGATTGATTTTAGAGATTCGATTCACGTGACCAAAAAAACAAGGCCAATTACCATCAAGACCAGAACCATAGCTGGAGCATTGGACGGTTCGTTTTCAGAAGCACTGCAAAAACAAAAAGTGGATGTTTCTTTGGCGGGAAAAATCACCAAAATTTACGCTTGGTCTATTGACTTCTTCAAACTCAAGAAAGGGGACAAATTTGGAGTAACTTTTACCGAAAGATATATTGATGATACCATTTACGATGGTGTAGACAGTTTAAAAGCGGCCTTTTTTGAATATAAAGGCAAGAAAATTTATGCTTTTCCATTTGAGCAAAAAATAGGTTCCGGCAAACAAGAATACTTTGATGAAAACGGCAAAACACTCAAAAATTTCTTCTTGAAAGCACCGCTCAAATTTGTCAATATTACTTCTAGATTTGCTAAAAGTCGTTTTCACCCGGTACAATTAATTTGGAAAGCTCATAAAGGAACCGATTATGCCGCACCCACAGGAACGCCCATTATGACTACTGCATCAGGAGTGGTGGAACAAACCGGATATACTGCCGGAAACGGTAATTTTGTGAAAGTCAAGCACGACAGAACCTATTCGACCCAATATTTGCATATGTCAAAAATTTTGGTCCGCAGAGGTCAACGGGTTAATCAAGGAGACGTCATAGGCCGGGTAGGAAGTACCGGTTTGGCTACAGGGCCGCATGTTTGTTATCGTTTTTGGAAAAACGGGGTTCAAGTAGACCCGCTTAGGCTTAATCTGCCAAGTTCAGAATCTATGGATAAGCGAAATTTATCAAGATATATGCAATACATGCAGCCGTTGAAGAATACTTTAGACAGTGTTGCTCAAGCGCGGTACAAAAAATAAAATCATCATCAGGATTCTTCAATCTTAACCCTGAATTAACATCATAAAATTGTACCTTTGACGGCTTAAAAAACCAACCCCTAATTTTTATGGCGTTACAGAATATAAATCCCACGCAAACAGTTGCTTGGAATAAACTAAAAAAACATTTTGAGCAAATGAGCCAACAAGAAATCAAAAACTTGTTTGCCTCAGATGCAGAGCGAGCACAAAAGTTTCATATTCTTTGGAACGACTTTTTGGTCGATTATTCTAAAAACAACATTACATCAGAAACAATTGATTTGTTGTTAGAACTAGCTCAAGAGGTTGATTTATCGGATGCAATTAATAAATACTTCGATGCAGATATAATCAACCAGACAGAGCGAAGAGCCGTTCTGCATACGGCTTTAAGAGCTTCTGAAAATGCGGTGATTCATGTAGATGGCATCAATATCATGCCTGAGGTTAAAGCTGTCAAAGAAAAAATCAAAACTTTTTCAGAGCAAATCATCAACGGAACTCATAAAGGTTATACAGGCAAAGCGTTTACCGACGTGGTCAATATTGGAATTGGCGGTTCAGACTTAGGGCCGGCAATGGTTGTAGAAGCCTTGCAATTCTATAAAAACCATTTGCGAACACACTTTGTTTCCAATGTGGATGGCGATCATGTTCAAGAAGTGCTCAAGAAAATCAATCCTGAAACCACGCTTTTTGTCATTGTATCTAAAACGTTTACAACACAAGAAACGTTGACCAATTCTGAAACCATTCGCAGTTGGTTTTTACAATTTGCAAAACAGGAAGATGTGGCCAAACACTTTGTGGCTGTTTCAACTAATTTGAAAAAAGTGACAGAATTTGGCATTGACTCAGAGAATATTTTTCCCATGTGGGATTGGGTCGGCGGACGTTTTTCACTTTGGAGTGCCGTAGGCTTGTCAATCAGTTTGTCTGTGGGTTACAATCATTATGAATCACTTTTAAAAGGTGCTCATCAAATGGATGAACACTTCAGGAACGAACCTTTTAAGCAAAACATTCCGGTAATTTTGGCTCTTTTGAGTATTTGGTATAATAACTTTTTTGGTGCAGAAAGCGAGGCGTTGATTCCATATACACAATATTTACAGAAACTCGCACCGTATTTGCAGCAAGGCATTATGGAAAGCAACGGAAAGAGCATCGATCGCAATGGGAAACCGGTTTCTTATCAAACCGGAACCATTATTTGGGGTGAACCGGGGACAAATTCGCAGCATGCCTTTTTTCAGTTAATTCATCAAGGAACTAAACTTATTCCCACTGATTTCATAGGATTTGTACAGCCCTTGTACGGAGATCAAAACCACCATGATAAACTCATGTCCAACTTTTTGGCTCAAACCGAGGCCTTGCTCAACGGAAAATCTGCTATACAAGTACAAGCTGAATTTGATCAGCAAAATACGGATGTCACTACTGCCGAGTTTCTTAAACCGTTCAAAGTATTTTCCGGAAACAAACCCACCAATACACTTTTGATTCAAAAATTAACTCCACAAACGTTGGGTTCTTTGATTGCTTTGTACGAGCATAAAATCTTTGTTCAAGGGGTAGTTTGGAACATCTTTAGTTACGACCAATGGGGCGTTGAATTAGGCAAGCAGCTCGCCAATTCTATTCTGGCAGAGATGGATTCCGGAAACATTCAAAAACACGACAGTTCTACCACTTTTCTGTTGGAATATTTTTTAAAACACCGATAGCAAATATCCACTTATAAAGAACCTTGCTTCGGCAAGGTTTTTTTATGCATTTTACTTATATTTGAAATCCTAAAAAACAAAATATGTATCACATTTTACAAAAAGCACACTCAGGTTGGGCCTATTTGGTTCTCATTTTATTATTGGTTGCTACGATTAATGCCTTTATGGGTAAAAGCGCACAACGAAATTTTGAACCCAAAGACCGAAAAATTTCCTTGTTTGCACTCATCGCTGCGCATCTTCAATTGGTTTTTGGATTGATTTTGTATTTTGTGTCCCCGCTGGGAATGGCCTCGATGGGACAAATGAGTGATGCTTCACTTAGATTGACTTCTTTAGAGCATCCGTTGATAAATATCATTGCTATTGTTTTGATAACTGTTGGTTGGTCAAAACACAAAAAAACAGAAGATTCACAAGCCAAGTTTAAGTCCATCATGATGGGTTATGGAATAGGGCTATTACTCATTTTGAGCCGTATTCCATGGTCGCTTTGGTTTTAGTAATGGTCTGACGAGGAGCATCTCACTCCAGACCCAAACAAAAAAACATGAGAAAAACCATAGTCATAAGCATGTTGTTAGGTTTTGTACAATTGGGAATATCTCAAAGCGCATCTCCTAAAGACAAGCTAAAAGCAACAGTTTCGAACATTGCAACAGTCAAAGATTCAGTCGGTAAAGAAAAACTTCCGCTTGTTCAACCTGAGATTGTTTTCAATGATTCAGTAATTGCCATCAAAGGTAAATACAAACTATACAAAAAAGGGGTTCACGCTTCTTACTATGCTAATAAGTTCAACGGAAGAAGAACCGCCAGCGGAAAGCGTTTTGACAACAATAAATACAGTGCTGCACATCGTAAATTTCCGTTTGGAACCATTTTGCGCATTACCAATGAAGAGACCGGAAAATCTGTCTTTGTTGAGGTCACTGATCGCGGACCCTTTTCACGTGGACGAGAAATTGATTTATCCAAAAAAGCCTTTATGGAAATTGCGCCCAACAAAAACTCCGGAAGTATGTTGGTCAAAATTGAAGAGGTCAACTAACTCCAGTTTTTAAAAGGATTCCGACTTAAATAAGCGTTGTAATATCTTTCATCGCCTGTTACTTCTTTGCCGAGCCATTCAGGTTTGTCAAAAGATTCATTTTCGTCCGTAAGCTCAATTTCAGCCAAAATCAGCCCTTGATTTTCTGCTTCAAAAACATCCACCTCAAAAACATGTTTTCCTGCGGGAATATTGTATCTTTTTTTATGGATAACGCCTGGCTCACAAAGTTTTAAAAGCGGTATGGCATCGCTCAGGGCAATTTCTGTTTCCCATTCAAAACGCGTTGTGCCTGAGGCATTCCCCTTTCCTTTGATGGTGATAATGCCTCGTTCACCGGCAATTCTGATGCGCACAGTTCGCTCAGGATGTGAATTCAAATATCCTTGCGCAATGATTTGATTTGAAGTTGCTTGTTGGATGAAATCCTCTGAATACACAAGGAATTTACGTTCGATTTCGAGCATGATTTAAAAGTTATGGCGCTTTATTTTCAAAGATATTACAATTATCTTTAGTTTCTTTAAAAGACATCGGTTAAGATGGAAAACCCGTTGAACAATCGAAAAATTATTCATGTCGATATGGATGCGTTTTACGCTTCTGTCGAGCAAATGGACAATCCGTCTTTGCTCGGAAAGCCTATTGCCGTTGGAGGTGGTGAAACACGAGGCGTAGTTTCGGCGGCTAGTTATGAGGCCCGTAAATTTGGGGTCCGAAGTGCGATGAGCGGTTATTTGGCCAAAAAAAACTGTCCGGATTTGATTTTTGTTCGACCGCGATTTGACCGTTATCGAGAGATTTCTCTCAAAATCAGAAAAATATTTTTTGAATTTACTGATTTAGTAGAGCCATTGTCGCTTGATGAAGCTTATTTGGATGTAACCCAAAACAAAAAAGGAAATCCAAGTGCTACCTTAATTGCCTCTGAAATCCGAAAGCGCATTTTTGAAGAAACCGGCCTCACAGCCTCGGCGGGTATATCGATTAATAAATTTGTTGCCAAGGTGGCCTCAGATTACAACAAGCCCAACGGACAGAAAACAGTTGGTCCTGAAGAAGTCATAGAGTTTTTAGAGCAATTGCCCATTAAAAAATTCTATGGAGTGGGTAAAGTAACCGCTGAGCGCATGTATAGTCTAGGCATTTTTACGGGTCTGGATCTTAAAAATAAACCCTTGGATTTTTTAGAGAAAAACTTTGGAAAATCAGGAAGATTCTACTACAACGTGGTGCGTGGAATTCACCTCAGTGAAGTAAAACCAGAACGTGTCGCTAAGTCTGTTGCTGCCGAGCACACTTTTTCAGAGAATTTAACCTCAGAAATTTTCATGCTTGAAAAGCTAGAAAGAACAGCAGCAGAACTTGAGCGTCGTTTAAAGAAATATCAAATTGCCGGAAAAACAGTTACCCTTAAAATTAAATACAGCGATTTTACGTTGCAAACACGCAGTAAAACACTGCCATATTTTATCTCGGACAAATCATTGATTTATGAGAACAGCAAAGAGCTTTTATTGCAAGAGCGCATGAAAAACTCGGTGCGCCTTTTGGGAATTTCACTCAGTAATCTCAATACCGAAGTTAAAAAGACCATCGTGGTACAGCTCAAGTTTGACTTCTAAAAAAAACTCCGCTCAAGGCGGAGGTAGAATTTATTTTTCTATTTCTGAAACTCTAAGCGTATTGACCATTCCTTTGTCAGCTACCGGCATGGCGGCTAAGTTGATGAGAAAGTCGCCTTTTTGAACAAAACCTTTTTCTCGAGCCATTTCATTGATATCGGTAACGGTATCGTCTGTGCTGACGAATTTATCGTAATAAAATGATTTTACGCCCCAAAGCAAATTCAGTTGGGTAAGGATATTTTTATTAGAGGTAAATACCAAAATATGAGCAGAAGGTCTCCAGGCTGAAATTTGGAAAGCTGTATAGCCACTGTTGGTCAAAGTGCAAATTGCTTTGGCTTTTATCACATTGGCCATGGTGGCGGCATGATGACAAACTGTTTTGGTAATGAAGCGTTTGGTTTTGATTTGCGGCGTGTTTTGCGGTACTTGAATCAGCGGAGAATCTTCAACCGACTCAATAATCTGGGTCATTTTTTCAATGACTTGCACCGGATAATTCCCCACAGATGTCTCACCTGAAAGCATCACTGCATCGGCACCATCCATGACTGAATTGGCCACGTCGTTTACTTCGGCACGTGTTGGTGTAAGGCTTGTAATCATGGTTTCCATCATTTGGGTGGCAATGATGACCGGTATACGAGCCGTTTTGGCGCGGTTGACTAATTTTTTCTGAATCAGCGGAACTTCATGTGCCGGAACCTCAACACCCAAATCACCGCGAGCCACCATTAAACCGTCGCAATAGGCCACAATTTTATCGATGTTGGCGACTCCTTCAGGCTTTTCAATTTTGGCAATAATCGGTATTTTATGTTTTGAATGTTTTGAAACGAGCTCTTGTAACTCCATTAAATCTTCAGGGGTTCGAACAAATGAAAGCGCTATCCAATCAACTTGTTCCCCAATAGCAAATATGGCGTCTTTGATGTCTTTTTTGGTCAAAGCCGGAAGCGAAACTTTGGTGTTGGGCAAGTTTACACCTTTTTTAGATTTAAGTGGCCCGCCTTGAATTACTTTACAAACGACTTCGGTTTTTTTGTCGGTTGAAACCGCTTCAAAAATAAGTTTTCCGTCGTCGAGCAAAATGCGTTCTCCAGGATTGACATCTTTCGGAAACTCTTTATAGTTCATATAAACGCGCTGAGCTGTTCCGGGAACATCCTCAGCAGTTTGAAATGTAATTAAATCACCATCATGAACCACAACATCTTCTTTCATAACCCCAACGCGAAGTTTAGGACCTTGGAGGTCAGCTAAAATTCCTGTGGTGTATCCAAATTCTTCATTGAGGCCTTTAATCAAATCAATTTTCTCTTTTACATCAGCGTAATCAGCATGTGAAAAATTGATTCTAAATACGTTTACTCCGGCATCAATCATTTTCTTGAGTACTTCTCGCGTGCTACATGCCGGGCCGAGCGTGGCTACAATTTTGGTTTTTTTATTCGTTGGCATTTTATTAAAAAATTAAATTGTTTTTAGTTTTAATGTTCTGTGGGTTCACAGTATAAACAGTTGAGATTCGGTTGACCAATTTTAAACCGGCAACAACTTTTGAAGCCGGAAAATAATTGTGGTTGTTCTCAATTTTTAAAAAATAATCAACCCGCTTGAGTTCTGAAATTAAGTGAACTTTTCTATTGACCTCCCAATCTGTGGTTCCAAAAAGTCCTCTTCTGCGTTCTTGAGCAGAAGTGCTAATATCTGTTTGGTTGGGAATCAGACTCCAGAGCATATCATGTGTTTGATCATCGTAAGTAAACTTAGGGAAAAAAGCTTCGCCTTCTGGAACCATGATACTCACCTCATCATTGGATTTACTAAGATTTACAGGAAGAGTTTGGTTAATGAAATAGGCCAATCGATAATCTTCTAAAGATGAATGGATGGCAATTAAGTCATAATCGACTTCGTCAAATTCATCCAAATGTAGCTTTAAAACGGCCATATATACCCATTAATCAGCTGTAAATATAAAACATCTGAATTAGAAAAAAGCCAAAAAAACAAGGTATTAACTCTAATTTGACAACGAAAACGTTATAGTTTTAAGAAGTTTCAATTATTTGTTGTCTATTTTATTTTGAAAGGCAAAATAAGCTCTTTGTGAAGCTTTTTCTTCGGCTTTCTTTTTAGAGGTAGCTCGTGCTTTGGAAACAATTTTCTTATCGATACTCAATTTAACACCAAAAAGTCTCTCTCCGGTGATGGCGTTGTCTTCATAAACATCGTAATAAAACGATTTTTTTTCTTTTTGACACCATTCAATGAGTAAACTCTTATAGCTAATCACTTTTCCTTCAAGTTTTGGAATATCTACATACGGAACAATCACCCGACGATTGATAAATTGTTCACAAAAGCCATAGCCCAAATCAAGGTAAATAGCACCGATCAGTGCTTCAAATACATTTCCGTGTATGTTTTCGCCAAAGTGCGAAGTAGGCACTTTACTGTCAATAAACCCTATTAAGTTTAAATCACGACCAAGTTCATTGAGGTGTTCACGGCTCACTATTTTAGAGCGCATCTTGGTCAAATAGCCTTCGTCTCCGTGTGGCACTTCATTAAATAAATGTGCTGCAATGACAGAGCTTAACATTGCATCACCTAAGAATTCCAAACGTTCATAATTAATAGGATTGCCCTTTTCATCGGTTTTGTTTGCCGACCGATGCGTAAAGGCGCGATGGTATATGCTTAAGTCATTAGGCTTGAACCCAAGAATTTTTTCAAGTTCAGTAAAAAAAATCCCGCCTTGTTGGGAACGGGAGTTTTTGAATATTTTTTGAAAAATCTTTTTCAAAATCAGTCTTTCAGTTTTTTGAATAACAAACAAGCATTGTGTCCGCCAAATCCAAAAGTATTACTCATAGCTACATTTACTTCTCGTTTTTGGGCTATATTCAAAGTCAAGTTTAACTCAGGATCAATGTTTTCATCAACAACACTATGATTAATGGTGGGCGGAACGATAGAGTGTTGCATGGCTAAAATAGATGCAATCGCCTCAATAGCACCTGCTGCTCCTAATAAGTGACCCGTCATTGATTTGGTTGAATTGATGTTGATGGTTTTAGCATGCGCACCAAAAACAGCACTGATTGCTTTCAATTCAGCAACGTCTCCCAGTGGAGTTGAAGTTCCGTGCGTATTGATGTGATCTACTTGATCAGGCGTCATACCTGCGTCGTTTAAACAGTTTTGCATCACCGCAATTACACCAATTCCTTCCGGATGTGGAGCTGTAAGATGATATGCGTCTGAAGACATTCCGCCGCCGCCTACCTCGCAGTATATTTTGGCACCGCGGGCTTTTGCGTGTTCGTATTCTTCTAACACTAAAGCACCAGCGCCCTCGCCGAGTACAAATCCGTCACGCGTGGCATCAAAGGGTCTTGAAGCTGTTTCAGGACTTTCGTTTCTGGTAGACAAGGCTTGCATAGAATTGAATCCACCCATACCGGCAATAGTAACCGCTGCTTCTGAACCACCAGAAATAATCACATCACACATGCCCAAACGAATATAGTTGAAAGCATCAATAAGCGCATTGGCCGACGAGGCACAAGCAGAAACGGTTGTGTAATTTGGACCCATAAAGCCGTTGCGCATCGAGATATGTGCGGGCGCAATGTCGGCAATCATTTTTGGGATAAAGAACGGATTGAATCTGGGTGTTCCGTCACCTTTGGCATAAGTAATTACTTCTTCTTGAAAGGTTTCAAGTCCGCCAATTCCGGCACCCCAAATAACACCCACTCGGTTTTTCTTGACATTTTCATCCGTGATTCCGGCATCTTTAATGGCTTCTTCACTGGCAGCTATAGCATATTGAGCGAACTTATCCATTCTGCGGGCTTCTTTTCGGTCCATAAAATCTTCAATATTGAAGTTTTTGACCTCACACGCAAATTTGGTTTTGTGCTTTTCAGTATCATAATAGGTAATGGGAGCGGCGCCACTTTTACCATTGAGCAATCCGTCCCAGTATTCATGGATGTTATTGCCAATTGGGGTCAGTGCGCCCAAACCTGTTACTACGACTCGCTTTAATGCCATATAAATGTTGGATTAGATGGTTTGATTTTAAACAAATAATACCCAAATGTTTCTTAGAGGATTAGCCATCATAAAAAGACATGGGTATTAGGATATTTTATTGATTGTTCCGCAATCAGAAAATTACTTGAAAAAATAATAACACCCGTAAAAACTAGTCTTACGGGTGATAAATATTATTATTTTTTAGCTTCTTCAATATAAGAAATAGCTTGACCAACAGTAGAGATGTTCTCTGCTTGGTCGTCTGGAATTTGAATATCAAATTCTTTTTCGAATTCCATGATAAGCTCAACAGTGTCTAATGAGTCAGCTCCCAAATCGTTAGTGAAGCTTGCTTCTGTTACAACTTCGTTTTCGTCAACTCCTAATTTGTCTACGATAATCGCTTTAACTCGTGATGCAATGTCTGACATAATCTTTTAATTTTAGAATTTAAATTGTTGGCAAAAATAAAAAACTTTATTTTAAAACCATGATTTAGTTGATAAATGTGCTGAAGAATTAAAAAAATAATTTCACACTCCGGAATTGCCTTGTTATGAATCTGCCGAATTATTCTTTCATTTGTAGCAGTTTACACATTGTCTCAAATGAAGAAAATTGTTCTTTTTGCCTCGGGTTCTGGAACCAATGCCGAAAATATTATTCGTTATTTCGCTGACAAACCTGAAATTCAAATATCAAAGGTTTTTACCAACAATGCACAAGCGGGCGTTATTGAGCGCGCCAAAAGACTGGCTGTTCCGACCGTGGTTTTCTCAAAAGAAGAGCTGAACAACGGAAAAGTCTTGCTACAGATAAATCAAATTCATCCGGACTTGATTGTTTTGGCCGGCTTTCTTTGGAAGTTTCCTCAAGAAATACTCTCTGAATACACAACCATCAACATTCATCCGGCTTTGCTGCCTAAATATGGCGGAAAGGGGATGTATGGTGCGAAGGTTCATCAGGCTGTTCTGGACAATCGCGAAGATTTCACTGGAATTACAATCCACTACGCAAACGAAAATTACGATGAAGGAGCGGTTATTTTTCAAAAAGAAGTTTCTGTTTCTGATTGTATTTCTGTGGATGAAATTGCTCAAAGGGTTCACCAATTGGAACATCAATACTTTCCGCAAGTCATTGAAAACCTACTTAAAACGATCGTATAAATGCAGCATGAAGTATTTATTTACACTGATGGTGCTGCCAAGGGAAATCCCGGAAAAGGAGGCTATGGAGTGATTTTACAACAGGCAGGGACCAATTATTACAAAGAATTTTATGAAGGCTTTAGGCACACAACCAACAACCGCATGGAGTTGCTTGCCGTAATCGTCGGACTAGAAAAACTAAAGAATCCGGGAACCAAAGTTTTGGTTGTTTCTGATTCTAAATACGTAGTGGATGCCGTTGAGAAAAAATGGGTTTTTGGCTGGGAGAAAACAAGTTTTAAAGGTAAGAAAAACCCAGATTTATGGATTCGTTTTTTAAAGATCTACCGAAAACATCAAGTAGATTTTAAATGGATTAAAGGCCACAATGCACACCCGCAAAACGAACGCTGTGATGAATTGGCCGTCATGGCCTCGCAATTGCCCAATTTATCTGTCGATTTGAATTATGAAAATGATACTTCAGGGATGTTTTAGTAATTGATTGCAACTCTAAAACTTTCAACTTATCTTTGCGCCTTAAATTTCATACAAGAAAAATGAACAAATTACTCATCGTTGGAACCGTAGCTTTTGATGCCATTGAAACACCATTTGGCAAAACCGACAAAATTTTAGGTGGAGCCGGAACGTACATTGGTTTATCAGCTTCTCACTTCAATTTAAAATCTGCTATTGTATCAGTGGTTGGAGATGATTTTCCACAGAAATATATTGATATACTTATCGCTCGCAACATTGATGTTTCAGGTCTTGAGATTGTTCAAGGCGGAAAAACTTTTTTCTGGGCTGGAAAATACCACAATGATTTAAATTCGCGCGACACACTCATAACTGAGCTCAATACACTCGCAGATTTCCAACCGAAAGTCCCCGAACATTTTAAAGATGCGGATGTGGTTATGTTGGGTAATTTGCATCCGTTGGTTCAAAGCAGTGTGCTGGATCAGTTGACACGCAAACCTAAATTAGTAGTGCTCGACACAATGAATTTTTGGATGGATTGTGCGCTTCCAGAGCTTTTAGAAGTAATGAAACGCATCGATGTGATTACCATTAACGATGAAGAGGCACGACAGTTATCAGGTGAGTATTCATTAGTAAAAGCAGCTGCTAAAATCCATACTATGGGGCCGAAATATGTGGTGATTAAAAAAGGCGAACACGGAGCTTTGCTTTTCCACAACAAAGAAGTTTTCTTCGCACCAGCCTTACCGCTTGAAGAAGTTTTTGACCCTACAGGAGCCGGAGATACTTTTGCCGGAGGTTTTGCCGGATTTATTACCCAAAGCGAAAACGTTTCATTTGAAAACATGAAACAAGCCATCATCCAAGGCTCAAACTTAGCATCGTTCTGTGTAGAAAGATTCGGTACCGAGCGTATGGAGAATCTGCAACAAGCCGAGGTAAAAGAGCGACTCAAACAATTCAAAGCGCTCACCCAATTTGAAATAGAATTATAAGATACAAGTGCCTCGAAATTCCGGGGCATTTTTTTTAACACAACACAACTAAATTATGAGCGACGCGCTTAAACACGAATGCGGAATAGCCATGCTACGGCTCAAAAAACCACTGCAGTTCTACAAAGAAAAATACGGTTCTGCGTTTTATGGAATTGAAAAAATGTATTTGCTTTTGCAAAAGCAGCACAATCGCGGGCAAGATGGTGCGGGCTTAGCATCGATTAAATTAGATGTTGCTCCGGGTCAGCGATACATTAGTCGAATTCGCTCAAATGAATCACAGCCTATTCAAGATATTTTTACACAAATCAACGAGCGAATTAATTCGGAACGCCAAGCTTATCCGGAAATCAGCAATGATGTCGATTGGCAAAAGGCAAACCTTCCTTATGTTGGCGAATTATTTTTAGGGCATGTTCGATATGGAACTTTTGGCAAGAACAGTATTGAAAGTGTACATCCGTTTTTGCGACAAAATAATTGGATGCATCGGAATCTTATTGTTGCGGGTAATTTTAACATGACCAATGTGAGTCAGTTATTTAATAGCTTGGTTGAATTAGGGCAACATCCCAAAGAAATGACTGACACCGTGACGGTTATGGAAAAAATTGGTCATTTTTTGGATGAGGAAGTAACTGATTTGTATCATGAATGTAAAAGCAACGGGTTGTCCAAACGGGAAGCCTCACCGGTTATTGCTAGCAAATTAGACATCGCTAAAATTTTAAAGCGTGCCGCTCGTGGCTGGGACGGTGGTTATGCGATGGCCGGACTATTTGGACATGGAGACGCTTTTGTATTCAGAGACCCTGCAGGTATTCGTCCTGCCTATTTTTATGATGATGATGAAATGGTTGTGGTCACTTCAGAACGACCGGTGATACAAACTGTTTTTAATATAGATTTTGATTCGGTTTTTGAACTTGAACCCGGGCACGCTTTAATCATTAAGAAAAATGGACAAGTTAGCCAAGAGCAAATTATAGAACCAACAGAGAAGAAAGCGTGTTCGTTTGAGCGGATTTATTTTTCGCGCGGGAGTGATGCAGAAATCTATCAAGAAAGAAAGGCACTTGGTCGATTACTTATTCACGATGTTTTGAAAGCGGTAGATTATGACACTGAAAACACAGTTTTTTCTTATATTCCCAATACGGCTGAAACTTCTTTTTTTGGAATGGTTGAAGCGGCAAATGATTATTTGAATCAACACAAGAATCAGTACATTCTTGATAACAGGAAAACACTTACGAAAGAAAAACTAGAGCAAATACTATCTGTTAAAATCCGTACTGAAAAGATTGCAATTAAAGATGTTAAGTTGCGCACTTTTATTACAGAAGACAGCAGTCGAGATGATTTAGTAGCACATGTGTACGATGTGACTTATGGAGTTATAAAACCATCGGACAATTTGGTTATTATAGATGATAGTATTGTGCGCGGAACCACTTTAAAGAAAAGCATCCTCAAAATGATGGATCGACTCAAGCCTAAAAGAATTGTAATTGTTTCATCTGCACCACAAATTCGTTATCCGGATTGTTATGGTATTGATATGGCTAAATTAGAGGGGTTGATAGCTTTTCAAGCGGCTTTGACCCTGTTACGCGAGCAAAATAAATATTCTTTAGTTGATGAAGTTTACCAAAAATGCAAACAGCAAGAGCATTTGAAAGACACGGAAATACAAAATGTAGTTAAAGCAATTTACGGTTCATTTACCGAACAAGAAATATCTGATAAAATTGCCCAAATGTTGGTTTCTTCCGATATCAATGCGGATGTAAAAGTTATTTTTCAGACGGTTGATCATTTACATGAAGCATGCCCCAAAAACAAAGGGGATTGGTACTTTACTGGGGATTATCCAACCCCAGGAGGTAATCGGGTGGTCAATAAAGCCTTCATTAATTTTTACGAGGGAAAAGACACGAGAGCCTACTAAAAATGAGCCCTTTAAGCATTTTATCGAGTTTTGTGGTATTTCATCTAATTTATTTGTCAAACATATAAGTCTGCTATACTTTTGGAGAACCATAGCATTAGTAGGTTAAGTTTATGGTAGATTTGGGGCAAAAAGGGTGAAGAGCAATCTTCACCTTTTTTATTTTAATACTAAGTTATTAACCATTTATGGTTGTAGTATTCACTCGTATTTGCCTCTATTTCCAATATATTTAACGAACACGTCGATAGTTATTAACAATTCCTGTTAACTTTACAATACCATAATTTAGTAGGTTTAAGCTTTATGGTAGATTTGGGGCAAAAAGGGTGAAGAGCAATCTTCACCTTTTTTATTTACTGTTGATTTTAAAATAAAAAAAGCCGATCATTTGACCGGCTTATATTTTTGTGATTGAAGTTAATTACTTTTCAACAGCATACCTTCTAGCAACTTCTGTCCAATTAATTACATTGAAAAAAGCCTCAATATAATCTGGTCGCCGATTTTGATAGTTGAGGTAATAAGCATGTTCCCATACATCCATCCCCAAGATAGGAGTTCCGCTACATCCAATTTCAGGCATCAAAGGATTGTCTTGATTGGCGGTGCTACAGACTTCGAGTTTTCCTCCTGGATGAACACACAGCCATGCCCAACCTGAACCAAATTGAGTAGCACCCGCTTTGGCAAAACGCGCTTTGAATTCATCAAACGAGCCAAAATCTCTTTCTAAGGCTTCAAGTAAATCTCCGGTTGGAAGTCCTCCTCCATTTGGAGACATGACAGTCCAGAACAAGTTATGGTTATAAAATCCTCCACCATTGTTTCTGACTGCTGCGTTTTTCATATCAAGATTAATAAGAATGTTTTCAATGGTTTTTCCTTCCATATCTGTTCCCGCAACAGCAGCATTCAGATTAGTAGTATATGCGTTGTGGTGTTTTGTGTGGTGAATTTCCATGGTACGGGCGTCAATGTGAGGCTCTAACGCATCATAGGCATAAGGTAATTTTGGTAATTCAAAAGCCATATTGTGTATGTTTTAATTGTGGATAAATATTTTATTCAAATTTAAAGATTTAACTTTGGAAATGAAACAGCCTTTGTTATAAATTCGATAAAATTACAGCGGCTTTAACTTGTCACATGAGTATAAAGTTCAAGCTTTTGAATATGAAACGCGCTTCCTTTTCTATATATGATGCATCGGCTGGTTCTGGTAAAACCTACAATTTAGTTAAGGAATACCTTAAAATCATCCTCTCTTCTGAACGAAATGATGCTTACCGAAACATCTTAGCAATCACTTTTACCAACAAAGCGGTTCATGAAATGAAAACCCGAATTATTCAAAGTTTGTCAGCCTTTTCTATGCCTGAACCATCTTTGAAAACGCAAGATTTGATGGATGTTTTGGCGCAAGAGCTTCACACAGATGTCAGCCAAATAAAACAAAAAGCGCAACAAATTATTCGGCACATCATTCACAATTACGCGGCTTTTGATATATTAACCATAGATAAATTCACACACAAAGTCATTCGCGCTTTTGCACATGATTTGGGTTTGCCCAACACTTTCGAAGTAAGTTTAGAAACAGACGAGCTTATTGCTGAAGCAGTTGATTCTATTATTGCTAAAGCGGGCGAAGAAAATATGCTTACACGCCTTTTGATTGATTTTGCAATGGAGAAAACTGATCAAGACAAGTCATGGGATATTTCTAGAGAAGTTTTTGAAACGGGCAAACTTATTTTGAGCGAAAACAATCGTTCTCAAATTGAACAACTCGGACAAATTAGTATTGAAGATTTTTCTGCTATAAAATCTAAACTTCAAATATCTTGTCAAAATCTTGAGCAGCAAAGCATCAATTTAGCCAATCAGGCACTTAAAATTCTTGAAAATAGCCAAGTGGATTTGAAATCTTTTTCGAGAGGTACTTTTCCTAATCATCTTTTAAGCATTAGTCAAGGAAAATATAATCCAAATAACAAACGGTTTTTTGAAGTTGATGAGGTAGCAATAAACAAAGAGGCGTCAGACAGAGAACTTATAAATTCGCTACTTCCTGAAATTGTTCAAATCCTACATAAAATTTATAAGATTTTTGAGCAAAGAGATTTTTACCAAGCTTTCTTAAAGAATATCACACCGCTTTCATTGCTGCACCAATTAGGAGATGAGTTAAAAAAAATTCAGCAAGAACAAAACCTCTTATCTATTGCTGAATTCAATAATTTAATTCACAAAGAAATTCAGAATCAGCCGGCGCCTTTTATCTATGAAAGATTGGGGGAACGCTATAGACATTTTTTCATTGATGAATTTCAAGACACTTCTGAAATGCAATGGAAGAATTTGATTCCGCTAATTGACAACGCACTTTCTGGTCAGACAGAAACGGGCGAAAAAGGAACATTGATGATTGTAGGTGACCCAAAACAGTCTATTTACAGATGGCGTGGAGGAAAAGCAGAACAATTCATCAGTTTGAGCAAAGACGAAAACCCGTTTAGCAATCCAAACAAAGAATTGGTATGGTTAGACACAAACTACAGAAGTTGTTCAGAGATAATTGAGTTCAACAATTCATTTTTTAAGTTCCTTTCTGGCGAATTTGAAGACGAAGATTATAAGAATTTGTATCAGCATAAAAGTGCTCAAAAAACGCACAACAAAAAAGGGGGGTATATAAACTTGACTTTTCTGGAAGAATCGGTAAGCAATTTCTCGGACAATGATAATCAAGAAAACATCAAAGACAGCTTGTATTGTGAACAAACACTTACGGTTATCAAAAAAGCTCTGGAGCAAGGTTTTTTATACAGGGATATAGCTATTCTTACCCGTAGAAGAAGTCATGGAGTTATTTTGGCAAATTATCTATCACAGCAAAAAATTCCGCTGATTTCATCTGAAACTCTTTTGATTGAAAATGCTGAAGAAGTTCAGTTTATAATTCATCTTTTGCGTTACATTGAAAATGAGAATGATCTTGAATCATTAGCCAGATGGTTGCTTTTTGTAGCTAAAAGAAAAATGGAAGAGGAACAAGTTCACGATTTTGTTTCTCAGGCAATGTTGCTGAAGAATCTTTCGGAAATTGAAGGTTATCTCAAAAAATTTGATATATCAATTAAATTAAATAAAATTCGAACAAAGCCATTGTATGAGGCGGTTGAAGCCATAGCCGATTCTTTTTTGGGTCAGAGTCAAGAAGCAGCATATTTTCAATATTTTTTAGACGTAGTAGCTGAGCGTGCCTACCATAAACAGGCAGGAATTTCAGATTTTTTACAGCATTGGTCGGATCACTCTTCTAAATATAGTATTCCCTCGCCAGAAGGTAATAATGCCGTGCGCATCATGACCATTCACAAATCAAAAGGCTTGGAGTTTCCGGTGGTGATTTTTCCGTTTGCCGAAGAAAATTACAGCAACAGCCAACGTGATAAACTTTGGATTGAAGCTGATGCATCTGAAGTTGGAATTTCAAAGGTTTTGGTGGATAATACCCAAGCAGTAAACAGTTTTGGAACATCAGCCCAAGCGGTATATCATCAGAAAAAGCAAGAAGAATTATTAGATAACATCAATGTTTTGTATGTAGCACTCACCAGAGCCGAAGAGCAGTTGTACATTATTTCAAAACAAATGAAAGCCAACAAAGAAGGTTTTTATCCAAACAACATGGCTTCATATTTCATCAAGTATTTAGAGCAAATGCAATTGTTTGACAACAATAAAAACACATATGAATTTGGTCAAGCATTAAAATTAGCCGGCAACCACCACCAAGCTGATGAAATTAAAAAAATTATACAAGTTAAAAACAGATTAAAACCAGAATCTATAAAAATTGCACGCAAAGAATCCGTTTTGTGGGGAACACGACAAAAAGAAGCCATAGCATTCGGAAATGTAGTACACGAAGTTTTATCTTTTGTCAAAAACACTCAAGATGTAGACCAAGCAATTCAGACATCATTGCACAAAGGTATTATCAAGAATCAGGAAGTTCTATGGGTCAAAGAAACGATTATGAGCATTGTGATGCATCCTGAATTGGCGGGTTATTTTGATAAAGGAAATAAAGTTTATAATGAGAAAGTAATTTTGTCTCCCCAATCAGAAATTGTTAAACCCGACAGAATTGTTATCAATTCTAGGGGTGAGTATTTATTACTGGATTACAAAACCGGAAAAAAAGAAGCCAAGCACATATCACAAATTCAAAACTATCAATTAGTTATTGAATCGATGCAGGTGAGAATAGTCAAAAAAGCTTTAGTCTACATAGGCGACCCAATAGAAATAATACATTTGTAAAAAATTAATTTATGTACGGAAAGATTCAACAGCACTTACAACAAGAATTAGAAAGTATCAGCAAAAACGGATTGTTCAAAAAGGAACGAATCATTACCTCTGCACAAGGACCAGAAATTACGATTTCAACAGGTGAAACAGTTTTAAATTTTTGTGCTAATAATTATTTAGGATTATCATCGCATCCAGAAGTAATCCAAGCAGCCAAAGACACTATGGATACCCATGGATTTGGAATGTCTTCGGTTCGTTTTATTTGTGGAACTCAAGATATTCACAAAACCTTAGAACAAAAAATCGCCGCGTTTTACCAAACCGAGGACACTATTTTATATGCAGCTGCTTTTGATGCCAACGGAGGTGTTTTTGAGCCACTTTTGGATGAACAAGACGCCATTATTTCAGATAGTTTGAACCATGCATCTATTATAGACGGCGTGCGCCTGTGTAAGGCCAAACGGTATCGTTACCAAAACAACGATATGGCAGATTTAGAACAACAGCTTATCATGGCAAATCAGTCTGGAGTTCGATTTAAACTCATTGTGACAGATGGTGTTTTTTCAATGGACGGTTTGGTGGCTCCACTAGATAAAATTTGTGATTTGGCAGACAAATATGACGCAATGGTTATGGTTGATGAATGTCATGCTGCAGGATTTATTGGTGCCACCGGAAAAGGCACGCTTGAAGCCAAAGGCGTTATGGGTCGCGTGGACATAATTACCGGAACTCTGGGAAAAGCTCTAGGCGGAGCTATGGGCGGTTATACCACCGGGAAAAAAGAAATTATAGAAATGCTTAGACAGCGCTCAAGACCTTATTTGTTTTCAAATTCTTTGGCACCTTCCATTGTGGGTGCTTCAATCAAAGTGTTTGAGTTACTTGAAAATGAAACAACCCTTAGAGACAAGCTTGAATGGAATACCAATTATTTTAAAGCAGGTATGAAGGCAGCGGGATTTGATATTATTGATGGAGATTCTGCCATTGTGCCCGTTATGCTTTATGACGCCCAGCTTTCGCAAACCATGGCAGACGAATTACTCAAAGAAGGCATTTATGTGATTGGATTTTTCTATCCTGTAGTACCGCAAGGAAAAGCAAGAATAAGAGTGCAATTGTCAGCAGCTCATACGCAAACACATCTAGACAAAGCCATATCAGCTTTTTCGAAAGTCGGAAAAAAATTGGGTGTCATTTAGATTTGTGTTAAATGTTGGAGATTTGTCTTTACTGCTGATTTTGAGCGGCTTTTTTTTAACATTTCATTTTGTAGTTAAAAAATTACGTGTTACTTTTGCCAGACAAATTATTGAAATCTAACAAAACTTAAGTATGAAACATCTTAACAAATTATTTGTTGCTGTGGCCATGATTATGGGGTTGAGCTCACAAGCACAAGACAGTAACAATCCATGGGCAATTTCCTTTGGTACAAATGCTGTAGACACGAGAGTGAGTGCTGCTTCAAAAGTTGAAGATCAATTCTCTCAGTATTTTAATGTAAGTGACAACTGGAATATTTTACCTTCAGTATCTTACATCACTGTATCCAGACACATCAACAAAGGTTTCACTTTTGGTGTGACAGGATCTGTTAATCGAATCAAAAACTGGGTAGAGCCAAGACCAACAATTCCCGGAGATTATCCAGTAATCAATCCTGGAGACTTAAGTTACTATGCTATTGATGGTAAAATCCAATACAGCCTTGGCAATTTGTTTGGCTGGAAAGTGGTGGATCCTAGTGCACATATTGGTGGCGGTTATGCTTCAATGGGTAAAGCTAGTTACGGGACAGCCAATGGAGGTTTGGGTCTTACTTTTTGGTTAAGTGAAATGTTTGGTGTAGAATTCCAATCAACCTATAAATATTCATTTGATCAAGATTCAAGAATTCCAGAACAAAACGTTCCTTCTCACATGCAACATTTTGCAGGTCTCATCTTCAAATTTGGAGGTAAAGATACCGATGGTGATGGAATCTATGATAAAGATGATGCTTGTCCGGATGTAGCTGGTTTGAAACAATTCAAAGGTTGCCCTGATACTGATGGTGACGGAATTGTAGATGCTAGCGATTCTTGTCCTGAAACGGCTGGTTTAGCTGAGTTCCAAGGATGTCCTGATACAGATGCTGATGGTATTGCCGATAAAGATGATGCTTGTCCAGATGTAGCTGGTCCAAAAGCTTTGAATGGATGTCCAGATGCTGATGGTGACGGAGTTGCTGATAAATCAGACAAATGTCCTCAAGTAAAAGGTCCAAAAGAAAACGGTGGTTGCCCTTGGCCAGATACCGATGGTGATGGAGTTCTTGATAAAGATGACAAATGTGTTGACGTAAAAGGAACTGTTGCCAACAACGGATGTCCTGAAATTACAGAAGAGCAAGTAAACAGATTGAATGCTTACGCCAAAACAATCTTGTTCAACTCTGGTAAATCAACCTTCCAACAACAAACCTATCCGGTATTGCAATCAATAGCAGCTATCTTGAAAGAATATCCTTCAGCTAACTTCAGTATTGAAGGTCATACCGATAGCGATGGTAAAGATGCTGCGAACCAAAAACTTTCTGAAGACAGAGCTGCAGCTGTTAAAAACTATTTGATTGAAAATGGTATTGCTGCTTCAAGATTGACTTCTGCTGGTTTTGGTGAGTCTAAACCAATTGATACCAACAAAACCAAAGCTGGTAAAGCAAACAACCGTAGAGTTGAAGTGAAATTAGTAAAATAATTTCCATTTAAAATATCTTTTGAAAACGCCTCGGATTTCCGAGGCGTTTTTTATTTTTATGGTATGACTTCACAAACATTCTTAGAATCTATTGCGCAATTGCTCATTGAAAAGTACAGTCAAAACCTATCGCAAGTTGTAGTGGTTTTGCCCAATAAAAGAGCTAAAGTTTTTTTAATTCAAGCACTCAAAAATAAACTTACCCAGACAGTCATAGCCCCCGAGATTGTTAGCATTGAAGATTTTATTCAAGAAATTTCAGGATTTAAAACAATTGATTCCATTGAATTGCTTTTTGAATTCTACCAAGTCTATTTATCGACTTCAACAGAAGAACCTCAAACTTTTGAAGTTTATTCTAACTGGGCCAAAACACTGCTTCAAGATTTTAATGAAATTGATCGCTATTTGCTTGAACCGGACAAAATTCTCCGTTATTTGGACGAAATCAAAACACTCGAGCATTGGTCAGTTAACCTAGAAGACAGGACAGAATTAATTGATAAATATCTTCAGTTCTGGAAACTGCTTCCCACTTATTATCATGCTTTAAACAAGCACCTGAGCGCTAAAAAAATTGGCTACCAAGGCCTGATTTATCGCGAGGCGGTTCAAAAAATGAAATCATATTTTTTAGATTGCCCGAATCTGTTTTTATTCGCTGGGTTTAATGCACTAAACAAAGCCGAAGAAAAAATAGTTCAATATTTACTCAGCGAAAATTTAGGAAATATTTACTGGGATATTGATGCGGTTTTTTTGAATGACTCGGTGCATGAAACAGGATTGTTTCTTAGAAGATTTAAACAAAATTGGCCTTATTATAAAACGAATCCTTTTGAGTGGATTTCTCAAGACTATGCGCGCCCTAAAAAAATTGAAATTATAGGAACCGCCAAAAACATAGGTCAAGCCAGATTAGTCGGTCAAATTCTTGAGCAACTCAAGTCAGAAAATCCTTCGTTTAACCTGAACAAAACAGCGATTATTTTAGGTGATGAATCCTTGCTGATTCCGCTGCTGCATGCACTGCCAGAACAAGTAGAAAAACTCAACATTACAATGGGTTATTCGGCTTTGAACAATCCGGTTCAAATACTCATCAGTAAATGGTTCAAGATGCATTTGAATGCGTTGTCTCGTTCAGGAAACAACCTCGTATTTTATTACAAAGACGTTCTTGAAGTGCTCACGCATCCGCTTTTGGAATCTCATTTGGAATCTCATGAACTCATTCAAAAAATCAACAAATACAACTATACTTTTATTACCTATGAAAGATTGCTTGAACTCCATTCCCATCCGAATGAAATTTTTCTACAAATTTCTAACCCTTGGACACAAGAACCATTAGCGGTTTTACAGCGCATTTCTGATTTGCTTCAATGGTTGCGCAATCAACTGACCCATGAACCGCAAGATGACATTACACGCGCGTTCTTGTATGCAATATTCACCACCATCAATAAATTAAGTAATTATATCACAACTTACGGGCAAATTCAAACATTAGAAAGCTTGTTTGCCATGTACAAACAGATCGTTGACTTAGCCGAAGTTTCATTTGAGGGCGAACCACTTGAAGGCCTACAAATCATGGGGGTGCTTGAAAGTCGGGTACTTGACTTTGATACGGTCATTATTACCTCAGTGAATGAAGGCAAGTTTCCTGCAGGCAAATCTCAGCAATCTTTTATCCCGTATGATGTAAAAATTGACTATGAATTGCCCACTTACAAAGAAAAAGACGCTATTTATACTTACCATTTTTATCATTTATTGCAACGTGCCCAAAATGTTTTTCTATTGTATAATACCGAAAGCGACGGATTCGATTCAGGCGAAAAAAGTCGATTTATTACACAACTTGAAATAGAAAAGCAGCCAAACCATCAACTTTCAAATCAGATTTACAATGCACCGATACCCGAAACGGTCCGGTTACCACTATCCGTGCATAAATCTGAATCTGTTTTGAATCGACTTAAAGAGATGGCCCAAAAAGGTCTTTACCCCTCGGTGATTAACAGCTATATTCGAAATCCGATGGATTTTTATTTTAAAAAGATTCTGCGTATTGGCGATGTTGAAGAAGTCGAAGAAAACATTGCGCTCAACACCCTGGGTACTATAATTCACGAAACTTTAAGGGTGCTCTACAGTACATTTGTCGGACAAAAAGTTACTATTGATCAGCTCAAAACAAAGAGAATTTTAATTGACCAAGAAGTACTGCATCAATTTAAAGAAGTGTACAAAGAAGGCGAAATCAAAAAGGGGCGAAATTTACTCGCATTTGAAGTTGCCAAGCGAAATGTGTATAATTTCATTGAGTCAGAAATCAAACAGCTCGAACAAGGAGATTTGCTTGAAATAGTAGCCTTAGAGAAGACATTCACAAGAACTTTTTCGCATGCAAATCTGCCCATGCCCATAACTTTTAGTGGTAATATTGACCGAATTGAAAAACGCAACGGACAACTGCGCATCATTGATTACAAAACCGGAAAAGTGATGCAAAATCAACTGACTATTACAGATTGGCATGGCTTGACGACAGAGATCAAAAATGATAAAATTATTCAGATTTTGCTATATGCCTATGTTTTTTTGTCAGAAGCGCCTCACAGTTCTCTTGAAGCCGGGATCATTTCATTCAAAAACTTGAAAACGGGTTTTATGCCTTTTACTTTTAAACAAGACAAAGAAAGCTTGACTCAAGTAAACGATGAAATGCTCGCCAATTTTATGGAGCAAATAGTTGGATTGATACAGGAAATTTTTGACCCGAAAATCTCTTTTGAAGAAAAGTTATAATTTGTGCTTTTTGATAAAATGCATCAATGCCTCGAACGTTTCTGCCTTATTTTCAAGGTAACTCATGTGACCGCCACTGAGCGATATCAGTTCAACATTGCTTTTTTCAATTTGTTCTAACTGATCTTCATAGACCAAAACAGGATCTTTAAAGCCCAAAATCAGCATTTTCGGATAAGGTGTAAAATGCAACAAAACTTCTCGGTCATTGCGAATTTTCATGCCTTCTAAAGCCGCTACAATGCCCTGTAAAGGTGTTTTGAGTGCTTGTTCTTTGACCTGTTCTATCTCATGAGATAAACGCGCTCGGTTTTCTTCGCAGAATAAATTGGCTATTGATAGCCGAACAAATGCGGTATAGTCTTTTTTTACTGCTGCAATGGCGCGCGCTCGATTAATTTTTCGCTCATCGCTATCAGCCAGTGAAGTTGAGTTGAGCAGCACAATTCCTTTGATTATCTCCGGATATAATTCAGCAAAAGCCAAGGCAATATATCCGCCCATAGAATGCCCGATCAAAGTGGCTTTTCGGATGCGCAAATGCAAAAGCACATCATGCACCATATCGGCTTGGTCTTCCATAGAATGCACATAACCCAAACAAGCTGTTTGCCCATGACCCAGTAAATCAATAGTAATTACACGGTGTTTTTTGGATAACTCCAGACTCAATTCTTGCCACATGAGCTGATTCTCCAGAAAACCGTGGAGTAATACCAACGCGGTTCCTTTGCCGGAATCAGTGTAAGCAATGTCAACATTTTTATAGCGATGCGTATGCACAGTTGAATTCATTTGGCTGTAAAAATATTATTTTATCGAGTGATTTTATTTTTTTTCAAGTTGTCATTCATGTATGCTCCGATGAGTTTCTCCGTGCTGTTTTCACTTTTCAAGAGATAATCAGCAATCCTGTTTTGTTCAGCGCTTGTTTTGTTTTGACTAATTTTCTTTTTGGCTTGTATATCAGTTACTTCAATTTCAAAAGCAATAATTCCTCGAGACAGACGATTCTTGTAATCTTCAGGCAAACGATTCCACTGGGCTACATAAGCTTCTTCATAATGATGAACTGTTTGGTTCAGTAGGTCTCTGATTTGTGAAGCCTCTTTTATGATTCTTGCTTTTCCGTAGAGGTGAACTGCCAGATAATTCCAGGTCGGAACATTGAGTTCTTTGTCGTACAATGAAGGAGAAATGTAGGCGTGCGGCTCTGAAAAAATAACCAAACAGGTTTGCTCTGCAAAGGTTTTCCATTGTTCATTTTCAAGCGCCAAATGCGAAATGAGCACCAATTGCTGCTCGCGCTCTTCAACCAAAAAAGGCAAATGAGTTGCGATGGGTTTCTGATCTAAAACGGTAATCAAAGTTGCAAAGCTAAACCTGCGCACAAATTCGAGAATCTCTGCGCGGTCTTGCATTTGATTGCCTTGCGGAATATACATTTGATGTGTTTAAGCGTTCATTAAATTTTCAATCTCGTCGACTTCAATCGGAATATGGGCCATTAAATTCAAAGGTTCGCCTTTTTCTTGAACCACTACATTGTCTTCGAGACGGATGCCAAATCTTTCTGCCGGCAAATAAATTCCGGGTTCAACGGTAAAGACCATGTTGGCTTTCATAGGTTCGTGCAACAATCCGTAATCATGGGTGTCCAAACCTAAATGATGCGAAGTTCCGTGCATGAAATATTTTTTATATGCCGGCCAATCGGGGTTTTCATTTTGCACATCGGCCTTGTCTAATAAACCCAAACCAAGCAATTCTGAAGTCATGAGTTTGCCTACTTCTATGTGGTATTGTTTCCAAAGTGTTCCGGGAACAAGCATTTTGGTTGCTTCGTTTTTGACGCGTAAAACGGCATTATACACGTCTTTTTGACGTTGGGTATATCGACCCGAAACCGGAATTGTACGCGACAAATCACTTGAATAATTGGCATATTCTGCCGCTACATCCAACAAAATCAAATCACCGGCTTGACATACTTGATTGTTTTCAATATAATGCAAAACGTTGGCATTGTTTCCCGAGGCAATAATGGGCGTATAGGCAAATCCTTTTGAGCGATTGCGGATGAATTCATGAATGAGTTCGGCTTCGATTTCATATTCGGTCACACCCGGTTTAACAAACGAGAGCAATCGTCGGAAGCCTTTTTCGGTAATGTTGCAAGCGTGTTGAATCAACGCAATTTCTTCGGCCTCTTTCACTGAGCGCAATCGCTGTAAAATAGGGTTACTTTTGGCTACTTGATGCGCAGGATATTTGGATTTCCACCATTTTACAAAGCGATCTTCACGCGTTTCGGTTTCAACCGATGCACGATAATGTTCGTTGGTGTTGATGTACATCGTATCGGCATAGGTCATCATTTCATTGAGGATTTTATGAAATTCTGAAAGCCAATAAACGGTCTTGATGCCCGAAACTTCAAAAGCGCGTTCTTTGGTTAGTTTTTCGCCTTCCCAAATAGCTATGTGCTCATTGGTTTCGCGCAAAAAAAGCATTTCGCGTTGGTGCTCATAAGGCGCATCCGGAAACAATAGTAAAACGCTTTCTTCTTGGTCAACGCCCGACAAATAAAAAATATCGCGGTGTTGGGCAAAGGGCAAAGTGCTGTCGGCAGAGACCGGATAAATATCGTTGGAATTAAAAACCGCCACGCTGTTGGGTTTCATGTGCGCAGTAAATTTTGCGCGGTTCTTAATAAAAAGTTGACGGTCAATTTGAAGGTATTTCATGATTTCTGTAGTTTGAAAGATATTAAGTGATTCAAAAGTACAGAAACTAATCAAAGTCTAATCGGCCAAATGGCGTTATTTTATTTGACGACGAATGCGACTCATGTGGCGCATTGAAATTCCTAAAAGCGAGGATAAATAATGAAGCGGAACTTGCTCCAGAAGCTTGGGTTCGTTGGTCAGAAGCTTTTGATAACGTTCTTCAGGAGTAAGTGTTAAAAGGTCAATTCGATAATCGTCAATCAAAAAAATCTGCCGTTCAATGAGTTGGTGGTAAAACAATTTAAAGGCGGGGAGATTTTTGTACAATCTGTCAAAAGTCGCAAAATCGAGTATGAATAATTCACTGTCAAAAACAGCTTTGATGCTCTTGCGCGACGGGGTTACAGACAAAAAGCTTTTAAGCGATGATGTGAACGAGTTTTTCAAAGCCAAATAAGTGGTTTTTTCTTCGTCTTGAACAGCAACCGCATGTTGCAAAATACCAGTTTGTACATAACAAAAATAGAGGCAAACTTGATTTTGACGCACCAAATATTCATTTTTCTTGAGTCGCAAAACCTTGAAAGCATTTTCTATTTCAGTGATTTCATGCTTTGAAAAAGCATTTTCGGTAAGCGTTTGCAGATATTGCTTAAAGCTGGTTTCCATGATTTTTTGAGCGCTTGTTTTACACTGGGACAAAGTTAGCCAAAAAGCAATGAATAGATGTTTGATGTAATATGTTGAAAGTTAGTCGAAAAGCTTGTTTGTTTTGTTTGTTTTGAGCAGTATTCTGTGTATTTTTATAATCATTATAAATTACTTAAAAAGGCTTGTTGTTAATGCCAAATACGTGTATTTTTGTGTGATTTTTAAAACATTTATTCAAATCTTATGGCAAAATCTGCATTTCTCAAGTCTTCCCTTGCTAAAAAGTATTGGATGGCGCTGACAGGTTTATTTTTATGCTTGTTTTTAAGTGGCCACCTGGCGGGGAATCTTCAGTTGCTGGTTCCGAACAACGCACTTAACTTCAATAAATATGCTTTGTTCATGACTTCAAATCCAGCAGTCAAAATTTTATCTTATCTTACTTATTTATCGATTATTTTTCATGCCATTGATGGCATTATGTTGACCATTCAAAACAAAGCAGCACGTCCTGTGGCTTATGCTAAAAGCAATCCTTCAGCCAACAGTGCTTGGGCTTCGAGAAACATGGCGGTTTTAGGAACTGTTATCTTGGTGTTTATCGTAACACACATGGTCAATTTTTGGGCAAAAATGCACTTTGACAAAAACATGCCGTTACAAACCATCACTATTAGTGCTCAAGGGCAATCACAAGAATTTTACTTAACTACTGATGGCGGATATTTGCCCAAAATGCAAGTAGATAACAAAATGATTGTTATTAAAGATCGCACAGATTTTTATGACGCTGCCGCCAATGTAAAAATCAAAGAAGGATACAAAGATTTATACAAAATCACTGTTGCATTTTTCAAAGACGCTAAATACGGACTGATTTTTACTTTGCTCTATGTGCTTTCTATGGTTGTATTGTCATTTCACTTATTGCACGGATTCAGCAGCGCTTTCCAAAGCTTAGGACTCAATCATTCCAAATATAATCCGGGCATCAAAGCGTTTGGAAAAGGATTTGCGATTGTCGTTCCTTTGTTGTTTGCCATTATTCCATTATACATTCACTTCTTTTTAAAAGCTTAATCCTATGGCATTAGATTCAAAAATTCCTCAGGGTCCTATTGCTGACAAATGGACTAATCATAAAAATCATCTCAAATTAGTTGCACCCAACAACCGTCCAAAAATTGACATTATTGTCGTGGGAACCGGATTAGCAGGCGCTTCGGCAGCTGCTTCATTTGGAGAGATGGGCTACAATGTAAAAGCATTTTGCTTTCAAGATTCACCAAGACGTGCGCACTCTATTGCCGCTCAAGGTGGAATCAATGCTGCTAAAAATTACCAAAACGACGGAGATAGTACTTATCGTTTGTTCTATGATACCATTAAAGGCGGTGATTATCGTGCTCGTGAAGCCAATGTGCATCGCTTGGCTGAAGTTTCCAGCAATATTATAGATCAATGTGTGGCACAAGGTGTTCCGTTTGCTCGTGACTATGGCGGATTGCTTGACAACCGTTCATTTGGAGGAACACAAGTACAACGTACGTTTTATGCTGCCGGACAAACCGGGCAACAATTATTGCTCGGAGCTTATTCTGCTTTGTCCAGACAAGTCGGATTAGGGCGCGTTCAGATGTTTAATCGTCACGAAATGCTTGATTTGGTTAAAGTTGACGGCAAAGCACGCGGAATTATTGCCAGAAACTTAGTAACTGGTGAAATTGAGCGTCATTCTGCCCACGCTGTGATTATTGCCAGCGGAGGTTACGGAAACGTTTATTTTCTCTCTACCAACGCTATGGGTAGTAATGTAACGGCCAGCTGGAAAGTACACAAACAAGGAGCATTATTTGCCAACCCTTGCTTTGTTCAAATTCACCCGACTTGTATTCCGGTGCATGGAGTGAATCAATCCAAGCTAACACTTATGTCTGAATCGCTTAGAAATTCTGGGCGTATCTGGGTTCCTAAAAAGAAAGAAGATGCAGAGGCCATTCGTGCAGGCAAACTAAAACCTACTCAAATTTCTGAAGAAGAAAGAGACTATTTCTTAGAGCGCAGATATCCGGCTTTTGGTAACTTGGTTCCGCGCGATGTGGCTTCAAGAGCTGCCAAAGAGCGTTGTGATGCTGGTTTCGGAATCGAAGCCAATGACACCAATGAAGGTGTTTATCTAGATTTTTCTACCGAAATTCAAAATAAAGGAAAACAAGCGGCATATGCCCAAGGAAACCACAATCCTTCAGCAGAAGAAATCACGCGATTAGGTAAAGCTTGGTTAGAGGAAAAATACGGAAACCTCTTTACGATGTACCAAAAAATTACGGATGAGAATCCATATGAGACTCCGATGAAAATCTATCCTGCGGTGCATTATACCATGGGGGGTGTTTGGGTTGATTACAACTTGCAATCAACTATTCCGGGTTGTTTTGTAGCCGGTGAAGCTAATTTCTCTGACCACGGAGCCAATCGTTTAGGAGCTTCGGCATTGATGCAAGGTTTGGCAGACGGATATTTTGTATTGCCTTACACGGTTTCAGATTATTTGGCAGATGATATACGTACCGGTAAAATTCCAACCAATTTGCCTGAATTTGATGAAGCTGAAAAGCGCGTTAAAGAAAGTATCAGCCGTTTCTTGAACAACAAGGGCAGCAAAACGGTTGACCATTTCCACAAACGATTAGGTTTGATTATGTGGAATAAAGTTGGAATGGCCAGAAATGAAAAAGGCTTGACTGAGGCAATTTCTGAAATAGCCGCCCTTAAAGAAGAATTCTACAAAGAGGTATACGTACCGGGTAGTGCCGATGAGCTGAATCCGGAGCTTGAAAAAGCGTTGCGTGTGGCAGACTTCATTGAATTGGGTCAATTAATGGCTATGGATGCATTGCAACGAAAAGAATCTTGTGGTGGACATTTCCGCGAAGAATATCAAGATTCTGAAGGCGAAACCCTACGCGACGATGAAAACTTTAAGTTTGTGGGCGCTTGGGAATATCAAGGTGATGACATCAACAAAGAAGTGCTTCACAAAGAAGAATTGAAATATGAGTTTATCAAAATAGCCGCTAGAAACTACAAATAATCAGGAATTATGTCTTCAGCAAAAAACATCAATATAACCCTTAAAATTTGGCGTCAGAAAAACGCCCAAGCCAAAGGGAGC
This sequence comes from Flavobacterium sp., assembly GCA_027484725.1. Lineage (GTDB taxonomy): Bacteria > Bacteroidota > Bacteroidia > Flavobacteriales > Flavobacteriaceae > Flavobacterium. Next base: position 15,831 of record JAIXSK010000039.1, on the reverse strand, counting down.
ATGGAAACTTACCAATTGGCTAATGTTTCTACTGCAAGTTCTTTTTTAGAAATGCTCGATCAGCTCAACGAGCAGTTAATCAATGAACGAAAAGAACCTGTCGCTTTTGATCACGATTGTCGCGAAGGAATTTGCGGTATGTGTTCACTTTATATCAACGGTCGTGCTCACGGGCCAGATAAAAACATCACCACTTGTCAATTGCATATGCGGATGTTTAATGACGGTGATACTATTTATGTAGAACCTTGGAGAAGTAAAGCTTTTCCTGTTATTAAAGATTTGGTGGTGGATCGCAGTGCTTTTGACCGCATTCAACAAGCCGGAGGTTTTGTTTCTGTGAACACTTCTGGAAGAACCATGGATGCCAACGCGATACCGGTACCTAAAGCTGATGCAGACAAAGCTTTTGAAGCGGCTGCTTGTATTGGATGCGGTGCGTGTGTAGCTACTTGTAAAAACGGTTCTGCCATGTTGTTTGTAGGGGCTAAAGTATCTCAATACGCATTACTTCCGCAAGGAAAAGTAGAGGCAACACAACGTGTGCTCAATATGGTGCGCCAAATGGACGAAGAAGGATTTGGGAACTGTACCAATACAGGGGCTTGCGAAATTGAATGTCCGAAAGGCATTTCTCTTGAGAACATTGCGCGCATGAACCGCGAATATTTAAAAGCCAGTTTGTCATAACGACTCATTTTAAATAACATGAAATCCCGGCTTTTTAGTTGGGATTTTTTATTTTTATCTCTATGAAAGTAACTTTAGTTCAAACTTCTTTGGTATGGGAAAATCCATCTGCCAATCGTCAATTGCTTCAAGAAAAAATCAATAACATAGACGTTTTGGTTGATTTGATTGTTTTGCCTGAGATGTTTACAACCGGATTTACAATGAATCCCAAAGAAACAGCCGAAGATTTTCCCGGAGAAACGCTTTTGTGGATGCAAAGTTTATCAGTAGCTAAAAATGCTGCAATAGCCGGAAGCATAGCTGTGCGTGAAAACACTAACTATTATAACAGATTTTTGTTTGTAAAGCCAGATGGAACATGGCAATCATATGACAAGCGACATTTGTTTTCATTGGCCGGAGAAGACAAAGTATACACCGCCGGAAGAGAGAAGCTGATTGTTACATACAAGGGCTTCAGAATTTGCCCCCTTATTTGTTATGATTTGCGCTTTCCTGTTTTTTCGCGCAACACAGACGATTATGATCTTTTGTTATATGTAGCCAATTGGCCCGAGGTACGAATAGCTGCTTGGGATGCATTATTGATTGCCAGAGCCATCGAAAACCAATCTTATGTGTTAGGAGTTAACAGAGTGGGTAAAGACGCCAACAACCACCGCTATGTAGGTCATTCACAAGCAATAGACGCTTTGGGATTAAAACTTCTTGACCCTCAAATATTAGAAGATGTCTACACTGTTGAATTGTGCCTTGATCAACTTAGAGATATTCGCCAAAAGTTTAATTTTTTAGACGACCGTGACTCGTTTATTGTTTTAGAATAAAAGTTTGTTGCACATCCCAATTGGCTCGAATATCAATACTTTTTGGAAAGTAAATTACCTCTTCAGGTTGTATTTTCTGCAGATAATTTCCGGTATCCCATTGACCGTTTTTATTCTCGTCAATAATAATTCGAAGGGTGTACAAATCAGGCTTGATCAAATCAAAATTAATGGTGCCCGGCTGAAGCGCTATTTGCGCATATTGAACCACTCCGTTTTTGTCGGTTAATTCAATTATAATCGGATATTGTTTTACATTTTCTACATCCAATCTAAGATTTCCGTAATCAGAAATATTTTTGGTTTCAAATTCATATAGCAACGGTTTTTTATTGCTGTGATCAAAAAAATCCAACAACGCCTCCGGAGCAATTTTGAGACTGTATTTAGACTGGGGCTCTTTTTTGAATTTGAATTGTACGTTTAAATTCATTTCATCATAAATTATCTCAAATGGGAGCGCTACAGTAGTGTCTTTTGCTGTGATTTTTATTTTTTGTTCATTTATTTTAGACAAAGGCAAGTTGCTATTGAGCGAAATATTTTCATTTAAACCCAAAATCTTGGCTTGAACCGGACTAATTCTTAATGAATCACTTTTTTGGTTTCTTATTTTGAAAGTGAAACTTTGTTTGTAATTTCCGTTGTTCAGGTCAATTTCAAGCGAATCAACTTCAGATTTTTGAAGCTTAATAGGTTTAAACCAAAGTTGAAGCGAATCTTTTCCGTTTATTTGGCTGATTTTGTGTGGGTAAATCTCTTTGTTTTTTTTGAGTTGAACTTGCAGACCTTTCGGGTTTCCATCATAGCCTATAAAAGCTGATACTCCTGAGTTTTGAATTGGTTTAAAGGCTTTAAAAGGTGCTGTTTCTTTAAAAAGCCGCAAACTAAAAACTTCATTAGAGGGCAAACCAATAGGAGTATTCAAAAATCCAATTTTATCCGACTTTGGATCAAAGCGATGGTTTTGATTTTCATCTTTGAGCCCAATTAGCATATATTTTCCGGCTTTGACATTTTCAATATTAAAAACGCCCGAAGTATCAGCAGAAGTTGTAATGTAGCGTGGATTTTGTTTGTAAACCAACGAATCTTGATACTTTTCGTCTACTTCATAAAGCAAGATGCTTAAATCTTTATCTTTTTGTTTAGAAAGCGCATCACGGACCGTTCCGGAAACACTCAGCGAGTCAATGTATGCTCCCGTAGAAAACACATATTTAAAATTTTTATATGGATTCGCTTCGTTAAAGTCTTGAATGCTTTGTCCAAAGTTGAGGTTGTAGGTTGTGTTGGGCTGTAAATCTTCTAAAAACTCAACCGAAACCGTTTTACTGGCATTAAGCGGAAGAATTCTAGGTGATTTTTCAAGCGGTGGCGATATGATTAGTTGTTTGTTGATGTCTTTAAGTTTGACAAACTCGTCAAACGTCAACTTAATAATTTTGTCTTTAAAATGGGTGGTGTAATTTTTGGGTAAACTAACTTTAAGTACTGGAGCCAATGTGTCTTTGTCACCTCCGGTAATGGTTCCTCGCTTGGCACAATTGACAGACATCAGGCCAATGATTAACAACGATAAAAGAATGCTCTTTTTCACAAAACAGATTGTTTATGGACGCAAAGTAACAATTATATTCTAGTTTTTTAAAATTAAAATATTCAGAAAAAGACAATCTGAAATTTGTTTCAAAATGAATTTTAAATTACTAAAAATCAGCATATAATTTTATAATAGTATTTAATTACACAATTTTATTTTGTCATTGCCATACAAACAATGCTTATTTTTACATTTGGAATTTTAAGCAAAGCCTGACAACAAGCCTCTAAAGTAGAGCCGGTGGTAAGTACATCATCAATAAGAAGAATGTGTTTGCCTTGTTGGTTTTGGGTTTCTGTAACATCAAAAATATTTTTGTTTTGCACTTCAGTTCTGCTCAGCAAATTTTTCTTGGTTTGTGTTTTTGAGTATACATTTCGAACCAATAGTGTTTCGTTGAGCGGAATTTTTAGTTCCTCTGACAAACTTCGACCAAAACGACTCACTTGATTGTAGCCGCGTTCTTGCATTTTTCTTGGATGCAGCGGAACCGGAATAATCAAATCTATTTCGTTAATAATGGGCAGTTTTTTTAAATCATGTGCATACCAATGGCCTAATAAACTTCCGACTTCATCCATATCTTGATATTTTAGGGCGTGAATCATTGATTGCATTAATCCTTTTTTTTCAAAATAAGCAAAAGTTGAAACATGTTCAACAGCCACTTTTCCGTAGAATTTTTTAAAGGCTTCGTTGTTTGGATTTAAATGATGTAAAGTTTGTGGAAGCTCGTGACGACAAGCAGTACAGATGGTTTTTTCGCCTGACAAAAGAAGGCGGCTACAACCCAAGCAGACCTCGGGAAAGAAAAGGTTTAATAGGTTTTGAAACATGTGTATGGCGTTTATAGATTTAAAAGTAAAAAAAATATGTCAGATAAGCCTTTATAGCGCTGTTTTTAATGCACTTTTTATATTTTTGCAGCACTATGGCAAAACAAGAAGATTTATTCAAAAATGTAGTTTCGCATGCAAAAGAGTACGGATTTATTTTTCCGTCTAGCGAAATTTACGACGGATTGAGCGCCGTGTATGACTACGCTCAAAACGGAGTTGAACTCAAAAAAAATATCCGCGAATATTGGTGGAAAGCAATGGTGCAAATGCACGACAACATTGTTGGTCTTGATGCTGCAATTCTGATGCATCCCACAACTTGGAAGGCTTCAGGCCACGTGGATGCCTTCAACGACCCGCTTATTGACAATAAAGATTCCAAAAAGCGCTATCGTGCCGATGTTCTCATTGAAGATTTTGCAGAGAAATTGCAGCAAAAAGCGCAAAAAGAAATTGACAAAGCCCGCGAACGTTTCGGAGATTCATTTGACGAGCAGCAATTCATTACTACCAATCAACGGGTGGTTGAATATTTGGCCAAAAAGAAAACAATTCTTGAGCGTATGGCTAAATCACTAGATAGTGGCGATTTAGACGATGTAAAAGCTTTGATTGAAGAACTTGAAATTGCTTGTCCTGAAAGCGGTTCGAGAAATTGGACCGATGTAAAGCAATTTAACTTGATGTTCGGAACCAAACTGGGTGCCTCTGCAGAGAATGCTATGGATTTGTATTTGCGTCCTGAAACGGCTCAAGGAATTTTTGTAAATTTCTTGAACGTTCAAAAAAGCGGACGTATGAAGATTCCATTTGGTATTGCCCAAACGGGTAAAGCTTTTAGAAATGAGATTGTAGCGCGTCAGTTTATCTTTAGAATGCGCGAATTTGAGCAAATGGAAATGCAGTTTTTTGTTCGTCCGGGGGAAGAGATAAAATGGTACGAATTCTGGAAAGAGACACGCTTAAAATGGCATTTATCTTTAGGTTTAGGTGAAAAGAACTACCGTTTTCACGATCACGAAAAATTAGCACATTACGCAAATGCAGCTGCTGATATTGAGTTTAATTTCCCGTTCGGATTTAAAGAATTAGAAGGAATTCACTCAAGAACAGACTTTGATTTAAAAGCGCATGAGCAATATTCTGGAAAAAAGCTTCAGTATTTTGACCCTGAAACCAATTCAAACTATGTGCCTTATGTGGTTGAAACCTCTGTAGGTTTAGACCGAATGTTTTTGGCAGTTTTCTCAAATTCATTGTGTGAGGAAGTTCTAGAAGACGGAACCACCAGAACTGTTTTGCGTTTGCCTAGTGTTTTAGCGCCCACCAAAGCAGCTATTTTGCCACTGATCAAAAAAGACGGTTTGCCTGAGTTATCTCAGAAAATTATGGATGACCTCAAATGGGATTTCAAAGTTGCTTACGACGAAAAAGATGCTGTTGGAAGAAGATATCGTCGTCAAGACGCTTTGGGAACGCCTTTTTGCATAACGGTAGATCACCAATCGCTAGAAGATGCTACAGTAACCATTCGTCATCGTGATTCCATGAAACAAGATCGCGTAAAAATAACTGATTTAAGAACCATTATTGATCAAGAAGTTTCTATGAGAACTTGGCTCTTAAAGACAGTGTAGTTTTCTTCTAAATAAGTCATAAAGCCCGTTTAAAGCGGGCTTTTTTATTGGATGATTTTTTTAAGAACTTCGTTAAAACTACTCAAACGGGTAGGGTTATTATTGCGGATATTCGGCTTTTTTAATTCTGTTTTTGCCGGATAGGCTCTGTTGAATAGTTGATTAAAAATGAATACATCTTCAGCAGATTGGTCAATGAGTAAGATGATGTTGTTTAAGTAGGCCTCTAATTCCGGAAATATTTGACTTTTTGAGTTTTCGTATTTTCTTCTATAAATTCTTTTGGGTTTTTGTGACTCTATTTGTTGGCCCAATTCTTCGGGAATGTGAACCAAGAAAATATCAAAGAGTTTGTCGACTAATTTATCGGGTTGATGTTCTAAATTAGACCAAGTAAGGTTTTCTAGTTTCAATAGCTTTTTAAAAAACCGATTGGGCAAATGTTCTATCCAAAGAAAAGAAGTGTTTGCTTCCCTTTTTAACAAAAATTGTTGTATTAGAAGTTTGTTTCGATTTTTTAAATGATAAAATCCGGTGGCTTCATTGATTATTTTTTTTAGACCAATAGCTTTTGTTTGATTTAAAATTTCGTCCGCATTTTTTGCATATTTCATTTGGCTTGCCCGCAGCAATCCTTCGTTTTTTGCTTTAACGATGAGTTCTAGACTTGTTTGACAAATTTGATGATTTATTACAGAAAGATTTGACGCGTCTGATTTTTGAGGATTAATTTCAATTATTTTAGGATGATTATAAGCTTGTAGAATCTTTTCAGGAATTTCGATAAACTTTGACATTGTTATTAAAAAGTTCAATAACCAATGTTCAGATTTACCTTCATAACCCAAAGCTTTTTGTAGAGAATTAATTTCAATTACACGTTTGTTTTTGTCACAAATAAAGCAATAAATTGGCGGTAACCCCTTTATTTTCAGTGGAGATTTTAACGAGCCAAATTTAACTTTATTTTTTTTGTTTGATTTCATTTATGCTGTTGCAATTGTTGAAGCCACTGAATCATATCTAGTTTTTCTTCTACAAATTTTTGTTCTACAGGAACTTTTTTTAAAACTGCTTTATCTTTTTTCTTTTTTTCTGGGGTTGCCAAAGCATAATATTCTTTGATTCGTTTGATCATATACCAAGCAGTTTTTTGAGTAAGCTCTAATTCTTTGGCCATTTCAACAGAAGTAATGGATTTGTTTTTTTCAGTAATCAACCAAATTGCCGCATACCATTTTCTGAGCTCTACTTTAGTATTGTGGAAAAGTGTTCCGGTCTTAGCGTTAAAATATTTACCACTGTTTTTGCATTTATACAAATGTCCGCGACATTTATAAACTTTTGAAGCTGGATCAAAAGGGCTTATAACATGTGGTGTCCAGCGCAACGATTCGAGATGTTTGATGCAGTTTTCTTCGTCCTGAAATGCATTAAGAATCTCACGAACACTTTTAAAATCAAGATTTATCATGTTTAATGATCAAAATTTAATTAGTGTAAAATTATATATAATTTTATGTAAGAACAAAAAAAACTTGTTTAAAAGTATTGACGAAATGCAGTTTAACGAGTTTTTTTGCATTTGGTAAAATAATGTTAACAATCTGAGTAATTCTATCAACAATCATAAAAAGCATTTTACAAAAAATGTAATTTAGCGCAGTCTGAAACAGAGCTTAAACTTAAAAAGACTGCCCCAAGCGTCTACACTAACTTGTTTCCTATTCTAATGCTGTGCTGTATTTATTGCAAACAGCAAATGAGTTATTCTTATATTATAATTGACGACAATTCAGAAAGCACACTAAAAACGTTGGCTGTAGCGGCTCGTTTTAGAGAGCTTCAGTTTATTGCGTCTGCTGGAACATACCAAGAAGGCTTAAATTTAATTTTAGAATATCGTCCTACTTTTGTTTTTTTAGAAGTCGACCCCAGAGACATCAACAGCGGGCTTTCATTTGGATTAATCAATGAGTTGCATCGGTTTTTAAAGGTTTTACCCAAAATCATCATCACTACTCAAAATTCTCAAATGGCTCTTCAAGCGCTTCAGTACGGCGCTTTTGATTATCTTCCAAAGCCTTTTACCGGGAGTGATTTAATCAAAACCATTCTTAAGTTTGAGAAAAACAATGAAGGGGCTAGTCCATTTCCTTCGGTTTTGCCCATAAAACCGTTTGTTGAGCCAGTCATGCAAAATCCTGTTGTTGAACCATCAGAAATACAACAAATTCAAGTGTCTCACGAACTAGTTCAAGCTGAAGCTTCAGAATCTACTGAGGATCATGAATCAAATGAATTGACTGAACCTGCCGAACAATTAGTTGTGGTTGATGATTCGCAACAGGCGCAAACAGCAGAAAGCCTTCCGGTTGAAACAGAAGAACAAGCAATTTTAAACAAACCGGTTATTGCTGAAATAGTTAAAGAAGAAAAGCCACTGATTATATGTGTCAAATCTTATGGTGATTATCGTTTTATTGAAGCCAAAGACATTTGTTATTTACAAGCAGATAACAATTCAACAGATATACACTTATTCAACGGTGAAATGATTACGGCTTTCAAAACTTTGAAGCATTTTGAAAATGTTCTTTCAACTCCTTTTGTTCGTATTCACAACAGTTACATTGTCAATATTGACTATGTTTCAAGAATTCATACAGGCAATTCCGTTTGTTACATAAAGAACACAACAACGAAACTTCCTTTCTCTAAATCATATAAAGAAAATGTTGATGCCATCATCAGCAGCATCACAAACGGCAATTATTTAGAAATTTAGCCAACCCATCTACCATAATTTGGCTATCATTCACTCACAAACTTATTCATCACACTATATACGCCCCGAAACACTAGGTGTGGCGAGACATGCATTGTAGTTTTACATCGTGAAATGTGCGCAATTTCACAGAAAAGGCGAGTAAAACAACAAACACATAAATGTCTCAGATTATGAAAAAAACATTATTAACATTCGGATTATTATCTCTAATGATGATTTTAACTTCTTTCAGAGCTCCAGAAATTGGAGGAGGAACTGCACCAAGGCAACAATCCAAAATTGGAGGAGGAACTGCACCTAGGCAGTATTCGGAAATAGGTGGAACTACAGCACCAAGACAGTACTCAGAAATAGGTGGAGGTACTGCGCCAAGACAGTATTCGGAAATAGGTGGAGGTACTGCACCAAGACAGTATTCGGAAATAGGTGGAACTACAGCGCCAAGAACAAGATAATTTTTTAAACAAAAAAAAATAAAAAAGGCTTCCAATTTGGAAGCCTTTTTTATTTTTATACTTAAAATGAAAAGAGAATTGAAAAAGTTTTTAATATATGTTTTATTTTTGATTCTTATCGCTTGTAACGATAAAGGGACTCACAATAGCCTTTCAGGAAATTATCAATTAGATGAAGCTAAAAAATTAATTGAGGCCATTAATCAAGACTCGATTAATGAAATCGATAAGGTGAAATTTGTTGATAGAGCAGTTCAAATTATTCAAAAGCAAGAATCAAACAAAGATTATAACAAATATTTGTTCGATGCAGCTTTGGGATATTATAAACTGAAACAAGAAAGCAAACTCAATAAATTGGTTTTTAGATTATTAGAAAAATCAAAAATTGAAAAGGATTCATTAAGCATAGCTAAAGCATATAATTTAATCGCCAATCAGCATATAAATAATGTAAAAAATGATAGTGCATATTATTACATAATAAAAGCTGAGAAGCTATTTATTAGAATAAAAGATAGTTTAAATCTTGGTAAAAATTATATCGACAAGGCTTTTGTTCAGTACTATGTAAATGATCTATCAGGATGTGAATTGTCATCAATACAGGCACTTAATTATTTGAAAAAGTTTAATGAAGTTCAAAAGGAGTATGATGCTTATAATCTAATAGGTATCTGCTCTATTGAATCTAAAAATTATGAAAACGCTCTTACATATCACAATAAAGCACTTTCTTTAGTTTATAAATACTCATCAATCCAAAAATCAAAAATGCATTACGAATCTAGCTCATTAAATAATATTGGTTATGCATATCAAAACATGGGGAATTATGCAAATGCAATTAAAAATTATCGAAAAGCACTATTGGCTCCAAACTTACTCGATGAAAGTCCATATATATATTCAACTCTGATTGATAATTTAGCATACTCTAAGTTTATGTTAAATGAAAATTCAAATCTTCCAGCCCTTTTTTTCGAAGCTTTGAAAATTAGAGTTAAAAATCGAATGTATTCAAGTGCTATTCTTAGTAAAATTCATTTATCGGAATTTTTTTACAAGAAAAACGATTCTACTAATGCAAAAAAATATGCCATTGAAGCATTGAATGATTCGAAAAAAACCAATGTTTCAGGAGATTTTTTACTTTCATTGAAACAATTATCATCTATCGACCACAAAAACTCATCTCAATATTCTAAAGAATACATAAAAATCAGCGATAGCATTCAATTAGAAGAACGCAAATCCAAAGACAAATTTGCGCGGATTGCTTTTGAAACCGATGAAATCATCCAAGAAAAAGACAAACTGGCTGAACAGAACAGAAGCCTGTTATACTTTTTTGTAGGAACCTTGTTTGTGGGGTTGTTGCTTTTTGTGATTCGAACACAGCGCGCCAAAAACCGTGAGCTCATGCTTAAGCAGCAACAACAAAAAGCCAATGAGGAAATTTACAATTTGATGATTTCTCAGCAAGCAACAATAGAAGAAAACCGTGTACGCGAGAAAAAGCGAATTGCTCAAGAATTGCACGATGGGGTTTTAGGGCGTTTGTTTGGGGCTAGACTGAACTTAGATAGTTTGAATAGATCAACCGATGAAGAATCCATCAACAGTCGATTTAATTATTTGAATGAGTTAAAGAATATTGAGCAAGATATTCGAGAGATTTCTCATGATTTGAATCGAGAAAAACACGCACTTATCAACAATTTCGTTGCCATTGTCAATAATTTATTAGAAGAACAGAGCAATTCTTTTGAGCCGGAACTAACTTCTTCCATGGATGAAAAAATTCAATGGGATGCCATCGGAAATACCACCAAAATTAATTTGTATCGAATTCTCCAAGAGTCTCTTCAAAACATCAACAAATATGCACAAGCCAAGCATATTCACGTAGAATTTAAAACCGATGAAAACACACTGACATTAAAAGTTACCGATGACGGCGTAGGTTTTGAAGTTGACACCAAAAAACGCGGTATTGGCCTGCAAAATATGTTGTCCAGAACCAGCGAAAGCGAAGGTACTTTTGAAGTGCAGTCCAAAAAAGGCAAAGGAACCACCATAACAGTTTCGGTTCCCCTAGTCCAAAAACAAGTTGAAGCCTAAAACATTTATATATGCACCTTTTTATTGTTGAAGACCATCCGGCCATGATTGAGGGATACAAAGGAATTCTCAATGCCCATTTAAACACTGACCGCTTACAGTTTACCACCGCTTACAGTTTTGAGCAAGCTTATAAAGTGATTCAACAAGCGCAAGAAGCCTTTGACATAGCCTTGCTTGATTTGGCGATGCCGGCCTATCCTGAAAAAAAAATTTTTTCCGGTGAAGACATGGCCAAACACATCAACCAGAAGTTTCCCGAAACCAAAATTATGTTTCTCACCTCGCATACAGAAGGTATTGTGCTTTACAATCTTATTCGGTCTTTGAACCCCAATGCTGTTTTGGTCAAAAGCGATTTTCAGTCTGATGAGCTGGTTCAAGCGATAAATACGGTTAACGAAGGCGAAAATTATTACAGCCAAACGGCGCGGAACTGTTTGAAAGCAGTGGCCAATTTATACGACGGATTAGATTCTTATGATCGGCGAATCATTTTTTTGTTGGCCAAAGGAATCAAAACCAAAAACATTCCCGAACATTTGCCTATTTCTTTAAGCGCTGTTGACAAGCGAAAAGCCAAAATCAGACTTTTTTTTGATATTCCTAAGGGCGGCTCTGATGAAGAAATCATCAAAGAAGCGCAACGGTTGGGACTCATTTAGTTAACATTTACTGTAGAAAATCTGCCGCCATCAAGTTATTTTTTGATTAACTTCAAAACTCTAATGTTTATAGGCAGTATGATTTTTAAATATATATTCGGCTTTATTCTATTCTTTATATTCTTGACGAGTTGTCAGCATAAAAAGATACCCCAGCATATTTCTTCAAACGACAGCACTTCACTGTATATTCAAAAAGCACTTTCTCATAAAACACCTTATGCGACGCGGGTTCGTTATACCCAAAAAGCGGTTGATGCTTTGGTTTTAGAAGAGAATGATTCTATCAATAGAGATAGATTTATACAATTGTGTAGAAACTTTAATGATTTGAATTCATGGAATAATTTAAAGAAAACGAGTAAGATTTTTTTACTAAAAAGCCAGGAAGCCGGGGACGAGTATTTTATAGGTCATTCGTATCGATGGATGGGTGTTTATTATGAAAATAAAAGCATGAATGACAGTGCTTTTTATTACTATTTACGAGCTGAGAAAACATTCAAAAAAATAAATAATAAAAGTTCTTTATGTGATATATTTATTGATAAAGCGTTAGTGTTATTCTACACTTGTAATTATATTGAGGCTGAAACAGCGCTAATAGCCGCTCTGAAAATTGCTGATAAATTGAAATCTAAAAAACAAAAAGTATCAATTTTTATAAACCTTGGCGTAAATTTAGAATCCCAAAAAGATTACACATCTGCAATCAGATATTATAAAAAGGCATTGAAATTAACTCAAGGAGAAAACAGAGATGATTTTAAGATTTCTGAAACTATAGCATTAAACAATATGGCAATAAGTTACGAAAAACTCAAAAATTTTGTAAATGCGGAAATGTTTTATAAGAAATCTTTGAAGAAAAATATAGTCAATGAGTCAATTATATTCGCGCCTTCTTATTGTGTCTCTATTGATAATTTAGCAAACATTAAAATAAAAAATAAAAATTTTGATGATGTAGAAAAAATGTTAACTAAGACTTTAGGAATTAGAGATAGTTTAAAAATTCAACAAGGAGCAGAGTTTAATTTACTTTTTTTTTCAATGTATCATTATGAAACCAAAAATAAAATAAAAGCTAAGGAATATGCCTGCAAAGCTTATAAACTGTCTTCATCATATAAAAACCCAGGAGATATCCTAATCTCCCTCAAACAACTCATTAAAGTTGATCCTCAAAACGCTTTAAAATATTCTTCAGAATATATCAGAATCTCTGATAGTATGCAACAGCTCGAAAGAGAAACCCGTAATAAGTTTGCCAAAATCGCCTACGAAACCGAAGAAATCACCCAACAAAAAAATACCGCCATCAAAAATTACCACCGCGTTTGGATGTTTGCCTTGGGTATTATTGGCTTGTTGGTTTTGCTTTTAATTATTAAAATTCAGGCGGCCAAAAAACGCGAATTAGAACTCAAACAAATTCAACAAAAAGCCAACGAAGAAATTTCGAATCTCATGCTCGATCAGCAAAATAAAATTGATACGGGGCGCTCACTTGAAAAAAAACGCATTGCCCAAGATTTGCATGACGGCATCATGAATATGCTCGCTTCTACACGTATTAACTTGCATTTGTTGGTGCAAAAAACACCTGAAGAAACCCGCAAAAACTTCACCAGATTCGTTGATGGAATCCAAGATATTGAGAAAGAAATTCGTAATATTGCACATGACCTAAACCACGGAGCTCTGTCTAACAAAGGCAGTTTTGTAGGCATAGCCGAGGCTTTGATTCAAGAGCAAAAAAACATTTCTGCCTGCCAATATCACCTCGAGATTGATTGGCAAATAGATTGGGAAAAGATGGCCGGATACAAAAAAATTCACTTGTATCGCATCATGCAAGAAGCCTTGCAAAATATTCTCAAACATGCGCAAGCCAAAAATGTTGAGGTAAGTATGCGCAAAACAGCAGATTATGTACTCATGGAGATTTTTGATGATGGCGTTGGGTTTTCGTTCAAAAAACAGAAAAAAGGATTAGGTTTGCAAAACATCATGGCCAGAGCCAAAGCTTCTGATGCGAAGGCTGTAATCAAAACCAAAATCAACGAAGGAACCACTATAGAAATCACCATACCAATATCATAACCTAAAACTATGGCTACACTTATTAATATTCTTATTGTCGACGATCATCCATTTATCATTGAGGCCTACAAGAATGCCATCAAAGGATACAACTCTAAAGGCATTTATGAATTTTCAATTATGCAGGCCAAAGATTGTAAAACCGGTTATGAAGCGATTACTGAAGCTACCGAGCCATTCGGAATCGCTTTTTTTGATTTGAGTATGCCCACTTATGAAGAAAAAGGAATTTTCTCGGGCGAAGATTTGGCGCAACTCATCAAACAACAAATGCCTGATTGCAAAATCATTTTGCTCACCATGCATACCGAGTTGCTTAAAATCAATACCATCATCAAGAACATCAACCCCAATGGATTGGTCATCAAAAATGATTTGACTTTTGATGAACTCTTGTTGGCTTTTGATAAAATTCTCAAAGAAGAAAACTATTACAGTCAAACGGTGGTCAGATTGGTCAGTCAAATTCAATACGACAACATTGAGATCGATGCTTTTGACAAACAAATCCTATTTCAACTCTCAAAAGGGGTTAAAACCAAAGACATTCCGCAATATGTTCCGTTGTCATTGAGCGCCGTTGAAAAACGAAAATTACACCTCAAAGATTTGCTTGAAATCAAAGGAGGCAGTGATATTGATCTGATCCGAGAGGCCAAAAACAAAGGGCTTCTCTAGTCTATTGCGGAAAACCGTACTCAAAAATGCGGGAAACCGTAATGAGTTTTGAGGGAAACCACAGACGATTATCAAAAGGCATGTATTAATTTAGCCTTATGTTTAACGAGGTAGTAGTCGTAAACATAAAAACACAACGTAGTGCTTTTGATTCGCCTTTTTTGCCCCAAACGAAAAACACAAAATCTTCACTACAACATATAGAAAAAGCGGCAAATTAGGGAGTGCCGCTTTTTTTATGCTTAAAAATCAAAGATGAATTATTCGCTGAGCGCATTCCAACCACGCGCCTTGAGCGGAATTTTGGTGTTGGCCCGGGTAATCAAATGTATTCCTTCGCTGGGCTGAGTCATATGACCAATAATCGTCAAATCTGGGTTGGCTTTGATTTTATCAAAATCGTTCATATCCATAGTAAACAACAATTCGTAATCTTCCCCGCCGTTGATGGCAATGGTTGTTGCGTCCAGGTTGAATTCTTCACAAGTGCTGATGAATTGCGGATCAATCGGCAATTTGTCTTCATATAAATTACAACCCACGCCTGATTGCTTGCACAAATGCATGATCTCTGACGAAAGTCCGTCTGAAATATCAATCATCGAAGTGGGTTTTACCTCCAAAGCATGCAACAAAGTTCTGATGTCAGTCCGTGCCTCCGGTTTGAGTTGACGCTCGACCAAATAAGCATACGTTGATAAATCAGGTTGTGCATTCGGATTCACTTGAAATACCTGTTTTTCTCGCTCTAAAACCTGTAAGCCCATATACGCAGCACCCAAATCGCCAGTGACTACGAGTAAATCATTGGCTTTGGCTCCGTTTCTATAAACTAATTCTTCTTCTGATGCTTCGCCCAAAGCGGTAATGCTCAAAATCAATCCTTTTTGCGATGAAGTTGTATCGCCGCCCACCACGTCGACTTTGTATTTTTGTGCCGCGAGCGAAATTCCGGCATACAATTCTTCAATTGCTTCAAGCGGAAATCGGTTCGAAACCGCCAATGAAACCGTAATTTGTGTGGGTTTGGCATTCATGGCGCAAATGTCAGAAAGGTTCACCACCACTGCTTTATAACCCAAATGTTTGAGCGGCATATAAGCCAAATCAAAGTGAACGCCTTCAATGAGCAAATCGGTTGAGATGACCGTTTTTTTGTCGCCAAAATCCAACACCGCCGCATCATCGCCAATACCTTTTTGGGTTGATGGTTGTTGCATTTCAAAATGACGCGTTAAATGGTCAATCAAACCAAATTCGCCCAATTGTGCCAAGCTGGTGCGCTGTGGGTTTTTATCTTCTAACATTTTTTGTTTTTTAGAGCCTGAGAGCCTGAGAGCCTGAGAGCCTGAGAGCCTGAGAGCCTGAGAGCCTGAGAGCCTGAGAGCCTGAGAGCCTGAGAGCCTGAGAGCC
>JAIXSK010000037.1 GCA_027484725.1 Flavobacterium sp. | reverse complement strand
GGCCATATCTCGTGGCGGAAAAGCGAGCCGCGTACGCTCGGCTAAGATAGAATTTCTACGTGAAAAACAAACTTCCGGCTAAGAAAATCAAGCCATGAGTTATGACCGCGGTTAGCAGACGTTTTAAATTTCTATTAAAACCAAATCTAATTCGTCGATTTTTGAAAAGCCTTTATCTGCGGAAACCAATGGAATTTCATAAATAATACAAGAGGCTGCAATTATTGCATCAGGAAGTTTAATACGATATTTTCGTTTAAGCTTGATTGTCTCATCCTTAATTTTTGCGTTCCAATCAATTTGAAAGCAGTCGTTGAGTAATAATTTCAATTTAGTTTCCTCAGATTTTGAAATTCCTTGATATCCAAGTAGCTCAATTTCTGAAATAAATGAAACTCCAAAATTATACTCTAAAAAAGGTTCAACTATTCTATTTCCTTCGTGAAGGTAAATCAGGAAATTTGTATCAGCAATAAAATCAATCTTCATTTTCTCTTGCGGAAATTTGATAATTTAAACCGTCAATATTTCGCTTGAGTTTTCCGAAATGCTTAGTTAAGTTACCAGTTTTGGTAGATTTCTTCAATTTCTCGCTGAGAATTTTTGAAGTGTTTTTTAAGTTTAGTATATCTATTACAACTGTCATAACGTAATTGTTTTTCCAAATGTACAAAATTATTGATTCGAAAACTTCGATTCGTAAAAAATGTCTGCTAACGGTCTGCGCATAGACGCGCGTTGCGGAACAGCGAGCAGCGTATGCTCCGCTAAGATAAAATTTTTACGTGAAAACCAAACATAAAGTCAACAAAATCAAGCAATGGCGTTTATGCGCTGTTAGCAGAAGCCCACAATATTATACATCAAGTTGGCTTTCAATATCCATCATTTGATGTAAAACTCTTACTATTTCAATCAGATTCTTTTTCGAATTGATTTTATAGAAAACATAATGTGATTTAATCTTCAATCGAAAATATCCTTTTCGCAAATGACTGTAATCTGTTCCAGATTTAGGTTTGACACACAAATACTCAATTTCGTCAAGAATCAAATCGACATATCTATTTGCTTGTTCTCTCGACCAATTTTCTAAAGTATAAAGCCAAATATTTTGCAAGTCTTTTTCTGCTTCTACGCTTATTTTGTAATTCATTATTCAGCGTATTTTTTGTTCATATTTTCTAAGAACAATTTTCTATCAAAATTCTCAACGAATCCTGATTTTTCACCTTTTTTGAGTTCAGCTATAAGTCTAGTTTTTTTTGATTCTTCTTGTTCGAACATTCTTAGAGCTGCACGTATAACTTCACTTGTAGAAGAGAAACGCCCAGTTTTTACTTGTTCGCTGATGAAATTGTCAAAATAATCTCCTAATAATATTGATGTGTTTTTAGCCATGACTTTTTTGTTGCAATATACCGATTATTGGTATTCACAACAAATTTTAAACGTAGTTTTTTTGGGTTTCTGCTAACGTTCTCTTGCTAGGCGCGCGTTGCGGAACAGCGAGCCGAGTACGCTCCGCTAAGATAAAATTTTTACGTGAAAAACAAGCGCAAAGCTAACAAAATCAAGCAATGGCGCTTAGCAAGTGTTGGCGGTTGTTTTTTTATTGTATGTTGATTGGAATTGAATATGAAGAATTCACAAATCTACAACGTTGGTAAGCTGGCTGCCATCGAGGAATAATACTGATTATTCTAATTGCTTCATCATTCAGTTTATCATTTGTCGAGCTTAGGATTTCTGCTTCGCTAGCAAACCCTTTCTGATCTATTCGAAATTTTACTACTACTTTTCCTTTATTTCCATTGCTATTGAAGTTATTACCAATAAACTCGTAAAGTTTTTCAGTCCCACCATAGAATTTTGACATAACTTGACCACCGCCAAAAACATAATATTTTTGTATTTCTGTGTCGATTGGTTTTCCGTTTTCGCCAATAAGGTATGTTACATTATCTTTATCTTTATAAAAATTGCATACTGTAGTTTTCGAATCCTTATATATTTCTAATTTGTCAGTATTATGATTATATGATGCAATTAACTTCGAATCTTTATAAAAATTTGTATTTGAAATATATTCCCCATTTTTAAATTCGCAGGTAATTAAAACTTTATTTTCTTCATCAAACAACTTCCAAGTTCCAGTTTGGTTATTGTTTTCATCAAGTGCATTTATTTTTTCTCCATTATATTCAACTACATTTTGTGAGAATGAAGTTATTGTACTAAGTATGACAAAAATTAATAATATTCCTCTTTTCATTTTCAGTCTTATGATTTTCAGGTTTTTCGGCAAAATAGCCGCCAACGTTTTGCGGCCATGTCTTGTGGCGGAAAAGCGAGCCGCGTACGCTCCGCTAATATAGAATTTTGTTCGGGAAAAAAAGGCTAGAAGCTTGAAAAATCAAGCCATAAGTCATGACCGCTGTTACCAGCTGGCGTTAATTTAATCTTCAGCATATGTAAAACTTAAGTTTTTATTATTATCTAAAACAACTTCATAATAAATTGGCTTGGTTTTACTTTCTTTTTTTAGAAAATATTTATCTGATATTTTAAATCCAGAAATTCGATAACCATTTATGGCTTTATTTGATTTATTTGGATATTCTCCATTTTTGCATTCAATGTAGTTTTCAGATTGTTTTATTTTTGAAACTATAACTTGAAAATCTTTTTGACTTATTTCTAGATCAAAGTTTACTGAATAGTCTCCGATAGCAGAATCAGATTGATATTTTAAAACTTTAAAATTATCGATTAATTTGATATCCATTTTTTTCAAAAAGTAATTGTAATCTGGTTCAGATTCACATGAAAAAAATATAAAAGATATTATAATTAAAAAGTATTTCATTTCTGATTAAGGTTTCTTTTCGTTTCGCAACACGCTTGCTGGTAACGTTTTGCGGCCATATCTTGTGGCGGAAAAGCGAGCCGCGTACGCTCCGCTAAACTAAACAAAAAACGTGAAAACCAAATATAAAGCTAAGAAAATCAAGCCATGAGTTATGACCGCGGTTACCGCTAGTTTTATTATTTATCTAAATATTCCGAAATCTGTTTGTGAATATCCGGAATTTTATTTTTCATCACATCCCAAACTATTGCATAATTAACTCCTATATAATCATGAATTAATCTGTCTCGCATTCCAGCCATATTTTTCCATTGAATGGATTTCAATTTCACTTTAAAATCAGCAGGAATTTTTTTGGTTGCTTCTCCAATAATTTCTAGACTTCTGACAACTGCACGTTTTAAAGTTTCATTTTCCATGAAATCTTCAAAAAGTAAATTTTCAGTTACTGAATTTATGTACGAACATTCATCTTGAATATGCCTTAGATATTCTTTCGGATCTTTAGACATATTGAACTTCGTTTAAGATTTTTGGGCCAATGTATGGACTTAAACCATTTTTGGTAACAACTTCTATTTTCTCGTTTTTGAATAGCTTTTCAAACAAATCATAAACTGCCATATAGTTGTCAAAGTTTTCTTTTTCAGGTTCGAAATCAATCAACAAATCAATATCACTTTCGTTAGATTGCTCATTACGCAAGTAAGAACCAAACAAACCAACATTTCGAATACCAAATTTCGAAAGCTTGAGCTTATTTGATTTTAGAGTTTTCAGTATGTTGTCTTTTGTTGTCATTTTTCAAACTTTGTTCAAATATACAAAAGTTTATTTTCGGTAGTTTCGTCACTCAAAAATTAGCGGTAACGTGTTGCGCATAGACGCGCGTTGCGGAAAAGCGAACAGCGTATGCTCGGCTAAGATAAAATATTTACGTGAAAACCAAACATAAAGTCAACAAAATCAAGCAATGGCGTTTATGCGCTGTTATATGTCGTGCCGGTTTTACCAAAAGTCTTTAGTTATCAAATAAAAAGGCAATAATAAGCTCAGCATCAGAAAAGTGAAAATAAAAATTTTATCAGCTAAAAGACTTAAATCGCCTGTGTAAAATAATTCTCTTTGCGGGATTTTCGGATCTCTTTTTTTTCTTTTCCAAAATGGAATTAATAAAAGTCTGTAAAGCAATAAAGAATATAATGGTGAAAAAAGGAATAAATTAAAGTTTGGTTTGTTTCTTATTGTTTGATTTAGTTTCGCGAAACCGATTACGGTCAGAATTAAGCAAAAGAAAAATAAGATATAGAACGATTTTTTCTCTCTCAGAACTTTTCTACTAATAAAAAAGATTAACGGAATCAATAATTGCAGAAAAATAAAACTTGGATTCATCTATAAAAGGATTTTGATTTCGGTTTTGATTTTTGGCATGGCATATAACGTGTTGCGCATAGACGCGCGTTGCGGAACAGCGAACAGCGTATGCTCCGCTAAGATAAAAATATTACGTGAAAACCAAACATAAAGTCAACAAAATCAAGCAATGGCGTTTATGCGCTGTTAG
>JAIXSK010000025.1 GCA_027484725.1 Flavobacterium sp. | reverse complement strand
CAAACTAGGTGTAATACTGTAGCTGATTACTGTACCGCCTGAAACCGTTGGATGTAAATGAGCTATTGAAACTCCTCGGGTATAAATATTCGGAGAATTATAACTTAGCCCAGAAGGAGCTATATCTTTTACGGTAATCTGAAGATTAAATGTACTAGATCCGAAAGCGTTAGAAGCCGTTACAGTGTAGGTAGTAATTCCGCTGACAAGAGTTGGTGTTCCTGAGATGATACCGGTGGTAGTATTCAAACTCAAGCCTGTCGGAAGTGCCGGTGTAATGCTGTATGATGTGACATTCCCACCAGAAATACTCGGGATAAGGTTGCTGATAGCAACGTTTTTTGTAAAGATATTAGGAGTTGTGTAACTCAGATTTGACGGAGGCGCATCATTGACAGAAATGACAACACCAAATGAAGTGGAACCACCTGAATTGGTTGCGGTCACAGTATATGTTGACGCTCCTTGTTCGGCAGTTGGTGTTCCCGATATAACACCGGTCAGCACGTTCATACTTAATCCGGGTGGTAAGGTCGGCGCAACGCTATAGCTCAAAACAGCCCCGCCAGAGACCGTCGGATTCAGATTAGAAATAGCTGAATTTACGGTAAACACATTGGGGGAAGGGTAACTTAAATTGCTCGGAGCGGCCTCATTTACGCTGATGACAATGCCAAAAGAAACACTGCCACTGGCTTTGGTTCCGGTAATGGTGTAAGTAGTGGTTGCACTCACAGCTGTAGGTGTTCCTGAAATTACGCCCGTGGTTGTATTTAAAGTTAGTCCGGTTGGTAGAGCAGGTGAAATGCTATAAGAAAGAATTGTTTCAGTGGTCGTTGGATTCAAAGCGGTAATCGTCGAGCCAACGGTATAGTTGTTCGGCGAAGGATAAGAGAGTTTGAGTTGAACCGCATCAACGGCAATGTTGTTAAAAGTAACACGAGCCCCTAAATCTGCTGTCATGTTTGGACCGGAGAATCGGAATCTGATTTTAAAATTCGGATTGTTATCGGCAGAGGAGATACTCGAAAAATCAACGGTAAATAATTGATAAGTGCTTGTAAGGGTCAGAGAAGTTGCTGATAAGCCTGAAGTAATCCATACCGGTGTTCCGGCATTGACCGCATAGTCAACGGATATTCCGCTGGCAGCACCTTCATCAACTGCGGCAAAAGTAAACTTAGGTTTTTTATATCCGGCGGTTGAAAAGGCAAAAACCATGGTGTTTTCAAGGCCATTGCTTTGAAAAGGTTGTTTGATTTGCAAACCGCGCATATTGCTTGATGCATAAGCGATGTTGCCGTTTACTGATTGGCGATAGTTGATACTGGTTGGGTTGTTGCGACGCTCCATCGAAGCCTTTCCGTAATTTGGACTGCTCGATGGGTACGGATAACCAGTCAAGCAAGATTGGTATTGAATAACCCCGTCAGTTGCAAGTTCATAAGTGGTATTCAAACTGGTTAATTGTGCCCCGTTGACAATGTTGCCATCCATCATCCAGAAATAAATAGGCACAAAAACGTCTGTATTGGTATCGGCCACAAAATTAGCTGTGATTGAAAAGCTGGCAGCGGGAGTTAGGGTAATTTCTTCATCAGTGCTGTTGGATGCACCTGACCAATGAGAGAAAATATAGCCCGGTTTTGCAATTGCTTTGAGTTTTACAGGAATATTTTTAAAATAAATGCCTGACCAAGGGTACGGATTAGTTGCCGTGATACCCGGAGTTCCTTGGGCAATATTGATCGTGTTTATTTTGATGTAGCCTTGTGCTGCACTATTGACATTGAGGGTAGCGGTAATGTTGCTTTGGATAGAAAAGACTGAACGAATATGATCTCTTTGAATGCTAGGTCTTTCAGTTAAAAATTCTTCTTCATAATCAATATCGTTGTCAAAAGTGCCAATGTTTGAAGGCGCTTTCCAACGTGCAGAGTGCCCGGTAATTTCCGGACGAACTACATCAGACATTTCGCGCAATCTAGGAACAGTTCGCGTAGTTAAAAAAGAAGTGTTAAGCAAATCAGCAAATCGATTGATGAAGTCATTTTTAAATCCTGGATTGGTGAGCAATTTGCGCAAAACTAAAGTAGAGTAGTCCGGATTGAGATAATTCGGAGCCGTGTTGACAGAGGTGGCTATTTGAAGCGAATTTGAATTATAATCCCCAAATACAAACGACATAGAATTGTCCATATCGTGAAACATATAGCGCCATCTTCCATCCAATCCATAAGGAGCTGCCGGATTATAGGCGGCTATTTTGTTGCGCCAAAAAAACATATTGTTGTTGGGCCAATCTTCGTTTTGAAAAAAGATATTGGCAATAAAGTAATCGGCTACGTTCTCTGGGTCTATTTGGGTTTTGATATAGTCATAATTGGCTTGTGTGGCCAGCGAATTATTGTTGAGATAATTGACCATAGCCGTATAATGTACCGCATCGCCTTCTTTAACCACGCTGTCGTTTTCAAGAAAATCTACGGCTGAAGTATTATAAACGCGCTTGAAATAGTTGTCATCGTAGCGTTCTCGGATGTTGAGAATTCCCCAGTATTCGCCATTAACAAACGTAATTGTGGGTTGATAGGCCTCTTTTTCAGGGTACAGTTCTTTACACAAATCATGAAGAAAAGCATCTCGAAACATGGTGCTGAAAAAGTCACCGCCTGAATTGGAAAGCGTTAATCGCTCATAAGCCGTATAGGGTAAATTACTAAAAAAATTGTAGTCTAAATCATCATCGCCATAATCGGAACGAGCATAGACCGTGAGTGATTTACTTTGAAAACGACGTGAAACACCACCGCGAATTTTGAGCCCGACTTCTTGGTTGATGACCTCGTTTCCGTTCACAAAATAGCTGAAGTTGGCAGCGCGTTCGTCGTTGACTTCTAAATAGTAATTACCGCGTTTACTTGATTTGGCAACACCATTCGGATTGGCCGCACGCCAAAGATCAAAGTCTTTTCCGGCTACAAAAATACCGGTGTTGTAATCAAAAAATCGATCTTCATTTAGGTTGATGGAAATTACAGGAAAACTGTATTTACTGCTGCCCAGCGGGGTGATGAAATAATTTTTAGTAATAATCGGGCTCGGTAAATAACCCGGTTTGATGACCTTGGCACGCACCGTAGTGCTTTTAAAAACATTAAACGACGGAATATAAGTCGGGTTATAACTAAAGGTTGATGACATGGCTGCCAAATCATTAGGCTGCGAAGTTCTGTCGGTAATACTCAGCGGCGCCGAATATTGAAAGGTTCTGTAACTATTGTTGAGCAGCGGACCGGAGGTTTGTCCGGGCGTTTCAACGTATTGGTTTTTGTAGCTGTACGTGGTTCCCGAAAGATTGTTCTCATCGGGCTCAGAGCCATCTAAAGTATAGAGAATAGTGGTTCCGGGCTCTGTTGTGGATAAGTTTAATGTAAATCCGGTTGTATAAAATCCGGCATTTTGAGAAAAGGTTGGAGGATTCAAAGTTCCGGAATATCCCGTATTTGAATTAACCGTATTTGGGGTGGGTGTTCCGAAAAACACAAAAGGGCCGGTTCCGTTCGGTAGGCGACCGTAAGAAACATTGGCCGGTAAACTCGCTGCCGGTGAAGTATCAACGGTAGTTCCTGAGATATTGGTTAGGTACAACGCTTCGCCGCTACCACTGATTTTAAAGTTGGTATGTAAAGGCTGTCCGGCTACTGCGCGGTTTTTATCAGATGCCCAAACGATTAAATATTGCCCGGCAGCAATGGATACATTTGGGAAAGTCCATTTGAACGGTAAAGCCGGATCATCGCTTAGGCCATAGCCGGATAAATTCACTGAAACAGTGCCTTTGTTGTACAATTCAATCCAGTCTTCGCGGCTGTTGTCTTCGTCTTGAATAGAGGCCGTATTAGAGGCCATAAGTTCATTAATGACGATGTTTTGTGCGTGTAAAAGGGAAAAATTCGCCCACAGAAAAAAGGCGAGAAAGAATCTTGTAAAAATCTTCATGGTTTGCTTGCTCTTTGAGTCGTAAAATTATTGATAATGAAGCCATGAGACATTTTTTTTCGGCACAAAACCAAGATAGTCGACAAACGGCGTTTTTGGTTGGCTAAATGATTTTTCGAAAACAAAAAAAGAGGAACATCTCTAGACGCTCCTCTTTTTAACCTAATAACAATTTAAGTATTGAAATTTACTTTTTGATGATTTTTTTGGTTTCAGATTTACCCTCACTGTGCAATTGAAGCAAGTAAATTCCGCTTGGAATATCTGCTAAATATGCTTGTGCATTATCTAGTTTTCCAGATTGAATCATACGGCCGTCTATGCTGTACACTTCATAACTTACTTCTTGGGTTTCGCCCGCACCAATTACGTTAATTTGATCTGTAAACGGATTCGGGAATACGGTAAACTTGTCTTGAGCTATTTGATTCACAGTCAGTGGTAAGGCCGTTCCGTTCACGGCAATGTTATTAAAGGTAATGCGCGCTCCGGTATCAGCAGTCATATTGGTTCCGGTGAAGCGCAAACGTACTTTAAAATTCGGATTGTTATCAGCAGCCGTAATGGCCGAAAAATCAATATTGTACAAACCATAAGTACTGCCCAAGGCAAATGAACTCGATGTTAAGCCAGAAGTGGTCCAAACCGGCGCACCTGCATTGGTAGCATAATCAACGATTATTCCAGTGGCATTGGTTAACTCATTGATGGCGGCAAATGAAAACTCGATATCTCTGTAACCGCTGGTTGAGAAATTAAAGACCATGGTGTTTTCTAAACTTCCGTTTTGAAGCGGTTCTTTGATTTGCAATCCTTTCATGTCGCTGGTCAAAAACGGTAAATTATTGTTGAGCTCCGGAAAATAGTTAATATCGGTCGGGCTATTTCTTCTTTCCATAGAAGCTTTTCTCCAATTAGGATCAGCCGATGTAAACGGATATCCCACCAAACAAGATTGATATTCAATTACACCATCAGTGGTTCCGGTTTTATAGGTAGTATTCAAAGTTTGTAACGGAAGGTTGTTGGCAATAGCCGAGGTCATCATCCAATAATAAATAGGGTGACTGGTAGCCGTTGTTTCAGGAATAAATACTGCCGTAACGCTAAAGTTGGTGGCTGAGGTAATCGTGATTTCATCTGCGGTACTTGAAGAAGCACCGGTCCAGTGGCTAAATACATAACCCGGAAGCGCAATGGCTTTTAGTTTTACCGGAATGTTTGAGAAATAAATTCCCGTCCACGGATATGGATTGGCACCAATTCCGTCGGTACCTTCTCTGATATCAATGGTGTTTATTTTGATGTACCCATAGGCGGTGTTAGAAACATTGAGTGTTGCATTGATGTTGTTGGCAATACCAAATTTCCCGCGGATGTGATTTCTTTGAATAGCCGGGCGTTGATTGATAAAATCGGTTTGTTTTCCTAAGAAATAGTTCCAATCGCCATTGTCTTCCGGCACATGCCAACGAGCAAATTGCCCCGGAGCTTCCGGATCTAAAAGTGATTTCATTTCCGCCATTTTTGACAACATACGCGAGGTCAAGAAAGTAGTGTTGAGCAAATCGGCAAAACGATTGATGAAATCGGTTTTAAAGCCTGGGTTTTCCAGCATTCTTCTCAAGAACAAAGTTGACCAAGGCGCATTTGGCCAACCCGGGCCGTTTTCTGCGGTGGCATCTTCGAGGCTGTTGAGCGTGATGTCGCTGTTTGAAATAGCGAAAGTATCATCCATATCGTGGGCCATCCAACGCCATCTTCCGTCTTGTCCATATGGCGCATCAGGAATGTATGAAGCGGTTTTCTTTCTCCAGTAATAAATATTATTCACCGGCCAGTCAGCGTTTTCTAAGAAAATATTCGAGATGAAATAATCTTTAAAACTTTCTGGGTCCATTTGTGTGGTTACATAATCATAGTTGGCTTGATTGCTCAAAGTATGGCCTTCCATATAGTCAACCAAAGTATAATAATCGTCTTGTGCCGTTTGTCCGCCTTCAACAATCCAATATTCATTTTCTAAAACTTGAATGTCTGCAGCGGCAATGTTGTAAACGCGACTAAAGAATTTATCGTCAATTTTATCTCTAAAACTCAAGATACCCCAGTATTCACCGTTGAGGAAGGTCACGGTTGGTTGCCATCCTTTGGTGGTGATGTGTAAATTTTTCAGTAATTGATGACAAAGTGCATCGCGGAACATGGTTTGGTTGTAGTCGTTTCCGGAGTTGTGCAAAACAATACTCTGAAAGCTGTCAAAACTTCTGTCGTTGAAAAATTGATAACTCATGGTATCATCGCCATAATCAGAACGAGAATACATCACAAACGATTTGTTTTGCGCCACACGCGATGAGCCACCGTGAATACGCAAACCAATATTTTGATTCAATACAGGAACTCCGTTGACAAAATAAGTAAAGTTGGTATTGCGTTCTGTTTCGCTGCCACGACGGAAGAAATTTGCCACTTCACCAATGGTTGGCGCCTCGTCGTTCGGGTTGGCTACCCGCCAGTTGTCAAAATCAACTCCGGCTACCAAAATCCCTTGGTTGTAGTCAAAAAGCAAGTTTTCATCTACGCTCAATGAAACTACCGGTAAAGAATATTTTGAAGCGCCTTGCGGTGAAATATAATATGATTTAGTAACGGTTTGGCTATCAAGGGCACCTGCTTTTACAACCTTGGCACGAACCACCGTTCCTTTGAAAATAGGACTTGTCGGAATATAAGTAGGATTGTAATCATAAGTAGTAGAGATAGCCGAAACTTTGTTGGGTTGTGACGAGCGATCTACAATATTAATGGGTGAGCCGCTATATTGGAAAGTTCTAAAACTTTGATTGAGCAACGGACCGCTGGCCTGACCCGGTGCAAACGGATACTGATTTTTGTAGCTGTAGGTAGTTCCGCCTAAGTTAGAAAGTTTAGGTTCAGAACCGTCCAAGGTGTATAAAATGGTAGCACCCGGAATGGTTGTTGAAATGCTGAGGTTAAAACCATTGACATAAAAACCGGCCTCTTGTGAAAAAGTGGGCGGAGTTAAAGCTTCATCATAACCGGTGGTTGCATTGGCGGCTGCCGGAGTTACTTCAGCAAAAAACTTAAACGGCCCAGTTCCGTTGGGAAGGCGGCCATAAGAGATGTTTTGTAAAGCAGCAGTTGCCGGAACCAAATCAACCGTTACTCCGGAAGTGTTGGTTAAAATCACATTATCCCCGGCGGAACTCAATTTGAAATTGGTATGCAAAGGCTGTGATGGGTCTGTACGGTCTTTGTCAGAACACCAAATCAAGAGATAATCTCCCGGTGCTAAAGTAACATCCGGGAAAACCCATTTATAGGGAAGCGCAACATCATCACTCAGACCATAACCGGACAGATTTACTGCGGTTGCTCCGTTGTTGAAGAGTTCTACCCAGTCTTGGTGGGTGCCGTCTTCATCAACATTGACGGTGGTGTTGGCCTCAAGAATTTCATTGATGACCACACCTTGCGCCTGCATCGAAAAAGCAGAAATGAGTAAAAGCAATGTGATAAAAATTGGGGAGAATTTTTTCATGACTTTTTTAAAGTATTGATTAATAGGCCGTAAAACTATATCAAATGTCAAGAAAAGTCTTTATTTTATCGATACAAAGCGTAAATAGTCTGTGAAGTGCAGGAATAGTTATAGTCAAGGTAATTTAAATCTAGTTTTCTCATAGGTAGTTTAAATGGATTTAATATAAGGGAGATTCAAAAAAAGTATATTTTTGTTGGCCTTCGCGATTTTAATTTAATCTTGTTTTGATAAGAGGAATACAAAATATTATTTCTAAGCATTTGTCTCTGTTGATTATTGTCTCAGGAGCAACAAGTTTTTTTGTTTCAAACATTATATTAAAAGAAGTTTTTACAGAAGAACAATACGGACAATATTCAATCGTAATCACATATTTTTCAATGATTTTTATCTATGGAATGTTAGGAACTGAACAGATATTTCTAAGATATTCCAACCAGATTGGTAAAAATAAAATCGAAACTCAAAAATATCAGACAAATTTTATTCTCAGTATTATAGGAACTACGTCTGTTTTGAGCACACTTTTTTTTGTGGTTTACTTCAGGCAAGAATTTAAAGTAAATATGATTTTACTTTATTTTTCAAGTTTGAGTATGATTGCTATGCTTTACTTGTTTAACATATTCAGATTGAACTCAGAATTTGTTCTTGCGCAGTTTGTCTCAAATTTTTGGAGGTTATTTCTATTGGTGTTGTCCTTTGTTTTTTTCTTTTTTGGATGGTGCAATTTAAACATATTGCTCCACACCATAATGATAGGAATTATTTTGATTTTTGTCACTTCAGCAATACTTTTCTTTAAGAAAATAAAATTTGTTTTCAATGAAAGCCAAACACCAAAAGAGATTCGAAAAACAGCAATTCAGTTTTTTATTTCAATTACAACATTTTCGATTTTGACTTTTGGAGATCGGTTTGTAATACAGAGTAAATTTGGGTTCGAAGAATTTGGTAATTATTTTTATTTAACCAATTTTTTTCTTGCCCCTTTTTCGATACTTCAAAATTATATAGGTTTCAAACAATTGATTTTTTTCAAACAAAATTTTACCCTTACTGCCTTTGATTCTTTTAACAAAAAAGTTTTGTTTTATGGTTCAATTCTGGCAATCACCTTGTTTCTGATACCTTTGATTTTGTTTCATTTTAATCTTATGAAATTCAAATTTGATTCATATTTAATGACAAGTATATTGTTGTTAGTTTTAGGAATTGTACGCTTGTATTCTTCATCCATCACCTCTGCCTTTGAAGCAAAAACAAATGTTCAATCTTTACAAAAAGCCAATAAGTTTTTTATTGGTCTTTCTTTTTTAATTATTTTACCGTCAATTATTTTTTTGAATACACTTGATTTAATTATAACTGTCTTCATAATTATATGGCTCGTGAGAACTTTGATTTACAAGAAAGTACTCATCAAACAAGTACAAAATGACATCGCAACAATATAAAGAAAGAGCTGAAAAATGAATGATTTAAAAAAAACGTATATAACACTTTTTTTTATCGGTTGGTTTTTTTTTCCATTCAATGACTTCAAAGGTTTTGAGGCCTTAGGTGAATTTAAAAACGAATCTGGAGCGTATTTTTTTCTCCTAGGTTTTTTCGTGTTTTTAATAGATACTTTAAGGGCCCAAAGAATGAGTTCACCACACAAGAGCCCGATATTTAAAGCTTTACTTTTTTTCCTTTTCTGGTGTATAGTGACAACAGCTTTAAACTACAATGCGGTTTCGGAAAGTTATTTTAAACACACAGGAGGGGTTTACAGGTTTATTCGACAGTATATTTCACTAATGATTTCAACAGTAGTGTTGATTTTTTATTTCTGGAATGTTATTGTTAAATGGACTACATCTGAGGTTTTGTATAAAATTAGACGCTTGCTTTTGTACTGTTTGATTTTTGTTTTTGTATATGGATTTTTAGAGACATTAGTTGTTGTCTTTAATATTTATCCCGCAAAATATATCTTGGACACTTTTGACTATTTTCCTTTTTTAGACGTTAACTACCCACCTGGGGGGCGAATATCTTCAGTCACCTATGAGTCGCCGTCTCTTGGAAATTATCTTATCACGGTTTCAGGATGGATGTTTAGCTATATTTTTACCGAAAAGGCTAAATGGAGATACCTTCCAACACTTATGATTTTGTTTTTAACATTTTTCTCAGGCTCTAGAACGGCACTTATAAACATTGGAATACAGTTTATCATTTTATTGACGATTATGTATTCCATGAAAGAATACAAAAATGCCTTGACAAATGGATTTGTGTATACTGTTGTCATCTCAAGCATTTTGTTGGTTGCTAATGGAGATAAAATTTTGAAAGCGGTAGAAGAAAAAGCGGAAAGCTTAAATTTTAGAAAGAATATGACCAAAAACATATCTAATCAGTCAAGATTTGGGATGCAATACGCTTCTATTCAGGTCTTTAAAGAACATCCGATAATAGGGGTTGGGTTTGGGCAAGAAACCTACTACAAAAGATTTCATTATCCGAGATGGGCAACCAAAAACAATTTTGAGTTTACTTTACACTATCAAAACAAAAATGAAAAATCATTCCCAACTTCATATAACATTTATACTCGATTGTTGGCAGAGACCGGACTGATAGGCGTTTCTTTGTTTCTTTATTTTATCTATTTGTGTTTTTGCAATTCGAGGAGAGTCTGGAAAAACAGCTCAGAGGAGAGGAAAATATTAGGGTTTATTTTAATGCTCTCTTTTATTGGATTTTCTTTAAATTGGTTGCAAACAGATTTTTTTAGACAATATGGATATTGGCTTTGCATGGTTATTCTCATAAAATTGATGAATGAAAAGCCTCAAATTACCGAAAAAAGCTAAAAGATTAATGCTTTTTTAAAATTCGCTTGATGGTATCTAATAATCCGCGGGAAACAAAAATAAGTGGAAGGTTTCGAATCAATCCGTAAATGGGGTAAAATCCGAAGTAAAAATTATCCATAATTATTCTTAAACGGCTAATTACTTGACCTCTTCGGCGGGTTGATGAAATTCCATTTTCATTGATGGTGTAATAGATTAATGATTCTGGATAGTTTTCAACTTTGTACTTACGCATAATCTTAAATGCATATGCATAATCTTCTGCCCATTTATTAGCTTCAGGATAAAAACCAACGGTTTTTAAAACTTCTGAGTTAAAAAACAAAGTAGCATGAGCAAACATTGAATTGATATACATTTTTTTGCGAATTTCATGGTCGTGTTGCGGATACTTAAGGGTATAAAGAAATTTTCCTTTGGTATCAATACAATCACACCAAGAACCTAGTAACATAACCTCTGGGTGGTTTTCTAGATATTCAAATTGCTTGGTAAAACGATTTTTTTTGTTCAAATCATCTGAATCCATAGCTGCAAAATATTTATATGACCATTGGCTAATCATTCCCAGACCGTGATTTCTGGCTTTTTCAGAACCTACATTTTTTTCTAACAGTTCAACGATTAATTTCCCGCCTTTGTATATGTTTTGTAGTTCTTGCTGATTTGGTCTTATTTTGCTGCCGTCGTCAACTACAAGAATGTCAACCGGAATATTTTCATCAACAGAGAGAATGGCTTTTTTAAGTCTATCATTGTCGTTATAATGAGCTAATAAAACAATTATTTGACTTTCTGTACTTGTAGGTTGATTCATAATTTAAAAAGTATTGATTGTTTTTGTTTGTTCTGGATAGAGCTGTATTTGATTATTTCTTATGTGATTGATAATTGATTAATCAAGGCATTGTAACATTTAAAGAATAAAAAATTTGCGTTTTTCAAAATTTAAGTAGTCGCTTTCAAACATTCGAGATTTTGTCGCCAAAAGAAAACAATTTTTTACAATAAACCATTCTACTTTTCTTGATTGTACTATCTTCACTTCATGGTAATCTATTTCAAAAAGAAAACCATGAACGACGAAAATGTTCTTATTTCAGAAGAAACTTTACTTTGACAAGAAACCCATAGTGTTGTCAAGCGCAACGATAAATCTCATTTTTGCATTTTTTATAGAATTTCAACTTTAAACAAACCGTTTGTCCTAACTAAAGACTTATTTAAAGTGTTCAAATATCGTGTTTCACTCTTAGATGACCAAAATACCTTTTATTTATGGCAAATAAAAAACGCACTAAAATAATTAAACTCATTAGTAGTTAAAGAGGCTTAAAATTATATTTTTGCTCAAATGAGATTTTGACAAGTATGAAAACCACAGAAAACAAGGCGCTTGTATATGATTATCTTTATAGTATTTTAATCATCTTATTACCTTTATCCTTCGCACTTCCGAACATTATTCTTGGTTTATTGGTGCTCTTATTCATTGTAGATATTAAAAATTTTAAGACAAAATTTCTTCAGGATTTTTTTAGACCTAGTTTGCTTTTGTTGCCGATCTTAATTTTTTTTTGGTTTGGAAAAGACATTATTACAAAAAACTTCTCAGAAAATAAACATTCTCTTTTTATAATTACTCCAATACTACTGATTCTTTTTTTAAAAATCCAAAATAAAAACAGAATACTAATTTCTATTGTTATTTCAGGGATTATAGCCATTGCTAGAGCTAGTTTTGGGCTATTTCAAAATTATACAACAAACCATGAATTATTGCCTTTTGAAGGGACGGTTGTTAATGAGATTTTAAAAATGGAACGACCCTATTTAGGCTTTTTGTCACTTATTGCTGCCATTGTTTCATTTTATCTTGGTACAACCTTACATAGATTTAAATGGCTTTTTTATATTAACACGTTTGTTAATTGTTTGTTTATATTCATTATCTCGGCAAGGATATCATCAATTTCGCTGCTTTTGATTGTCTTAATTTATCTTTTAATTTATTTGGAAACGAAAATTCAAAGAAAGCTGATTTTTGTTTTTACATCTTTGATTTTATGTTCCGCCATTATTACATGGAACAAGAACATAAGAGATAGATTGTTTATATCAGGCAGTTTTTCTGAAGGATTTTCAAAATTCAAAACATATGAACCAAGATTTGTTATTTGGCCTTGCGCTTATGAAATAAGCCAATCTTCAGATTTTAATATGTTTGTGGGTATTAATTCTGAAAAAAAAATAGAAAACATGTTGGCTGAAGGATACCAAAAAAGGATAAACAATAAATTCAAAGCGGACTATTACGCTCAAGAAAAACTCAATACACACAATCAGTTTTTGGCTACGTATTTAAATTCAGGAATAATCGGATTGTTTGGTTTGATAATCTTTTTTATTGGGCAGTTTTACATTCATCGAAAAAACTTTTTTAAAACAGCCTTGTTTTTGGCAATATTCTTATTCCTTCTAGTAGAGAATGTCTTTTTTAGACAGCTAGGAATTTATTTTTTTGGGATTATTTTAGCATTAAACAATGCTTCAAGAAATACTTTTTCTACTGACGATTAAATGATGAAACAGTTTTTATACTCCTGAAAAAGCACTTGGAAGTTTTTTCTCATATCAAATAATGAATGACAAATTTCCATGCTTTTTTCTCCAAAAATTTTTCGCCGAGTAGGGTCTTGTAAAACAGCAAAAAAATTTGTAAGCTCATCAATATTGTTAAATAAAAATCCTGTTTGACCATGTTTAACAAGATCTTTATTGCCTATTACATTTGTGGCAATAACAGGTTTTTTTAAAGACATGGCTTCTATGACCGACATAGGCAAACCTTCCCAAAGCGACGTTTGCATGTAAACATCTAACTTGTTGACTTCTTCAATTAGTTTTTTCCTGTCTGATAACCAGCCTGTTATTTTAATGTTGGGCGCTGTCAAAACATGTTTCATTTCTCCATCTCCAATCCAAATAAAATTAAATTGATGAAAACGAATGGCAATCTGGTTAAAAAGTTCCGGATTTCTGGCAAAAGTAATTCTACCCACAATACCTATAGTTAACAAATCATTCTCATACGAAGGTAGATGCTTTATACTTTCTATGTCAATTCCGTTTCGCACAAGAATTGAGGGGCTCATTGTCTGAGCTATTTCAAACTCTGTATCACCGCACGCAACAGTTTTGGCCGGAAATATTTTTTGAAACCACTTTTCAACAAGCCAATAGAATTTCTTTTTTGTGTCTGACACATCGGTTCTCAAGAATGAAAAACCATGCGGGCTGTAGTAAACAAACTTCTTCTTAAACAGAAAAACTTTTGCGATTCTGCCTAAAATCCCTGCTTTAGAAGAGTGTAAATGGATAATGTCAGGTTTTATTTTGTTCATCTCGCGGATTATTTTGAACAATGAAACAACGTCCTGAAAGAACGATATTTCTCTTGACATCTTAATTGGGATTAGTTTAATAGATGATGAAAAATCTTTGTTCAACGCATTGATATTTGTCTCCTCTCTTTTATCACTGAAGATTACATAGGTTTCAAAACTACTCTGCTGCTTATCCGAACATTCACAAAACTGTCTTATATATGTGTATACACCACCGATGAAGGTTTCTGAAATATGCAGGACTTTTATTTTTTCCATCGGCTGCAAAAGTATTAAATTTGCTCCTAAATTATATAAATGAGAACGGTTTTTTTGTTTGGAGGGTCAGGTTATATTGGACGATTTATAATAAACCGTTTTTTAGAATTGGATTTATTCGATTCATATTTTATCTTTGATCTCAACAGCCCCCAATGGTTTGATAAACTCCCGGAAAAAGTAACTTTTATACAAGGCGATGTAAGGGAGCAAATCCCCAACATTGATATTCAAGCGAATCCAAAAGAAACTTGGGTTTTTAACTTAGCAGCTATTCATAGAGAGCCAGGGCATTTAGAGCATGAATATTATGAAACCAATATTGAAGGTGCAAAAAACATCTGTGATTTTGCAGACAGAAAGGGAATATTAAATATCTTCTTTACCAGTAGTATTGCCCCTTATGGAATGACAAAGGAAATTAAAACAGAAGAATCTGAATTAAATCCTGTAACCCCTTATGGGGTTTCTAAAAAAGAAGCCGAAAAAATTCACATAAGTTGGAAAAACAGCAATGCAAATAGAAGATTGATAATTGTTAGACCTAGTGTTATTTATGGCCCAAATGATCCGGGCAATGTTTACAGAATGATAAAAGCATTAAAGAAAGGTATTTTTATATTGCCCGATGGAGGAAAGATTGTCAAAGCCTACGGATATATATATGGTTTGGTTGACAGCGTTATTTTTACCATGGGAAAAAAAGATCCAGAAATAATTTACAATTATGCAGAGTATCCATTGATGGATTTAAAAGAGATGACACTTTCAATAAAAAAAGAGTTCAAATACAAAAAGCCTACCTTGAGTTTACCAACTTTTCTCTTGGTCTTTGTGGCCTATCTTTTACAGCTTATTTTTAAACTATTTGGAAAAAAATCTGACTTTCATCCTGCAAGGGTAAAAAAAGCAAGCTTTCCTACAAATATTAAGCCTGAATATTTAATAAAATCAGGGTTTGTTTTTAAGTATGACTTGCCTAAATCTCTTAATCACTGGCGTAGTGAAGCTCCTGGAGACTTCCAATAACATCTTACAAAATAAATCTAAAAATATTGCGTTCTTTGGTTCAAAGAAAACAATTTCTAGAAAAGCTGTTTTATTATCAGTTATTGATAGATTTGCTTTTGTTCAAAAATCTGAAAACCAATTCAAACAATTTTTAGTAAAATCAATTTTCATATCTGAGTTGCTCACAGAAGGCCATAAAAATAACATTTGAAACGCTATAAAAACAGTTTTTAGTTAGGGTAAAAGACTAATCAAACCTCTAATTATGTATATATGCAAATGTATTCGAATCAAAAAACACTAAGCTTGAAAGAAAACTACCTTAAAAACCCTGAATCAAAAAAAGTTGCCAATGTGGTGGTTTATTTAATAGCCGCCATGTTGATTTCACTTCCGCTTAAATATGCTTTTGGGAGCGTTGCCAGTATCGTTTTTATTCTTGCTTCTTTTATCTATATATTCAAGTCAGAAATAAAGCTAAACCGAGCCTTGTTTTTGCCAATAGTATTATACCTTTTGATGGTTGTATCCTTGCTTTGGACACGAGACATACAAACTTCAGTTATGGCTTTAAAGAAAGAATCGCTGGTTTTCTTGTTGCCTATTGCTTTTTTATACATTCCAAAATTGCGAAAAAATCAAATAGATAAAATTTTTAGCGTGTATAGCTTTACGATGATTGGTTTTAGTATATACTATTTAATCAACGCAGTGTATCGATACTTTCTAACCCACAACACCAAAGTGTTTTTTTATCACGAATTAGTTACTTATGATTTAAATGCTATTTACTTTTCTACGTTTGCTTCGTTTGCTTTTTTTTATTTTTTAGGAAAAGAAAATAAAGTTCCGCTTGATCGAATAGCATCGGCAGTATTACTCTTGATTATTGTATTGCTTTCTTCAAAAACAATTTTGTTTATTGATTTTATACTGATTATTTTTTATTATGTCTATTTTTTAGATGCACATCGAGGTATCAAAACAATTACGGTTATTGGCGCTAGTTCTTTTCTTCTACTTTCATTGATTTTTGTAAATCAGTCAAGAGAACGTTTAATTCAAAAATCTCAAACCTTATTGGTTGACAACAGTGTAGACAATCAAAAAATTATACCTCAAAATCACAAAATAAAATATGTAAGCGTCTCAGAAGCTTGGCATAAGCATCAATTTGAAAACGACAGTTTCATGCCCGGAGCGGCTTTGCGGGTCTTTCAAACGCGTATTTTTTTCGAGATGCTTACAGAACAGAACATCCTGTTTTCGGGCTTCGGAATAGATGCTTCACAGAAATATATTAAAGAAAAGTGCACTCAATACAAACTAACTGAAGGATATGGAGAGTTCAATTTTCACAATCAATACATCCAAACCTTCGCCGAGCTTGGTGTTTTTGGGTTTTTATTGTTGTTGTTTATTTTATACACAAATATCAAAAACGCTAAAAGAAACAAAAGTTTTCTGCACATTGTTTTTTCAATCACCATGATAATGTTATTTTTGTCCGAATCCTTTTTGAGTAGACAACGCGGAGTGATATTTTTCATAACGTTGTATTGTTTGTTTAACTCAGTAGAGGTTGAAGAACAAGAAAATAACAATAATATTTGATGAAAAGAATACTCATAACCGGAGCAGCAGGTTTTCTAGGATCTCATTTATGCGACCGATTTATTGCTGAAGGATATTATGTAATCGGAATGGACAACCTCATTACCGGAGATTTAAAGAACATTGAGCATTTGTTCAAACATCCCAATTTTGAGTATTATCATCACGATGTTACCAAGTTTGTGCATGTCCCGGGGCAGTTAGATTATATTCTGCATTTTGCTTCACCGGCCAGTCCTATTGATTATTTGAAGATTCCAATACAAACACTCAAAGTTGGCGCTATGGGAACCCATAATTTATTAGGGCTTGCCAGAGTTAAAAAAGCCAGAATATTGGTTGCTTCAACTTCTGAAATATACGGAGACCCATTAGTTCATCCCCAAACAGAAGACTATTACGGTAATGTAAACACCATTGGTCCAAGAGGGGTCTATGATGAAGCCAAACGTTTTCAAGAAGCCATCACCATGGCGTACCATACTTTTCATGGTGTTGAAACACGCATTGTGAGAATATTTAACACCTACGGCCCTAGAATGCGCCTCAATGACGGACGAGTAATTCCTGCATTTATTGGCCAAGCGCTTAGAGGCGAAGATTTAACCATTTTTGGAGATGGTTCTCAAACACGTTCCTTCTGTTATGTAGATGATCAAGTTGAGGGAATTTTCCGTCTCTTGCATTCAGATTATATATATCCGGTCAACATTGGAAATCCAGATGAGATTACCATTAAAGATTTTGCAGATGAAATCATCAAGCTCACCGGAACGACCCAAAAAGTAGTTTACAAACCACTTCCTATGAACGATCCGCTTCAGCGTAAGCCAGATACTACAAGAGCCAGAGAAATTTTAGGCTGGGAAGCAAAAGTAAACAGAGCTGAAGGTATGAAAAAAACCTATGATTATTTCAAATCCTTGTCTAGTGAAGAGCTTTTAAAAGAAGAACACAAAGATTTTACCAAGTACATTAATTAATGAAAAATAAAACCGGAAGATTTTCAGGTTATATCAGACCTTTTACCTATGTATTAGATTTGATAATTGTTATTTTATTTTCAAATTTAATCTTACCTGAAAATTTATTTTCACTTTATTTTGCTGTTTTTATAGCGTTGTCTTGGGTTATAATTGCCATAAATATTGGCTTTTATGAAGTTTACAGATTTACCAAAGTAGTTACAATTCTCAACAAAGTAATCCTGCAATTCATACTTTTTACGGTATTGTGTTTTGCTTTTTTTGGATTTTATGAGTCAATTTCTGACCCCAAAATAATCATCAAATGTACTTCGGTGTCATTGGCAACCGTAGCGGTGTTGAAGCTTTTTGTTTATTACTTCTTGAGACGTTATCGAGTTATTTTTGGCGGTAACTTTAGAAGGGTTGTTGTTTTTGGCAACGGAAAAAGTGTTGATCAACTGATTGATTTTTTTAATGAAAATCCGGATTATGGTTACTACCTGGTAAAAGTTTTTAGCTACGAAGGTGATAAAAAAGCCAAAATTGAGGAGTGTTGTGCCTTTACAACCCAAAACAATATTGATGAAATCTATTGTTCTTTAAGCGACTTGTCTAACACACAGATCAACAGTTTTATAGATTTTGCCGATAACAACATGAAGATATTGAAATTTCTTCCTGACAACAATGAAGTGTTTTCCAGAAACATGAAGTTAGATTACTACGGTTATATTCCTATTATATCGCTCAGAGACATTCCACTTGATGACCCAATCAACAAAGCAATAAAAAGAACTTTTGACATTGTTTTTTCTTTGTTTGTGATCATTTTTGTGCTCTCATGGTTGAGTTTAATTTTGGCCATCATTATCAAATTTGAATCTAAAGGACCTGTTTTTTTCAAACAAAACAGAAATGGTTTAAACTATCAATTATTTGGTTGCTATAAGTTTAGATCGATGAGTTTAAACGAAAAATCTGACACCCAACAAGTTGAAACCAAAGACGACCCAAGAATTACTAAAATAGGCAAGTTCATGCGCAAGACCAGCATTGATGAAATGCCACAATTCTTCAATGTTCTTTTGGGAGATATGTCTGTGGTGGGGCCTAGACCCATTATGCGGAGCCACAC
Source organism: Flavobacterium sp. (assembly GCA_027484725.1). Lineage (GTDB taxonomy): Bacteria > Bacteroidota > Bacteroidia > Flavobacteriales > Flavobacteriaceae > Flavobacterium. The sequence continues at coordinate 113,457 of JAIXSK010000025.1, read as the reverse complement.
CGAAATGTATGCCCAAAAAATTGACAAGTTTATGGTGCGTCATTTAATCAAACCGGGAATTACAGGTTTAGCACAAACAAGCGGCTTCAGAGGTTCAATCATGGATGACAAAGACATCATTTATCGTGTAAAATACGATATTTTTTATATTGAAAATTGGTCTTTACTTTTGGATTTAAAGATCATTTTTATGACGGTTTATAACGCTGTCCGCGGAGAAGAAAAAGCCTACTAACATGCAAGGCTTGGTCAGTGTCATAACACCTACTTTTAACTCGGCTCTATACCTCAGAGCAACCTATGAATCTATTAAAAACCAAACCTATCCCCATTGGGAATGGCTGGTCATCGATGATGCTTCATCGGATGATTCGGTAGCCATCATCCGTGAGCTTCAGCAAACAGATTCCAGAATAAAGTTGTTTGTACAAGCTTTGAACCAAGGCCCGGCGGTTTGCAGAAACATCGGAATTGAAAACGCCTCAGGAGCATACATGACCTTTATAGACGCAGACGATATTTGGTTTGCAGATTTTATTGAGCACAGCATTAAAACCATTCAATCAACGGGTCATTCGTTTGTGTTTTCTTCTTATCGCAGAAGCGACGAACAACTCAATTTTGTTTATTCAGATTTTATTGTTCCTGAAAAAGTTACGTACACCGATATCCTCAAAAGCAATTCCATCAGTTGTCTGACCGCTTTTTTGGATGTGCAAGTTTTAGGAAAAAAATATATGCCGCTCATCCACAAAAGACAAGACATGGGCTTGTGGTTGCAGTATCTTAAAGAAATTCCGTTTGCTTATGGAATTCAGCAGCCCCAAGCCATTTATCGCATCCGTCAAAATTCGCTCTCGCGCAAAAAAACTAATTTGATCCAGTATCAGTGGAAGTTTTACCGCGAGGTTGAAAAATTAAGTGTAGTCTCTTCACTCTATTACATGATTCATTGGATGGTCAGAGGTTTTTTAAAATACCGAAATTAAAGTTCTTGTTTCAGGTTTTTACAATTTGGGCGTTTTCTAAAAAGTTATACCAATGAACGAAACTGTTTGAGTTTACCGCTTTTACCGCGATCAATAGTTTCTTTTTTAATAAATTCATAGACCAATCCGGGTTCTAAAAACTGATCAAACACGCGGCTGATTTCTTTTTTTTCCTCTTCTTTAAGTTCTCGTTCACTCGTGTATTGAATTTCAAAAGTGTTTATACGGGTCTGAACAATCACAAACTCTTTGACATTGCCTTGGTCATCAAACAATCGTTTGGTGATGGAATAAAAAGTCATGCCCGGTGCTTTTTTTCCGCTCGGAAGTAGCGCTATGTCATTGGTGCGCCCTGTAAGTTTTTGAAGCAACGGCTTTTGCAATGTACTTTTTTCATCTAAAATTCCGCGGTCGCCCACTTCATAGCGAATCATCGGATGCGCTTTGTTGTAAAGTGAAGTCACCACAATTTTTCCTTCTTGGCCATAAGGCAAGACGCGGTCATTGTCATCGAGAATTTCTACAAAAAGCGTTTCAGCATTGACAAGCCATTCCCCCTGAGGGTTTTCAAGGGCAATGATTTCAAGCTCGGCACTGCCATATTCATTGATGATGGGTATCTGAAAACGTTCTTCAAGCAATGCGCGATCACGGTCAAAGAGCATTTCAGAAGTTACCACACAAACTTTTAGCGACGGGCAAATATCGCTGATAAACAAGTTTTTACGCTCGAGATATTTGGCCAAAAGCACAATCGAGCTGGTGTATCCGTTGATGTAATCAAACCGAGTTTTACCAAATTTATCCAGCATGCGCTCAATAGCAGCGTCCGAAAAATCAAAAATATTAAACCGATATCGACGACTTAGAAAGTCTTTAAAACGCAGTTGCTTGTTGGCCCAAAAATCCAGCGGCATTCCATAAAAGCGCGCTTGCCATGAATGGTTAAAGTCAATACCGTACCAATCAAAACGGCGCATGATATTGGCCCAAATAAGCGCATGACAAAATTTGTCTTTGGCAAATACAAACGGATCGCCACTGGAGCCAGAAGTTTTGTTGATGTAAACATTTTTGGGCGTAAAACCTTCTGACAACCGCTCTGACAACGGGCTTTGAAAATGAACTTTCCGCATCACGGGAATATCGCTCCATTGTTCGATTTTTTGATTGCCTAGGAGTTTTTTATAGAGCGCGTTGTGCGTTAAGTGATGTTGGAGAATTTCTTGTTTTTTTGCTGCTAAAAAAGCTTCGTATTCGGTTGAATTCAGCCCTAAAATCTGGTTGAGTTCTTTTTGCGCTGCTTTGAGCGGAAAACCGTTGAGCTGTAAACTAAGATCAAATAATCGCAACACGCCTGAGAAATTTTTCCAAAAATACGAGTTCAAAACTACTTGTACGACATGAATTTATTTTTTTGAAAATTAATTGCAACCAACGGTCAAAAGCCGCTATTTTTGCAGCACACAACTAACTACTACTTCATGACTATTTTACTTTTAGGATCGGGCGGACGCGAACATGCATTGGCCTGGAAAATGCTTCAATCGCCGCTGTGCACCCAACTTTTAGTGGCGCCCGGCAATGCAGGAACTGCGCAAATAGCCAACAATTTATCCATCAATCCAACTGATTTTGCAGCTGTTAAAAAAGCAGTTTTAGATCATCAGGTGCAGATGGTGGTAGTGGGGCCTGAAGATCCGCTCGTGGCCGGTATTGTCAATTTTTTTGAAGAAGATGCGCAGTTAAAACACATTCCTGTAATTGGCCCATCTGCCCTTGGAGCTCAACTTGAAGGCAGTAAAGAATTTGCCAAAGAATTCATGGTTCGACATCAAATTCCCACCGCAGCCTATCAAAGTTTTCATGCCGATACGGTAGAACAAGGATGCCAATTTTTAGAAACCCTCACGCCGCCTTATGTGCTCAAAGCCGACGGGCTTGCAGCCGGAAAAGGCGTTTTGATTGTGCATGATTTAGTCCAGGCACAAAATGAATTGCGCCAAATGCTCGTGCATGCCAAATTTGGACCAGCCAGTGCCAAAGTGGTCATTGAGGAATTTCTGGACGGAATCGAACTCAGTTGTTTTGTGCTCACCGACGGAAAAAACTATCAGCTTTTGCCCACCGCCAAAGATTACAAACGCATTGGCGAAGCCGATACCGGGCTCAACACCGGTGGCATGGGCGCTATATCACCGGTGCCGTTTGCAGATGCTGCTTTTATGCAAAAAGTAGAACAACAAATCGTCATTCCAACGGTGAACGGATTGTTTGCCGAAAAAATAAACTACAAAGGATTCATCTTCATAGGGCTTATTAATGTGGGCGGAAACCCCAAAGTCATTGAGTACAATGTGCGCATGGGCGACCCCGAAACCGAAGTGGTCATTCCGCGCATAGAAAATGATTTAATAGAAATTTTTCTAGCCACGGCCCGACAAAAACTCCACGAGGTTCAAATCAAAACCAATCCGAAAACCGCCGCCACTGTGGTTGTAGTTTCTGGCGGTTATCCCGAGGATTATCAAAAAGGAAAGGTCATTACCGGTCTTGAAAAGGTAGAAGATTCTTTGGTTTTTCACGCCGGAACCCAAGAACAAAACGGTCAAATTCTGAGCAGCGGAGGTCGCGTATTGGCGGTAACTTCTTTTGGAGATTCCATACAAGAGGCCACAAAAAAATCGTATCAAAACATAGCAAAACTACATTTTGACACGATGTATTTCAGAAAAGATATAGGCCGCGATTTACTTCTCTAAGAAAGAGTGCGCAGTTGTATCTTGAAAATCTTCGTTGTTTTGTTTGTGCAAATTGAGTTGTTTACACCAGTATACTATGTAGTAGGAACAAACAATGACACCAACCCAATTGATTAAGTTAGCGCCCCACCAGCTAGACAATTCCCATGATCTCAACCAATCAAGCGGTTTGAAAAGAAAGTCTACGAAAAGAGTTTGTATTGCTTCAAAAAATGCTCTCATTTTTAAACAAGTATTATATTTACAGTCACAAAAGTATAAAATATCCGCATGATTACAAGTCTTTTTCGAAAATCTACACCGCTAAATTATTCGCTGGTCATCATCGGGCTTGTATTTACTTTTTTTCTTTATTTTTTAAGACACGTAACACCCAAAGAATCAGACGCTAATCTATTGATTCGATTGGTGAGTCTCGGACTTGTTTTTGGGTTTGTATTTTTGGCCAACTTCGTAGTAAAAAAGAACGGTATCAGCAAAGACAGCGCCTACACGGTTTTGTTTTTCTGGTTGTTTTTGATGGCTTTTCCATCTGTATTGAGTCAGCCGCTACTATTGATTTCAAACTTTTTTATCTTGCTAGCCACCCGAAGAATCGTTTCTTTGCATTCGCTCAAAGACCCCAAAGAGAAAATTTTTGATGCTTCGCTCTGGGTTTTTATCGCCGCATTGTTTCATTTTTGGAGTATTCTTTTTATAGTACTCATTTTTATCTCAATCCTTTTTCACGTAGCCCGAGATTACCGCAACTGGTTTTTGCCGCCCATCGCATTTTTGAGCGTAGCAGTTGTTTTTGTTTTTATATCGCTTTTTTTTAATACCGGTTGGATACAAATGCTTTTAGCACAATCGATATATGACTTTAAAATAGATTATTTTACAAAGGCATATCAAAACATAACCTTATCTATTTACGCCACCATCGCTTTGTTTTTTGTTGCTTCATTATTATTCTCGCTATCAAATCGGCCGCTAATCTTACACCCAACCTACAAAAAAGTGATTTCGGCCTTTTTTATAGGCTTAGCGGTTTACTTTATTTCACCCAATAAATCCAATGATTTACTCGTGTTTTCATTTGCTCCGCTGGCCATGATTGCCACAGCGCATATTGAAATGCCACAAGTACAATGGAAAAAAGAAGTCGTTTTGGCTTTGCTGATTTTGTTCAGCTTTGTGGCCTTTTTCACTCAATTATAATTTGTTTCCGTAGGCCAAGTCTCCGGCGTCGCCCAGTCCGGGCACGATGTAGTTTTTCTCGTTGAGTTTTTCGTCTAAAGTGGCCACCCACAAATGACAATTGTCGGGCAACTCTTTCTCTAAGTGCCCCACGCCTTCAGGAGCAGCAATAATCACAGCTATATGTACTTCAGCCGGAACACCTTTGGTCATGAGTTGGTTATATACCGCTACAATCGATTGTCCGGTGGCCAACATTGGGTCAATAAGCAACAAAGTTTTGTCGTGTAAATTCGGAACTGCCTGATATTCAACTTTGATGTCAAAAGCATCGTCGTTGTTCAGATGATGTCTGTAGGCCGACACAAAACCGTTTTCGGCTGCGTCAAAGAAATTCAAAAAGCCCAAATGCAACGGAAGTCCGGCGCGCAAAATTGAGCACAGCACCAACCGATTGTCAATCTCAGTGGTTTTTTTAATGCCCAGTGGCGTTTGAATTTCAATGTTTCGGTAGCGCAAACCTTTGCTGAGTTCGTAAGCCATGACCTCGCCAATGCGCTCAATATTTCTGCGAAAACGCATGCTGTCATGTTGTACGTTGACATTGCGAATTTGCCCCAAGAAATGGTTCAAAACGCTGTTGTCCTCAGATAAATAGTGAATTTGCATAAACCGAACATTTTATTTTTAGGTTATAAATGTATAAAAAGTATCTTTGTGTTTTCAAAATCAAAAAAGATATGTTTTCAGAATTTGCGTTTCCTATTTTTGAGCAAAGCATCCGCGATTACCACATCCTAGACGATGTTTATCAACCGGTCAAAAATCCCTACCAAAAAGGAACCATCGAGTATTTGCTCTATGCCAAAAACTGGGTCGATACCGTTCAATGGCACTATGAAGACATCATCCGCGACCCGCAAATTGACCCGGTAGCCGCGCTTGATTTAAAACGCAAAATCGATGCGTCCAACCAAGTACGCACCGATATGGTTGAATATATAGACAGCTATTTTCTGCAGAAATATCAAGACGTTCCAGTAAAACCGAATGCCAAAATCAACACCGAAAGTCCGGCTTGGGCCATTGACCGTTTGTCTATTTTGGCACTCAAAATTTACCACATGAGCGAAGAGGCCAACCGCGCCGAAGCTTCGACCGAGCACCGTGCCAAATGCCAAGAAAAACTCAACGTATTGCTCGATCAAAAAGCCGATATGTTTGCCTCAATTAATGATTTGCTCACCGATATTGAAAACGGCGACAAATTCATGAAGGTCTACAAACAAATGAAAATGTACAACGACGAATCACTCAATCCGGTGTTGTATCAAAATAAAAAGTAAATTTTTCAGGAGCTATTTCCCGTTATTCGCTCATATCTTTTGTGCCGAACCCCGGCCCAAAAGGATATCCGCTGCTACCGGGGCTAGGACCTGACATTTCTCTGAACGTTTGGCAAAAACAACCCAACATATCGCGGTTATGAGGCTTTCGGCCATGGGCGATGTCGCCATGACGGTTCCCGTTTTGCGCGCTTTGTTGGCCCAACACCCCGAGGTTCGACTAACGGTGATTTCAAGACCGTTTTTTGCTCCGATTTTTAAAGACCTTCCGCGCACAGATTTCTTTGCTTTTGATGCGCACAAGAGGCACAAAGGCGTGCTCGGATTATTGCAATTATATTGGGATTTAAAACCGTTGCAAATTGACTTTTTTGCTGATTTGCACAATGTATTGCGTTCCAAATTTATCCGCAGCCGATTTGCTATTCGGGGCACCAAAACAGCGGCCACTGATAAAGGCCGCGCCGAAAAAAAAGCCTTAACACGCGCGCAAAACAAAGTTTTCAAACCGCTCAAAACCATGTATGAGCGTCACGCGCAAACCTTTGCCCAATTGGGTTTTGAGATTGATTTAAGCCAGCCGGTTTTCCCCAAACAAGCACTCAGCCCTGAAACCATTGCGGTTACCGGAAGTAAAACCCAAAAATGGATTGGTATTGCGCCCTTTGCTCAATATGCCGGCAAAGTATATCCACAAGATTTAATGCGTGAAGTAGTGGCCGGATTGGCGCAAGAAAGCAACTGTAAAATATTCTTGTTCGGTTCGCGCGATGAGGTAGCTGCACTGCAAAATTTAGCCGGCAGTTTTCAGAACGTTCAAATCATCGCCGGAAAGTTATCATTAGCACACGAACTTGAACTCATCGCAAATCTCGACGTGATGCTTTCTATGGATTCGGGCAATGCACATTTGGCGGCTATGTATGGCGTACAAGTTGTAACGCTTTGGGGCGCCACGCATCCGTATGCCGGATTTTTGCCGTTTGGTCAGCCCATTGAAAATGCCTTAACGGCCGACAGAAACCAATATCCACTTTTACCGACTTCGGTATATGGCAACAAAGTGGTTCCGGGTTATGAAGAGGCCATGCGAACGATTACACCAGAACAAGTCATTCAAAAAATAAAAAGCCTGTTGCAATAACAGGCTTTCTTTTTATACATCGTCGTAATCAACGTAGAGCGAATCAGAAGTTGGATGCGCCTGACACGTCAGAATCAAACCTTCGGCAATTTCTGAGTCGGTCAAAATAGAATTCTTTTTCATCACTGCAGAGCCTGAGGTTACACGCCCCAAACAACTGCTGCAAATGCCGCCTTGGCATGAATACGGAGCATCTACACCGTGTTTGAGCGCGGCTTCAAGCACCGTTTGTTTTTGCGACATTTCAAAAGTGGTTTCTTCATCATCTACCAAAATAGTAATTTTGGTATGCCCGTCAGCGCTTACTTGCGCCGTGTTTTCTGCAGCTGATTCTGTAGAGAACAATTCAAATTTTATGGCTGATTCTTTAATGTTGCGCTCTTTTAACGTAGCCGAAACAGTATTGATCATTTGTTCAGGGCCACACAAATAGAACTTTTCAAACTCCATTTCTTTGTGTTTGTTGCCGAGCATAAAGTTGACGGTTGATTTGTCAATGCGCCCAAAAAGCTCCCCATTTATATTGGCTTGGCTGTAGACAAAATGAACAAAAAAACGGCCTACGTATTTATGTTGTAAATCAAGAAGTTGTTGGTGAAAAATAGTTTGATCTGGCGTTTTGTTTCCGTACACCAAAACAAAAGTACTTTTGGGTTCGCTAGTCAAAAGGCTTTGGATAATAGAAATTACCGGCGTGATTCCGCTGCCGGCAGCAAAAGCCATATAGTTTTTTTGACGGGCAGCATCGGGTTGAAACGTAAATTTTCCTTCGGGCGTACCAACTTCAAGCACATCGCCCACTTGGAGTTGTTTGTTGGCAAAAACCGAGAAATTTCCTCCGCTAACGGCTTTGATGGCAATGCGCAATTCACCACTTTCAGGAGCGCTGCACAATGAATAGGCGCGTCTGAGTTCTTGACCGTTGAGCGTGAGTTTTAAGTTGATATATTGACCGGCTATAAAGCGATAAAAATCTTTGAATTCTAGTGGCACGTTGAACAAAACTGATACGGCTTGATCCGTTTCACGACGTACTTCTTTGACACTTAATTTATAAAATGATGACATCTGATGTTTTTTTGCAAAAATAAGCATCCTGAGCAAAAAAAATCTGAACAAGACTTAAAGTTTTTCATTCAGACCCAAGCATAACTTTCTGTGCCGGCAAAGTTTTGAGCGATAATTTTCGCCATATCAAAAAGAAACGTATTTTTACCCGTTGTTATACTAAAGCCGACTTTTAATAGTTTTCTCAAAAAATCGTTTTTACATTGAAAACCCATTTGCTCAGGTATTTTTCCGTTGTTGGATTGCTTTTTTTGATTGCTTGTTCTACCAAGAGGAATACTTTTATTTCTAGAAATTCCCACGCACTCAGTACGCGGGACAACATACTCTATAACGGAGGTTTGGCGCTTGACAAGGGAATTGTTGAACTCAAAACGCAGTACAAAGACAATTTCTGGAAAATATTACCGGTTGAACGCATGACTGTCAAAGAGCAACAAGATTTGACGCAGGCCGAAAACCAATCTAATCCAAACTTTACTCGGGCTGAAACCAAAGCAACCAAGGCCATTCAAAAGCATTCTATGAATATTGCCGGTTCAGAAAAAAACCCGCAGATGGACGAAGCGCATTTATTACTCGGAAAAGCACGATATTATGACCAGCGATTTGTTCCCGCATTAGAAGCGTTTAATTATGTGTTGTACAAACACGCCAACAGCAACAAAATCAACGAGGTTAAAATCTGGCGTGAAAAAACCAACATGCGCCTTGAGAATGATGCTATTGCAGTAGAAAACATGAGAAAGCTGTTGCAAGAAATCAAATTTAAAGATCAGATTTTTGCCGATGCCAATGCTACTTTAGCACAAGCTTTTTTAAATTTAGGCGAGAAAGACAGCGCGATGGCCAAACTTAAATTGGCCCGTGATTTCACCAAGTCTAAAGAGGAAAAAGCACGTTATCGATACATCCTTGGTCAATTGTTTGAAGAGCTCAATCAGCCGGATAGTGCCTATATCTGTTATCAAGAAGTGATTGACATGAAACGTCGTTCTCCAAAACCTTATGTAATTCATGCGCACATGCGTCAGGCTTTGATTAATGATTTTGAAAAGGGTGATACCATTGCTTTTTTAGAGAAATACAATAAACTGCTCAAAGATCGTGAGAATCGCCCGTACTTGAATTTCATCAATCATGAAATCGGCTTGTTTTACGACAAAAATAAAAACTACAAGCAAGCCAAAAAGTATTACAACATATCGCTCAACGCCAAATCCATTGACAAATATCTTATTGCGTCCAATTACCGAAATCTAGCCGAGATATATTTTAATGAGGCCAGTTATGTAACGGCCGGGAAATATTACGACAGTACATTGGTTCAGCTTGAACCACGTACCAGAGAATTCAGACTCATTCGCAAAAAGCGCGATAACTTAGATGATGTAATTAAGTTTGAAGGCATTGCCACCAAAAACGACAGCATCATCAAACTTTACAAAATGACAGATGCCGAGCGAAACACTTTTTTTGAAGCCTACATTGCTCAATTAAAAGAAAAAGACGCCAAGATAGCACTGGCCGCGGCTGAAAAAGATAAAAAATCGGATGCAAAATCTGAGGACGGGAACAACAGTCGATCAGATGTGAATCCTGCAGAAAGCCAAAAAACATCTCGTTTGCCCGATGTGCCTGGCAGTTCATCTGGCAGCAGCAATTTTTATTTTTACAATCCTAATGCTGTAGCCAAAGGCAAGGTTGATTTTATCAAGAAATGGGGCGATCGTCCTTATGTCAACAATTGGCGTGTGACCCAAGATAAAAATGCCATCGCACAAAATGCAGAAGACAATAGTGATGACAAAGAGACTTCGGATAAAGTTGATGAAAAGGCAGAAAAAGAAAAATCAACAGACCAGCGCTATTCCACACAAGCCTATTTAAAACAGATTCCAACTTCGCAAACCTTTATAGACAGTATTACCAAAGAAAGAAACTTTGCCTACTATCAATTGGGCATTATATACAAAGAGAAGTTTAAAGAATACAAACGCGCTGCAGACAAACTGGAAACTTTATTGGCGCATCAGCCCGAAGAGCGGTTGGTTTTGCCCTCAATGTATCATTTGTTCAAAATCTATGAAATCATTGACAAAGACAAGGCTTTGGCGATGAAAAACAGAATTATTTCGGAGTTTCCGGATTCGCGCTATGCACAAATTTTGGCCAATCCGAGTGGCGCATCTGCCTTAGCTTCAGATTCTCCGGAAGCGCATTATGACAAGCTCTTCAAACAACTCAAAGATGGAGATTTAAAAATTTTGCTCACCGATGTTGAGTTGGCTACAGCTCAGTATACCGGCGAACCCATTGTTCCTAAATTAGAATTGCTCAAGGCCAATATTCTAGGCCGATTGATGGGCCTCGATCAGTATAAAAAAGCATTGAACTTTGTAGCGCTGAATTATCCAAACAGCGAAGAAGGGAAGCAAGCAGAGCAATTACTTCAAGCGCAAGTTCCGGCATTAGAAGCGTTGCAATTTTATGCCGTTAAACCTTTGAGCTGGAAAATCCTATACAAATCTACCAACAAAGAAGACAAACCGACCAAGTATATTTTAGATAAAATCAATAAATTTATTCAAGAACGTGGGCTTGAAAAACTCACCGTTTCTTATGATTTATACACAATGAGTGAGAATTTTGTGGTTATTCACGGACTCAAATCAGATGAATATGCCAAAGGAATCGCATCAATTTTAAAAGAGTTTAAAGAGTATAAAATTCCGGACAAGGCTTATATCATCTCTAATGAGAATTATAAAATTGTTCAAATCAAGAAAAATTTTGAAGCGTATTTAACTACTCCTTATTCTGACCCTTTACCGGCCAAAGCCTATGTGCCTAAAATGAAACACGACAACGACAAAGAAAAAGAAGCGGTTCGACCAAGAGCGGCCCATGAGCAAACCGAAGAAGCTCCTCCGGGATTTTCAACACAACCGCCCGGACTACCCGGAAACCCTACCGCACCTCCGGTGGGTGCTGACCCGCGAGGCGCAAAAGCAATGGATCAAAAATCTGACAAGCGATAATTATGTTTGAGAAAAAGCCAAAATCATATACCGATTTATTGGGTAAAACCAATCGTATTGTTGAGGGAACTTCTCTTCAAGGAGATATTCAATCTCAAGCTGATTTTAGGTTAGACGGTCATTTGATAGGAAACTTTCAGTCCAACGGCAAAATTGTCATCGGGCCAGCCGGAAGCGTCAAAGGCGACATTGTTTGCAAGAACGCCGACATCGAAGGTTATTTTGAAGGAAAAATTCAAGTGCAAGAAATGCTCAACATCAAAGGCAAAGCGAGTATCCACGGCGAGGTTACTTGTGCTAAATTGTCTGTTGAACCCGGAGCAGAATTCAGCGCCACCTGTGTGATGAAATCACAAGTCAAAAGCATAGCGCCTCATGGCACCACTCAATCAGGAACCACCGCGCAGGCCCAATAAGTGGCTCGCATTGATCAACATTCCCATTCAGATGGGTGTGATTGTATTTTTATTTTCTTTATTGGGCAATTGGCTAGATGAGAAATATCCAACTCCCCACAATATATATGTAAAAATACTAACACTCCTAGGGGTGGCTATTTCATTTTACAATCTCAATCGACAACTAAAAGACATCAATCAAGACAATTCATGAGCCATAAAAAATTACCTCCGGTTTTAATGGTTGTTTTTGCTTCCGTGATTGGTTTTGGCTGTCATAAATTATTGTTTCATTTTTTGGTGCCTCATAAATTTGAAGCGGCGTTTATTTATTCAGTTGAAATGTTATACGCCTTTTTTGGGGTTTGCTCAGTGTTGATTGTATCGGTATTAAAAATCATTCGCGCCAAAAGCATCCACAATGTGGGTTTTGCTTATTTATTACTGACCACTGTAAAAATGGGAATTGCTTATTTTTTCTTAAGACCAATTCTGTCTTTTGACCTCCCCAAGACGGCCGTTGAGAAGATGAGCTTCTTGATTATTTTTATGTATTTTTTAGCTTTAGAAACCCTTGTAACCATCAGAATTTTAAATAATAAGCAATAATTCAATGGTTAATTGACAATTCGCCAAAAAAAATAAAAACATATACTTTTCAGTATTAATTAAAATTGTACTTTTGCACCAAATTTGAAAAAGTTAATTTAAGTTAATTATCCTTATATGGTGATTTCAAAAAAACCACTCCATTTCATTATAGCTGCTTTCGTAGCGTGTTTACCTTTATTTAGTTTTGCAAACAATCCGGTTGATAGCACCGCAATTCCAGTTCAAACAGCGCACACTACCCCTGCAGCAGCCCATGGTCATGAGGCAGAACCCGCAAATCTAACGGAAGAGCAAAAGGCAGATTTAGAGAGAAAAGCGCACATCAAACACCACTTGATGGATTCACATGACTTTACCTTGTTTACCTATGGTAAAGACGGAGCTAAACATTTTGGTTTTCCACTGCCGGTTATTTTAATTGATAACGGACTACATGTTTTTTCTTCTTCAAAGTTTGAGCACGGAGAAGGTGTGGCCGAATCTAACGGAAACTACTACAAAATCAATCACCACGACGGATTGGTATACAGAACCGATGCGCTAGGAAATTTTACCGAAGACGCAAAAGGACATGTGACCAACATCAAGCCATTGGATCTTTCTATCACCAAGAGTATTTTGATGATTTTGATTGTGGCGCTCATCATGTTTTCATTGTTCCGCGGATTGGGTAAATCGTACCAAAAAAACGGATTGATTGCTACCGGTGCCGGAAGATTCTTTGAGCCAATTATTTTGTACATCAGAGATGACATTGCTATTCCAAATATTGGTGAAAAGCACTATAAAAAATACATGAGCTTTTTATTGACCATTTTCTTCTTTATTTGGTTTTTGAATATGTTCGGGTTGACCCCGCTGGGTGTTAACATCACAGGTAATTTAGCCATTACCGCATCGTTGGCTCTGGTTACTTATTTAATTACCACTTTTACTGCAAAGAAAGATTACTGGGGACACATTTTCTGGATGCCGGGGGTGCCGGTTCCGATGAAGTTTATATTGGCACCAATTGAATTGCTTGGTACCATCATCAAACCGTTTTCACTCATGATTCGTTTGTACGCCAATATGGTGGCGGGGCACATTGTATTGATGAGTTTGATTGCTTTGATGTACACTTTTAACAGCCCAATCGGAAGCCCGCTTTCATTCTTTTTGGCTTTTGTATTGTCTCTACTTGAAATATTGGTAGCCTTGCTACAAGCCTATATTTTCACGATGTTGGCAGCGCTTTATTTTGGAGCAGCTGTAGAAGAACATCACCACGATGAGCACCACGAAGTAGCCCATCACTAATCAATTGAATGTTTAATTATTAATAAATACATTATGGAAATTCCTAAAATTATTGGAGCAGGTTTAGTAGTAATCGGAGCCGGTATCGGTATCGGAAAAATTGGTGGTTCTGCCATGGAAGCGATTGCTCGTCAACCAGAAGCTACTGGTAAAATCCAAACAGCTATGTTGATTGCAGCTGCTCTTATTGAAGGTATTGGTTTCGCGGCTTTGTTTGCAGTAAACTAAAAAACAAACAAAAGCTATAACGGTTGGTTGTAGCTTTTGTTACCTATTAAAATTCATTAAAACTAAGACATAATATAATGGAACAATTATTTGGACAGTTTTCGCTTGGGTTATTTATCATGCAAACCGTATTGTTTGTGGGGCTTATTTTTCTTTTGAAAAAATTTGCTTGGAAACCCATTCTTGATTCAGTAAACGAAAGAGAAGAAGGAATCAAAAACGCATTGCTTTCAGCAGAGCAGGCGCGCAAAGAAATGCAAAGTTTGAAGTCTGACAACGATAAATTGTTGGCTGAAGCACGTGCCGAAAGAGATTCAATGCTTAAAGAAGCCCGTGAAATCAAAGAAAAAATGATCCAAGATGCTAAAGCAGACGCACAAGCACAAGGACACAAAATGATTGAACAAGCCAAAGCAGCCATAGAAAGCGAGAAAAACGCCGCTTTGTCTGAGCTCAAGTCACATGTTGCTACTTTGTCTTTAGACATTGCCGAGAAATTATTAAAAAACGAATTGTCTGACAAATCTGCTCAAGTAAAATTGGTAGAGAAAATGTTAGACGATGTTAAATTAAGCTAATATGTCAAGAGCTGCGATTAGATACGCGAAAGCAATTTTAGATACCGCGGTGGCCTCAGGTAATGCTGAGAAAGTCAATCAAGACATGCTGTCAATGGTCAACAACATTGTGGGCAACGTTGAGCTTGAAGATTTTTTAGGCAGCCCGATTATTACCTCAGAAATTAAAATCAGTGCGCTCAATGAAATTTTTCCGAATCTACAATCTGAAACATCTTCTTTGTTTCGATTGTTGTTAGAAAACAAGCGATTTGAAATTTTGGCTTCGGTGGCAGCGCAATACAACTCGTTGTATGATCAAATGAACGGAGTTGAAGTGGCTTATGTCACCACAGCCATTGAGATGTCTTCTGAAATAGAGTCACAGGTAAAATCCAAAATAGCTTCCATTTCAGACAAAAAAGTAACCATCAAAAATATAGTTGATCCGGCTATTTTGGGCGGATTCATTCTGAGAATCGGCGATCGTCAATACAATGCATCGGTAGCCAATCGCTTACAAGAATTAAAAAGAGAGTTTAGTAATTAATCACCATTAAAGATATATACAATGGCAGAAATTAAAGCTGCTGAAATTTCAGCAATATTAAAAAAGCAGGTTGAAGGTTTTCAATCAGGCGCTACGTTAGAAGAAGTAGGAACTGTACTTCAAGTGGGTGACGGGATTGCCCGCGTTTACGGATTGTCAAACGCACAGTACGGTGAGTTGGTTCAATTTGACAATGGTCTTGAGGCCATCGTTTTGAACTTAGAAGAAGACAATGTGGGGGTGGTACTTTTGGGTCCGTCTACCGGAATCAAAGAAGGTTCAACCGTAAAAAGAACACAGCGTATCGCTTCGCTTAAAGTTGGTGAAGGAATCGTAGGTCGTGTTGTGGATACTTTGGGTAACCCAATCGACGGTAAAGGTCCTATCAGCGGCGATTTATACGAAATGCCATTAGAAAGAAAAGCGCCGGGAGTTATTTTCCGTCAACCGGTAACTGAGCCGTTGCAAACAGGAATCAAATCAATTGACGCGATGATTCCGGTAGGAAGAGGACAACGTGAGCTTGTTATTGGTGACCGTCAAACCGGTAAAACAACGGTTTGTATTGATACCATTTTGAATCAAAAAGAATTCTACGATGCCGGCAAACCGGTATATTGTATTTATGTTGCGGTTGGGCAAAAAGCTTCAACCGTAGCAGGAATTGCAAAAACATTAGAAGAAAAAGGCGCGATGGCGTACACAACCATTGTCGCGGCAAATGCTTCTGACCCGGCTCCGATGCAGGTTTATGCTCCGATGGCGGGTGCCGCTATTGGTGAGTACTTCCGCGATACAGGTCGTCCGGCTTTAATTGTATATGATGATTTGTCAAAACAAGCGGTGGCTTACCGTGAGGTGTCTTTGTTGCTAAGAAGACCACCGGGACGTGAGGCTTACCCAGGTGACGTTTTCTACTTACACTCTCGTTTGCTTGAAAGAGCGGCCAAAGTTATTGCCGATGACAGCATTGCCAAAAACATGAACGATTTGCCAGAGTCATTAAAACCACTTGTAAAAGGAGGAGGTTCGTTAACCGCTTTGCCTATTATTGAAACACAAGCCGGTGACGTTTCTGCATATATTCCAACCAACGTAATCTCTATTACCGACGGACAGATTTTCTTGGAGTCTGACTTGTTCAACTCAGGGGTTCGTCCGGCGATCAACGTAGGTATTTCGGTATCGCGTGTGGGTGGTAACGCACAGATCAAATCGATGAAAAAAGTATCAGGTACATTAAAACTGGATCAAGCGCAATTCCGCGAATTAGAAGCGTTTGCCAAATTTGGTTCAGACTTGGATGCTGCCACTTTGAACGTTATTGAAAAAGGACGTCGCAACGTAGAAATATTGAAGCAATCAGTAAACGATCCGTTTACCGTTGAAGATCAAGTAGCCATTATCTACGCAGGTTCTAAAAACCTATTGAGAAACGTTCCTGTGGCTAAAGTAAAAGAATTTGAAAAAGATTTCTTGGCTTACATGAACAGCAAACACAGAGCTACTTTGGATGCACTTAAAGCAGGTAAACTCGATGACAGCATTACAGATGTGATTGAAAGTGCCGCCAAAGAAATTGCAGCTAAGTATAACTAATTAAATAATTTGATGGTTTGAGCATTTGAATTAGAACTTTCATTTTCAAATGTTCAAATCAGAGAATTTCAGATAAATTATGGCAAACTTAAAGGAAATCCGCAATAGGATTAGTTCGGTACAGTCGACGATGCAAATCACATCGGCGATGAAAATGGTTTCTGCCGCCAAATTAAAAAAGGCGCAAGATGCCATTACCGCTATGCGTCCGTACGCCGAAAAACTCACGGAACTTTTGCAAAACCTTTCGGCGACACTCGACGGCGATACCGGAGGAGCGTATACTTCACAACGCGAAGTAAAGAAAGTGTTGTTGGTAGCCATTACCTCAAACCGCGGATTGTGCGGTGCTTTTAACACCAACGTTTTAAAAGAAGTAAAAAACAGAACTGATTTTCACACCGGCAAACAAGTCGATGTTTTTGCCATCGGTAAAAAAGCTTCTGATAACTTGAAAAAAACACATACCGTAGTTGGGAACAACAACGCCATTTTTGATCATCTGACCTATGAAAATGCAGCTCAGATTGCCGATGAAATCACCCAAAAATTCTTGGCAGGTGATTATGACCGCGTTGAAATTATCTACAACCAATTCAAAAATGCAGCCACACAAATCATCCAAACCGAGCAGTATTTGCCACTGGCTCCGGTAAGCGGCGATGCATCGGCTGCGGCTGATTATATCTTTGAACCATCCAAAGAAGAAATTGTGCTTACTTTGATTCCAAAATCATTGAAAACCCAGTTGTACAAAGGCATCAGAGATTCATTTGCAGCAGAACACGGAGCGCGTATGACGGCCATGCACAAAGCAACCGACAATGCCACCGAACTCAGAAATCAACTTAAATTAACCTATAACAAAGCGCGTCAAGCGGCCATTACCAACGAAATCCTTGAAATCGTGGGTGGAGCTGAAGCTTTGAACGGATAGTTTAGGTTTGTATAAAATAGAAAAGGCGCTTTTTACAGGCGCCTTTTTTTATGAATTTAAATGATAGAGTAAAAAATCGTAAAAATCTGCTTTGTCATCCATATAATCTTGATAAGATGATTTGCCGTAATGGCCAGCATCTGAGCGTGTTTTGAGAATGACAGGGTTCTTTTGAGCTGGTCGGTTCTGCAATAGAGCTGCAAATTTATAGGAATGAAGCGGAGGAACCCGATCATCATGCTCAGAGGTCAATATATAAGTTATCGGATAGTCAACGTCTTCTTTAATGTTGTGATAAGGCGAATACGAATGAAGCACTTTGAAATCTTCAGGATTATCTACGCTGCCAAACTCATCCAGATGATACCTGCCCACGGTGAATTGCTCAAATTTCAGCATATCAAAAACACCTACAACCGGAATCGCCACTTTGAACAAATCCGGTCTCTGAGTCATGGCCACACCCACCACTAATCCGCCGTATGAACCACCGGTTATGGCTAACTTTTGGGGCGAAGTATATTTTTCTTGAATCAGAAACTCAGCCGCATCAATAAAATCATTGAATGAATTCATTTTTTTGAGTTTAACAGCATCGGTATGCCATTTATCGCCTTTTTCACCGCCCCCTCTGATTTCGGCAAAACAAAACACGCCTCCTTTTTCTAAAAAATAAAGTAAACCAGGTTCAAAACTTGGGCCGCTCACGGTTCCAAATCCGCCATAAGCTTTTAAAAGTGTTGGGTTATTTCCGTCAAAAGCAGTTCCCTTTTTGTAAATGATTGTGAGCGGAATATCAACTCCGTCCCTACTTTTACAGCTTGTGTTTTTAGTTACAAAGTGGTCCAACGGAAAAAGCGTTGGTTTGGGGCGTAAGTAATCGTTGTAATAAGGATCAATGCTTCCGGAGTCAATGTTAAGTTTAAAGTTTTGAGGGGACAGAGTATATGAATAAACGCTGACAAATAGATTTTTACTTTTTTCATCGTAGAATTTAATGCTGAATGTAGTTCCTTCGGGCGAAAAAAACTTACGGATGAAATGACCCTGTAAATCATAAACCGCTACATAATACTTCCCTGAATTTTTATACTGACAAAACAAATATTCTTCTGTAAAATAGGTGTCAATGAGTAAATGACCGTAAGTTTGAGGAACAATAGACATTTCTTCATTTGCTTTCAATAAATCCATTGCGCGCACCTCGCCCCACTGATAATTCTTTTTTGAAAAGTAAACTTTGTTTTTGATGATTGTAATGTATTGGTCGTTTTCATCGGTTTCTAAAAACAATTCTAGCTTCAAATCAGGGTCGTTTAAAGAAGCAGAATAAAAACTCTTTTTTCCGCTCAGTTCATCAGATAGAATGACAAATAATTGATCACCTTTAGTAAAATGAGTATAAGATAGATTGCTTTTTGAAGCATCAAAAACAAGTTTATCGTCGGCCGAAGGTGTTCCTAATTTATGGTAGTAAAGTAAATAAGTCGAATCTTTTTCAAAGGTTTTTTGATTGCTGTTTCGTTTGTAAAAAATGCCTGAATCTTTATTCCAAGCAATATTTGAAAACTTTACGTCTTTGACTACATCTTCAAGCAAATTGAGTTTGTCAAAATCAACAAACCTGATTTCATGCCGATCGCCCCCATCAGGACTTACGGCACAAGCCAAATAGCGTGAATTTTTTGAAGGTCGGTAATTTCGGATACTCGCCACATTATCGCGATATATTTTAAACGGATTGAATAGTTCTATTGCCTCGCCATTAAGTTCTTTTCGAAAAAACAATACACCAGGTTTGTTTTTGTCGAGGTTGTACAGTTTATAATAATATGTACCTATCTTTTCGGGCAGACTAGACGATGAAAAAGCATTGTATTCTTTGATTTTTCCGGCAATATCATATTTCTTCTTGACCTGTTCTAAATACAAATTAGCGGTTTCATTTTGTGCATTGCGCCAATTTTTGACCGGCTCACTTTCAACATCCTCCAACCACTCATAATTGTCGTTATAAGCAATGTTGTATTTTTTGATTTCGTGCGGTTTCTTTTGGGTGATTGGATATTTCTGTGCCGATAAGTTCAAGGCAAAACACAAAACAAAAAAGGCAGCAACTAAATTTTTCATACCCTAGGCTTTGGCGTAAATATACTCAAAAAATACCCGCAGGCTCAGGCTTCAAAACAAAGAATTGGTTACATTTGTTTGATTCCAAAAAACGCGTTTTTTACTTTGAGTTTATACAAAAACCTTTTTAAACAAACCCTGATATACGGACTGGCTACAGTGTTTCCGAGGATTATTAGCTTCATCCTCAATCCGTTGTTTGTGTATTATTTGCCCAACAAAAGTCAGATGGGTGAAGTCTCGGTGATTTTTGCGTATCTCGTTTTTTTCAACGTGGTTTTGTCTTACGGAATGGAAACCGCTTTTTTTCGTTTTTACAACTCTGAAGACAACAAAAAAAGGGTTATTTCTACGGCAACAATTTCTCTTTTTTGGTCTTCTATCGGCTTCTTAGCTTTGGCTTTGATTTTCCGGAAGAACCTTGGTGACTGGTCTGGCATTTCAACAGAATTCATCACTTATACCATTTGGATTTTAGCCTTGGATGCACTGGCGATTATTCCGTTTTCAAAATTGCGCGCCGAGAAACGTCCGATGCGATATGCAACCATTAAAATAGCCAACGTATCCATCAATCTATTGCTTAACATTTTCTTTTTGGCGTTGTTGCCTCAGTGGGCGGAGCAAAATCCCGGCGGGTTTTTCAACACCATTTACCGCGATCATTACCAAATAGGATATATTTTCATCTCAAATTTATTGGCCAGTTTGTTTACACTCGTGGTTTTGGTTCCGAATTACACACGCATTTCTTGGAGCTTTGATTTAGCGCTTTGGAAAAGAATGATGCGTTACGGAGGGCCAATTCTTTTTGCCGGAATTGCTTTTGCCATCAACGAACACTTTGATAAAATTCTGCTTGATTGGTTGCATGTGCCCATGTCAGATATTGGTGCCTATTCAGCCTGTTATAAGATTGGGATGTTTATGGTTTTGTATCGAACAGCTTACACTTTGGGCATAGAGCCGTTTTTCTTTAGTCACGCCCACCATGAAAATGCCCAACAAACCTATGCAACCATTACCAAATACTTTGTGATTTTTGGTTCGTTCATCAGTTTGTTTGTCATTGTTTTTGCCGATTTGTTCAAGCAAATACTTGTGCCGAATGTACATTACTGGGATGCAATGAAAGTTGTTCCGCTCATTGTTTTGGCCAACTTTTTTTTGGGCATTTACACCAATTTGTCGGTTTGGTACAAACTCATTGACAAAACACACATAGGCGCATATATATCACTGATAGGAGCCGTGGTTACTTTGGTGCTCAACTATTTGCTCATTCCCACGATGAGTTACTATGGTTCGGCCATTGCTACCATTGCCGCTTACGGAAGCATGATGATTATTTCGTATCAAATGGGTCAGAAAGAATACCCTATTCCGTATGATTTCCCGAAAATTTTCAGCTATCTTGGACTTACAGTTTTGTTTTCGGCCGTATCATTTTACGTGCCTATGTTGCGCGATAATTACCTGGTTAAAATCACCTTACTGCTCTTGTTTTTAGGGTTTATATATAAAAACGAAAAACAAACTTTACTCAGAATTGCTAAAAGAAAATCCAATGCAAATTAAAATTGTCAATACCTCAGGCCACGAATTGCCGGCCTATGAAACCCATGCCTCAGCCGGAATGGATTTGCGCGCTCATTTATCAGAACCGGTGACGCTCAAACCATTGGCGCGCGCCATCATCAAAACCGGATTGTTTATTGAACTGCCTGTGGGTTATGAAGCGCAAGTCAGACCACGCAGCGGACTAGCGGCCAAAAAAGGAATTACCGTGCTCAATTCACCCGGAACTGTAGACGCTGATTATCGCGGAGAAATCGGGGTGATTTTAGTAAATTTGTCCGCCGAAGATTTTGTCGTTGAAAACGGAGAGCGCATCGCGCAACTGGTCATTGCTCAACATGAGCGCGCAGAGTGGATGTCGGTTGAAAACTTATCAGAAACGTCACGGGGCACCGGTGGCTTTGGCTCAACCGGAACCAAATAAAACATTAAAACAAACGATATTCAATAAGATAATATGAAAATAATTGTACCTATGGCAGGTCGCGGATCAAGACTCAGACCGCATACGCTTACCGTTCCAAAACCCCTGATTCCAATTGCCGGAAAACCCATCGTGCACCGTTTGGTTGAAGATATTGCCGGCGTAATCAACCAAAAAATTGATGAAATTGCTTTTATCATTCATCAAGATTTTGGGGCTCAGGTTGAAAAAGACCTCGTTGCTATTGCCGAAAAACTAGGTTCTAAAGGAACCATTTACTATCAAAATGAAGCTTTGGGGACAGCCCATGCGATTATGTGTGCCAAAGATTCTATGAGCGGACCCATTGTGGTGGCTTATGCGGATACACTTTTTCGCGCAGACTTTACGTTAGATACCTCGGCGGATAGTGTGATTTGGGTGAAGCAAGTTGATGATCCGAGCGCTTTTGGCGTGGTACAACTCAACGAGCAGAACCAAATTGTTGACTTTGTAGAAAAACCCAAAGAATTTGTGTCAGATTTAGCCATTATTGGTATTTACTATTTCAAATCGGGGGAGACGCTTCGTGCAGAACTACAATATTTACTCGACAACAATATCGTTAAAGGCGGCGAATACCAACTTACCGACGGACTCGAAAACATGAAGGTCAAAGGCTTGAAATTTGTGCCCGGAAAAGTAGACGAGTGGATGGATTGCGGCAATAAAAATGTCACGGTTGAAACCAACACCCGTATGCTCGGTTTTTTGCATGAAGACGGAGAAAACCTAGTGCATTCATCAGTCAAACTTGAAAACGCAAAAATTATCCCACCGTGTTTTATTGGTGAAGATGTAGTTTTGATCAACGCGACCGTGGGGCCCAATGTATCCTTAGGCAAAGCGTGTCATGTGATAGACAGTACAATACAAAACAGTTTGGTTCAGAACCACTCACACATCAAAAATGCGCAGCTAGACAATGCGATGATTGGCAGTCATGCGCGTTTTAACGGAAAATTTACAAGCATCAGCATTGGTGATTATTCGGTTTTAGAATAAGCAACAAATTAATTTCATGAAAAGAATCGTTTGTTTATCGGCTATTTTTCTGCTCTCGGGAAGACTTTCGGCTCAAAACCTGCCCGACCCGATGGCTCCGCCTGAAAACAAATTTCAAGATGCTTTTTATGAGGCGCTTTTGCAAAAAGGCATCGAAAATTACGACAAGGCAATCACCGCTTTGTATAAATGTAAAGATCAGCAACCTGACAATCCGGTGGTATATTCTGAGTTTGGAAAGAATTATCTCGCACTCAAAAAGTACAACGAGGCCTATGAATCTTTTGAAAAAGCAGCTCAATTAGATCCGCAAAACCGCTGGTATTTAGTTGGCATGTACGATGCTTGTTACGAAGCCAAAGATTTTAAGCGCGCCATTCCGATTGTACAAAAATTAATTCCGTTCAAGAAAGATTATCAAGAAGACTTGGTATCGCTCTATATGAACACCGGACAATTTGATTTGGCGCTGGATTTAATCAACGAACTCGACGCAAAAGTAGGCCGCACCGATCAACGCGATCTTTATCGCCGAGATATTTTGAAGCAGGCCAAATACCAGAGTTCAGAAGCCGAACACTTGCTTGATTTGATAGCCAAATATCCCAAAGAAGAATCTAATTATGTAGCCTTGATTTTTTTGTATTCAGACAACAATCAAGATGACAAAGCCATGCAAATAGCCCAAAAGTTAGAGAAAGAAATTCCCACATCTGATTGGGCTCAGGTGAGTTTGTTCAAGTTGCAACTCTTAAACAACGATACAAAGGCGGCCGTAGCTTGTATGAATAAAGTGTTCAAAAGCGACAAAATTGACAACAAAATCAAGCACCGAGTACTCAATGAATTTTTGGTGTACAGCAAAGACAAACCCGAACTTGATGCTGATTTGATGCAATCGATTGGTTATTTTGAATCAGACAAAAAAGTTCAGTCAGCCAAAGAAATCGGCAAATTTTTTCATGAAAAAAAGGCTTGGGCGCGCGCGGCAAAGTTTTATGAGCTTCAGCTTAAAAACCAACCCGATGATTTAGACACCGCACTTTTATTGCTTGACCTTTATATTGAAACCGCACAATTTGACGTTGTAGCTTCTAAAGCTTCGCGTTTGGTTGAATTTTATCCAACACAACCCCAGTTATATTATGATATAGGCCTGGCATACAATCAGCTTAAAAATTATAAAAAGGCACAGGAGTTTTTAGAAATGGGTCTTGATTATGTGCTTGATGATTTGACTCTGGAACGAAATTTCAACATTCAATTAGGCGAAGCTGCTGCCGGATTGGGCGATGTCAAAAAGAAAGAAAAATATTTTTCAAAAGCCGATCAACTGATCAAACAACAAAAAAAATGACCAAATACCTCGGATTGATTTTGCTGGTACTTTTTATGGCTTCCTGCAAAACAGCACAACCTATACTCACCGAAGGAAAAGCCAAAGATACTTTGAGTGCCGCGGTGATTGTAGACCGACATTACCAAAATCCTAAATTGTTCTCAACGCTGTATATCAAGTCAGCGGTTCATTACGAAGACGACAACAACAGTCAAAACATGACGGCCGAAATCAAAATCAAGAAAGACGAAAAAATCTTGATCAGTGTACGTTTTTTGGGGATTACCATGGCCAAAGCGCTCATTACGCCCAATAAAGTGAGCTATTATGAAAAGATGAACAATACTTATTTTGAAGGTGACTTTTCAACTTTGAGTGCCTGGTTGGGCACGCCGCTCAATTACAACAGTTTGCAGAATTTATTTTTGGGTCGCGCCTTTGAAGATTTGCATCAAAAAGAACTCGAAGCCTCAATTGATGCCGATAAAATGTATCAATTAGAAGACCACACAAATCCCGAAATGACCAAAGTATACAGTTTTGAATCCGGACATTGTCGTCTGAAAAAACAGCAATTTGTTCAAAATCAAAAGCAACAGTCGCTGCAAGTAGTATACCCGAGCGAGGCTGCTTATGGCGTGATGAGTTTGCCCACCGGCATTGTAGTTGATGCCCTACAGCCCAAAGGAAAAATGCATATGGACATTGATTTCAACCATCTCACTATTGATGAAGAACTTTCTTTTCCGTACAATATACCCGAGGGTTATAAGCTTATAAATATTCACTAGATTTGTCAAAAATTTGCCCTATGTTGCAACGTCTGCTCTGTCTGATATTTTTGATGATGACTCCAGTTATCTGGAGCCAAACCAGTCCTAATCAGCAAGAAAAGCTCGAACAGCGCAAAGCTGAAATTCTTCGTGAAATCCGCGAAAAAGAAAAACAATTAGACGCGGTTCGTTCTAAAGAAAAAACCGTGGTCAAACAACTTCAGTTGCAAAACGAGAAAATTCAACTCAAGCAAAAACTGATCAAAACCACTGAGAAACAGACCAAGGTGCTCAACAATGATATGTACATCAATCAAATCAATATCAATCGGCTTAAACGCGAACTCGAGCAACTCAAAGAAGATTATGCTGAAATGATTGTCAAATCATACAAAAGCCGCTCTGAACAAAGCCGCGCCATGTTTTTGCTGTCATCTAAAAACTTTACGCAAGCCTACAAACGCGCTCAGTATATGAAGCAATACGCTAGTTTTCGCAGAATGCAAGGGGAAGAAATTCAACATAAATCTGAAGAACTTGAGCAATACAATCAAAAAATTGGCGTGCAAAAAGTAGAGAAAGAAAAGCTTTTAAAAGAGAACCAAAAAGAGCGCGAGCAACTTGAAAAAGAGCGGATAGCCCAGCAAGAACTCGAGCGTGCGCTCAAAAAAGACAAAAAGCAAATTGTAGCCGAAATCAAGCGCAAGCAACAAGAAACCCGCAATATTGACAACCAAATTCAAAAGTTGATCAAAGCGGCCATTGCAGCAGCAAACAAGAAAACCGCTACGGCAGTTGCAAAGGCCAACCCAAAAACCACCACTGCCGCTGAAACGAAAGCCACAGAAACTTCCACCAAAATTGTCCTCACCCCTGAAGGCCAAACATTGGCCAATAATTTCCGAGCCAACAAAGGAAGATTACCATGGCCGGTTGAGAAAGGTTTTGTTTCCTTGCCTTACGGAGATCAGCCGCATCCGGTATATAAATCACTTGTAGTGCACAACAGCGGCGTAGAGATTACCACTGATAACGGCGCGAATGCTCGGTCAGTTTTTAGCGGAGAAGTCGTGAGTGTGATGATGCTCTCGCCGGTAAACAAAGCCGTCATGATTCAGCACGGAGATTTCTTTACCGTATATCAAAACCTGAGCAGCGTTTCGGTAAGCAAAGGCGATAAAGTATCGACCAAGCAAACCATCGGAAAAATTAGAACCAATGGCGATACCGGCAAAACCGTACTTAAATTCACGATTTCTCAAAACACTACTTACAACAATCCGGCAAGTTGGTTGTCCAATATGTAAACTACACAAAAAGAGCTTTAAGTTCAGTAGCTTCGTGTGGTTTCATCTTTCCGGCCAAGACCAAACTCAGTTGTTTTCTGCGCAATGCGGCCACAAAGCGTTCTTTTTCTAGGTCGGTTTCGGGTACAATTTGAGGAACCTGTACCGGGCGACCGGTTTCATCTACTGCTACAAAAGTATAAATAGCTTCATTGGCTTTGGTTCTGATACCTGATTCGCGGTCTTCTATCCACACATCAATAAAAATTTCCATCGATGAGGTAAAAGCACGCGATACTTTGGCCTCTACGGTGACCACACTTCCCAGAGGAATTGACCGATTAAAAGCCACGTGATTTACCGAAGCCGTTACGGTAATTCTGCGCGAATGTCTGCGCGCGGCAATACTGGCAGCACGGTCCATTCGGGCCAACAATTCGCCGCCAAAAAGATTGTTCAGCGGATTGGTTTCACTGGGTAAAACTAAATCAGTTAAAATGGTGAGTGATTCGGAAGGAGTTTTCGGATGCATTTTTTTTGGGCAAAGATAAAGCAGTAAAAACAAAAAATCCCGCTTTTGGACGGGATTTCATTTATAGATTTTTGACCAGCAACCAAGCATCCGGATTGCTTTGGTGAATGGTGTCTAGTGCCGCGCGTGCTTCTTCAAGTGTGGCGTAACTCCCGTACAAAACCGGATATAAGCCGTGTTTGTTTTGGGCAATACGACGCGCTTTGTAGCCCGATTCAATTAAATTGTTGTATATGTTTTCGGCGTTGGCTTGATTTCTAAAAGCACCCGCCATGATGTGATAAGTAAATTTTTCTTCGCGAACCGTCAAAGTGACCGCAGGAATAGAATGATCCATCATAAAAGTCGCTTCCTGAATTTTATCCTGGACTTTTTTCTGTACCTGGGTTTCAACAAGCAAAGTTTGTTCGGCTACATGATCTTGATACAGTTTGAAACCAATACTCCCAGTTGCCGATAACGCCAATACCAATATGGCGGCATATTTAAGATAACCACGACCTTTTTTAGTCGCTAGCTCAATCACCGGTGTTTGAGCTGTTTGGATTTCTGCAGCAGCTTCAGGTTCTTGATAGAAAATTTCGGCTTGTTGTTGGTATTGTTCGCGTTTGACCGCTGGCGATACAAACGAATTCAATCCAAAAGATTCTTTAAGGTAATTGACATGATCTGAAGGTGTGAATACTAAGTTTTTTTCAGCATTCAAAGACAATTCACCAATGTTTTTTAAGGCAAATCGTTGGTTGACTTCTAAGATGCTGTTCCAAATCACCACTTCGCTCTCAATGGCTGCAACAGCAGACTCATAGCTGGTTTTTTCAATTTGGGCAATGTGATTTGCTAATAAACCATCATTGTTTTTTACCTGAGCATTAAAAGAAATAACCTTTTTGGGCGGATAAAAAGAATGTGTGCTTTCATGCAATTGTGCCGATTGAATTTCGGTCAAAAAAGCGCCAAAACCAGGAACGGTTACACACTGATGACGATATAAGAGTTGTGAAATATATTGTTCAATCTTCATGTCAACAAAGTTAAATAATGAACACCACCAGCAAAATTTTATTCACAATTTTTATTAACAATCCCGATTAAATTTTATAATTTTCAGATTCAATTATTTACTATGCGCCACGAAGATTTATTTTATGTATTAGCCTTGCTAAAAGTAGAAGGTGTAGGGTCTATTTACGCCAAAAAGCTCCTAGAACACTACGCGTCACCTTCTGAAATTTTTAAAGACAGTCCAAAAGATTGGCTTCGATTAGGGCTCAAATCTCTTGCAACCAAAAGTATTGACAAAGATCGACTTTTTAAAGCAGCCGAAGCCGAACTTTCATTTATTGAACAAAATCAAATTACCGCAACCTATTTCAAAGAAACGGATTATCCGTCAGCACTTGAACATTGTTCAGATGCTCCGGTAATGTTGTTCTCAAAAGGGCATTTCAATTTGAAGAATCGCAAAATTATTAGCATTGTCGGAACTCGGCAGGCTACCGCGGTAGGCATTGAATTCTGCCGACAATTGATTTCTGATTTAGCGCCCTTAGACCCCGTCATAGTGAGTGGTTATGCCTACGGAATTGATATTGCCGCCCATGTTTCTGCCCAGGAAAACAATCTAACAACCCTCGGAGTATTGGCGCACGGACTTGATCAAATATACCCGAAAAAGCATCAAAAATATGCACCTAAAATGATGCACAACGGAGGTTTTATTACTGAGTTTACCAGTGCGTCAGAGCCCATACGCGAAAACTTTATTCGTCGCAACCGCATTGTTGCCGGATTGTCTGAAGCAACCATCGTGATTGAATCAGCTCTCAAAGGCGGCTCGCTGATTACCGCGCAAATGGCCAATGATTACGGGCGAGAAGTTTTTGCCGTACCGGGCAGGGTGCATGATACCATGAGTCAGGGTTGTCATTTACTCATCAAAACACATCGTGCACAAATTTTGACTTCGGCGGCTGATTTGGTATATCAACTCAATTGGGATCTGCAAAAGCCACCCAAAATCAGGCAACAACAATTGTTTTTTGAGCTTGAACCCACAGAGCAAAAAATCTATGATTTTCTCAAAACCACCGGCAAAGAACAAATGGATTGGATTGCCCGGGGTTGTGATATTCCGGTCTATGAACTCTCAAGTTTGCTATTGCAAATGGAACTCAAAGGTTTGGTTTGTCCGCTGCCCGGAAAATACTTTGAAGCAGTTGTTTGATTAAGCTTTGAATCCGAGTTTTTGGCGAACGCGTGCCAACACAATTTCAGCTACAGCTTGTGCTTTGGCGGCTCCAGCCATAAGGGCAGTTTCTACTTCTTCTGGATGGGCCATATAGTGGTTGTATTTTTCGCGCTGGGTTTTGAATTTTTCAACAATGAGTTCAAACAGAGCTTGCTTGGCATGACCGTAACCAAAATCGCGCGGTACATTTTGATAGCGTTCGCGCATGTGTGCTGTTTGATCTGTATTGGCCAAGAGTTGATAAATGGCAAACACTTTACAAGTATCCGGATTTTTGGGTTCCTCAAGCGGTGTGCTGTCGGTTTCAATGCTCATAATTTGTTTGCGCAAAGCTTTGTCATCTAAGAAAATATTGATGATGTTGCCGCGCGATTTACTCATTT
Organism: Flavobacterium sp.; assembly: GCA_027484725.1. Taxonomy (GTDB): domain Bacteria; phylum Bacteroidota; class Bacteroidia; order Flavobacteriales; family Flavobacteriaceae; genus Flavobacterium. Next base: position 84,008 of record JAIXSK010000025.1, on the reverse strand, counting down.
TCTGGCCATCGGTTCCGGGCACGTACATGGTTTCTTCTGAAGTTTTGGCTTCGGGTAAGACAAAGGTTTCGCCCATCTGATAATTGAATCTCGAAGCCACATCGCGCGTGATTTCAATGTGTTGCAATTGGTCTTTTCCCACCGGAACAAATTCGGCATCATACAACAAAATATCAGCCGCCATCAGCATCGGATAAGTAAATAGCCCTGCGTTAACATCTTCTAAACGGTCAGCTTTATCTTTAAACGAATGCGCCAAGGTGAGTCTTTGGTACGGAAAAAAACAACTCAAATACCATGAAAGTTCAGCCGTTTGCGGTACATCGCTCTGACGGTAAAAAATGACTTTTTCAGTGTTGAGTCCACAGGCCAACCAAACCGCCGCAGTACTCAAATTGTTTGCGCTCAAAACGGCTGCGTCCTTGATTTGTGTGGTGGCATGCAGGTCAGCAATAAACAAAAAAGATTCGTTTTCAGGACGCTCCGAGAGTTCGATGGCCGGAAGAATCGCTCCGAGTAAGTTTCCTAAGTGCGGGGTTCCGGTGCTTTGTACGCCGGTGAGTATTTTGGCCATAAGGTGAAATTTTCGAGCAAAGGTAATTGATTTAAAAAAATTACAAATCGAATTCTTACTTTTGAAAACATGAAAATCCTCAAAATACCTCTATGGTTGCTCTGGCGCGTGTGGTTTTACCTCATGATTGCCGTTCCCATCATACTGATGCTGCCTTTTTTACTGGTGTCGATTCTCAAAGAAAAATGGTATCCGTTCTTTTTTGTGTTGGCCAGAATTTGGGCTAAATCTATTTTGTTTACCTGCGGATTCTACTACCGCGTCCAATCGCAAGCACAAATCAACCCGAACCAAAGCTATATGTTTGTGGCCAACCATACCTCAATGACAGACATTATGCTCATGCTTGCGGTGGTGCGCAATCCGTTTGTTTTTGTCGGGAAAAAAGAATTGGCCAAAATTCCATTGTTTGGCTTTTTTTACAAACGCACTTGTATTTTGGTGGATCGAAGCAGTTCAAAAAGCCGCATGGAAGTTTTTAATCGTGCGCAAAAGCGATTAAGCCAAGGTTTGAGTATTTGCATTTTTCCTGAAGGCGGAGTTCCTGCTGATGAATCAATTGTACTTGACCAATTTAAAGACGGCGCTTTCCGATTGGCCATTGAGCATCAAATTCCTATTTTGCCTCTGGTTTTTCACGACAACAAAAAGCGTTTTTCCTATACTTTTTTTAGCGGAAGTCCGGGCTTGATGCGCGTAACGGTTTTGCCTGAAGTGGCCACAAAAGAGCTATCTGCCGAAGACAAACAACACATCAAACAACTCCGAGAAAAAGTGCGTGAACAAATGCTGGCGCAACTGAACAAAGCATAAAAAAACCCGAACGAGTCGGGTTTATTCTTAAGCATCCATTTCTTTAATGTGGTCTTTTATTTTTTGTTCAAGTTCATCGGCCAATTCCGGATTGTCTTTGATGAGCGATTTAACCGCATCGCGACCTTGCCCCAGTTTGGTGTCTGAATAACTGAACCAAGAACCTGATTTTTTGATGATTTCAAACTCTACCGCTAAATCTAAAATTTCACCGGTTTTTGAAACACCTTCTCCGTACATGATATCAAACTCAGCCGTTTTAAAAGGAGGCGCCACTTTGTTTTTAACCACTTTTACCTTGGTGCGGTTACCAATGACGTTTTCGCCTTCTTTGATTTGCGATGAACGGCGAATATCCAATCGAACCGAAGCGTAAAATTTAAGCGCGTTACCACCGGTAGTGGTTTCAGGGTTTCCGAACATAACGCCAATTTTCTCGCGCAACTGGTTGATGAAAAACACCGTACAATTGGTTTTGCTGATGGTTGCGGTAAGCTTTCTAAGCGCTTGTGACATCAATCGTGCGTGTAGACCCATTTTTGAATCACCCATTTCACCTTCAATTTCACTTTTTGGCGTCAAGGCGGCTACTGAGTCAATGACTACAATATCTATGGCGCCTGAGCGGATCAAGTTTTCAGCAATTTCTAAAGCTTGTTCACCATTGTCCGGTTGTGAGATGATGAGGTTTTCAATATCAACGCCCAATTTTTCGGCATAATGACGGTCAAAGGCATGTTCAGCATCAATAAACGCAGCAATTCCACCTGCTTTTTGCGCTTCGGCAATGGCGTGTAAAGTCAAAGTGGTTTTACCCGATGACTCCGGACCGTAGATTTCGATGATGCGCCCTTTTGGATAACCGTTTACGCCCAAAGCCAAGTCAAGGCCGAGTGATCCGGAAGAAATCACTTCTACTTCTTCAACGGCGCGATCGCCCATTTTCATGACGGTTCCTTTGCCGTATGCCTTGTCGAGTTTATCTAAAGTAAGCTGTAAAGCTTTGAGTTTTGCTTCTTTTTCTGAGCTCATTTTTCTGTGGATTATATTATGTATTAGGCTGGTAAAAATACTTCTTTTTTGGCAAGTTGCAACAGACTTTTCGAACAGTTATCAAGAATATTTCAGCGATTTTCAAATCAAAACCCACGCAGGATATTAGCCCATTTTTCAAATCGTTCTTGATCGCGCAAACGGTAGAAAGTTTGTGCCATATCAAGTGCCATCTCTCGTTTTTGCGAATTCTGTGCGCATACCTGCAAACCTTGTTCATAGACTTTTTCGGCTTCTTGTGGCTGATGCATTTGCACCAAAGCATAACCCATTTCACGATAAAGCCGATAGTCATTTGCTTTGCGTGCGATGCAACCCATCACGTGACTAATACACTGCGGATATCGTTCGGCTGAATTAAGCGCCAAAGCCAATTCAAAAGCCAAGCTCTCTATTTGGGCGTTTTGCTTGAACGCTTGCTCAAATCCGTAGACAGCTTCAACATATTGTTTGCGCGCCATAAACCTCCGTCCCGATGCAACCCAGGCAGCAGCATCATATTCTAGAACATCCAGCCATAACGGATGGACATCGAGGTTTAATTTTCGGATTGTTTGGTCATCCAACAGCTGTAATTTTGGACTTTTCGCATCGAGCAACAAACGAAGAATATGGGTATTGTCGTGATGACAACGCTTCCAGGTGCCTCGTGGACTCAAAATGAGCTCGTCTTCAAAAACAAAGCAGAATCCTTGATCCGGGTCGGCATAAACATACCCCAATAAATAAGATACAGAAGGTAGATTTTGAGGCAAAACAACCCAATGATTTATGGCGTTTAAATAATTTGTATGGAAGAGAGCATCGGGTTGTTTGTTTTGCCCTAAAATACTGTGCAGGTAAAAAAGCGGTAGGAGTGTATAAAGTTTATTTTGCATGGCGTTTAGATTTCAAATCAAACCTAAAAATTATAACGTTCGGCTTAATGAGGATTTTCTTCATCAGTTGTTAAACCAAAATGAACCGTTCAAAAACAACCAAAAACCCAAATAATTTTATACTTTTGGCGCAAATTTTATCGATGGAAAAACTCATATCATACCCTATATCAGCACTGGCCTTTGTGGTGTTTTTTCTGGTATTGATTATTTTTCACCCAATTCAGTGGATCTGTCTGAATCTGTTTGGCTACCAAGCTCATAAAAAGAGTGTTGATTATCTGAATTTTTGTTTGCTCAGAGTGGGGCATTTAGTTGGAACCACCTTTAAAGTAGAAGGCCGTGAACTCATTCCCGAAGGCGTTCCGCTCATTATGGTGGCCAACCACCAAAGTTTGTACGACATCATCGGAATCATTTGGTTTTTGCGTCGTTTTCACCCCAAATTTGTCAGCAAAAAAGAACTCGGCAAAGGCATCCCAAGCGTATCGTTTAACTTGCGCCACGGCGGTTCGGTTTTGATTGACCGCAAAGATCCCAAACAAGCCCTGCCGGTGATCAAACAAATGGGCGAATATATCCAAACGCATCATCGGTCAGCAGTCATTTTCCCAGAAGGCACGCGCTCGCGCAACGGAAAGCCCAAAGCTTTTGCACCCAACGGACTCAAGATTTTGTGTAAATATGCACCTTCGGCCTATGTCGTGCCGATTACCATCAATAATTCATGGAAAATGGTCAAATTTGGATTCTTCCCACTCGGACTCGGAAACCATCTGACTTTTACCATCCACCAGCCGATGGCGGTGAGCGCTTATGATTTTGATACGCTCTTTACCCAAACCGAATCGGTTATAACTCAGTCTATCAAACCCTAGGCAAAGGCCTTACAACAAAAAAAATACATGTCAATAATCAACGTACGTAAAGAAGTCATGCAATTGCTCGAAGGAAAAATCGGGACATTTGTTGACAAATACCTCATTCCAACCGATACCATCTGGCAACCCTCAGACTTTTTGCCCGATGCACAAAACGACAACTTTTTTGACGAAATCAAAGAACTTCAAGAAATTGCCAAAGATTTGCCGTATGACTTTTGGATTACACTTATAGGCGATGCCGTAACCGAAGAGGCCTTACCCACCTATGAATCTTGGCTCATGACCGTTGAAGGCATTGATCAGCTCGGGCCCAACAGTTGGTCTAGCTGGGTACGCAACTGGACGGCAGAAGAAAACCGCCACGGCGACGTACTCAATAAGTATCTGTATTTGTCGGGCCGCATCAACATGCGCGAGGTCGAGATTTCAACGCAATACTTAATTGCCGACGGATTTGACATTGGCACCGGAGCCGACCCGTACAAAAACTTTGTTTATACCAGTTTTCAAGAATTGGCCACTTACGTATCACACAACCGCGTATCGCAAATAGCCAAACAATACGGCGAGAAGCGTTTGGCCAAGATGTGTAAAATGATTGCCGGCGATGAAATGCGTCACCACCATGCGTATTCAGATTTTGTGGGCGAGATTTTTAAAGTTGATCCCAGCGAAATGATGCTTGCATTTTTGCACATGATGAAACTCAAAATCACCATGCCGGCTCATTTCTTGCGCGAATCAGGCGAGAAAATCGGATTGGCCTTTGAGCATTTCTCTGATTGTGCCCAGCGTTTAGGCGTATACACGGCCCATGATTACGTCGAAATTTTACAAAAACTCATTGATCGTTGGGAAATTGATAAAATTTCAGGACTGACTGACGAGGCTGAAAAAGCGCGCGATTACCTCATGAAGCTTCCGGCGCGTATGGCCAAAGTGTCTGAGCGTTTGGTGATTCCTGAAGAAGCATACACCTTTAAGTGGGTAACTCCGGCACTGATTAAATAGTTCACTAAGATTTTTTGGGGCGTGCACCGCCTTCGCTGCGCTGCGGCGCTGTCGTGCTGTACGCTCATATCTTTTGCGCCTCACGGCCTGCAAAAGGATAACCGCTTCCATCACGCACGCAAATCCGATCATCCTATGCATCCATCTATTATTGATAACACCATTGCTTTTGTGCGTCAGCAGTTGCAAAATGCCGAAGGCGGCCATGATTGGTTTCATATAGAGCGCGTCTACAAAAATGCGTTGCTCATTGCGCAAGCAGAAAGTTGTGACCTCACGGTAGTTAAACTCGGTGCTTTGTTGCACGACATTGCCGATAGCAAATTCCACAACGGCGACGAAACCGTCGGGCCCAGCGTTGCCCGCGCATTTTTAATCACGCAAGACGCTCCTGAACAACTCATGGCTCAGGTGATTTTTATCATCGAGCATATCTCGTTCAAAGGCGGTAATTTTGAGCGCACCCAAACCAGCAAAGAGCTTCAGATTGTGCAAGACGCTGACCGATTAGATGCCATGGGCGCCATCGGAATCGCGCGATGTTTTAATTACGGCGGATTCAAAAACCGACCTTTATACAATCCGGCTATTGCGCCCAATTTGCACATGACCCAAGAAGAATACAAGGCCAGCACCGCGCCTACACTGAATCATTTTTACGAAAAACTTTTGTTGCTCAAAGACCAAATGAATACAGCATCCGGAAAACAAATCGCCCAAGAGCGTCATCGTTTTATGGAGCAATTTCTTGCACAGTTTTATGCTGAGTGGGAAGGAGAGAATTAATTACAAGACTTTACTTTCTATATAAATCACTTTCGTTTTGTTGTCTTGATAGATGTAACGCATTTCATTAGCCATAAAGCAAGCTGTGAATTTTTTATACTTCTTGTTTTCTTTGAACTCTTCAAGATATTTATCGCGATCAATGTTGGGGTAAGTCGTGTCGCTATCATCGCCGATGAGGTTAATAGATGCGTCAAGAGTAAATTCGACAGAAGCCAGTTCTTTGCTTTTAATATTTGAAAACGCACGAGTATCATCACAAGGTCCAAAACCGCGCGGTATACTATTCATCATTTGTTGATTCATCATCATTTGTTGATTCATCATCATAAACTGATGGTGAAACCACCAATCGTAATAATAATTATATTCTAATTTATTTTCTCTGCCGATTCTGAATTTTAAATTGTTGTTCTTGGTTTTATTTATTGTAACTGTAACTTTATAATTTGTCTCGCCATTTTGGTCTAAAAACGCTTTATATTTTTCGTTCGGGATGTTTTTGAAAACTTCTTCAGATAACCAAAATTTTTTCAGTAAACTTTTTTGCGATAAATCAACCACAGTAATCATTGCGTCATTTTTGTTTTGATCAGATGAGAACGGATTTGGGATTGCCGTTCCAATCACAAATAAATGATCGTTAAAAATATAGCTGTTGATATCTTTAAATTTAAAATTGTCAGATGAATTGTAAGTCGAAAATAATGTTGTAGGATGCTCTAAATCTATCATGTAAACACGCGTTTCACGTTGTTTAGCATAATCTTTTGTCAAGTATAATTTATTGCCTGATAAATAAGCTTTTTGCGATGCAATAGAACCACTTTTCACATATTCATTTTGGTTAATCGCTTGCGGATCAACGTCAAAAATCTGTGAAACTTCATTTAGCAAAGCAGTGCCCGATAAGCTAAATTCACTTTTAAGGAATTGACTGGAGCTTTGAATATTGAAAATCTGAAAGTTGAGGCCGCTTGACATCACATTAACCAAAACTGACTTTTGACGATCGTGAATGGCAATTTCCGGTTTGTCCTGATTTGGCAAAACATGGGTTTGTTTTTTCCCGGTTTGGTGATTGATGTCTAAAAAAATTAACGTTCGGCTTTTTTCACAATACAACGTAAAAGTGGTTTGTTTTTCATCGCCGTGAAAAGTCAAAATAGACGGCATATTATCGAAATCGACGGTCTCAAGTTCTCTAGTTTTTAAGTCAGATTCTACAAAGAAAACGCGATAATTCCAGAGTTTAGCATCCGTATTTTTAACCATCAAAAGGTGTAATGATTTGTTAGCGCTTACATCAATTGAAAACGAAGATTCTAGTTTCTGATTTTCTGGCAATTCAATTTGAAACGGATTTGCGGCATTGATTGAAAAACTCAAAAAGATAAAAAGTACAGCAAAAATATTTTTCCTCATGACTAGTCTATTTACCCGTAAACACAGCTTTTCTCTTCTCTAAAAAAGCAGTAGTTCCTTCTTTAAAATCTTCGGTTCCGAAGCATTTGCCAAACGCTTTGATTTCGGTTTCAAAACCGTTGACGCCGTCTTTAAAATTCGCGTTGACCGCTTTGATGGCTTGACCAATAGCCACCGGAGAATTTTTCATAATGCGAGCGGCTATACCTTTACAAAACTCCAAAAGTTCAGCTTGTGTCACTACGTGGTTCACGAGTCCGGCGCGCTGTGCCTCTTCTGCCGACATCATTCCGGCAGTCATGATCATTTCTAGGGCGCGGCCTTTTCCGATGAGTTGCGGCAAACGTTGGGTTCCGCCATAACCCGGAATAACGCCCAGAGAAACTTCAGGCAAGCCCATTTTGGCGTTGTCCGAAGCCACTCTAAAATGGCAAGACATAGCCAGTTCTAATCCGCCGCCGAGCGCAAAACCATTGACAGCACCAATCACAGGCGTTCTGAGGTTTTCAACAAAATCAAACAAAAGTTCTTGACCCTGAGCGGCCAATTGCGCGCCCTCTTCCACAGAAAAATGCGCAAATTCGGCAATATCAGCACCGGCTACAAAGGCTTTTTCACCGCTTCCGGTTAGGATGATGACCCGTACCGAATTGTCGAGGTCTAAAGTGTTCAGCGCGTGGTGTAATTCGGCAATGGTGGCTTTGTTCAGTGCGTTGAGTTTGCTGGGCCGATTGATGGTAAGGGTAGCAATGCCGTTTTCAGCAGCAATGAGGATATTTTCGTAGTTCATAGGTTATTGTTTATGCTGAGGTCAGCGGAAGCGCTACCATAAAAGTAGTTCCCTGACCGGTTTGTGTTTCAAAAGTAATGGTTCCTTTATAATTTTCGATGATATTTTTAATAATTCCCAAGCCCAAGCCCATCCCGCTGTTTTTGGTGGTGAATTTAGGCTCAAAAATTTGATCTTGAAATTGTTTTTCAATGCCGGTTCCGTTGTCGCGCACCAGAATAATCACTTCGCTCGGATGACGCCGAACAGAAACCAAAACCTGCTTCAAGGCTTGTTGTTCCGGAATGGCTTGAATGGCATTTTTGACCAAATTGGTGATGATGCGAATCAGTTGGGTTCGGTCCATCTTGGTGATGATTTCTTTTTCTTCTGATTCAAACACCAGATAATCTTCATTGAAAATATCCAGCGCAAGTTCAACTACTTCCACCACATTGAGCGTTTCGTTCTGCTGGGCCGGCATCGAAGCAAAGTTCGAAAAGGCCGAGGCCACAGCACTCATCGTGTCAATTTGCTGAATCAGCGTATCTGAATAATCTTTGAGTTTTTGTTTGAGTTCAGGGTCATTGGCGTCAAATTTTCGCTGAAAACTCTGAACCGTTAAGCGCATTGGGGTGAGCGGATTTTTGATTTCATGCGCGACTTGTTTGGCCATTTCACGCCAAGCTTCTTCACGTTCACTTTGCGCCAATTTTACGGCACTTTTCTCGAGTTCATCCACCATGTCGTTGTAGGCGTTGATGAGCAAATTAATTTCTTTGCTGTTGGCCTCGAGTACAATTTTTTGGTTTTTCTGACTCAAGCTCGTCTCGCTCAAGCGGTCTGAAATAGTTTTGAGCGATTGAGTAATATAACTGGCCAAAAAGTACGCGAGCGCAAAGGCAATCACGAGCATAAAAGCATACACTTGCCCAAGCCGGATCAAGAAATTTTGCAATTCTTTTTCATAAAAACCATCGTCCTCAACATACGGAATGTTTAAAATTCCGAGCGGCTTGAATTTCTCGTCTTTGATTTGGCTGTACGATGAGCGGTTTTTGACCCCGTTGATGTTCTTGATGTCAACGTATCGTTTTTCTATCGATGATTGAACCAGTTTGAGAATATATTTGGGAATTGGTGGCGAAACGCTATCGACAGAAAACTTGGCCTTCGATGATTTGAGCAACTTGCCGTTTAAGCTGTATATGTTGATTTCCAGGCTGTGAATTTGCGCCAATTCATGGATTTTATCCTTAAAAATCACCCCCAAATTGCGCGGTGTCAGTGGGTAGGTTGTGGTTGATAAAACGTAGTTGATGTGCTCTTTGATGGCGGTTTCTTTGCGTTCGAGCCGTTCTTGGTGGTAATCGCGGGCTTCGTTTTTAAATTGAATAATCGAAATGGAAGCCATTAAAATTGAGGCAATCAAAATCAATACAATCATTGACAGGAAAATCCTGATGCGCAACGAGAGCATAGACATTTTGAAGCCTTTGAGCATGATTTAGGATTTGTTTTTCTCGCGAATTCGTTTGTAAAATCTAAAGCCGAGCATAATCAAAACCGAGAACGCTACAATGCCCAATACGCCATACACCCAATCCAGAGCATTTTTAAGAATCACCAAAAACACCACGGCAAATAGAATAATCGTGGCGCCTTCGTTCCAGAGTCGCATAAAATTAGAGCTGTATTTGACTACGTCTTGTTGCAATTCGCGATAAATTTGATGACATTTAAAATGATACACAAACAGCAATACCACAAACACAAGTTTGACTTGCATCCACGACATCGATAGCCAACCCGGATTTAAATGCAGCAGCATCAAGGCAAACAAAGTTGCCAAAACAGCACTGGGCCAAGTGATGATGTACCACAACCGATAGGTCATGATTTTGTACTGTGTGGATAAAATTTCTCGCTCGGGCGATTTTTTTGCCTGCGCTTCAATTTGATAGACAAACAACCGAACAATATAAAACAACCCGGCAAACCAAGTAATCACAAAAATCAGATGCAGCGCTTTGATGTAGTTGTACATAATTACTCTGACCATTGGTTAATCCAACCGGCAACGGCATCACACCACTGCTCATCGTCATTCAAACAAGCAATGGCTTTAAAATGTTCACCACCGTTTTCTTCAAAACTATGCGCGGCTTCCATGCCGATTTCTTCGAGTGTTTCTAAACAATCTGAAACAAAAGCAGGGGTAACCACAGCGAGTTTTTTGATGCCTTTTTGTGCCAGACCATCAATAGTGGCGTCGGTATAAGGCTGCAACCACGGATCGCGACCCAAACGCGATTGAAACGAAGTGCTGTAGGTTCCTTCTTTGAGTTGTAAAGCTTCGGCTACTTGGCGGGTGGTTTCATAACATTGGTGGCGATAACAAAATTCATGGGCCGGTGAAGCAGTAACACAGCATTGACCGTCGATTTTGCAATGCGATTGGGTAATGTCAGATTTTCGGATGTGTCGCTCAGGAACGCCGTGATACGAAAACAACAAATATTCCGGTTCAAACGCTTTGAGCTCAGTATCAACTGAATGCGCCAAGGCATCTATGTATTCTTTTTTGTTGTAAAAAGCCGGAACCGAAGTGATGTTCATCTCAGGAAATGTTCTTTGGCGAATTTCTTCAGCCAACACCAAAATCGTTTCGGTGGTGGCCATCGCAAATTGCGGATAGAGCGGCAGCAATAAAACATCTGATACCCCTTGCGCATTTAAAAGCGCCAAGCCAGATTCAATAGATGGGTTTCCGTAACGCATACCCAAAGCCACCGGAACCGATACTTTGGTTTGTACTTTTTGCTGTAATTTTTTTGAGAGCACAATGAGCGGTGAGCCGTCTTCCCACCAGATTTTTTGGTAGGCGGCAGCTGATTTTTTAGGGCGTGTGTTCAAAATGATGCCTTTGACCAAAATGGCGCGCAACAGATACGGAAGATCAATCACGCGCTTATCCATGAGGAATTCATCGAGGTATTTTTTTACATCTTTCGGTTGTGGACTATCGGGCGAACCCAAATTAACAAGTAGGACTCCTTTTTTCAAAATGATGGGATTTTATATGCTTACATTAATAGACATGAGATATTTTTTCGGAGTAGTTCCGAATTTCTTTTTAAATGCTGCAATAAAGTGGCTTCCGGTGCTGTAGCCAATTTTCAGACCGACTTCATTCACATTGTACGAACCGCTGTCAAGCAATTTGCGCGCATAGTTCATTTTATAGTCAAACAAAAAGCCATATACCGTGTCGCCGTAAATTTGCTTGAAACCCATTTTGAGTTTCTTCAAATTCAAGCCAACTTGATCGGCGAGTTCTTGTAACCCTGGCGGTTCAGCCATTTGTGCAATGATGAGGTCTTTGGCGCGGCGAATTTTCAGGACGTTTTCTTCATCCACTAAAAACGGACATTGTTCGGCATCGGGGTCTTCAGATCGATTAAAAAACAAACTCAAAAGCTCATAACCTTTGCCTTTGTAATACATGTTTTTAATAGACGGATGCAAATTGTAGTGAAACAACTGATTGAGCACAATAGCCATCGATGGGCTGATATCGTTTTCAGAATAGTATTTTTTATCGCGATTTTCTACACTCAAAAACGGAATATGACTGGCTTGTTCTGAAAACAAAGAGTGGAATTTCTGAATCGAAACAATGACTGAAATCACCCAAGAATTCGGATCCATTTCTAAATCAAGCGGTAGTTCTTTTTGCGGATTGTAGAGCAGCAACGCTTTTTCTTCAATCAAATCTAAGGTGTAAGAGCCTTGATTAAAAACAAAACGTGCCTTGCCTTTGATACCAAAATGAAATTGAATCAGCCCCAAACGAACCGGGCGTTGTACTTTATATGTATCTGGTGAATCGTTCTGAAATCTGATTAGGGTAAAATCATCTTCAATTGTTATTACTTCTTGAGAACCCATAGCGATACTTTTTCAAAATCGGTTTTTATTTCAAGCGATGTTTTTATTTAGAATAATTCTATATAACAACATTCAAAAGGCTTGATTTTACTGCAAATTTATAAGAAATAACGAATTAAGGTACATTTTAAAGCAAAATATCCCACAGCGACACAAAAAGAACTTTTAGCGTTATTTTTATAAAAACAACCACAGTAATTTTGTCTCACGTTGTTGCGTAAAACAAACTATGGAAAACCAAATGACTCCAAAACACCAATATTTTTATGTCGTAGGCTTGAGCTACAAAAAGGCCGACGCAGAAATTAGAGGTTCGTTTAGTCTTGATGCAAAAGCCAAAACCCAAGTGTTGGAGCAGGCGCAGAGCGAAGGCATTGAAAGTCTCATAGTCACTTCTACCTGTAATCGAACTGAAATCTATGGTTTTGCCGAACACCCGTTTCAACTCATCAAGCTCATTTGTCAGTTCAGCAACGGAACCGTTGAAGATTTCCAAAAAGTAGGTTATGTTTATAAAAACCAAGAAGCAATCAACCATTTGTTTCGCGTAGGAACCGGACTTGACAGTCAAATTTTGGGTGATTTTGAAATCATCAGCCAAATCAAAGCCGGTTTCAACGAATCCAAATCCATGCGATTGGTCAATACGTATATGGACCGTCTCATCAATGCAGTCATCCAAGCCAGTAAAAAAATCAAGAACGAAACCGAAATCAGTACCGGAGCCACTTCAGTATCTTTTGCGTCGGTTCAATACATCATCAAAAATGTGCCTGATATCGGTCAGAAAAACATCTTATTGTTTGGCACCGGAAAAATCGGAAGAAATACCTGCGAAAATTTGGTCAAACACACCAAAAATGAGCACATCACCCTGATCAATCGCACCAAAGACAAAGCCGAGAAATTGGCCGGAAAACTCAATTTGATTGTCAAAGATTATTCAGAATTACAACTCGAATTACAAAAAGCGGATGTAGTGGTGGTGGCCACAGGCGCTCAGAATCCAACCATTGACAAAGCTATTTTGAACCTCAAAAAACCGTTGTTGATTTTAGATTTGTCGATTCCGAAAAACGTACACGAAAACGTCAAAGATTTGCCGGGCGTTACTTTGGTGCATATGGATCATTTATCGCAAATGACCGACGAAACCCTCGAAAAACGCAAGCAGCACATTCCGGCGGCCGAAGCCATCATTGAAGAAATCAAAGAAGAATTCATCGCTTGGACCAAAGACCGCAAGTTTGCCCCAACCATTCAAGCACTCAAAGAAAAATTGCATTCCATCAAAGAAGGCGAGCTCAATATTCACCGCAAGAAAATGGCGAATTTTGACCAAGAACAGGCTGAGCTCATCACCAATCGCCTCATTCAAAAAATAACCAATCACTTTGCCAGTCATCTCAAAGATGAGAACACCATGGTTGATGAAAGCATCGAGTGGATTGAAAAAGTATTCCAACTAGAAACTGCTGCCCGCTCATGAGCAAAACCATCCGAATAGGCACGCGTGACAGCGAATTGGCCTTGTGGCAAGCGCACACCGTTCAGCAAAAACTCAACGATTTAGGTTACAGCACAGAAATCATTGCTGTTAAATCACAGGGCGATCTGATCCTTGACAAACCTTTATACGAACTCGGCATAACTGGTATTTTTACCAAAACGCTTGATGTAGCGATGATCAAAGGCGAGGTAGACATTGCGGTGCATTCTATGAAAGATGTACCTACGGCGCTTCCGCAAGGCATCGCCCAAGGAGCCGTTTTAGAACGCGCACGTGTGCTTGATTTGTTGTTGTTTAAAAACGATGCTGATTTTGAAAATCGTCCGGCCACCATTGCCACCGGAAGTTTGCGAAGAAAAGCCATGTGGCTCCATAAATTCCCCAGCCACACAGTGACTGATTTGCGCGGCAATGTCAATACACGTTTACAAAAATTACAAGAGAATAATTGGGACGGAGCTATTTTCGCTGCTGCCGGCTTAGAACGCATCAACCTCAAACCCGAAAACCACCAAGTGCTTGATTGGATGACTCCGGCTCCGGCACAAGGTGCGATGGTGGTCATGGCCATGGCCGAAAATAGTTTTACCATGGATGCCGTTTCAGAACTCAACGATGTAGAAACCCAAGTGTGTACGCACATTGAACGTCAGTTTCTCAAAACGCTCGAAGGCGGTTGTACCGCGCCCATCGGAGCCTACGCCCGTATTGAAAACGATGAAACCATCATTTTCACCGGAGCGCTTTTACTGGCCGATGGTTCCCAAAAAGTCAGCGTTGAAAAACGAGTTGCCATTGAAGACTGGAAAAAACTCGGATTTTATGCTGCTCAAGAAGTGCTCGAAAACGGAGGCGCGGCCATCATGGAAGTTTTACGTCAGCAACTCAATACAAAATCATAAAAAATGACGGCTTCGGTGCGCATATTATCCACCAAAAAGCTGTCTGCCGGACAAAGACAATATTTGCTCAACGCCGGATTTTCGGTTTCTGAAGCTGATTTTATTCAAACAGAGCCCGTTCATTTCAGCCTTAACGCCACTTATGACGCGCTTATTTTTACGAGTCAAAAAGCCGTTGAAAGTTTGTTGCAAAGTTCTTACACATCTTTATTAACCGAGTTGCCGTGTTTTTGCGTCGGTGAAAAAACCCAAAGCTTGCTCGAAAAAAATCAAGCTCAAGTAGTTGCTGTTGCCGTTAATGCTGCTGCGTTGGCCCAGAAAATCACCGCTGATTTCCCCGCGCATCGGTTTGCTTTTTTGTGTGGCGATTTGCGTCGCGATGAACTCCCGAATTTGCTCAGCGAACATCAAATTTCACTCGACGAAATTCAAGTTTACTGCACGCGCCTTACACCACACAAAATAAACAGTGAGCCCAACGCTCTGCTTTTTTTTAGTCCGTCGGCTGTTGAAAGTTATTTGCAAAACAACCTTTTGAAAGATTCTGTTTGCTTTTGCATCGGGAGCACCACCGCCGCTGCATTAAACAACCATCCAAACCTAGTTATTACCGCCACAAAGCCCACCATAGAAAACACCATTATACAAGTTTTACAGTATTACAGAAATCCACAAGCATGATCAAAAACGATTTATTTCTTAGAGCCCTCAATGGCGAGACCGTCGAGCGTCCACCGGTGTGGATGATGCGTCAAGCCGGCCGATATTTACCAGAATTCCGTGCCTTGCGCGACAAATACGATTTTTTTACGCGTTGCAAAACGCCTGAACTCGCTGCCGAAATCACCGTGCAACCCATTCGCATCGTACAACCCGATGCCGCCATTTTGTTCTCAGACATTTTGGTAGTTCCGCAGGCCATGGGCATTGAGGTAGAACTCAAAGACAACATCGGGCCCATTATTCCCCACCCGATTCGTTCTATGCAAGCCGTTGAGCAAGTTTATATTCCGGACATCCACGAAAGTTTAGGCTATGTAATGGATGCTATTAAACTCACCAAAGAAATGCTCAACGATGAGGTTCCACTCATTGGTTTTGCCGGTTCCCCTTGGACGATTTTCTGTTATGCTGTTGAAGGCAAAGGCTCTAAAAGCTACGATACCGCCAAAGGATTCTGCTTCTCGCAACCCGAAGCGGCGCATGCTTTACTGCAAAAAATCACCGATACCACCATTTTATATCTCAAAGAAAAAGTCAAAGCCGGCGTCAATGCCGTTCAGATTTTTGACAGTTGGGGCGGTATGCTTTCTCCGGTTGATTATCAAGAATTTTCTTGGCAATACATCAACCAAATTGTCGAAGCCTTAGCGCCCGAAACCCAAGTCATTGTCTTTGGCAAAGGCTGTTGGTTTGCGCTCAACGATATGGCCCAATCCAAAGCCTCAGCGCTCGGGGTTGATTGGACGTGTTCAGCGCGCAACGCTCGTTACCTAACCGGAGGCCAAATCACTTTGCAAGGCAATTTTGACCCAAGCCGATTGCTGTCGCCGATTCCGACCATCAAAAAAATGGTGCATCAAATGATCGATGAATTCGGCAAAGACAAATACATCGTCAACCTCGGACACGGCATTTTGCCCAACATTCCGGTTGATCACGCCAAGGCTTTTATTGACGCGGTCAAAGAATATCAAAAATAGGGCGTGCCCCTGCGGGTCGGGCTGTTCGCGGTGCAAGCCTGCCTGCCGTCAGGCAGGGCACCCAGCTGCCATCCCTCACGCAGACATCGTTTCTAAAACAAGCTGAGTTATGCCACTGAATAAAACCTATCGCGACGAGCAACAAGAAAAAATCCAGCAAACATTGCAACAATTGCTGGGCTTGAGCTTTGTTCCCGAGCACCATCAAGGCATCAACCAAAAATTACAAGTTTTGGGCATGAACCTAGAACAATTGTCTCAAGTAAATGCTGGTGATTGGCTGTTGCAAGTAAATGCCTTAGCGCTCGATGCCGTCAACGCCGAATTACTCGCCGACGCCATGCATCATTTGTTGGAAAACCAAAAAGCAGCGGCTTTGTATGATCAGATCCAAAGCAACAGCAAAGTCTATTCGTGGAGCATCGCTCAAAAGCGGGCCAACCTGCAAGGTTTTTAAAACCCTGTAGGTTTAAAAAAAATAACAACCAATGAAAGATCAATTTTACGCCTACATTCAAAACCTTCAAGACCAAATTTGTCAAGGCCTTGAAGCCGTTGACGGCAGCACCAAGTTTCGCGAAGATCTTTGGAATCGCCCCGAAGGCGGTGGCGGCAGAACCCGCGTGATCGAGAACGGAGCCGTTTTTGAAAAAGGCGGTGTCAACATTTCGGCCGTTCACGGAAAATTGCCCGATACCATGCAAAAAATGTTTGGGGTGGGCGAGGCTGATTTTTTTGCTTGCGGTTTGAGCTTGGTGATTCATCCCAAAAACCCGATGGTGCCTACCGTACACGCCAATTGGCGCTATTTTGAAATGTACGACGAACAAGGCAACATCATGCAAAGTTGGTTTGGCGGCGGTCAAGATTTAACGCCGTACTATTTGTTTGAAGAAGATGCGCGTCATTTTCACCAAACCTGTAAAACGGCTTGCGATAAACATAATCCCGAGTTTTACCCCAAATACAAAAAACAATGCGATGCCTATTTTTGGAACGCACATCGCCAGGAAGCCCGTGGCATTGGCGGTTTGTTCTTTGATTATTGCAAAGCCAATGAGCTAATGTCGATGCAAAATTGGCATGATTTCGTCACCGAAGTCGGCAATAGTTTTCTTCAGGCTTATGTGCCCATTGTTGCAAGAAGAAAAGATGTGCCCTATACCTCTGAGCAGCGCACTTGGCAAGAAATCCGCCGCGGGCGTTATGTTGAATTCAATTTGGTGCACGACAAAGGCACCTTGTTCGGACTCAAAACCAATGGCCGCATCGAATCGATTTTGATGAGCCTACCACCGCATGTGCAGTGGGTTTATGACCATCACCCCGTAGCCGGAAGCGAAGAAGAAAAATTGTTGAACATACTCAAAAAACCAATTGATTGGCTGTGAAAAAGTTCTGCGTTTTATGTTGTATATCAATCAGCACTTGGGCACAAAACCCAACGCAGGCATCGCCGTATTTTAAATCATATAACGACCAAATCATCCTGAGTACTTATTTAATAGATACCTCGAATAGTTTTGAAATCATTGATCAATCAAGCGGAACACCGGTTCGATTAAACTTAAATCCAAACCGAAGAACCCAATTGGGCGCACAACTCAGTTATCGATTTGTTGACATCAGCGGCGGTATTTCGCCTAAATTCTTTGAAGTAAACAAAGACAACAACGGTTCAAAATTCTTTAGCATCAACACCCGACTCTACGTCCAAAAATGGATGCAATCTTTTTTATACATCTATCAAAAGGGCTTTTATGTCAGTTATACAGATCGCGAAATTGGCTTTCCTGAGTTGGCTTCGACCAAAATAGGCGGCACAACTTCGTATGTGTTCAACGACCGATTTTCAATCAGAACGTTGGCCAATCAAAAGCAATGGCAAACCAAAAGCGCCGGCAGTTTTATTCCGTCGTTGTCGTTTTATTATACCAATCTCGATTTAAACAATGACAGCAACAATCCGCACAGCGATATCTATACTTTATCTTTGGCGCCGTCATATTATCATAACTTTGCCATCAGTCAACGATTTTTAATCGGACTGGGTTTGGCCGCCGGCGCTGGTTTAACTTGGATTGACCGCGATTGTTATCCGCTTTATGAATTCAGCAGCAACCTCAAAATAGGGTACAATACTGATCGGTTTTTTACCTATCTTACGGGTAATTCCATCAATTTTATTCAAAATGAACAAGCAAATGTCCGTTTGAATGATCAAGTGTCCACGGTGAAATTTGCTCTGGGCTATCGATTTGATCCGCCCGAAAAACTCAAAACTTTTTTTGATCATCTAAATAAAAAATAAATATGTTTCCACTACGCAGAAACCGCCGTTTGCGCACCACCGAAGCCGTTCGTTCTTTGGTGCGCGAAACCATTGTGAGCCCGCATGATTTTATCGTGCCGCTTTTTGTGACCGAAGGCCAAAATATTCGCGAAGAAATTCCTTCGATGCCCAATTATTTCAGACTTAGCCTAGACCAACTCGGCTCAGAAATCAAAGAACTTTGGAAGCTCGGGCTCAAATCGGTTTTGCTGTTTGTCAAAGTGCCCGACAGCCTCAAAGACAACAAAGGCACCGAAGCGCTCAACCCCAACGGACTCATGCAGCGCGCCATTAAAACCGTCAAAAATGCTGAACCCGGAATGTTGGTTATGACCGATGTAGCCTTAGATCCGTTCTCCTCATATGGTCATGACGGTATTATTGAAAACGGGCAAATTACCAACGATATCACTTCAGCCGTTTTGGCCGAAATGAGTGTGTCGCATGCCCAAGCCGGAGCTGATTTTGTGGCACCAAGTGATATGATGGACGGACGTATTCTCAGCATCCGCGAGGCATTAGAAGACGCCGGTTTTATCCATACCGGAATCATGTCGTACAGCGCTAAATATGCTTCGGCCCATTATGGTCCGTTTCGCGATGCGTTGGATAGTGCGCCGGTAGATTTGCAAAATATTCCCAAAGACAAAAAAACCTACCAAATGGATTACCACAACCGCATTGAAGCCATTCGTGAAACCCAAATGGATATTGATGAAGGCGCTGATATTGTCATGGTCAAACCCGGTATTGCTTATTTAGATATTGTTCGTGAGGTAAAAAATGCCGTGGATGTTCCGGTGGCGGTCTATCAAGTTTCAGGCGAATATGCCATGATTAAAGCCGCTTCTGAACGCGGCTGGCTTGATCACGACGCCGTGATGATCGAGCAAGTAACGGCTATTAAACGCGCTGGTGCTGATTTGATTGCGAGTTATTTTGCCAAAGATGTTGTTCGATTGATTCAATCATAAAACCATTTATTAGTGATAAAAGTCATCAAGCAGGTGGGCTGCCTGCTTTAACTTTGTCATAAAATCATTATTATGCGCACTGCCATTTATATCAGTCTAACATCGGCGATTGTTTTTTTAGCCGCTTGTAATTCAAAAAAAGAAGAGCAAGATTTCGGAAAAAAACAACCCGAAGCTACTGCTACCGCACAAACGCCCGCTCAAAAAGGCCAAGAAATTTTTGAGGGCAAAGGCACCTGCACCACTTGTCATAAACCCGACGAAAAAGTAGTTGGCCCGAGCCTTAAAGATATTGCCGCTATTTACAAACAAAAAGGGCTGAGTGTGGCGGCTTTTATCAACGAAGAATCAAAACCGGTGGTTGATCCGGCGCTGTATGAAACCATGAAAGCCAATTTTGTACTGACCAAAATGATGACACCCGAAGAGCGCCAAAATATTGAGGCCTACATCATGAGTTTTGCAAAATAGCCAGCGGTTAATTTGTTATATTCGTAGACTTTTATTTGTGTTATGCTGCAGGAAGCCTATATTCAAACGCCGCTCGGAGTTGCCTATTTAACAGGTGATGCGCAAGGTATTTCTAAAATTTCGATTTTAAAAGAAGGCACTATTTCAAAAAAAATTCCGGCTCAACTCAAAGAAGCCGTCAAACAACTGCAAGAATATTTTTCCGGAAAGAGGACGGACTTTACTTTCGCAATGAATCCGCAAGGCACTGATTTTCAACAAAAAGTTTGGCGTGCTTTGCTCGAGATTCCCTTCGGAAAAACCACCAGTTATTTAGAGCTTTCCAAAAAAATTGGCGATGTCAAAGCCATCCGCGCCGTCGCATCAGCCAATGGTAAAAATCCACTTTGGATTGTGGTTCCGTGTCATCGCGTGGTGGGTTCAGACGGTTCGCTCACGGGTTATGCCGGCGGACTTTGGCGCAAGCAATGGTTGCTCGAACACGAAAATCCGGTCAAACAACAAAGTTTGTTTTAGTTTTCCTATCTTCGAGCGAGGTATTTAAACCGGATTTTATGAAACGCTTGAAAAAAATACTCGTTGGTTTGTTGCTGTTTTGTGCGCTGATCGTTGGTTTGTTGTATGCTTTGAACCTCGATTATTTACTTACCGCTGTTCGAACGGTTTATCTTACGGGGCATACCACGGCTTATTTAGACGATTACAAAAAGTTTGACAACCGAACTCTTCCGGCCAGTGAGCATCCGCAACCGTGGGCTTATGCCAAAGATTACAATTCAATCAAGCCTACGCAAACTTTAGAACAATGGCACAAAAAAGTAGGGTCGGTGGCATTTCTAATCATCAAAAATGATAGTCTTTGGAGCGAAAGTTACTACGACGATTATACCAAAGATACTCTGTCGAATTCTTTCTCTATGGCCAAAAGTATCGTTTCGGCTTCACTCGGAAAAGCCATCATGCAAGGAAAGATCAAAAGCTTAGATCAAAAAGTTTCAGATTTCTTTCCGCAGTTTGCCCAAGGAAAATCAGCAACCATGACCGTCGGCGATTTGTCATCGATGGCTTCAGGATTGGATTGGGACGAATCGTATTACAGTCCGTTCTCAATTACCACCCGCGCGTATTTTGATACCGATTTGACTTTGGTTATTCTAGGTCTCAAAGGAATCGAAACACCCGGTAAATCTTATAAATACCTCAGCGGAAATACCCAACTTTTAGGCATGTGTATCGAAAAAGCCACCGGTATGAGCTTGGCCAATTATGTAGCCCAAAACTTTTGGAACCCGATGGGCGCAGAGCATCCTGCTCTTTGGCAAACCGACCACCCAAACGGAATCGTCAAAGCCTATTGTTGTTTTGCCAGCAATGCGCGCGATTTTGCCCGTTTTGGAAAACTCTACAAACAAGCCGGAAAATGGAACGGCACGGTTTTGCTCGACAGCACTTTTATAGTGCGTTCAACCCAACCTCGATTTGAAGATTCTCCCGAATATGGTTATGGCTGGTGGTTGTGTACCTATCACGACAAAAAAGTGTTTTACATGCGCGGCCACTTAGGTCAATATGTAATAGTCGTTCCGCAAGATGATCTGATCATTGTCAGACTGGGCCACCGCACCCAAAAAAGCAGCACCGGAAATCCGCACAGCGATGATTTTTACGCTTGGTTGGATGAAAGCTACCAAATGTTGGCCCGCCGAAAATAAGTGCACAAAACTATTTTGAATTTTGTCAAGGCCAAAAAAAGAATCACTAAATTGCAGCCTATAAAAGCCGTTTAACTCTTAATTTTACACGCCATGATTCAAAAAATTTTACTCAGCAACATTCTGTTTCTAGACATTGAAACCGTTCCGCAGCAAGAAAACTACGAACAACTTGACCCGGAAATGAAATCGCTCTGGGAACAAAAAACCCAATACCAACGCCGCGACGAATACAGCGCCGAAGACTTTTACGAGCGCGCCGGCATTTGGGCCGAATTCGGAAAAATCATTTGTATTTCAGCAGGTTATTTTACGCTCAAAGGCGATGTGCGTCATTTTAGGGTGACGTCATTTTTTGGCGAAGAAACCAAAATCCTCAAAGATTTCGCCCAATTACTCACGCAGCATTTTGGACAAGCGCAACATATTTTGTGCGGACACAACGCCAAAGAATTTGATATTCCGTTTATTGCTCGACGCATGATCATACACGGAATTGCCTTGCCCGACAAACTCAATTTATTCGGCAAAAAACCGTGGGAAGTTCCGCATTTGGATACGCTTGAACTCTGGAAATTCGGGGATTACAAACATTTTACTTCGCTTAAATTATTAACGAAAGTACTCGGAATTCCGTCGTCAAAAGGCGATATTGACGGCAGTCAGGTGGCGCAGGTTTTTTATGTTGAAAACGATATTGACCGCATCATCACTTATTGCGAAAAAGACGTCATAGCTGTGGCGCAGGTTTTTTTGCGTTTGCGTCGTGAAGATTTGCTCATCGACGACGAAATTTTGCACGTCTGAAATTCTATTTAGTTATTTTTACCAAAAAACAAACACATGGTTTTAAGTAGATTTTGGTTGGTGATTTTTATTTCATCGATTCTTTTTGTGGTGGTCAGCCTAAGCTCCGGAAGTCAATACACCATTGATTATGTGCTCAACGGAAAGAAAGATGATCCGGTGCTCATTGCCGAGAAATACAAAAATCAGCTGCCTATTTTATTGCGCGACAGCATTGAAAAGGCACCGGACCAAACCATCATCATCAATAAAAACGCGGCAGATGCCGACACGACTTATGTATATAAAAACCAAACGGTCAAAGTGTACAGCGGTTTTCAAAAAGCCGACGGTTTGTTGCCGACATGCAAAAACACGCTCCTTGATTTGATCTTGCCGTTGTTGGCTTATTTGACCTTTTTCTGCGGGCTCATGGAACTGCTGATTGTTTCAGGCGCTTCTGAGAAAATGGCCAAAAAACTCAGTCCGATTTTTGCTAAAGTGTTTCCGTCGGTGCCCAAAAATCATGAGTCTATCTCGTATATGACGCTCAATTTTGCCGCGAACTTTTTGGGGCTCGATTCGGCCGCAACGCCTTTCGGGCTCAAAGCGATGGAATCATTGCAAGAAATCAATCCGGATAAAGACAAAGCCAGCGATGCACAAATTATGTTTATGTGTTTGCATGCGGCGGGTTTGACCTTGATTCCCACCTCGATTATTGGCTATCGCGCTGCCGAAAATGCGACCAATCCGGCTGATGTGATGCTGCCGTGTATCATTACTTCGTTTATCGGAACCATTGCTGCTTTGATTATTGTGGGCATTCGTCAGCGCATTAATTTCTTGAGTGCGACTTTGTTGGTTTCTATCATGACGGTGGTGGCTGCGATTGTTGGTTTGTTGTTGTATATCAACGGGCTAGATTTGATCGGGAAAAGCTTTTTTACCTCGAATTTATCGGGCTTGATGCTCGTGGCCATCATAGGCGCAACGCTTATTTTTTCGTTTGCCAACGAACGAAAGTTTACCCAAAAAAACACTACCATTTTTGACACTTTTGTCGAAGGTTCTAAAAACGGGATGCATACCGGGGTGAAGATTTTCCCGTATGTTTTGGCGATGTTGGCGGCGATTTCGTTTTTCCGCAACAGTGGACTCTTTGAAATCATCAGCAACGGAATTTCGTTTGTTTTTGCCCACATCGGTGTTACCAAAGAAATCACCGATTCATTGCCGGTAGCCATGTTGCGTCCGTTTAGCTCGGGCGGTTCGCGCGGTTTTATGATTGATGCCATGCGCAACTTTGGCCCGGATTCTTTTACCGGAAGACTTGTCTGTATTTTTCAGTGCAGCGCCGAAACCACGTTTTATGTGATAGCCGTTTATTTCGGTTCGGTCAACATCAAAAACACGCGCTATACATTGAGCACGATGCTCTTGGTTGATTTTATTTGTGTGTTGGCGGCGGTTTTGGTGGCCGGATGGTTTTTCTAAAAATCTATAGCAAATAAGCAACAAACGCCCTGAAACATACTTTTGCTTCAGGGCTTTTTTCATACCTTTACGTAACTTAAAATGCAACACAAATGGACTTTATCTATCAAGATCCTTATCCGATTTTACAAGACGATACCCCGTATAAAAAACTCACTTCTGATTTTGTCAAAGTTGAAAAACTAGGCAACCGAGAAATCCTCACCGTTGATCCGAAAGGATTAGAACTTTTGGCCGAAGAAGCGCTCAAAGACGTTTCGTTCATGCTGCGTTCTTCACACCTTCAGAAACTGCGCAACATCATTGACGATCCTGAAGCCACCGACAACGACCGATTTGTGGCCTACAATTTATTGCAAAACGCAGTAGTCGCGGTAGGCGGAGAATTGCCTTCGTGTCAAGATACCGGAACCGCGATTGTTATGGCCAAAAAAGGCGAGAACGTATATACCGGTGCCGACGATGCTGAGTGGCTTTCACGCGGCATTTTCAACACCTATCAGAACCGAAATTTGCGCTATTCGCAGATTGTTCCGATTTCGATGTTTGAAGAAAAAAACTCAGGCTCTAACTTGCCGGCCCAAATTGATATTTACGCCAAAAAAGGAAGCTCATACGAATTCTTGTTTCTGGCCAAAGGCGGCGGTTCAGCCAACAAAACCTTTTTGTATCAAAAAACCAAATCACTGCTCAACGAGAAATCTTTAAACGAATTCATCCGCGAGAAAATCATGGATTTGGGCACTTCGGCTTGTCCGCCGTATCACTTAGCCATCGTTATTGGCGGCACTTCTGCCGAAGCTAATTTAGCAGCTGTTAAAAAAGCTTCTGCGGGTTATTACGACCATTTGCCCACTACCGGAAACATGGCCGGTCAAGCCTTCCGCGATTTAGATTGGGAGGCGCGCATTCAGCAGATTTGCCAAGAAAGTTCCATCGGAGCACAGTTTGGCGGAAAATACCTCACCCATGATGTGCGCGTGATTCGCTTGCCGCGCCATGCCGCTTCTTGCCCAGTAGGCATGGGCGTTTCGTGTTCGGCCGATCGAAACATCAAAGGCAAAATTACCGCTGAGGGTATTTTCTTGGAACAACTCGAAACCAACCCGGCGCAATTTTTACCGGCAGTGGCGCCTCATCTGGAAGAACCGGTGGTAGTAAACCTGAACCGACCGATGAAAGAAGTCTTGGCCGAGTTGTCGCAATACCCAATTAAAACCCGACTCAAACTCAACGGAACGCTCATTGTAGCGCGCGATATTGCCCACGCCAAAATCAAAGAATTACTCGATGCCGGACAACCCATGCCCGAATATTTCAAAAATCATCCGGTGTATTACGCAGGCCCAGCCAAAACTCCGGACGGAATGCCCTCGGGAAGCTTCGGCCCCACTACGGCCGGACGTATGGATGTGTATGTAGAGGAATTCCAAAAGTACGGCGGCAGCATGATTATGTTGGCCAAAGGCAACCGCGGAAAAGAAGTCATGAATGCTTGCAAAACCTACGGCGGATTCTATTTGGGTTCTATTGGCGGCCCGGCGGCCATTCTCGCCAAAGAAAACATTTTATCGGTTGAGGTGGTTGATTTTGAAGAACTCGGTATGGAAGCCGTGCGCAAAATTGAGGTCAAAGATTTCCCGGCCTTCATTATTACCGATGACAAAGGCAACGATTTTTTTGCCGCCTTGAGCCACTAAAATAAAATTCAGTTAAGTATAAAAGCCTCTTTCATCAGAGGCTTTTTTATTGGGGCGTGCCCCTGCGGGTCGTGCTGTTCGCGGTGCAAGCCTGCCTGCCGTCAGGCAGGGCACCTAGCTGCCATCACTCACGCGGGCGACGTATTCAATGAAACACTAAATTTTCTCATTAGCCCTGAGCGAGGCCTTGTTGGAGCTCTTGCAGCGCAGCGAAAAAGCGACGGCCGAGCACAGGACTAAAGTTTCTGAAAACGCGGATGTTTCGCTTCTAAAAAAGCAACAAGGGCTATTCAACATACAAGACCAAGCCTTTTAAATAATGGCCTTCAGGATGGTAAATGTTGGTTGGGTGGTCGGGGCCTTGGGTGAGTTTGTGCAGCACGCGAATGTTGCGCCCGGTTTCAATGGCGGCCGCGGCTACGGTATTGTAAAAAAGCACATCGTCAATGACTTGCGAGCACGAAAACGTAAAGAGGATTCCTTGGGGTGCCAAGGCTTTGAGGCCGGCCACGTTGAGCCTTTTGTAGGCTTGGGTAGCGGTGTGTTTGCTCTTGATGCTTTTGGCAAAAGCCGGCGGATCAAGCACTATTACATCGTATTGTTGGGCGTGGGTACGCATAAACTCAAAAACATCCGAGGCCACTGCTGAATGTTGGGCTTTTGGGAAATTGAGGTCCATATTTTTGGTGGCCAAATCAACCGCTTTTTGTGAAATATCCACCGAGGTTACGAGTTCTGCACCGGCCTGCATGGCATAGACCGAGAAGCCGCCGGTATAACAAAAAGTGTTGAGTACTTTTTTGTTTTTTGAGAACAAGCCCAACAATTTTCGGTTGTCGCGCTGATCGAGGAAGAATCCGGTTTTTTGTCCTTCGACCCAATTCACATGAAACGAAATGCCGTTTTCTTGGGCAATGGTTTCAGGTGTGTTTCCTTTTAAAAAAAAGTCGGTTCCGGTGTTGGGCAAAGTGCCGCTGCTTTTGCAATACACCGTTTGGCAATGCTCCGGGAAAGCCTGCTCAATAGCCTGGGCAATGACTTGCATTTGCTGAAAAACACCGCTTGAATGCGCTTGCAAAACCCAATGGTTGTTGTAAAAATCAACAATCAATCCCGGAATTCCGTCGCCCTCGCCATGAATGACTCTAAAAGCGTTGGTTTGTGCAAAGTCAAGAATTGCACGACGCATTTCCCAAGCCGCTTGGAGTTTTTGTCTCCAGAAGTTGGCGGTAAATGCCTCTTCGCCAAAAGTAAGTAAGCGCACAACGATGCTGCCTTTGTCTGAAAAATAGCCATGGCCTAAGCGCGTGTTTTGGGCATCGACTACTTCCACCATTTCGCCGTCTTCAATATCGCGACTTACACCGTAAACAGCTCCGCTAAACACCCACGGATGGCGGCGCAGCAGAGATTTTTCTTTTCCGGCTTTTAGAATGACTTTTGGGAAACTCATAGGATAAAAAGAGCCACAAATACACAACTGGGTCATGCATGGGTGGCTTATATAAGTGATTTTTATTTTTAATCAATCGTCATTTCAGGAATATCACCTTCAATGATCAGTTGCGCTTCAGTGGCTTGAATAATATCTTCAACGCTAACACCCGGAGCACGCTCTAAAAGTTTAAATCCATTCGGAGTGATTTCCATGACGGCGAGTTCAGTTACTACTTTTTTCACACAGCCTACGCCGGTAAGCGGAAGCGTACATTTTTTAAGGATTTTGCTTTCGCCGGCTTTGTTCACATGCATCATAGCGACGATGATGTTTTCGGCCGAGGCTACTAAATCCATCGCGCCGCCCATACCTTTGACCATTTTTCCGGGAATTTTCCAGTTGGCAATATCGCCGTTTTCAGAAACTTCCATCGCGCCGAGGATGGTTAAATCAACTTTTTGTGCGCGAATCATACCAAAGCTAAAAGCCGAATCAAAAAAACTCGCACCCGGCAAAGTAGTGATGGTTTGCTTTCCGGCATTGATGATGTCGGCATCTTCTTCGCCTTCATACGGAAACGGACCCATGCCCAAAACGCCATTTTCACTCTGGAATTCAACCGAAATATCGGTACGCACATAATTGGCCACAAGCGTTGGAATGCCAATACCCAAATTGACATAGAAGCCATCTTTGACTTCGCGGGCAATGCGTTTTGCAATTTGATTTTTATCTAAAGCCATAATTATTTTTGTCTGACGGTGCGTTGTTCGATTCTTTTCTCAAATTTTTCACCTTGAAAGATGCGTTGCACCATGATGCCCGGAATGTGAATTTGGTTCGGATCAAGCGCACCCACCGGAAGCAATTCCTCTACTTCGGCAATGGTGATTTTGGCTGCGCCGGCCATCACCGCGTTGAAGTTGCGTGCGGTTCCTTTAAAAATAAGATTTCCGGCCTCGTCGCCTTTCCAAGCTTTGACAATTGAAAAATCGGCTTGGTAAGCGAGTTCCATGACGTGCATTTTTCCGTTGAATTCGCGGGTTTCTTTGCCTTCGGCTACTTCGGTTCCGTAACCGGCAGGCGTATAGAAAGCGGGAATTCCGGCCTGTGCTGCACGACATTTTTCAGCCAAAGTTCCTTGCGGCGTGAGTTCAACTTCGAGTTCGCCTGAAAGCATCTGCCGTTCAAATTCGGCATTTTCGCCTACATAAGACGAAATCATTTTTTTGATTTGTTTTTTCTGCAAAAGCAAGCCCAATCCAAAATCGTCTACACCGGCGTTGTTGGAAATACAGGTGAGGTTGGTGGTTTCTTTGCGCACGAGTTCGGCGATGCTGTTCTCGGGAATTCCGCACAAACCAAATCCGCCGAGCATTAAGGTCATTCCGTCTTGAATGCCTTCTAAAGCTTCTTGAACTGTATGTATTTTTTTATTGATCATAGCGTATGCTTAGATTGTTTTTTGAATTTATATTCCGAATTCATCGGTGTTTTGTTCAAACTCAGTATCAGTCGTGTCTTTGACCGGAGCCCAACAATCAACCTTGATCGATAAATTAGGAGGTCGTTCAAAGTCAGTTTTTGAAACGTTGAGCGATGAATCGGCATAACATTTTTTCATGAACAAAGCCCAAATGGGCAGTGCTGCCGTGGCACCTTGTCCGTAGGTGATACCTTTAAAGCGCGCCGAACGATCTTCACAACCCACCCAAACGCCGGTGGCTAAATTGGGTACCATACCCACAAACCAGCCGTCTGATTGGTTTTGTGTGGTTCCGGTTTTTCCGGCAATCGGATTGGTAAACACATACGGATATCCGGTCACGCGGTTGTAACCGTTGCCTCCGCCTTGTGTGCGCAGACGAGCTCCTGAACCGCCTTCGGTAACTCCTTCGAGTAATTTAATCACCGCAAAAGCAATGTCTTTGTTGAGTACATCATGCGATTCCGGGGTTGGCTCATAAACCACAACTCCGTTTTTATCTTCGATGCGCGTGATGAATTGCGGTTTGATATACACACCTTCATTGGCAAAGGTACTGTAGGCCGCAACCATATCCTCCACCGTGATTTCAACAGCGCCGAGCGCAATGGATGGTTGTACCGGAATATCTGATTTGACCCCAAGTTTTTTGGTCAAATCAACCACCGCTTCAGGGCCGACTTTGTCAATGAGCTTGGCCGATACGGTATTGATCGAATTCGCCAAAGCTTTTTTGAGGGTGACCATGCCGCGGTATTGGTTGTCGGAGTTACGCGGTTCCCAATCTTCGGTTACGTGGTGACGACCTTTGTGGATCATAAAAGGACTGTCAATAATCGAATCACAAGGCGACATATTGAGTTGCTCAATGGCCGTAGCATACACAAACGGCTTAAAGGTTGAGCCTACTTGGCGCGCTCCTTGACCTACGTGGTCGTATTGGAAATATTTATAATTGATTCCGCCCACCCAAACTTTGATGTGTCCGGTTTGTGGTTCCATAGCCATAATTCCGGTTTGTAAAAAGCTTTTGTAGTAGCGAATCGAATCAGTCGGTGTCATGACGGTGTCGCGTTCGCCTTTCCAGGTAAAGACCTTCATTTTGGTTTTTACGCCGAATGATTTGACAATTTCGTCTTCAGATTTTCCTTGGTCGGCCATGATTTTCCAGCGACTTGAATTCTTCATCGCTTTGGTCATGAGCTTTTTGGTTTCATCGTCAGAGATGTTTACAAAAGGCGCATTTTTGTTTTCTTTTTGCTGACTTCTGAGCTCGGCTTGCAAATTCGGCAAGTGCTCTTTCATGGCTTCTTCGGCATAGGTTTGCATGCGCGAATCAATGGTTGTATAAATTTTCAAACCGTCTTTGTAAATATCGTATTCACCACCGTCGGGCTTTTTGTTTTCTTTGGCCCAATTCTTCATGAAGTCGCGTAAATACTCGCGAAAATAGGTTCCGATTCCGTCGGTATGGCTTTCGGGTTGAAAATGCAAGACAATGGGTTTTTGTTCTAGTGTTTTCTTTTCGGCTTCGCTCAAAAATCCGTTGCGCACCATTTGGCCCAAAACCACATTGCGGCGTTTTTGAACTTTTTCCAATCGACGCACCGGATTGTACAACGACGGATTGGTGAGCATACCCACGAGCATTGCGCCCTCGTCAACGGTTAAATCGCGCGGTTCTTTTCCGAAATATACTTTGGCTGCCGAGCGAATACCTACCGCGGTATTGACAAAATCGGCCTTGTTAAAATACATGGCAATGATTTCGTTTTTGGTGTATTGGCGTTCGAGTTTGATGGCAATAATCCACTCTTTGGCTTTTTGAATGATACGCAGCGGCAAGAAACGCGAGCCTTCGCCGTGGAATAGCAATTTAGCCAATTGTTGGGTCAGCGTACTGGCTCCACCATCTGAACCGAGTTTGACCGCAGCGCCCAAAGTGCGTCTTCCGTCAATGCCGGAATGCTCGTAAAAACGCTCGTCCTCGGTAGCGACTAACGCATTAACAAGGTGTTTCGGAAGATCAGCATATTTAATGGGGGTGCGGTTTTCGTTGTAGAATTTACCAATGGTTACACCGTCAGTGGCTATGATTTCGGTGGCCAGGTTTGAATCTGGGTTTTCTAAATCTTCAAATGAAGGCATTGATCCGAACAAGCCCCAAGAAGCAAACAAGAAAAACAAGAAAATACCTCCGAGCGTGTAGAAATAAACTTTCCAGAATTTCTTTTTGTAATATTCCAGATTTTTCTCGGGCATAGGTTTTTGTGTTGCCATAAGCTTAGTTTGTTTTTTCTATTCTGAATCCTACATCGGTAATACCCTCAAGCTGCACCACACCCGCCACTTTACCGGTTTGTCTAACGGCTTGTTTGATGCTTACTTTATAAGAACCAGGCATGAAGCGCATGCCTTCTTTGTAGACGAGTTTACTTTCTTTTACATCAGTAAAACCATCGCCGAGCAAGTTGCCTTCAGGGTCGGCCATTTGATATTCAAGCGTATCAACCACCGTTTTTTTGTTGGGTTGTTGCAATGACACAATCAAGAAAATATTGTTATACGGATAGTCGTTGTTTCCGCGCAAATTTAAAAACAAATTATACGATTTTTTGGTGTCGAGTTTGGGCAATTCAAAACGCACAATGGTGTCTTTATTCCAACTTTTGCCCACAGAGTGATATTCATCAAAAACTCGTTTCTTATCGCATGAGACAAGAAGAATTAATGTCAAAAGACAGAAAATACTAGTTTTTAGGCTCATTTCTGTTCGGATTCTTTTTGTGTTTGTGGTGTTTGTTTTTAGGGCGATTTCCGCCTCCGTTTTGATTTGGGCTTGCAGGTTGTCTAGCTGCATTATCATTGGCTTGCACTTGTGGCTGAGCTTCAGAGCTTCGCGCTTCACCGGCTGGCTTTTTCTTTTTGTTGGGTTTGCGTTTGCGGTTGGGTTTGTCAAAACGCGTCAAACTTTCTTGACCCATGGCGTTGGTGAAATCTTGGGTAGGTTCTGAAATGACTTCAACTACAAAATCTTCCAGCGAAGCCACTTTCTTTTTCTGCTTGTTTTCGGCTATGATTTCTTTGACTTGTTCAATGTTGAGCATATGCCAAACCGCCGGGCTATCAGTATATGAAAACCACATCAGGCCTTTGAAAATATCTAGTTTTTGGCAAGTTGCATCGCCTTTTTCGGTGTGTAATTTGGTGTCGAAATCCGGAAAATCTTGTAATGCATCCAGATATGTATCAAGTTCGTAGTTCAAACAACATTTGAGTTTTCCGCATTGTCCGGCCAATTTTTGCGGGTTAAGAGACAACTGCTGATAACGCGCTGCTGAAGTATTGACACTTCTAAAATCGGTGAGCCAAGTTGAGCAACACAATTCGCGTCCGCATGAACCAATGCCGCCCAAACGAGAAGCTTCTTGTCTAAAACCAACTTGTTTCATCTCGATGCGGATGCTGAATTCTTTGGCAAAATCTTTAATCAACATTCTAAAGTCAACGCGGTCATTGGCGGTATAATAAAAAGTAGCTTTTGACGCGTCGCCTTGAAATTCAATGTCTGAAATTTTCATCTCGAGTTTGTGTGCAATGGCCAATTCTCGGGCGCGCACTTTCATGGGTTCTTCTCGATCGCGCGCGGCTGACCAAACATCAATGTCTTTTTGCGAAGCTTTGCGGTAAATCTTGCTGATTTCAGGGCTTTCGGGAGGAACGCCTTTTTTCTTCATTTGCACACGCACCAATTCCCCGGTCAGGGTAACAATACCAATGTCATGCCCCGGCGAAGCTTCGGTGGCCACAATGTCGCCAATGCTCAGAGTGAGTTTTTCGGTGTTTCGGTAGAAGTCTTTGCGTCCGTTTTTAAAACGAACTTCAACACAATCAAAAGGTTCTTGACCACCCGGCAAACTCATGTTTGAAAGCCAATCAAAAACCGTTAGTTTGTTGCAGCTATCGGTGCCGCAAGTCCCATTATTTTTACACCCTTTCGGCGCAGAGCCGTCAGCGGTGGAACAACTGTTACATGCCATAAATTGAATATATATTGATCGTGGCCGTGCCACTACTTTTCACAAACGTTTCGAGGGTAAAGATAGTATTTTTTCGGTAATGCGCAGGCCAAATAAAAATGGATAAGAAGGCATAAAAAAAGTCTGATTCTCATGGTTTCAGACTTTTTTTAAAGAATATTTTTAGGTTGATTTTACTGTTATAATATTCACCGGGCAAACTTTTTCGGCCAAAAAGCAAGCTTCTTCCATGCTGTGGTCGGGCGATTTGAGTGTGTGAAATCCTTTGTTGTTGACTGCTTTCAACAGCACCGATTTTCCGTCTTTTTTCGACATCTGAAATTGCCCGGGTGCCATTTCTACACAGTAGTTACAACCAATGCATTTATCGCGTTGTAAAGTAACAATCACCATCAGGCTTCAACCATTTTATAGAGTTTGTCCGACAAGCGAATGCGAAACGGAACTTTAAACGTACAACTATCGCCTTTGCCTGCTTTGTCGGCCTCGGCATCATTGACCAAAAAGTCGTCGAGCTCAAATTCTTGTGCGCCGGTAGTAGGCCCGGTAATGAGCATTCGGTCGCCTTTTTTGATGTCGTACGCTTCAATTTTAAATTCGGCAATACCCGATTTGGCAAAGTAATGCATGCCTTTGCCCACATATACTTTTTTCTGCGTGGCGTTTGAACCCGAATTGTCGCTCCATTCGCCGAGTTTTTGACCCAAATAATAACCGCTCCAAAAACCACGGTTGTATACCGTTGAAAGTGTTTCCATCCAAGACTTGATGCGCTCTTGGGTGTAGGTTTGGTCGTAAATCGCATCAATAGCTTCGCGATACGTCCGTGTTACAGCGGCTACATAATCGGCAGCGCGTCCGCGTCCTTCAATTTTCAAAACCTGAACGCCGGCATCAATGATTTGATCTAAAAAATCAATCGTACACAAATCTTTGGGCGACATCATATATTCGTTGTCGATTTCAATTTCAAAACCGCTTTCTTGATCAATGACCGTGTATTTTTTT
This sequence comes from Flavobacterium sp., assembly GCA_027484725.1. Taxonomy (GTDB): domain Bacteria; phylum Bacteroidota; class Bacteroidia; order Flavobacteriales; family Flavobacteriaceae; genus Flavobacterium. The sequence continues at coordinate 50,305 of JAIXSK010000025.1, read as the reverse complement.
CGACAATTTTGCTTGCAAGCTCCGCGATTGGCCGAAGAATTATGCGCATGCAGACTCAGGTAACACTTTCCTGAAACCGCCATGCACAAGGCGCCGTGACCAAAAATTTCAATTTCCACCAAGTTGCCTGACGGGCCTTTGATTTGTTCTTTTTCAATAGTTTCGGTGATTTTCTTTACTTGACGCAAACTCAATTCGCGCGATAAAACCATCGTATCGGCAAACAAACTATAAAACCTGACCGTCTCGACATTGGTGACGTTGAGCTGGGTTGAAATGTGCACTTCGATGCCCAAACTACGCGCCGAGGCAATCACGGCTTGGTCTGAAGCAATCACCGCAGTAATACCGGCTTCTTTAGCTTGGGTCAAAAGCGTTTTGACAATGGATAAATCGTGGTCGTAAATAATCGTGTTGAGCGTAAGGTAAGTGCGCACGTTTTTCTCGTTGCAACGACGGGCAATCTCGGGCAAATCTTCTAAGGTAAAGTTAACCGTTGCTCGAGCGCGCATATTGAGTTGTTCTACCCCAAAATACACCGAATCACAGCCGTTATCTAAGGCGGCTTGTAACGACTCAAAGTTCCCGGCGGGCGCCATGAGTTCAATTTTTCCTGAGCTTGTCATTAGCCTATGATTTTATAAACTTTATCAGACAAACGCACTCTAAAAGGCACTTCAAAAGTTACTTTATCTCCGGTTTGTGCTGAGGTGTTTTCTTGTCCGTTGACTTTAAATTTTGATAAAGTCAGGGTTTGTTCTCCGGTGGTTGGCCCCGAAATAACAATGGTATCGCCTATTTGCAACGAACCGTTTTGCAGCTCGATCAAACCAACGCAGGCCTTGACAAAATAATGCTCGACTTTGCCCAACAAGGTTTTTTTGACTTTGATTTTCTGACGAATATCGCTCGGCGCTTTGGCCAGTGGAGTAGCCGAAAGTGCACCCGAATGTTTGAATTTTAAATTTTCAGACTTTCCTTTTCTAAAAATTTTATTGCCCACTTGCAAACCTTTTCTGCGGCGAATTTGCTCGTCCATAGGCAAATGAATCCACTCTTGACATTCAGTTGAACAGCAGTTTTCCATAGTGGCCATACAACTGTCGCATTGAATAAACAACAAATGACAAGCTTCATTGGCGCAGTTGGTATGGTTGTCACAAGGCGCGCCGCATTGGTGGCATTGTGCAATGATATCATCGGTAATGCGCTCGCCCAAACGGTGGTCAAACACAAAATTCTTCCCGATAAATTTGCTCTCTAAACCTTCTTCTTTGATTTGCTTGGCATAATTGATAATGCCGCCTTCGAGCTGATATACCTTCTGAAAACCTTGGTGTTTGTAATAGGCACTGGCTTTTTCACAACGAATGCCACCCGTGCAATACATCACTAGGTTTTTATTTTCTTTATAATCTTTGAGTTGCTCGTTGATGATGGGCAATGACTCGCGAAAGGTTTCAACATCCGGGGTAATCGCGCCTTTAAAATGCCCGACTTCGCTTTCGTAGTGATTTCTAAAATCAACCACAATCGTATTGGGGTCGTCTAAAATCGCATTGAATTCTCGGGCGTTCAAATGCACACCTTTGTTGGTTACGTCAAAAGTTTCATCGCTCAGACCGTCGGCCACAATTTTGTGACGCACTTTGATGGTGAGCTTCAAAAACGAATGATCGTCTTGCTCCACCGCCACATTCAAACGAATGCCGCGCATAAAATCATAAACTTCTAAGGTTGCGCGAAAAGCCTCAAAATGGTCGGCCGGAACGCTCATTTGCGCATTAATGCCTTCATGGGCTACATAAATTCGGCCCAGCGCATCGAGCGCATTCCAAGCTACAAATAAATCGTCGCGAAATTTTTTGGGATCTTCAATTTTGGCATACGCATAAAAAGACAACGTGAGGCGTTGTTGCCCAGCCTCGTCAATGAGTCGGGCTCTTTCTTCTGCGCTTAATGTGTTGTACAGTTGCATGCTATAAACGTATTAAGTGAGATATCTGAATTCACATTGGCGGAATTCGCCGGCAAAGGTACATTTTTATTTCAATGAGCCAAAGGTTTTGGGCGTGCCCCTGCAGGTCGGGCTGTTCGCGGTGCAAGCCTGCCTGCTGACCACCTGTCTGCCGGCAGGCAGATCCCTCACGCAAATCTGGTCCATAAAAAAACCCCAACACTCAGCTGGGGTTTGGTTTTTCAAAAAAGGCTTTTTTAGCAGAATTCTGCGTAAGCGTCCATGAGGTTTTCGGCAATCATCTCAGCCGGACGGCCTTCAATATGATGGCGCTCTAACATATGAACGAGCTCTCCGTCTTTAAACAAAGCCATACAAGGGGACGAAGGCGGAAACGGAAACATATGCTGACGCGCAGCATCAACCGCTTCTCTATCCACGCCGGCAAAAACCGTAATCAATTGGTCTGGTTTTTTAGCTCCGCTCAAACTCATTTTCGCACCGGGGCGTGCATTACGCGCGGCACATCCGCAAACAGAGTTCACAACCACCAAAGCAGTTCCGGCTTGTTTCAAAGCGTTTTCAACATCGGCAGCGCTATATAAATTCTGAAAACCGGCGTCTGTAAGTTCAGCACGCATCGGGTTGACCATTTCTTCTGGATACATAGGATTTTTATCTTAAGTTATGCTCGGCAAAAGTACAAAGTTTTTCAGATGCGGTTGGGCCAGAAATGATAAAGATTTGTTATAAATCGTCTGTGTATTATTTAAAAATCCGATGCACGAGCGCGATGATGAACCAGCGTTTCGGGCAGCGCCAAATAATGTTCAAATCTTCGGCGAATGAACTTTCTTCATCGAGAAATTTAAAAATCGGTTCGACTTGGCCGCGGCGGAACATGCGCGCAAAAATGTGGCTGCCGATTTGGTTTTTGTGGTACAAAATATCAATCAGCAACAAATCATAAAACCAAAAACGGTTCTTTTTGTGAAAGGCGCGCAAATCAGTTTTAGATTTTAAAAACTGCGCGAGTTGCTTTGATTTTTTGAGTGTATTTTTAAAAGTATAACCGGTACTGGCTTTGGTCCAACCGCCGGCAGAACCTATGTGCAAAATGCGCTCTTGGTTGTGTTTCCAAAACGGGTAACACGTCATCGGAATGTTGCCTTGCTCGGTTTCAAGAATTTCAAATTCAGCGGCGCCGAGTTTTTCTAAATAAGCCTTTATTTCGGTTTCATAGGCTTGTTTTTCGAGCAAATCAGCCGAGAACAAAGTATATTCTACCAAAGCTTCATTTTCAGACATCGGCAAAACATACATAAAACGAGTGTTGCCTTTTTGCGCCACCGAAAAATCCATAAAAGTCACGCAATCTGGCGTAAAAACGGGTTGTTTGGTTTTGACAAGCCAGCCCATAAAATGCTGTTGTACGAGCGGATATTTTTGTTGTGCGACAACCCTTTCCGGTCGAAAAATCGAATTGAAAATGTAGTTGCAGGTGTAGCTGCTGTTATGCGTTTTTACCGCGCAATGTTGCCCCATTTGCGCAAAATCAACGACGGTTTCTTGCGCAAAATGAATGTTCGGATGCTTTTGTATTTCATCAAAAACAAACCGATAAAAATCGGCGCCGCGCAACATTTTATATTGGTAAGGCGCCAAGTCAAAAGTGCGGCTAAAATGTTCATCGGCAAACAAAGCTTTGGGCCAAACGCGATGGGTTAGTTTTTCAAAATGATTTTCGTTGTCCCAAAAACACCAAGTTCGGTCGTTGGTTTTTTTGGCATCGGCATCCAAAAGCAAAATGTGTTTGTCGTGATAAAATTCATCTTGCAACATTTCGTAAACGGTCATCAGCGCCGCCAAACCCGAACCGGTAAATATGTAGTGATAATGCTGCATCAAATTCTAAATGAAACGCCTAAAGCCGTGTAATACTCAGCGGTTACGCCGGCGATGCGTTTGCCCGCAGACAAATCTAACATAAAATCATCCGAAATCAAATAAGTAAATCCGCCATCCATGCTGTGATTGGCCGATTCAAATTGTGGTGCGAACCCAAAGACTTCAGCATAACAACCTAACTTTTTGCTTAAGCTATAGCCCAAAGTAGCCGTATACAGCCAGGTTCTGCGCAAATCATCAGCGTTCCATTGCGCGCCCAAGTTGTAGCCCAAACTCAATTTATCTGTTAGCGTGTGTTGCATGGTCAAACGAAAATTCGGACCGAGATGATTTGCTTTAAAATCAGTAGAAGCTATTTTGGGCATCACCACATGCGCAATCAAAGAAGTTTTGGGGCGTGCGTTTTTTTCATCGCAAAAGTTGATTTTAAAACCCAGTTGAATAGGTTGCAAACCTGAAAGATGTTCCTCTGGATAATTTTCAATGTTCCATTCGGTAATAAGCCGCAATTCAATTTGTTCGGTTAAACCATATTTAGACAAAGTCGATGGTAGACTGTAGTTGTGTTGGTCTACATTCTTCTTATAACTAAAGCCTGACTCAACTTGAAATCTACCTTTGGGCACGGTAAAAGGCGTTTCGGTTTGATCGGGCCGGTCACATTGAATGGGTGATTGGCTCCAAAGATTCATTGAAATCAAAAAGAGCAAAACGTTTAGCCTGTTCATAAAATTAAATTTAGACAAACCTAAAAAAATATTTACTCGAAACAAATTAAACTTTATATATTTGTCAAAAAACTACCATGAGTAAGTCATTAGAAGAGGTCAATGAGTCAGTAATGACTGATCAGAAAAGAACCGGATTCCGGCGCATTCTTGCTTTTTTAGGCCCGGCTTATATGATCAGCGTCGGTTATATGGATCCGGGCAATTGGGCCACCGATATTGCGGGTGGGAGTCAGTTTGGATATACACTTATTTGGGTGTTGCTCATGAGCAATGTTATGGCGCTTTTGCTGCAAAGCCTCAGTGCGCGTTTGGGCATTGTTACCCAGCGCGATTTGGCACAAGCTTCTCGCGAGACGTATGCTCCGTTTATCAATTATATTCTGTATTTTTTGGCTGAGATTGCCATTGCGGCCTGTGATTTGGCCGAAGTGCTCGGTATGGCCATTGGGATTAATTTGCTCTTTGGTTTACCGCTGATTCAAGGTGTGATTATTACCGTTTTAGACACTTTTTTACTGTTGTTCTTGATCCATAAAGGCATCCGAAAAATGGAAGCTTTTATCATTGCGCTCATCATGATCATTGGCCTTTCATTCATCGCCGAAATGATATTTGCACAGCCCGAACTTGGGAAAATGGCTTCGGGCTTGATTCCGAGTTTGCCCAATGAAGCAGCTTTGTACATTGCTATTGGAATCATTGGTGCTACGGTGATGCCGCACAATTTGTACTTGCATTCATCGCTGGTGCAAACCCGTAAATTCAATCGCAATCCGCAGGGCATTCGTCAAGCACTTAAATACAATTTTATTGACAGTGCCATCGCGCTCAACTTGGCCTTTTTTGTGAACGCTGCGATTTTAATTTTGGCAGCGGCCGCTTTTTACAACAACGGACTTTATGAAGTGAGTGAAATTCAAGATGCGCATAAATTATTGGCTCCGATGTTGGGTTCAGAATGGGCACCCATTTTATTCGCGGTAGCCTTAATTGCTGCCGGACAAAGCTCTACCATTACCGGAACGCTCGCCGGGCAAATCATCATGGAAGGTTATTTGAATTTGCGCATTCAGCCCTGGGTGCGCCGCATCATCACGCGTTTGATTGCCATTGTCCCCGCGGTAATTGCCATTGTGGTTTTTGGCGAGGCCGTGACCGGAAAATTACTCATTTTAAGCCAAGTAATTTTGAGTTTGCAGTTGGGTTTTGCGATTATTCCGTTGATTCATTTTGTGAGCGATCCGGTCAAAATGAAAGGTTTTCAAATTGGCAAAATCACGCAAATTGCTTCGTGGGTAGTAGCTTTGATTATAGTTTCACTCAACGTTCGATTGGTGTATGACGAAATCTCGAATTGGCTCATGACTTCTCAAAACCCGACTTTACTTGTTTTTACCGTAGTTCCGGTCGCTATAGGTTTTTTGGTTTTGCTACTGTACATCGTTTTCAAACCGTTTTTCTCGAAAGCAAAACAAAACACATTCAACCATTCGCCGCATCATTTATCCTTGACCATTGATACCCACAAAAATTATGTGCGCAAGCAAATTGCCGTTACGGTTGATTTTTCTCAGGCCGATTCAAGAGCCTTGCAACACGCTTTTGATTTGGGCGGAAAAGACGCAGAATATACACTCATTCATATTGTAGAAACCGTGGGCGCGATGATGTACGGCAAAGATATTATTGACCACGAGACCACAGTCGATGAAAAACTTTTGCATGAATATTATGAGATGTTATCGGGTAAAGGCTTTTCTGTTCAGACCAAACTTGGATTTGGCAAGCCCGGCAAAGCCATTGCAAACATCATCAATCAAGGTTCGTATGATTTGCTCATCATGGGAACCCATGGGCATCATACCTTTAAAGATTTGATTTTGGGTACAACCGTCGATAAAGTGAGACATGAGATTTCTATTCCGCTGTACTTGGTCAAACATCAAGATTAATACATTTATTTTTGTTTTAAAACAATTAACGAATGCCTACCAAAATGACGCTTTCAGAAGAAAATTACCTTAAAACCATTTATCACCTCACCCAATCAAATCAGAGTGAGGTGAGTACCAATGCCATTGCCGAAAAGATGGAAACCAAAGCGTCATCGGTGACCGATATGCTCAAAAAACTGGCGGATAAAAATTGGATTTTCTACAAAAAATACCAAGGAGTTTCACTCACCCAGCAAGGTTTACTCGCGGCCAAAATGATTGTGCGCAAGCATCGGTTGTGGGAATTTTTCTTGGTGGATAAATTGCATTTTGCATGGGATGAAGTACACGATATTGCCGAACAACTCGAACACATCAAATCAGAGCAGCTCATCAATAAACTCGATGATTTTTTGGGCAACCCAACACGTGATCCGCACGGCGACGCAATTCCGGACCGACAAGGCAACATTATTGCCATTGAAAAAGTGTTGTTGTCTGAAGTTGCGCCCGGTCAAGCATGCCAATGTGTGGGCGTGAAAGATTCGTCAGCGGCGTTTTTAAAATATCTGGACAACCACAAAATAGCTTTGGGCACGTCGATTAAAATTGTATCAATTGAAGAATTTGACCTATCTTTAAAAGTTCAAGTTAATGAACAAACGCATGTCATTTCTAATAAAATTGCCAACAACCTTTATGTCAAAATTATTCAAGATAAATAAGTGCTTGTTTTTTTTGTTGCTTTGTTTGTGTGTAATGAATGCATCGGCGCAGAAAAAACACAAAAAAGCCAAGTTGCAAGATTTTTCAATTACCTATAAAACCGGACTGAAAAAATCAGGCACGCAGGTTTTTCTCAAAGAAGTCATCTCAGATGCACGCTGCCCGGAAGGTTCAGAATGTATTTGGGCAGGCGAGGCGCAAGTGTTGGTTTCAGTCTATAAAAACGGAGCATGGGCAGATGAAAAGGTCTTAACTTTTGCAGCCAAAAATACGGATGAGATTAAAACTTGGCTGGCACAAACGCTAGCCATTCCGGTAGAAAAGATCAAAAGCTTGAACTTGGTTCCCAGACCTAAATCAGGCGTAAAAACATTGCCTAAAAGTTATTCTATTTTTGTAGATATTCAGTAATTAGTGGCAACCGCAATCTTCATTCGAGCAGTTCTTCTTTTTTTTAGGTTTGAAAAAAAACTTTTTAGCCAAAAACAAAACTGCCGTGGCCAAAATCAAATAAGCTAAAATTTCTTGAATCATTACTGAAGTGTTTGATAAGCCGATAAAGCTACTAAATAAGCCAAACCGCTCATGATCAGTAGCTGAATCACAGGCCATTTCCAAGAGTTGGTTTCTTTTTTCACAATGGCCAATGTACTGATGCACTGCATGGCAAAAGCATAAAACAACAGCAGTGATGCGCCCGAAGCCATGGTAAAAGTAGACGTTCCGTCAGGGCGAACCTCGCGTTTCATTTGCTCTTTAATGGTGGCTTCTTCATCGCCTTGATTGCCCACGCTGTAAATGGTGGCCAAGGTTCCGACAAAAACTTCGCGCGCGGCAAAAGAACTCACCACGGCCACGCCAATCTTCCAATCATATCCCAAAGGTTGAATAACCGGCTCGATGAGTTTTCCGGCGATTCCGATGTAGGAATGCTCTAGTTTGTATTCGGCAATATGATTCTCCAGCGCCGTATCATCTACGGATGTGCCGTTACTTTGATATTTATTTTGAACGATGGATGCTGCGTTTTCAAAATCGTTGTCCGGACCGTGTGAACCCAAAAACCACAAAATCACCGATAGTGCCAAAATGATTTTCCCGGCACCAAAAACAAATGATTTGGTTTTCTCGACCACATTGATGAAAACATTTTTAAACAGGGGAAGTTTGTAGTTGGGCATTTCAACCACAAAGTAAGATTTGCTCTTGATTTTTAAAACTTTATTCAGAATATAAGCTGAGAGAATCGCCATACCAAAGCCTACCAAATACAGAATCATCAAGGTTAATCCTTGCAAATTGACAATGCCTAAAACATATTCGTCTGGAATTACCAAGGCAATAATAATCGCATATACCGGCAAACGCGCCGAGCAAGTGGTAAAAGGCGTGACTAAAATGGTGATGAGGCGCTCTTTCCAGTTCTCAATATTGCGCGTGGCCATAATGGCCGGAATGGCACAGGCCGTGCCCGAGATAAGCGGGACCACACTTTTGCCTGAAAGCCCGAAGCGGCGCATGATTTTGTCCATCAAAAAAACCACACGGCTCATGTAACCGCTTTCTTCTAAAACAGAGATAAACAAAAACAAAAACGCAATTTGTGGAATAAAAATCAAAATGCCGCCAATGCCCGGAATAATACCTTCAGAAATGAGACTGGTCAAAACACCCGGCGCCAAATGTTGGTTGGCTGAAGCGCTCAGCGCGGCAAATGAGGTGTCGATGAAATCCATCGGAATTTGCGACCAATCAAAAATAGATTGGAAAATCACGGCCAAAATCATAAAGAAAATCACATAGCCCCAAAATTGATGCATGAGTACGCGATCAATTTTACTGCGCCAATCTTTAGCGTTGGCCGTATCAATTTTCTGCCCTTCTTTGAGCACTTCATTGATGAACTGATAGCGTTTGATGGTTTCTTTTTGCTGTAATCTTTTTAAATCTGAATGCGAACGGGTAAAATTGCTGTCGAGTTCTTTTCGTTCCAAATTCAAAAAGTTGACATCTTGGGTAATCACGAGCCAAAGTTTATACAGCAATTGGTTCGGGAAGGTTCTTCGCAGGCGATCAAAATACTCCGGATCAATACTTGAAGCGTTGACACAAGGTTCGGTAGAGAGCGTTTTATAACGAACAATCAATTCTTTTAAAGCTTCAATACCGATGCCTTTGCGCGAACTGATGAGGGCAATTTTGGTTTTGAGTTTTTCTTCTAAAACAGCAATATCAAGTGAAATTCCCTTGTATTGCATGCGGTCGGCCATGTTGATGACCAAAATAGTCGGAATTTCTAAATCTTTGATCTGGGTAAAGAGCAACAAATTGCGTTTGAGGTTCTCAACATCGGCAATCACTACGGCCACATCCGGGAAAAGTTGGTCGTTTTTGTTGAGCAAGAGTTCAATGACCACATTCTCATCCATGGAACTCGCGTTGAGGCTGTACGTGCCCGGCAAATCAAGAATGTTGGCTTTGATGTTGCCCGGAAGTTTGCAAAAACCGACTTTTTTCTCGACGGTGATGCCCGGATAATTTCCGACTTGTTGGTTGAGTCCGGTGAGTTGATTAAACACGGAGGTTTTTCCGGTATTCGGATTGCCAATCAGCGCCACATTGATGGTTTGTTTGCTTTTCATAACGCCTGATTAAAGACCATCAATTTCAATAATGCATGCCGTTTCTAACCGAATTGCTACGTGCGCGCCGTTGATGTTCAAATACAGCGGATCGCCAAAAGGAGCCACTTGAATGAGTTCGACTAAATTGCCCGGCAAACAGCCCATCTCAAGTAATTTGAGCGGAATAGCTTCAACATCAAAATCTTTGATGATGGCTTTTTCGCCTTTTTTAAGATGACAAAGATGGGTTTGCAAGTCTTATTTAGATTAAATTTAGATTGCAAAAGTAACGATTAAATAGAAAAGTGAAATGATAAAAATCAGTTTTATCAAAATTTTATTTCTCGGTGCAAAGCCAGTTGATATCGTCAATAAGTCGCTGGATTTCTTCTTTTTTGGTGCCGTCGTAAAAGCCGCGAACTCTGCGCTTTGTGTCAACCAAAACAAAATTTTCGGTATGCACCATATCATAAAGCTCTGACGGTTTTCCTAATTTCACGGCCAGATATGATTTGCGCGCCATAGCGTAAATATCTTTTTTGTCTCCGGTGACTAAATTCCATTTGGCATCTACCACGCCTTTTTCAAGGGCATATTTTTTAAGTACCGGAACACTGTCTACATCCGGCATAACGGTATGCGAAAGAATCATCACTTTTGGATTATTCAAAAAAGCTTTTTGCACATCGACCATATTTCGGGTCATAATCGGGCAAATAGAGCCACAAGTAGTGAAGAAAAAATCTGCCACATAAATTTTCCCTTCGTAGTCTTTTTGAGTGATGGTTTTGCCGTTTTGATTGATGAATGAAAAATCGGCGATGGTGTGGTATTTTTTAATGTATTGAACTGTGCTGTCTACCATTTCTGGGTTCACATCAGCCGGATTGAATAGGGGTAGTGTTTTTTTTGGCTTGAGCGCTTGATAAAAAAGAGCGATACAAATCGCAGAAATAACCGCCATAATTCCGAAGAAAATTCGAAATTTTTTAAAGAATTCAAGCATAATTTGAAATTTGTAACAAAAGTATGAAAACCCGACCTATGCGCATTTAAAAAATTGAATAGTTTTGTAACCTTTAACCAAACTTTGAAAAATGAAAAAGTATACACAAAAAACCTTGTTCATTCTTGCCTTGGGCCTTTTGATCGGGCAAGCATCTCAGGGTCAGCAAACTCAGAAATCCAAACCGGGCATTGATCTGGATAATTTTGATAAAAAGACGCGTCCTAATGACGATTTTTATCGGTATGTAAACGGAGCTTGGTTAGACAAAACCCAAATTCCCAACGACAAAACCTCATGGGGTTCATTTGAAGAACTTTATGAAAACACCAATAAAGATGTAGCTAAAATTCTCAAAGAAGCTTCTTCAAATCCATCGTATAAATCTAATACCGACGAAGGAAAAGCCATTGCTCTTTACAAAACCATCATGGATGTAGAAGCACGCAACAAAGCCGGAATTGAACCTTTAAAGCCTTATTTGGATAAAATTGATGCCATCAAAAACGTTCAGGATTTACAAAATTTTATCATTGAGTTACAACCTGAAGGCGGGGCCGGATTTTTTGGAATTTCTATTGGTGCCGATGACAAAGACAGCAACAAAAACTCCATTAGTTTAATGCCGGGAAGATTAGGGCTTCCGGACAGAGATTATTATGTTTCGACCGATAAAGATTCACAAGAAAAACGAGACAAATACGTAGCCCACGTAGCGCGCATGCTTGCATTCATCATGTCTGAATCTAGTGAGAATTTGGGCGCGCGCGCCAAAGGGATTCTTGAAATTGAAACAGCCATGTCGCAACCCAGATTGGACCGTGTTGAACGTCGAGACGCACGCAAACAATACAATCCGATGACCTTGTCAGATATTCAAAAAATGACTCCGTCTGTTGATTGGAAAAACTACTTCACCAAATTAGGCATCACCAAAGTTGATACGGTAATTGTAACCCAACCTCGATACATGCAAGCCTTGCAAGATATTCTGGCCAACGGAAAAGTAGATCAATGGAAAGATTATTTGCGTTGGGCATTGCTCAATAGAACGGCGGGTCAATTGGCTGAAAATATTGGAGACGCCAATTTTGAGTTTTACGGAAAAACACTTAATGGTTTGTTGCAAAGACGGCCTTTAGACGAGCGAGCCCTTCAAACAGTGAACGGCAACATTGGGCAAGCTTTAGGTAAATTATATGTGCAGCAAATGTTTCCGGCCGAAGCCAAAGTAAAAGCCGGCCGTATGATTAAAAACATCATCAAAGCTTATCAAGCGCGTATTGCCAAACTTGAATGGATGTCACAAGCCACTAAAGTAAAAGCCATTGAAAAGCTCAACAGTATGACCATTAAAATTGGTTATCCCGACAAATGGGAAGATTATGCAACATTGAGCATTGGTTCAGCAGATGAAGGAGGAAGTTATTTTAATAACATGCGCAATTTGTCTAAATGGGAATTCCGTAAAGATGTCAATAAGCTGGGCAAACCGGTTGATAAAACTGAGTGGCTCATGGCACCACAAGAAGTAAACGCTTATTACAATCCGTCTTATAATGAAATCGTATTTCCGGCGGCTATTTTGCAACCACCTTTTTACGATTATCGTGTAGATGAAGCGCTCAATTATGGCGGAATCGGAGCAGTTATTGGTCATGAAATCTCGCACGGGTTTGATGATTCAGGTGCGCGTTTTGACGCTAAAGGAAATTTGGCTGATTGGTGGACAGAACAAGATTTAAAACAATTTACTTCATTGGGTCAAGCATTGGCTGATCAGTACAGCGCACTCGAACCTTTTCCGGGTGTTCATGTGGATGGGAAGTTTACTTTGGGTGAAAACATCGGAGATTTGGGCGGAGTCAATGCTGCTTATGACGGATTACAACTGTATTTAAAATCGCAAACTACCAAACCGGCACTTATTGACGGATTTACTCCTGAGCAAAGATTTTTCTTATCATGGGCAACCATTTGGCGCACAAAATCAAGAGAAGAAGCCATTAAAAGTCAGGTAAAAACAGATCCGCATTCACCGGGAGAGTTCAGAGGTTATGTTCCGCTTTTGAATGTAGATGCTTTTTATCAAGCCTTTAACATCAAACCCGGAGACAAAATGTATATTGCTCCAGACAAACGAGTGAAAATCTGGTAAACAAATACCCCGGCCAAAAGCTGGGGTTTTTTATGCATTCTTTTTTTGTTTGCGCAAAGAATAATTTACGGTGTAGAGTCCAACCAAAAGAATGCTTCCGCCCAAAACGATAGAGAAAGTTAGTGGTTCGCCAAATAACAATGCACCCAAAAGAACAGCAACAATCGGGTTGATGTAGGCATAAATGCTGTTGACTTCAGCCGGAAGTTTTTGTAAGGCATAAATAAAAGCGGCAAAAGTTAGTATAGAACCCACAACCACCAAATAAGCTATCGACCACCAAGAAATGGCCGGAATTTCAGTCAGCGGAATCGTTGTTCCTGTGGCGCCAATCACTGAAAATAAAAAGATACTTGAAACCAGCATTTGCAAACCCAAGCTAAAATATGGATTAAAACTCGCTGCTTTCTTTTTGGTGTACAACATGCCAAAAGCCCAAGTAAACGTAGCCGCAAGCGATAATAAAATTCCAAACCTAAAGTCCGGATGCAAAAAATCTTTAAGATGTTCAGAGAAAACAAGGCAAACGCCCGAAAAGCAAATCAACATACCCATTATGGAAAGCTTGGGTAATTTTTCTCCGCGAAACAAGCTGATCAAAACCACCCAAATCGGAAATATAGCTCCAAGAATAGCGCCTAATCCGCTGCTGATGTATTTAACACCCCAAGTGCTCAAGCCGTTGCTCAGCACAAAATTGAGGAAAGCCAAAATTAAGATGGTTTTCCACTGTTTGGGTTGGGGCCAAGGTTCTTTTTTGACAATAAAAAACAGCACATAGGCCAATCCGCCCAAAAACTGCCGTATCGCCACCAATTGCATGGCCGGCATGTGTTTGACACCTTCTTTTGAAGCAATCCAAGTAGTACCCCAAAAAAAACTTACCCAACATAAGGCCAATATAGGAAGACCAATGTTGTTCACTTGATTATTAATGGCTTTTTGGATTTTGTGTTTCAATTACAATTCAGGTTTGATAAACAGATAGCCAAATTTTTCTCTTAGTAGGTTGCTGTTGATGGTTTTGCCTAAATGAATATTGTTAGGCTCAAAAATAGGCAAAGGCAAACCCATTTCAATTGCTTTTTGCGTGTAATATTCTACCCGCGACGGATGATAGGGCGAAACTCCATGCAAAATTTCACCACAAATATTTTGCTTGATAACCATCAAAATAATTCCGATACAATCTTCTAAATGAATCAAATTAACGGCGGCCAAAGGCGATGGAATTCCGGTTTTTCCGGCAAGGTATTTTACTGGATGCCGATCCGCGCCAATTAGCCCGCCAAAACGAATAACCGTTGTGGAAGCCGATGGAATTTTTTGAAAGAGTTGTTCTACTTGATACAAAGCTTGGCCGTTTTCTGAATCAGCAATAGGGACATCATCTTCGGTAAAAAGTTGAGGGGTGTCGGCAAAAACAGAGGTTGAGCTTACCAAGACTATTTTCTTGACGTTGCTTTGCTCAATTTTTTTGCAGAGCTGATGCATTGAAGCCACAAAGGATGCAGCACCATTTTTTTTCATTCCCGGCGGAATATTTACCACCAACCAATCAGCGTTTTGAACAAAATCACTCCAATTACCCAGAACACCCAAAGGTTCAGTTTTAATTAGCCAAGCATTGATGCCGTCTTGTTTGAGGGGTGCTAATTTTTCTTGGTTAGTTGTTGAGCCATTTACTTGGTAACCTTCAGAGAGCAGTTGAACAGCCAACGGTCTTCCGAGCCATCCGCACCCCAATATGCTGATTTTTTCCATGAAATTAGTCTAGTGTTGCGACGTTGTGTCTTGTGCCATTTTAAGGGAGTCTTGCACCATTTTAGGCCTTAAAGGTAAGGCTAATTTCTGAGGTGTTGCCACAGCAGAGGGCTTGATTTTCTGGTAAATCATCACAGCATCGGTCAATACAAATGGCATGGGCATCATCCAGTTTTCTCTTTTTTTGATTTTAAAATCGGGATGTTGCAACAAATCAAAAGAACTTTCCATCAGTTCCATATTCATTGCGCCATGCATTTCTGTATCAAAAGTTAGTTCTAACGGTTGGTTTTCGACCACATAATAACTTAAAACGCGAGAACCGTCGCGTTTGTATAAAGAACCGTTTTCTCCAATTCTGCGCACACCATTGGCAGTCAAGTGATGTAGCTGAATGTTCTCAGGCACAAAAACATCATAGCGATTGACTTTTCGGTTGGGACTGATTTTGATGTGTAGATATCTGCGCCCATCTGCAATAGAGTCTTTGAGAAATTCAATGCTTGGACCGGCAATATTTTTATAAGGTGCAGGCGATGCAAAAGTAAAATCGGAATCGTATTTACTGAAAAGACGTTGTTGGTTAAGTACGTTGGCTTTTACAGGATTTTGACCTAAATAGCTTTGGGTCCAAGTATCCAGATTTTGGTCGTAAGTTCCCCAATAAGCGCGGTGCTTTTCTTGGTCTTGCCAATAGACAAGCGAGTTGGGTTTGGCACAGTTGGTTTTGTAATCAGAGCGGGTGTGCGCCCACCCTAAAAAGCCAAAACCAATCAATAAAAAGAATCCGGCCCATCTTATTTTTTTCTGATATACGGTCATCAACGGAAGTAGAATTCCAAAGAGCAAGGTTAGTAAAACAGCGCTTCCGGGCAACATTTTTAGTCCTAATCCAACCGGGAATTGTGTTATCAGCGGAGCCAAAATCCATATAGCCGGAATACACAAAAGGGCATTGATTAACAGATGAGTTCTTTGTGTCAAAATGTAATAAGCCAGCATAAGCAAACCAAAAAAAGAAGGAATCATCAAAAACCCAGCTCCCGGTAAATAGAAAGCCAACAGAATTCCTATAATAATACATAGGCTCAGCGGAGCAATACTTTGATTGAAATGGTTTCCGACAGATTGGGTTCTGAAATAAAAAAGCATCGCAACAGCCAAACTTATAAAGGCAAAGGCAGCCATGTAGTAGTGTCCATTGTAAGGAAAACCTTGTTGAATGTCTTGATATTGTGGGTATAATTTAAGTAACCACTGCCATCCCAAATAATTAATTCCCCCCACAATAATTAACAACAGAATGAATTTTAGCATTCCTTTTCCGATTTCGCGACCGCTCAATACGCGTTTTCCTAAACCGATAAAGACCAACGTAATCAGTAGTGCCATGGCGCTAAATGCCAAAGCCACATTCCATGAAAAAGGATAACTAAACATCCCAATGGGCGAGTTAAAATAAACCGAATCTGTCGCAGTATCTAATCTGGATAAATCAGCATTTGAAAAATATTTGAGAAGCGGCATTAAGTAACTGCCTTGATGTTCTATAGTTTGAGGTGAAATTTGCTCAAAAGAATCTTGGGCAGTATGATAATTAAAATGATTGTCTATGTAGGCAAAATTGAATCCTTGAATTTTACCTTGCTCTCTAAAAACGGTCAAGTCCGTGTCGTTGGGCAACATTTTGTAGATGCTGTACATCAGTGAATTAGTTACCGGATAATCCGGATTGGCCTGTACAAAAGCATCTACCATCGCGGCGTTTCCGCGGTTGACTTCCATGAGCATATAGCTTGGCCCGCTACTGCCCCGTGCTTCAAAATTAATAGCCAGACCTACTTGTTTTGCCCAGGAGTGTTGGGTAACAAACAGTGCCGCACCGTTGAGCCCCAGTTCTTCCGCATCGGTAAATAGAACAACAATGTCATTTTTGTGTGGAATTTTTTGATGTAGAAAAGCGCGCAAGCCTTCTAATATGGTGGCTACGCCTGAAGCGTCATCGCTGGCGCCTAGTGAATATGAGTGTGGCGCGCTATCATAATGAGATAAAAGTAAAAGGGCTTTTGAAGAGTTAGATCCGGGGATTCGAGCGATGATGTTTTTTGCAGGCACCAAATTGCCCCATTCTGTAAGTGTAATTCCCTGTTGAATTTGTGGTTCTAATCCAAGTTTTTTGAGTTCATCAACTACGTATTGTACTACTATTTGGTGATTTTCAGAGCCAACAAAATGAGGTTTTTGCGCCATATTGTTGATGTGCTCCAGAGCCTTTGCGGTAGAAAATTCGTTGAGGTCTGTTGAGCTCGATACCCACCTGGGCATCATTGTCAAATACATCACAATGAGCAGTGTGCCCATCCACAGAGTTGCCCACAGAGACGCATAGTTTTTTTTCATATCGGTTAAGTTTTTTGGGTTGTTTGCACCAATTTCAACCAGCCGTTTTTCAAAAGAATATACCCCTTATCATAGACAAAAAAAACGTAGCCTTTTTTGGTCAATCTTCCTCCGGTGAAAAAATCAAAATCAAATCCTTTTGCGGTCAGTTTTGTTTGATTGATTTTGCTTCCGTCATCCGTTTTAAATTCCAATAATAACCGGTAATTTTTACGCAACTGATGATTGATATTACGCATCAAATTGTTGCAGTCTTTATTCATCCGATTATTGTAGCTGTTGCGGCAGCCATCACTACAAAATTTTTTGTCATCACGACCGATGACTCTTTCGTGGCATTCTAAACAAGTTTTCATGGCGTGTAAAATAAATTTCTTCTCAAAACTGCCGGGGCTATTGGGATGACTGTTCAAATACAGTTACCAAAAACAGCTTCTAAAAGTTTTAGGCTCAGTCAAATGTAAGAATTTATTTGTTTTGACAAACAATTGTAAACGCTTACAAACGAAAATAAACATTTAACAACCGAATCGTTTTAAACAAACAAGGCAACTTTGGCAAACAGTTCAAGTAGGGCTGATTTTATTTTAATAATTTAAAAATCTTTACACGCCATGAATGCATTAAGAAACAGAGTCCAATTAATTGGCAACATCGGAAATGCCCCTGAAATTTTAACATTAGATTCCGGTAAGAAACGCGCCAGAATTACTCTGGCCACCAACGAAACCTACAAAAACGACAAAGGAGAGAAAATCACGGAAACTCAGTGGCATAATTTAATTGCTTGGGGAAAACCTGCTGAAATCATTGAAAAGTATACCTCAAAAGGGACGCAAATAGCAGTTGAAGGCAAACTCACACACCGCAGTTATGACGATAAAAATGGCGACAAAAAGTTTGTTACCGAAGTAGTTTTAACGGATATGCTTTTGCTGGGTAAATAACCCCTTTTTTTGATGACTTGAATTTAAAAATTGGGTTATAAAAGATCAAGGACATCAGTAATTTTTTCAAGCGTTTTGAAGTTTGGATGCTCTACTTTATGATTAATTTTTTCGTGTTCCCAAGTAGTATGAAACGGGATGTGAACGGCAAAACCGCCAATGGCCAACACCGGCAAAACATCAGATTTAAGCGAGTTTCCAATCATAAAAAATTCATGAGGTTCAATTTCAAGGCGCTTGAGAAGTTTTTGGTAATTGATTTCTTGTTTGTCAGCCATTACTTCAATGTGATGAAAATAAGAGCCAAGACCTGAATCGTGCAGTTTGCGTTGTTGATCTTTGAGATCGCCTTTAGTGGCAACTATGAGTTTGTATTTTCCTTCGAGTGCTTTCAGAGTGTCTTCAACCCCATCGAGTAGTTCAATGGGTTTTTGGAGTAACTCTTTGCCGTATTCAATGATTTTCTCAACTATTTCTATAGAGATGGTGTTGTTCGAAATTTTCATGGCTGCTTCAATCATCGAGAGGATATAACCCTTGATTCCATAACCGTAGAGGCTTAGGTTGGCAATTTCGGTTTTAAAAAGTTCCTGCGACAAGCCCTGTTGCGACAAATAATCACTCATCAAGGCACAGAATTTTTGTTCTGTTTCTTGAAAATAAGGTTCATTGACAAATAAGGTATCGTCAGCGTCGAAGGCGATTACTTTTAAAGATTTTGCATTCATAAGCAAAAAAAGTTCGATAGGTTAAACAAAGAGAATAACTTAATTACTGAATAGATATAACAGATACTTTTTGGTTTCAGCATTGTAAAAGCCATGGTATAAATCATCATTCATTTTGAAAGCGATTTTAATTGTTCCGGATGCATTTTTCTCAGCAAATAAGCGAAGAGCATCAAAAGCTGTGGTTTTAATCAGGCCGTCTATATGGTCTAAACTTTTGTCAAAAAGACAGCTTGTATACAAGACTTTTCGATTTTTATAAAAATCCATGTCTGTAGAAGCATTGGCCAAAGAATTAGACATGATTGCAGTGCCTAGAACAGCACCGGTGAATCCGCCAATCATACCGCCAATCAAGGCGCCATCAGTTGAATCTAAAAAGGACATACCGCCCAAGGTCAATAAAAACTTGTCTTTCGACTCTTGTAATGAAACCGCTGCGTTAAGGCCGTTTAACTTTTTAACAAATTGATCGGGTTTGTCGATTGTTTTCAAGTTTTGTGCATCACTTTTTTCGATATAAATTTCAGAGTTTTTAAAAGAGACTTCTTGACCAGAATTGATTTCGAGACTTTTGATTTCTTCACCGGAGACCTTTTTAATCGATAACTTCACAATTTTATCCTCAATTCTCATTTGTATACAATGATTTTTAGATAAAAAAGAGGTTGAAGATTGGGACGAATAATACGTTTCTGGGTTATCGTCTTGGGTGATTTTATCTTCAAAATATGGTTGCGAATACACCTTCTGAGCGACAGAAAAATCATTTAAGTTGACTGAAAAAGTTTGTGTAAACTTTCTGTTGGTATCTAGGCTGAAGATAAGTTGGTTATCATAGCCATAAAGTTTTCTTTTATTTGCATTCAACACAAGAGAAGGTAAACTTTTATCTGTGATGGTTTGAAAGTAAAAAGCCCCTTCACAAGGAGTTTCTTTTGAAATAATATCCCAAAGATTGGCTACTTTATTGTTTAGATCTAAAAACCGCTTCGATGACAAATCGATTGTTTTTTTGTCCATTAACCCGTTTTTAAAAGAATACAAATTCAACAAACTTGAGTTTTTTGTTAACGCAACAATGAAAAAAACATCTTCGATTGAAATTTTAGCCAAAATTTTTTCTTTTTCAAATTCTAATCGAAAAGATTTCAGGGTTACTTGATGCGAATTCAAATCAAAATGTTGACAAAATATATTTTTGTTGTTCTGTGAGGCTAAATAGCAGAAGTAGTTTTTGTCCGACAAACCGTAACCTATAAGATCAGCGTATCGAACTTCATTACTGTTGTTTACAGATAGCGAGTCAGCGATTTTGAATTGTTGGTCGAGTGTTAAAAGTTTTGTTTTGCCGCCACCATGAAAAAACAGAGAAATCTGCTTTTGGTTCTTTTGAGTAACCTCAAGAACTTGAGTTCCTGGAGAAAGATTTATATCCAGTGCAGTAACTTCCTGCTGAGAAAAAACAGAAAGTGAAAATAAAACCAACAGTAGATTAAATATTGTTTTCATTGGTTAACTAATCATTTGACCATTCTCTGCCTCAGCATCCGGGTTCACAAAAACCAATTTTCCAGCAGCGTCTGAGGTCATCAAAATCATTCCCTGACTCTCAACGCCTCGGAGGTTTCTGGGGGCTAAATTAACCAATACGGTTACTTTTTTACCAATGACTTCCTCAGGTGAAAAACTCTCGGAGATACCCGAAACAATGGTGCGAACATCAATGCCGGTATCTACTTTCAGGACCAAAAGTTTGTTGGCTTTGGGCATTTTTTCAGCTTCGAGAATGGTTCCTACACGGAGGTCCATTTGGGCAAAGTCTTCAAACGATACAAGTTCTTTTTGTGGTGTCATGGTTTTGTTTTGGCTAAGATTGGCCGTTTTGGTCGCTTCGAGTCGGTCAATTTGTTGCTGAATTTGTGCGTCTTCAATTTGTGGAAACAAAATTTCGGCAGCGCCCAGCTGATGACCAACTGCTAAAGATTCTGGTTTTTCGCTAATTGAATTCCAAGCAGGCACAACAGATAAATTCAGAATTTTATGCAATTTGTCAGCAGTAAATGGCAAGAAAGGCTCGCTCAAAACACGCAGAGCAGTGGCAATTTGTAAAGCTACATAAAGTTGTGTTTTTACCCGCTCAGGGTCGGTTTTGTATACTTTCCAAGGCTCTTCGTCGGCGAGATATTTGTTGCCCAAACGCGCTACATTCATCAATTCGCCCAGCGCTTCTCTGAATCGGTAGCGTTCAACTGAGCTGGCAATCACCGCCGGATAAGCTTTGAGTTCGTTCAAGGCTTGCTCGTCGGCTAAAGAAAATGCATTGGGCTGCGGAACGACTCCGTCAAAGTATTTATGTGTCAAAACCACCACACGGTTGATGAAGTTTCCGTAAATGGCCGCCAATTCATTGTTGTTGCGTGCTTGAAAATCTTTCCAGGTAAAGTCATTGTCTTTGGTCTCGGGCGCATTGGCCGTAAGTGCATAGCGCAAAGCATCTTGTTGCCCCGGAAAATCCAAAAGATACTCGTGTAGCCAAACCGCCCAGTTCTTTGAAGTTGAAAGTTTGTTGCCTTCTAAATTCAAAAATTCGTTGGCCGGAACGTTGTCAGGTAAAATATAGCTGCCCTCGGCTTTGAGCATGACCGGAAAAATCACACAGTGAAACACAATGTTGTCTTTGCCAATGAAATGGACGAGTTTGGTGTCGTTGCTTTTCCAATAAGGCTCCCAATCTTTGCCCGTGCGCGCCGCCCATTCTTTGGTTGATGAGATATAACCAATCGGGGCATCAAACCAAACATAGAGTTTTTTGCCCTGGGCGCCTGCTACCGGAACATCAATGCCCCAGTCTAAATCGCGGGTGACCGCTCTGGGTTTGAGGCCATCGTCCAACCATGATTTTACCTGGCCGTAAACGTTGGGTTTCCAATCGTTTTTGTGTCCTTGCAAAATCCATTCGCGCAAAAAAGCATCGTATTGATCCAGTGGCAAAAACCAGTGTTTGGTAGTTTTTAAAATGGGCGTTTCGCCGGTAATGGTTGATTTTGGGTTGATCAAATCGGTAGCATT
The DNA here is from genome assembly GCA_027484725.1 of Flavobacterium sp. Taxonomy (GTDB): domain Bacteria; phylum Bacteroidota; class Bacteroidia; order Flavobacteriales; family Flavobacteriaceae; genus Flavobacterium. The sequence goes on along the minus strand of JAIXSK010000025.1, from coordinate 28,350 downwards.
GAGCGTTGAACCGCATCTTTCGCACTGATCGCCGTAGGCTTCTTCGTTGCCGCATTTCGGGCAAGTACCGGTCACAAATCGATCCGCCAAGAATTGTCCGGCTTTGGCGTCGAATAATTGCTCGGTTTCTTCTTCAATGAATTTGCCTTCATCGTAGAGTTTTCTAAAAAATTCCGAAGCCGTTTTATGATGAATCTCAGCCGATGTGCGCGAATAATTGTCGAACGAAATACCAAAATCAACAAATGATTGACGAATAATTCCATCGTATTTGTCAATCACTTCTTGTGGGGTAATGCCTTCTTTGCGCGCTTTCATTGAAATAGCCACGCCGTGTTCGTCGCTTCCGCAGATAAACGCCACATCTTTACCTTGCAATCGAAGGTAGCGTGCATATATATCAGAGGGTACATAAACACCGGCCAAGTGTCCGATATGGATGGGGCCGTTGGTGTAAGGCAAAGCAGCTGTGATGGTGTATCGTTTTGGATTTTGTATCATGTGTCGGAATAATTGTCCGCAAAAATAAACAATAGAATCCGGATTTTGATGCTTTTTGTCAGGAGCTATTTGCTGCTATCCGCTGTATCTTGGGCGGGCCAACCCGGCCGCCCAAGGATGCCGCTTCTATCAGTGCTAGCAAATCAGCCTTCGCCACAACATATACCCAAGATGATTATATTTGCTTACCGAACCAACAACTCATGAAAAACCTCCGCTTTATATCGCTCTGCCTTGTCATCGGAGTTTTCACAAGCACTCATTCTCTAGCACAACGAAAAATGATCACACCTGAATTTTTACAAAAAGGCGATACCATTGGCATTTTGGCCACCGCCCGAAAAATTGACGAAACAGCCCTGAAACCGGCCATCAAAATGCTTGAAAGCTGGGGATTACATGTGGTTTTAGGCAAAACCATCGGCAAAGAAGATCATCAATTGGCCGGGCCAGATTGGTTGCGCGCCGAAGATTTTCAGCAAATGCTCGACAACCCAAAAATCAAAGCCATTCTCGGTGCGAAAGGCGGCTACGGAACGGTTCGGATTGTTGATCGAATTGATTTTTCAAAATTCAAGCAAAAGCCAAAATGGGTGGTGGGTTTTAGCGATATGACCGTATTGCACAGCCACATCAACCAAATGGGCATTGAAACCTTGCATGCGATTATGGCGCAAAGTTTTGAGAAAGCCAGCCCCGAAGCTCTTGAAAGTTTCCGAAAAGCACTTTTCGGCGAACCTTTGAAATACAAAATCCCTGCGCATCCGTTCAACCGCAAAGGCAGTGCAAAAGGCGAACTCGTGGGCGGAAACTTATCGGTGATTTACAGCATCATCGGCTCAAAATCAGCGCTTGATTACAAAGGAAAAATCTTGTTCATTGAAGATTTAGACGAGTATCTTTATCATATTGATCGCATGATGATGAACCTTAAACGCAATGGCTATTTTGACGGACTCAAAGCAGTAATAGTGGGCGGAATGACCAGCATGAACGACAACGAAATTCCGTGGGGAAAAGACGCGCTCGAGATTATTCAAGACGTTCTCAAAGACACCAAAATACCTGTGATTTATAATTTTCCGGCCGGGCATATCAAAGACAATCGAGCCCTCATTTTGGGCAAAACGGTTCAGGTCAACGTAACTGATTCAGCTGCTGAGGTTACTTTTATGTAAAAGTTATGGCAGAGCACAACCAACTCGGAAGAGAAGGCGAACAAAGAGCCGTAGCCTATCTTGAAGAAAAAGGGTATCAAATTCTTGAAACCAATTGGTATTATCAAAAAGCTGAGGTAGATATTATAGCTCTAAAAGGTGCAACTTTGGCGGTGGTTGAAGTCAAAACACGCTCAAGTGTGGATTTTGGACTTCCTCATGAATTTGTCAAGCCGCAAAAAATCAAACTGCTCACACAAGCCATTGATGCTTATGTTCGCAATGACAATTTGGATGTTTCGGTTCGATTTGATATTATTTCTATTCACAAAAAAGCTAATGAGTTCATCATAGAGCATTTAGAAGATGCTTTTTTTCATTTTTGAGAACACAACTAGTTTGAACCTGAATACTTAATTACTATATTTGAAAAAAAATCTACTATGAAAAAACTATTGACTTTGGGTCTTTTGGTTTTTGCAGGTTGTTTGTTTGCTCAAAAAAGAGTTGCCAAGCAAGTGCAAGAACTCCTTTCCAAAAAGGAAATCTTTTATTCATATTCAGTGCTTTCGCATTCGAATATTCCATTGTCTGCTGAGGTTAAAAAGACAGTTGACAAAGCGGGTTCGGCTGAGTTGCAATTGGATGTTTTGCATCAGTTGATGACCGACCGAAAAAACACGATTGAAATTACCATTCCGTATCAGCGCAATAACATCACGGTTCAAATGTATCGAGCAGATGTTTTGGCCGAAGGATTTCATGTAGATTCGCCCGCGCAACGAAATGTCGGATACAATCCGGGGTTGTATTACAGAGGAATCATTAAAGGCGATGAAAATTCATTGGTGGCCTTTAGTTTTTTTAACGGCGAATTGTATGGTGTTATATCAGCGGAAGGCATCGGTAATGTAGTGGTGGCCAAAGTTCGCAAGAAAAATAATGTTTCAGATTATGTGGTTTATTCAGATGCAGCGCTTAAAATCAAACACGATTTTACCTGCCACACACGTGATGAGGCTCAAGAGCAGAACCCGAATAACAGGTCCAATGATGCATTGAGCGCCAAATGCGTAACCATTTATTTTGAGGTAGACAACGATTTGTATCAAGACAATGGCAGCAGCACAACGGCCACGACCAATTGGATGACTGCGGTATTCAACAACGTACAAACCATCTACAACAACGACGGAATCACTACAGCCATCAAGTCAATTTACATTTGGACAACTCCAGATCCTTATGACGGAATTGGTTCGTCCTCTTCTGATTATCTTTTTAAATTCAATGAAATCAGACCGGTTTTTGACGGTGATTTAGGCCAACTAGTGGGGCGTGACGACGGAGGCTTAGGAGGTGTAGCGGTGGGCATTAACGGGATTTGTACCCAAGACAATTTTAGTTATTCTGACTTGTCTATTGATTATGAAACGGTTCCTACCTTTTCTTGGACCATTGAAGTAATTACTCATGAATTAGGGCATTTAATGGGTTCGCCGCACACACATGCCTGTGTTTGGAACGGCAACAACACAGCTATTGACGGTTGTGGCCCAACAGCAAATTCTAACTACACCGAAGGAAGTTGCGATACCGGACCTTTACCTTCTAATTCTGTCAAAGGAACCATCATGAGTTATTGTCATTTGTTGGGTAACATCGGCATCAGCTTTTCTAATGGTTTTGGGCCACAGCCGGCTGCCAGAATTCTCGGGAAAGTCAATGCCGGAACCTGTCTGAGCACTGATTGCATCAACACCTGCATCAATACAGTTTCAAGTATTTCTACCACCAACGTAACCGGAGGTGCAGCGCAAATTAGTTGGGTTGACACATCCGGCGCATCTAATTGGCAGGTAGCCGTTACGCCTTTTGACAGTACCAATATTGTTTGGAACAACGTCAACACACCCTCGTACAACGCAACCGGATTGTCTGCTAATGAGTATTACAAAGTGCGCGTACGTCCATTGTGCGGCGGCGGATTACAAGCCCCGGATGAAAAAGCCATTGTGCTTACTTCGGCCAGTTATTGCAGCGGTATTACCCTCACGGATACAGGCGGAAGCAATGACAATTACGAAGATTCAGAAACCTATATAAGAACCATCATCCCGAATTTACCCAACAAAAAAATCCGTTTGACATTTACCGAATTTGACCTCGAGCAAGATTATGATTATTTGTATGTCTATGATGGAAATTCAACCAGCGCACCAGATTTAAGCGGTGGTGGTTTTACCGGAAACGGCATTCCGGGGCCATTTGTCTCGACCGCAGCAGACGGTTCTTTAACCCTCAAGTTTTATTCTGACGGAGGAGTTACAGCTCCGGGTTATGTGGCCTCAGTGGCGTGCGAGAACGCTCTTGCGAATAATTCATTTGATTCAGACATTGACTTTACCTATTGGCCAAATCCGGCTAAAGGTTTGTTGAACATATCGGCTCAACTCAATTTAAATGACATTTTGGTCTATAACCCGGAAGGTCGTTTGTTGTATCAAAAACAACTCAATCAGCCTACAGCACAAGTTGATTTGTCATCTTTTGCGCGCGGAACCTATTTCTTTACACTCAAATTCGGAGATAGAGAAGCCCACTTTAAAATTGTTAAAACCAACTAATCATAGCCACTCTTCGGAGTGGTTTTTTTATCGTTATGAAACCAAAATTATTGCTTTTACACGGAGCGCTTGGCAGTGCAGCTTACTTTAAACCGCTGATAACTGTTTTAGAAAAGCAGTACGAATTACACACGGTTAATTTTTCAGGACATGCCGGCAGCAAAGAGTCATCAGCTGGTTTTTCAATCGCCGTTTTTGCTGATGAAGTGAACGATTATCTGAACCAAAACAACCTAGACAAAGTAAATATTTTTGGCTATAGTATGGGCGGTTATGTGGCGGTTTATTTGGCACACAAACATCCAGAGAAAATTTATAAGATTTTTACTTTGGGTACCAAATGGGATTGGAATCCGGAGATTTCGTTGCAACAAACCCAAATGTTACAGCCTGATAAAGTGATGCAAAAAGTGCCGCAATGGGCCAAAAGTTTAGAAAAACTCCACGGAAAATCATGGCCTGAACTCATGCAAAAAACGGCGCAAATGATGTTGCAAATGGGTTCGAACCCACCGCTTAGCGCAGCAGAATTTGAGCAAATAGCAACCCCGATTTTACTTACTGTGGGCGACAAAGATCAAATGGTCAGCATAGATGAAACACGGCATATGACGCACCTTCTGCCCCATGCTCAGTGCATTGTACTCAAAGATGTTCCGCACGCCATTGAGCTCATAGATGTTGCTTTTTTAGCCGAAAACATCCACAATTTTTTCTGATTATGCGGCCATAAGCTCAATGAGTTCGAGCGCTTTTCGGATGGATTTGACATTTTCAAAAGTAATCAGCAAGCGCAAGCCTGATGAAGTCTGTTTTTCTTTCATACGACACAATTGCGCTTGTTTTTGAACAAACTGCAACACCTTGTGAAACTGATTTGAAGTATAGTAATCGCTCTGCTGATCCGAAACAAAATAACCAATCATTTTACCTTGCTTGAGCACGAGTTTTTCAATGCCCAAATGAGTGGCCAACCATTTTATTTTGATGCTAGAGAGTAGTGATACGGCTGGTTTAGGAAGCGGTCCGAATCGATCAATGAGTTTGTTTTCGAACAATTTAAGTTCGTCTTCGTTTTTAATTTGGCTCAGTTCGTTGTACAAATTCAAGCGCTCAGATATATTATTGATGTATTCATCGGGAAAGAGCAACTCAAAATCCGTGTCTATTTGCATGTCTTTGACATAGTCTTTTTCTGTAGTTTGTTCAGACTCATACAATTCCTTAAACTCATTTTCTTTGAGTTCTTCAATGGCCTCGTTCATGATTTTTTGGTAGGTTTCAAAACCGATTTCATTGATAAAACCGCTTTGTTCTCCGCCGAGTAAATCACCTGCACCCCGAATTTCTAAATCCTTCATAGCAATGTTAAAACCACTGCCCAGTTCGCTGTATTGTTGCAAAGCATGGATGCGTTTGCGGGCGTCTTCGGTCATGGCCGAGAAAGGCGGGCAGATAAAATAGCAGAAAGCCTTTTTATTGCTTCGGCCCACACGACCGCGCATTTGATGCAAATCAGAAAGCCCGAAATTATTGGCATTGTTGATGAAAATCGTATTGGCATTGGGCACGTCCAGACCGCTTTCAATGATGGTGGTGGATACCAAAACATCAAATTCTCCGGTCATAAACGCAAGCATAAGTTCTTCGAGTTTGCTGCCGTCCATTTGTCCGTGGCCCACACCCACGCGGGCATCGGGCACCAAACGCTGAATCATCCCGGCTACTTCTTTGATGTTTTCAATGCGGTTATTGATAAAAAACACCTGGCCGTTGCGCTGAATTTCATACGAAATGGCATCGCGAATGAGTTCTTCATTAAAGCTCACCACGCTAGTTTCAATCGGGTATCGATTGGGCGGCGGCGTTGAAATGACCGACAAATCACGCGCAGCCATCAGTGAAAATTGCAGTGTTCTCGGAATCGGCGTGGCTGTCAAAGTCAACGTATCCACATTGGCCGCAATGGTTTTGAGTTTGTCTTTGACATTAACCCCAAACTTCTGTTCCTCATCAACAATGAGCAATCCCAAATCTTTAAACTGTACATTTTTATTGACCAATTGATGCGTGCCAATCAAGATGTCAAGTTTGCCATCAGCGAGTTGTTGGAGCGTTTCGGTTTTTTGCTTGGCGGTTCTAAATCGGTTCAAATAACCAATGGTTACCGGCATATCTTTGAGTCGATCTGAAAAAGTTCTAAAATGCTGATATGCCAAAATAGTCGTCGGAACCAGCACGGCTACTTGTTTTCCGTTGTCAACGGCTTTAAAAGCAGCACGTATGGCCACCTCGGTTTTGCCGAATCCGACATCGCCACAAACCAGTCGGTCCATGGGGCGATCGCTCTCCATGTCGGCTTTGACTTCTTGCGTTGCTTTGAGTTGATCCGGCGTGTCTTCGTATATAAACGAGCTTTCGAGTTCGGCTTGCATATAACTGTCCGGCGCATAGCGATAACCTTTTTCAAGCTTGCGTTTGGCGTAGAGTTGAATCAAATTGAAGGCGATGTGTTTGACGCGCGCTTTGGTTTTTTGTTTGAGCACTTTCCAGGCGCTCGAACCCAGCTTGTAAATTTTGGGCGGAGCACCATCTTTTCCGTTGTATTTAGAAATTTTATGCAGCGAATGAATACTCACATACACTATATCGTTGTCGGCATAGACCAGTTTGATGGCTTCTTGGGTTTTGCCTTCGACTTGAATTTTTTGCAAACCGCCAAATTTTCCGATGCCGTGGTCAATATGCGTCACATAATCACCCACAGCCAAAGTGTTGAGTTCTTTGAGTGTAATGGTTTGTTTTTTGGCGTAACCGTTTTTGATGCTGAACTTATGGTAGCGCTCAAAAATCTGATGGTCGGTATAACAAGCCAATTGGTTTTCATCATCTATAAAACCTTGGTATAAAGGCAAGTTAATTGTGTGGTATTGTCGGCTGGACAAGCTCTGACCTTCGTCTTCAAGGCTTTCAAAAATATCGTGGAAGCGCTTTTCTTGCGAAGTATTGCTGCAGAACAAATAATTTTTATAACCATTAAAATGCAACTCGCTCAAATCGTTCAAAAGCAAATCAAATTGTTTGTTGAACGAAGGTTGCGGTCGCTGCAAGAATTCAAACTTTTTAGCCGCCGAAAAAACCGTTTCATGACTGAGTTCAATGGCCGAAAAATCAAATATTTGTTTGATGATTGCGCTTCCGTTCAAAAATATTTTCTCAGGTTCTACTTGTTGAATCGTTGCGTCAAGGCTTTGAAAAATCTCACTGGCTTTGTCAAATAACTTGTCGAGTTTTGAAGATAACAGTTGCGTATTTTGTATCCAAATAACTGTGTTGGGTTCAATGTATTGTAAAAAACTCTCGCGCAATTCTTGGAAGAATTTGTTCTCGACATTCGGAATGATGGCAATCTTCTTTTTCTTTTCGATTGACAATTGCGTTTCAACATCAAAGGTTCGAATGCTGTCTACTTCATTGCCAAAAAACTCGATTCGGTATGGATGATCGTTTGAGAATGAAAACACATCAATGATGCCGCCGCGCACTGAAAATTCGCCGGGTTCGCTGATGAAATCTACGCGTTTAAACTCGTATTCAAACAATACTTCGTTGATGAATTCAATAGAAATCTGATCTCCTACCGCCACTTTGAGGGTGTTTTTGTCGAGTTCTTTTTTGGTCACGACTTTTTCAAATAAGGCTTCAGGATAGGTGACCATCAGCGCCGGTTTTTTGCGCGAATTGATGCGGTTGAGCACCTCGGCGCGCAAGAGCACATTGGCGTTGTCGGTTTCTTCAATTTGATAAGGTCTACGATACGAACCCGGATAAAAAAGCACGTCTTCTTCAGAGAGCATTTGTTCCAGGTCATTGAGGTGATATGCAGCTTCTTCTTTGTCGTTTAAAATCAGCAAAAACGGGCGATTGCTTAGTTTAAAGACCGACTGAACAACCAACGACAAGCCCGAACCTACCAAACCTTTAACCTGCAATTTGCTGCGGTCAAGATTGAGGTTTTCACTGATTTGCTTGGCTTTTACCGAAGCGTCAAAAATCTGGATAACGCTATTTTTGCTCAATAGAATAGGCTTTTATTGGGTGGCTAAATCCGGAATGGCACGCGATGGGTCTTGCATCATCAAAATGTCAGATTCACCTTCTTCAAGTGGAATTTTGCTTTTTTGGACAATTTCATTCATCTCGCGATACAACGCAGACCAAGCGGCATCTGCGTCGGCCACGAGCGCAGTGATTTTTGCCGCCGGAATCTCGCGGATGTTCATGTATAAATTGATTTGATTGATTTTGGTAGTGAGTGCCGCAATACGCGATTTTACTTCGGGTTTGTCAAATTCAGCCGGAATACTTTTGTTGAGTTCTACCGCCTTTTTTGAAAGTGTTTTAGCTTTTTGCTGAAATCCGCCAATCGAAGCGCCCGGAGCTTGCGCCAGTTCAGAACTGAATTGTCTGAGTTCGGCCCAATTGCGCACCAGATTTTGGGTGTCAGGTCGTAAGGAAGGTGTGTGAAAATGCCAGCCTCTTTTAATTTCACCCAGCACCAAAGTTCTGGCTGCTTGTGCTTTTTGTTGCTGGATAAATTCTTGTTCATCCGTTTTCTGACAAGCAATGGCCAGCACCGTCCCACAAAAAACCAAGAAGTGTTTTACCGTCATTATTGAATCATTGAGCCGCAAATTTACAAAGGTAAACCGAAAGAAATTCAACTGATTGTTGTTTGAATTATGTTTTTGTGAATTATTTTGAATTTTAAGCCGCCAAAATTGGTTTATCTTTACACGCAAATCCAAAATAAATGAACACCAAAATACTCATTATTGGCGCTTGCGGACAAATTGGTACCGAGCTAACCACCCGACTCAGAAACATGTACGGAGTTGAAAACGTAGTGGCATCTGACATCCGAAAACTCAACAACGACATTGTCAACAACGGTATTTTTGAAGTAGTCAACGCACTTGATTACAACCAAATTGAGCACCTTATTGAGCAATATCAAATCACCGATGTGTATTTGATGGCAGCATTATTATCAGCCACAGCCGAAAAAAACCCAGCCTTTGCTTGGGATTTGAACATGAATTCTCTTTTTCACGTACTCAATTTGGCCAAAGCCGGAAAAATCAAAAAAGTATTTTGGCCTTCAAGCATTGCCGTTTTTGGACCGACCACGCCCAAAGAAAACACGCCGCAATACACCATCATGGAACCGACTACGGTGTACGGAATTTCTAAACAAACCGGAGAGCGATGGTGCGAATATTATCATCATCAGTACGGTGTGGATGTGCGCAGCATCCGTTATCCGGGCTTGATTAGTTGGACCACTGAGCCCGGTGGCGGAACCACAGATTACGCCGTGGATATTTACCACAAAGCTTTGAAAGAAGGAACTTTTGAGTGTTTTTTATCTGAAAATTCCAAACTTCCGATGATGTATATGGACGATGCGATTCGTGCAACTATAGAAATCATGCAGGCTCCGAATGATCAGATTAAAATCCGCTCGTCATACAACTTAGCCGGCATTAGTTTTACTCCGCATGAAATTGCCGCTGAAATCAAAAAACGGATGCCATATTTTAGCATCCGTTATCAGCCAGATTTTCGTCAGAAAATAGCCGACAGTTGGCCAGCGAGTATAGATGATTCTTGTGCCCGCCAAGATTGGAACTGGAAGCACAGCTTTGATTTGTCAGCCATTACCGATGAGATGCTGCAAAATTTAAAATAAGAGAACCGCCTGCCATCATCTTCATAACAGGCGGGATCAAGTGTTAGAAATTTAGGGCTTTCAAAAAGCAGCAATTGCGGTTTAAGTTGATATGAACTGTTCCTCAAACAGTTTATATCCAGCGGTTGGATGTATTGGGAAAAAGGGTGTTTTTTTTACTAAACTATTCTAAATTTCTCAGGCTAATGCCCAAAAGATGTGGTTTTGAATATGAATGATTAGACTCAGAAGGTGGGCTCAGATCTGATGTTTGTACGGGGTAATTTTTAGAAGACAATTCTTGGATGATTATTTGTTCGTTGCAAATTTGATTGTCGCGCAAGCAAACAGCCCGTTTTTTTTGTACTATGATGTCATCATGAATGCCCGGAATACTTCTGAGCACGTTTTTTACTTCCCGTTTTTCGGCGCTGTCTAAGGGTTGCGCAAATAGGATTGTACTGACTTCAAACTCATTTTTATCTAAAGCCTGGCTTGTGGCGTAATGAGTGAGCAGAATAATCAGTAACATCAACGAAATGCCCAGTGTGCAGACCGATGCGATTTCAATTTTTTTTCGAAGTTTCATGGCATTTAGATTTGGTTGTTTGAGCCATGTACGCAACAAATTCAGTTTGGGTTTTTTAGGAGTAAAAAAAAATCCTGTTTCAACAGAAACAGGAAGTTTATCTAGCCGTGCAACTTTAATATTATTTAGTTTGTTTGAGTTGTTTCATTTGCTCGTCTTCAATAAGTGTTTTGACTTTGACTACCGCATCAATATTGTCATTAGGAATCGTTGTAGAAAGCACATAATGCTTTATTTTCCATGTTTTTCCTTCTTTTTGCAATACGCCTGAGCCGCGGCAAATTTTCATCCAGGTATCTAAAAGCTCGTCAAACCAAGCGGTTTTTCCGTCAGCGCTCAAGTAAATATGTCTTTGAAAAGGTTTGAAATCCCACGCTTTTCCGCGGTCAAAATAAGGTTGGGCAAAAGCTTGAAATTGTTTTTTATTCCAGTTTTCGGTGGCATCGGTACCAATGTACATCGCGTCATTGCTCATGGCCTCAAAGTAAGCTTTTGCATTGGCTTGGGCTGCTGCTTCATGCCATTGGTTGAGAAAGACGTCAATCTCTTGCGACGCTTTGTCTTGGGCAAACAACAAGCCAGTACCAGCGATAAAAAGCAACCAAAAAAGCAGTAAATGTTTCATATTATTTTATTTCGTTTTTTCAAAAGTAGACAAACTTCGTGTTTTAAGACATGATTGTGCGTTTAGTTTGTGTAATTTTACACCGCTAAATTATCCCTCATGTTATTTGGTCGTATTTGGATGTTGCGCTTAGCTCTTATTTTTCTTTTGGCGATGACCGCTTGTAAACGCGATATCCATCAAAAATCAACAGCTCCAACTCAAAAACAAAATCTTCTGCAAGAGTCTGTTGAAGAAGTCGCGGCCGACAGTTTAAAGTTGCTTTGGTTTGTTCAACGTTATCCCAAACTGGCCGTTTATGAGCCACAAATGCGCGAACTTTATCGCAATCATCAATGGAAATTTATTTGGTTTGACAACAAAGGAATTACCGAACTCGGACAATTAATTCGCAGTAAAATCAATACCCTTGAAACAGAAGGGGTGCATACCAAAGTTCCGTATAAATCTTATTTTGAAGAAATTTTTCAGCCCGGAAAACCAGCTTTGAGCAACTCGGCTCATGATTATCTTATTTCGGCCTTTTATTTTTTTTATGCCGATAAAGTTTTTCACGGTTTTGATATAAAAACTTCCAAAGCACTCGGTTGGTATTTGCCGCGAAAAAAAGTTTCTTACGTGCGCTATCTTGATTCGCTGATGGCCAATCCGAAACTCATCGAGAAGAACGAGCGCAAACTTTTACCGCAGTATTACAAACTTAAAGAAATGCTTGGCAGATATCGTAAAGCACTAAAAAATAAGGCAAGTGATACGGTCAAAATTCCGGCAGAAATGGATCCGATCAAAGTAGGAGATACCTCAGATTTGGTGGCACATGTTCGTCAAAGACTATATTTAATGGGTTATTTGGATCAGGACACGAAAAGTCCAATTTTTGATGCATCACTTGCGCAACCGGTGCGTCAGTACAAAACCAATATCGGACTCACTTCGTCATCCATCATTTCAGGTAAAATGATTCGTTCTATGAATGTTCCGCTGCAAAGTCGCATCAAAACACTCATGGTCAATATGGAGCGCTGTAGATGGATTCCCACTGAAACAAGTCAAGCCAAGCAATATATTTCGGTCAATATTCCGTCTTATGAATTGGTGTATTACAAAAACGGGAAACCCGCTTTAGAATCAAATGTAGTGGTTGGTAAAGTGATGAATCAAACGGTTATTTTTAGCGGAATGATGAAGTATATAGTCTTTAGTCCGTATTGGAATGTGCCGCCGAGTATTGTTAAAAAAGAAATCAAACCCGCGCTTGAAAAAGACAAAAATTATCTGGCCAAACACAATATGGAGTGGAACAAAGGCCGAATCAGACAAAAGCCCGGTGCCCAAAATTCGCTCGGATGGGTGAAGTTTTTATTTCCGAATTCCAACAATATTTATTTGCATGATTCTCCGGCTAAAAGTTTGTTCAACCGAAATGCCAGAGCTTTTAGTCACGGATGCATACGCGTAGCTAAACCGCTTGAACTTGCACAGATATTAATGGAAGATGATCCAAAATGGACGCCTGAAAAAGTAGACAAAGTCATGCATGCGGGCACAGAATCTTGGTATACATTAAAAGAACCTGTGCCGGTGTATATTGGCTATTTTACCTGTAGGGTTGATGAACAAGGCGTTTTGCATTTTTACGATGATGTCTATAAACGCGATGCGAGATTGTCAGAACTAATTTTTAAACAGTAAAGAGTCTTTGAGATTTATGTTTACTTTTGAGTCGTTTAACCTAACTAATTATTCAAAAATGAAAGCACTTAAATGGATGATTTTGACCATAATTTTTATGGGACTAACCGCTGCTCAAGCACAAAAAATCGGCATCAGAGCCGGAGCGAACATTGCCACAGTAACCGGAAAAGACGCCTCTGGGGTTGACCCGATTACTTCTTTTTATGCGGGTGTTTACAAAGAATTCGCTGTAGTTCCTCAGTTGTTTTACATTCAACCAGAATTGCAATACTCAATGCAAGGTTATAAAGTAAAAGCCACCGATACCCAAGTTAATTTGGGCTATTTACAACTACCGGTTATGGCCAGAGTATATTTTTTAAAGACCATTAGCTTAGAAGCCGGTCCTCAGGTGGGTTATAAAGTCAATGACAACTTGGAGAACAATGACAACATCAACAATTTTGATGCTTCGGTAGCCGGTGGTTTAGGATTCAATTTCCCTTTTGGACTGTCTATAAACGCCCGTTATGTGCAAGGATTGACCAAAATTGACAAAGATACCGATACCAAAAATCAAGTGATTCAACTCGGTGCTTCGTTTAAATTTTAAGTCTTGCGATACAAAAAAGGCCGCTTCTTGATTGGAGCGGCCTTTTTAATTACCAATTAATGGAAGTTTTTTTACTCGAGAAAAAGTTGGCAGGACCTATGTTTCCTCCGAGCGGATTTCCGGTCAATAACCGATAGTTATACTGATTTCCCCATGAGGCAGGTTTGTCTTCTATAAGCATATCTTCGCCGGTATCATTGCTCACAAAAGGCGCAATCATTGTTTGCCAAGCCTGAATGCGCGGAATACTTTTGTTCATATGAAAATAGTCTTTGTTGGCATTGACCAATTCTGACAAATAACTTTTATACAATTGTTGGTATTGCGGAATGGCCAAAATCTTGGTCAACAATGGTCGCTGCGTCATATTGCCCCACGAAAGCGGATTTTGCGTGCCTGAGTTGGCTATTATTTGTGAAGTTCCGAGCGTATTGTCATAATCATACGGAATAAAATAAGCCTTTCCGTTGGGCGCAAAATAAAAGTAGAAATTGTTGCCATTCACCCAATAATCATCCCACATACCAACTACCACATTTACCGCATAGGTTTTTAGAAATAAAGGGACATCCATTTTTTGGGCAATCCAGTTTTCAAAATTGGCGCCCGTTCGGGTATTTAAATCTGAGATAAATTGCAGTAATTCAGTTTTGGCGGTTGTCAATTCTGATTTTCTCGTTTTTAAATCATATGCAAAATAAGTTGACAAAGCTGGATTGATGTTCACATCTTCAACACCTATACTTTCAGTAGAAACAAAATTGGCGTTGTTAGATCCGCTCCAGCCGCCTTTCCACAAAAAGCCAACGCCCGTTCCCCATTTAGCGGCATTCTTGGCAATAAATACTTCGTCAATATTTTCAACCATGGCATAAACACCAAAATAAGCCGGTTGCGCATCGCCTTGTACTTTAATGTACAACCTGCAATAAGAAGCAGAGGGCGCATTCCAACAACCAAATCGTTTGAACAAATCATAACTGTATATTTCGCGGCAATAGGCCGCATCATCTTTGAACCATTTCAGGTTGAGTTTGTCCAAACCTTTAAAATTTTGACCATCGCGGTATTTTGAAAAGTCAAGGCCAAAATGACAATGATGCCAATCCGGATTTGTGGCATCGTGCAATAAACCGGTATCGCCTTCAGGACGCCTACGACTGGTATTGCCTTTGAGCCTGAGCCCGACGCTGTCAATCACCGTTGATCTGCCGCCTACTGTAAAAGTAAATTTAGACACCACTTTTTTATCATTGGCCGGATTCAAATCGTAGTTGGTTAAGATTTTATTCCACTGATCTAAACGCAACTCAACGGTGATGGTAGGAACTTGCTTTAAATTAAAAATCTCCGGAACTGTTTCCGGAATCGATGGCCTCTGAGCAACCTTTTTAGGTTCTTCATTCAAATCAACGTTGCTGCAGTAGAAAAAAAACATCAACGGAAGCAGCAGGGAAAGTCTTTTCATGGCCTTAAATTTTACAGCAAAAACTTCAAAATTAGGCTTTTATTTGGTTGGTATAAGCCAAATACAGATTTCACCCCAAAATTTAACTTTTGCTGACAAGTCAAAAGAATCAATAAGTCAAAGCGTTTAATAAGTTCATTTTCAGTAACTTTCTTTTTTTTAAGAACAAACGCAAAATCTTATTTAAAAATAAAATTCGAAACAATGTTATGTTAATGTTGTGAATTGTCTATAATTGCAGGTTGCATATTAAATTATTGTTATTATTTTTATTAATAATTTGTAAAATAAATAGTACTACATGAAATACCCAGCGATTCAAAACTTCATCAACGGAAAGTTTACACCGGCCTCTGCTGCCCGAACCTTAAATGTTGTTTCACCTTTAGATGGAAATCTACTCTCAACGGTCCCGATGTCGGGCGCTTCTGATTTAGATCAAGCCGTTCAGGCCGCGCAAGCCGCTTTTCCAATTTGGAGCAAAACACCTATTAAAGAACGCGTACAAGTGTTCTTTCGCTATAAAGCCTTACTGGAAAAAAACCTCAAAGAACTCGCTGAATTGTGCAGCGAAGAAAACGGAAAAACCTACGGAGAATCTGTCGCCGAAATTGAAAAATGCATTGAGCTCACCGAATTTGCCACTTCACTTCCACAACTCATCACCGGTGAATTGCTTGAAGTCAGCAAAGGCGTTGAATGCCGTACCGAGCACGTTGCTTTGGGCGTAGTGGCCTCAATTGTGCCGTTTAACTTCCCGGCCATGGTGCCCAATTGGACGATTCCCAACGCCATCGCACTGGGCAATTGCATGATCATGAAACCTTCTGAAAAAGTACCGCTCAGTTGTGGTCGCATCGCTGAATTGCTCCAAGAAGCGGGTTTGCCAGACGGTGTTTTTAACGTAGTGCACGGCGATGTTGCAATGGTCAACGCCATTTGCGATCACCCCAATATCGAAGCCGTTTCGTTTGTCGGCTCCACCAAAGTAGCCAAAATCGTTTATCAACGCGCCACGCAAAATTTAAAAAGATGCTTGGCTTTGGGCGGCGCCAAAAATCACTTGATGGTTTTGCCCGATGCCATTCCTGATATGACCGCGCAAAACGTAGCCGCCTCTATGTCGGGTTGTGCCGGACAACGCTGTATGGCCGCGTCAGCTATGGTGGGCGTCGGAAATGTTGATCACATCATTGCCAAAATTTGCGACGAAGCCCGCAAAATCGTTCCCGGTGAAAACCTCGGAGCCGTCATCAACAAAGAATCCCAAGAGCGCATTGAAAGTTATATTACCCAAGCCGAAAAAGACGGCGCTAAAATCCTCGTCGATGGTCGCAATGCCAAAGTTTCAGGCAAAGAAGGCGGAACCTATGTCGGCCCAACCGTGATTGATTTTGTTACACCTGATATGAGCGTAGCCCGCGAAGAAATTTTCGGTCCGGTCATTTCCATCATGCGAGCCAATACGGTCGATGAAGCGCTCGCCATCGAAAACAAAAACCCTTACGGAAACGCCGCGAGTGTATTCACCCAAAACGGTGGTATGGCGCGTTACATCATGGAAAAAGCCAGTGCCGGAATGGTGGGCGTCAATGTAGGCGTGCCGGTTCCGCGCGAGCCGTTCAGCTTTGGTGGCTGGAACGAGAGCAAATTCGGCGTAGGCGACATCACCGGAAAAAGTTCCATTGAGTTCTGGACCAAGCTCAAGAAAACCACCGTCAAGTGGAATGCCGAGGCGGGCGTCAACTGGATGAGCTAAAAACAATTTGAAATTACGAATTACGAATTTTCAGAAGCTAATCCCGCTTTTCGTTGCAATCTTTTTTGTTTTGTCACCCCGAGCGCAGTCGAGGGGCTTTTCATAAAAAACAAAAAAGGATTTCCTCTTCAATCGGGGCTAGGGCAGTGAGTCCTCAAGAAAGTTTCGCTTTAACTTAAAAACAGATTCTTCAAAAACAAAATACAATGACAACAGAAGAAACCTTATCAAAAGAACAAATCATCAACGACAGCAAACAATTCAGTTTGTTTTCTTGGTCTGCCCAAGCCGCGGTCAACCCTATAGCGATTGATCGTGCCGAAGGTGTCTATTTATATGACTGCGACGGAAAACGCATCATCGATTTTTCATCCGGCCTCATGTCGGTCAACATCGGTCATGGCGACCAACGCGTTACCGATGCCGTAGTCGAACAAATGAACAAAGTCAGTTTTGTTACGCCCAGCTGCACTACTGAAGTACGCGCCAAATTATCGCGCAAACTCGCCGAAATTTGTCCGGGCGATCTGAACAAAGCGTTTTTCACCTTATGCGGAACTTCGTCTATTGACAACGCCATTAAATTGGCTCGTTTATACACCGGTCGTCACAAAATCATCGGTCGTTATCGCGCCTTTCATGGCGGTTCCATTGGCGGTATGACGGTGGGCGGTGACCCGCGCAAACTCGCCAACGATGCGCAGCAAATGCCCAACGTAGTCCATCTAGATGATCCGTATTATTTCTACGGTATGAAAAACCTTGACGACGCTACTAAGCTTTCGTTGAGTTTAGAATACGTTGAGCGCATTATTCACCTCGAAGGCAAAACCAACATTGCCGCCTTTATTTTTGAAGGCGAAAGCGGTTCTTCGGGCTGTTTGCATTACCCAAAAGGTTACCTCAAAGGCGTTAAAGCGCTTTGCGAAAAATACGGTATTTTGTTCATCGCCGATGAGGTTATGAGCGGATTTGGCCGCACCGGAAAATGGTTTGGTTTTGAAAACCACGACATCATTCCCGATATGGTTTGTATGGCCAAAGGTTTAACGGCTTCGTATTTACCGCTCGGTTGCTTGATGGTATCCGACAAAATTGCCGCTAAATATGATGCTACGCCTATGATGATTGGACTTACTTATAATGCGCATCCGGTATCCTTGGCGGCAGCTCTGGCCGTAATCAACATCTACGAAAGTGATCAACTCATTGAAAACGCCCGCGAAATGGGCGCGTATATGGAAATGCGCATCAACCAAATGCGCAGCCAACACCCCAGCATGGGCACGTTCAGAAACACCGGATTATTGGGCTGTTTAGACGTATTAAAAAACAAAACCACCGGCGAACTCATGGCGCCATACAACGCTGCCGGAGACGATTTAAAAGTTTCGAATCAAGTGGCGGCCAAAATCAGAGAATTGGGCATGTACACTTTTGTGCGTTGGGGTTATATTTTTATCGCACCGCCGCTCAACATCACCAAAGAACAAATTGACGAAGGTTTGGCCATCATCAGCGAGGCGCTTAAAATAGCCGACGCCGCGATGGAATAAAAAAGCAACACCTATGACCGAAAACCAAAACCATACAAACACTGCTTTGTATAGCGAAGACTTGGCGCCTATTGCTGCACAAAATCGCAGCTGGAATACTTGGAATTATGCGGCCCTTTGGATCAGCATGAGTTTGTGTATTCCCACTTACATGCTGTCGAGTTCGCTAATTGAAGGCGGCATGAGTTGGTGGCAAGCCATTTTGACGATTTTTTTAGGCAATACGATTGTTTTGATTCCGATGATCCTCAACGGACACGCGGGCGCCAAGTACGGTATTCCGTTTCCGGTGTTTGCACGTGCGAGCTTCGGAACCATCGGCGCCAACATTCCGGCTTTGCTGCGCGCCATCGTCGCTTGTGGTTGGTTTGGTATTCAAACTTGGATTGGCGGTTTTGCATTATATCAAATGGCGCGTTTGTGGATACCGTCTTTAGAAGCCTTACCGCAAATTTTTCCGGATAGTTGGGGTTTGCAAACCGGGCCGGCCATTTGTTTTATTTTGTTTTGGTTGCTCAACATGTATGTGGTGTATTTAGGCGTTGACAGCATCAAAAAGTTGCTCGTTTTTAAAGCCTTCTTTTTACCGCTGGCCGCACTGGCTTTATTGCTCTGGGCGTTGAATGCTGCACACGGCTTGGGCCCGATTTTAAGCACACCATCTAAATTTGCGAACAGTTCAGAATTCTTTACTTATTTCTTTCCGGCACTCACAGGCATGGTCGGATTTTGGGCTACACTCTCACTCAATATTCCCGATTTTACGCGCTATGCCACTTCGCAACAAGCACAAATCAAAGGTCAGATGTACGGGCTTCCGACTTCGATGACTTTGTTTGCTTTTGTAGGCGTAGTGGTTACCTCGGCTACAGCAATTGTGTTTGGCACCACTATTTGGGATCCGGTGGTTTTGGCCGGAAAATTTGACAGTAAATTACTGGTCAGTGTGGCGATGATTGCCGTAGCCATCTCTACTTTAGCCACCAATATTGCCGCCAATATTGTGAGCCCCGCCAATGATTTTGCCAATCTTTCTCCTTCAAAAATTGATTTTAGAAAAGGCGGATACATTACCGGAGTCATTGGAATTTTAATCTTTCCTTGGAAGCTCATAGCCGATCCATCCGGATATATTTTTACCTGGCTCGTGGGCTATTCAAGCCTGCTGGGTCCGGTGGGCGGCATCATGATTGCCGATTATTATTTCATCCGCAAACAGACTTTGGTTTTAGATGATTTATACAATCCGCAAGGACAATACAGTTTTAAAAACGGATTCAATACCCAAGCCATTTGGGCGCTCATTTTGGGCGTTCTACCCAATGTTCCGGGCTTTTTAACTACGATTCAAGCGGTCAGCGCCGATGCCTTTCCGGCCTGGCTATCTGATTTATACCATTACGCTTGGTTTGTCGGTTTCGGCATCAGCGGATGGGTTTATTGGATTTTAATGAAAAACAAAACAAATTAATGTGGGTAGTCTTAGCCACTCAGGCACATAGGCACTCAGCAACTTAAAAAATATGAGTATTTTAATTAAAAACGGAAGAGTCATCACCGCCACCGACGATTATATGGCGGATGTTTTTATAGAAGGCGAAACCGTCTCGGCCATTGGCAAAAACTTAAAAGTAACGGCCGATACAGTCATTGATGCTACCGGAAAACTCGTGATGCCTGGCGGAATCGATCCGCATGTGCATCTGGATATGCCGTTTATGGGCACTTATTCAAGTGATAACTACGAGACCGGAACGCGCGCGGCCCTTTTTGGCGGAACCACCACGGTAATTGATTTCATTTTGCAAACCCAAGGGAAAAGTTTGAATGCTGCTTTACAAGAATGGAAAGGACGCAGCGATAACAATGCCGTGGGCGATTACAGCTTTCACATGGCTGTGACCGACTTTAACGACGAAACCAAAAAAGAAATCCAACACTTTATTGAAAACGAAGGCATCACGTCTTTTAAAACGTTTATGGCTTATAAAGGTGCGCTCATGATTGACGATCGTCAGATGGTGGGGCTCATGCAAGAAGTCAAAAAACACGGAGGGCTTATCAACGTGCACGCCACCAACGGCGATATGATTGATTATCTGATTGCCAAACACAAAGCTGAAGGCAAATTGTCGCCGCTGTATCATTATTTATCACAACCTGAAGTTACCGAAGCTGAGGCCAGCAGCCGCTTTGCCGATATGGCCGATTATACAGGTTGCCCGGGTTATATCGTGCATCTTACCTGTGAAGGCGCGCTCAATGCCGTGCGTTTTGCCACGCGTCGCAACCAACATGTTTTTGTTGAAACCTGCATACAGTATCTGATTTTAGATGCCAGTTTATACGAACAAAATTTTGAAGGTGCCAAATGGGTCATGTCGCCGCCATTGCGTGAGAAAAAAGACCAAGAAGCGCTCTGGGCCGGCTTGAATCAAGGTATGGTCAATGTAGTGGCTACCGATCACTGTCCGTTTATGTGGGAACAAAAACTCATGGGTAAAGATGATTTCTCAAAAATTCCGAACGGCCATCCGGCTATTGAAAACCGTATGGAATTGCTCTTTAGTGAAGGCGTCAGCAAAGGAAAAATCACCTTGAACAAATACGTAGAAGTAGCCGCAACCAATGCAGCCAAAATCTTTGGTATGTTTCCCAAAAAAGGAACCATAGCAGTGGGCAGCGATGCGGATATCATCCTGATTGATCCGAATGAAAAGCACACCCTTTCAGCCGCAACACATCATATGAATGTTGATTACAGCGGTTATGAAGGATGGCAACTTACCGGAAAAGTCAAAACGGTTTTATTGCGCGGACAAATCGCCATTGACAACAACGAATGTAAAATTCCAAAAGGCTACGGACAATTCATCAAACGCAACAAAGTAGACGGAAAAATCTAAATAATTATGGCAAGAATTGTAAAATCAGGACTCATTCAGTTGAGTTTGGCCAAAACCGAAGGCGAAGGTACCATCGACGAAATCAAAGAAGCGATGTTGCAAAAACATATTCCCTACATTGAAGAAGCTGGTCGACAAGGTGTACAGATTTTGTGTTTTCAAGAAATCTTCAATACACCGTATTTCTGCCCCGGGCAAGACAGCAAATGGTATGCTTCGGCTGAAAGTGTTCCGGGCCCAACTACTGAGCTCATGCAGCAGTACGCCCAAAAACACCAAATGGTCATCATTGTTCCGGTGTATGAAAAAGATCAAGCCGGCGTGCTCTATAACACGGCCGCTGTGATTGATGCCGACGGAACATATTTGGGCAAATACCGAAAAAACCACATTCCGCAAACGGGTGGTTTTTGGGAAAAATACTTCTTCAAACCCGGAAACCTCGGTTATCCAGTTTTTCAGACGCGCTATGCCAAAGTCGGCGTTTATATTTGTTATGACCGCCACTTTCCGGACGGAGCTCGTTGCTTGGGCTTGAACGGTGCTGAAATTGTCTACAATCCATCCGCTACCACTGTTGGGCAATCTCAATATCTCTGGAAGTTGGAACAACCCGCACATGCAGTGGCCAACGGATATTTTATGGGCTGTATCAACCGCGTGGGCGAAGAAAAACCTTGGAACCTCGGTCGTTTTTACGGAACTTCATATTTCGTGAATCCGCTGGGCGAAATTTTTGCTTGCGCTTCTGAAGACCAAGACGAATTGCTCGTGGCCGAGTTTGATTTAGATCTCATCGAACAAATCCGCAGCAAATGGCAGTTTTATCGCGATCGTCGCCCGGAAACCTATACTGAAATCACGCAACTATAATCAGTCACTAACCAACCAAAATAAACAGAGAAATTTATGGCTATAAAAAACAACCGATTAACCGCAGCTGAATATCAAGCAAATTTTGCCGATATACATCCGCCGTTTGAAACCCGCGATGCGGCGCTTACAGAGGCCAACCGTTGTTTGTTCTGTTACGACGCGCCGTGCATGAAGTCATGTCCGACTTCAATCAACGTTCCAAAATTCATCAAACAAATCGCTACCGACAACCTCAAAGGTTCGGCACATACCATTTTCTCATCCAATATTATGGGAGCCGGATGCAGCAAAGTTTGCCCGGTTGAAAAGCTCTGTGAAGGCGCTTGTGTGTATAATATGATGCATGAAGAACCGATTAATATTGCGCGTTTGCAACGTTATTCTACTGAGAAAGCCATGGAAAACAAATGGCAACTCTTTGAGCGCAAACCATCGACGGGCAAAAAAGTAGCCATTGTGGGCGCCGGACCGGCCGGACTCAGTTGTGCGCATACCCTGAGCCGCGAAGGCATAGATGTGACGATTTATGAAAAAGAAGCCAAAGGCGGTGGGCTCATGACCTACGGAATTGCGGCTTATAAAGTAACGCCTGAATTTTGTCAAGATGAGGTCGATTACATTACAGCCATCGGCGGCATTGACATCAAATACAATCATGCTTTGGGCAAAGACATCACTTTAGAGCAATTACGCGCGCAATACGACGCCGTGTATTTGGCTTTTGGTGTGGGCATGGCGCGTCAATTGGACATTCCGGGCGAAGATTTAGAAGGCGTTGAAGATGCCATCAAATTCATTTACGAATTGCGCAACAACGATTATTCAAAAATAGCCGTGGGCGATAAAGTAGCCGTCATCGGAATGGGTATGACTGCCATTGATGCCGCTACACAAGCCAAGCGTTTGGGTGCAGCCGAAGTTACTTTGGTCTACCGAAGAACCCAAGCCGAAATGCCTTGTACCCAAAAAGAATTAGACATTGCCAAATTAGACGGTTGCCAAATCATGTGGTTGGCGGCACCTAAAGAAATCAAAGGCGAAAACGGCAAAGTTTCTCAATTGGTTTGCGATGTAATGAAACTCGGCGAGCCCGATGCTTCCGGCCGAAGAAGCCCCATTGCTTCAGGTGAAACCTTTACCCTTGAAGTGGATATGGTCATCAAAGCCGCCGGACAAATGCCTTTTGAAGAACTCGTGCAATCGAGCCAGCTACAAAACAACAAAGGCAAAATTTCGATCACCGGAAAATCAACCACCCATACCGCCAAAGTTTTTGCCGGAGGTGATTGCGTCAACGGAGGTAAAGAAGTAGTCGATGCGGTTCAAGCCGGAAAAGACGGAGCTGCGGCCATCGTCAAAGAAATCATTGCACCCGATTACATCCTCGAGTGCGAATTAAAACCAACGTTCAATAATTAAAATTTATGATGAATGCTAGGCGACGAAACATTCAACATTTAAAATAAAAAGATATGGCAGATTTATCAACCGATTTTTTAGGAATCAAATCACCCAATCCCTTTTGGTTGGCCAGTGCGCCTCCTACCGATAAAAAAATCAACGTCGTCCGTGCTTTTGAAGCCGGTTGGGGCGGAGTAGTCTGGAAAACGCTGGGCTCACAAGTCAAAAACGTATCCTCGCGCTATTCGTCTGTTGATTACGGAAAAAAACGCATCATGGGCTTCAACAACATTGAGCTCATCAGCGATCGTCCGCTCGAGATCAACTTGCGCGAAATTACCGAAGTAGTCAAAATGTTCCCAGATCGCGCTATGATTGTATCCCTCATGGCCGATAACAACCGAACCGCTTGGCACGAACTCATCCAAAAATGCGAAGATGCCGGAGCCATGGGCTTTGAGCTCAATTTTGGTTGTCCGCACGGAATGACCGAGCGCGGCATGGGCGCAGCAGTAGGTCAAGATCCCGAAATCGCCAAAATGGTCGTAGAGTGGGTCATGGAAAAAGCTACGATTCCCGTCATTACCAAACTCACACCCAATGTGCATTCAGTAGTTCCCACCGGACGCGCTGCTGTTGAAGGCGGAACCAATGCATTGAGTCTCATCAATACCATTCAAAGCGTCACTGGAATTGATCTCGACACGCTCGTTCCCAATCCGTATGTAGCGGGTCAAAGTGTCTTTGGCGGTTATTGTGGTCCGGCTGTAAAACCCATTGCGCTTAAAATGCTCACCACCATTTCACAAGATCCGGTGGCCAGCCGAGTGCCGGTTTCAGGTATCGGAGGCGTGAGCACCTGGAAAGATGCCGCCGAGTTTATGCTTCTAGGCGCTACATCCGTGCAGGTTTGTACCGCTGCCATGACACACGGTTTCCGCATTGTTGAAGATTTGTGCGAAGGTCTCAGCAACTGGATGGACGAAAAAGGCTATCAAAAAACCACTGATTTCATCGGCAAATCTGTCGAGAAAATCACGCATTGGGAAGACCTTGACATCAACTACCACCACGTGGCCAATATTGATCAAGACAAATGCATCCACTGCGGATTGTGTTACATCGCTTGCGAAGACACCTCGCATCAATCCATCAACATTGAGCGCGGCGTGCCTTATAACAACTACACCATCAACGAAAAAGAATGCGTGGGTTGCAACCTCTGTAAATTGGTTTGTCCGGTTGATAATTGCATCAGCATGCAAGTCAAACGTGTCGCTCCTGAATACATCAACTGGAAAGACTGGCAAGCACAAGGCTTACCGCTCAACGATCATTAAAATGTGGGCGTGCCCCTACGGGTCGGGCTTTTCGCTATTATCTTGTGTGCCGGAGTTCGGCACCCAAGGATAGCCGCTTCAATCCCTCACGCGGGCATTCATCAAACAAAAATAAATCCATGAAAATAAACAGTTCCCGTCTTCAAAGCTATTTTGAAGCCATGAGCGAAATCGGCAAAATCGGCGAAACCGGCACTTGTCGTCCGGCGCATACCGCACTTGAAAAACAAGGTTTTGAAATAGCAGCTTCTTGGATGCAAGCCGCCGGAATGTCTGTGCGTATCGATAATTTCGGTAATTTAATCGGTAGACTCGAAGGCAAAAATCCTGACTTGCCCGTGCTCATGATGGGCTCACACCTTGATTCACAACCTTATGGCGGCCGATTTGACGGTGTGGCCGGTGTGTTGTGTGCCATTGAAGTCGTGCGCACCTTGCATGAAAACGGCATTCAACCCGAGCGCACTATTGAAGTCATCTCATTTGCCGACGAAGAAGGTTGGCGTTTTAACAAAGGCTTGTTTGGTTCGCGCGGTATTTTGGGCAAACTCGAACCCGGCGAATTACAACGCGCCGATAAAGATGGCATCACCCGCGCGCAAGCACTCCAAGATTTTGGTTGTGACATCACCCAATTCAAAGCATCAGAATATCAACCCGGAAGTATTTTCTGTTTTCTGGAGTTGCATATTGAACAAGGTCCCATCCTGGATGTGGCACAAAAACCCATTGGTGTTGTTTCGGGTATTTCCGGACCGCTTTGGTGGACCGTCAGACTCAAAGGAATGGCAGGTCACGCGGGCTCTGTGCCTATGCCTATGCGTCGCGATGCCATGATGGGCGCTGCCGAAATCACGATTGCTTTACACGAAATTGCCACCCAAGTACCCGGCAATCCAACGGTTGGGACGGTAGGTACATTAAAAGTATTTCCGGCTTCAAGAAACATCATCGCCGAAGAAGTTGAGATGACTGTTGATTTGCGCGATATTGACCTAGACCGCCGCAATCGCTACGAGCAACAATTGCGCGACCGAATCGAGGCCATTTGTGCCAAACACAAGCTCGAATATGCTATTTCTGAAGACACCAACAGCGAACCGCGCTATTGTGCCGATTGGATCAAAGCCATCATTCACAGCGAGTGCAAAAAACTTAATCTCGATGCGCCCGAGCTCATGAGCGGGCCTTTTCACGATGCGCTTGCGCTTTCCTATGCCTGTGATTACGGAATGATTTTCGTGCGTTGCAAAGACGGCATCAGCCACAATCCGCTCGAGTATTCTTCTTATGAAGATTTGGCCACCGGCGCTCAAGTATTACTCGGCACGGTGCTCGAAGTCCTCAAAAAATAATTCATCCCAAGGCTCTTTCAAAGGAGCCTTTTTTGTTTTTGGGCGCCTGCCGGCAGGCAGGTGCCCCTACGGGTCAGGCTGTTTGCTACAAGTCCTCACTGCGTTGCGGGCTTTTCGCGTCCATCCTTCACGCACTTATCGTTTCAATGAAAAATGCGCTTTGAAATTTCTGCGTACAAACGTGTTCGGATCGGTATAATCTACCGAGAACCAATAGTCGGTTGAGGGCAGCGGATATCCATTGTGACTTCCGTCCCAACCTTCACCCTGTGGACTGATTTCTTTGATGAATTTCGCGTAGCGGTCAAAAATATAAATGTGCGCGTCGGGCTGATTCGCCAAATCCGGAATGTTCCATGTGTCGTTATAGGTATCGTCGTTCGGGGTAAAGAATTTCGGATAATTCAAAATCCAAACTTGACCCAGTAAATCAGTACAACCCATTTCGTCTTTTACGCGAATGGTGTGTAAACCGCTCGACACATTATAAAAAATATTGGAGCTTTGAAACGGCCCGAAATCGAGTTGATACAAAAATGGTCCGGTGCCCGCCGGTGTATGCACAATGATATAAGGCGCATCTGAAAAAGCATCGCTGGGTTCGGCCACAAAATTGTTGGCCACATACGATGAGGTTACAGAAGCAAAAACTTCATCAGATACGCAGCCGGTTTGTATGTTGGTCGCAATTACTGAATAGGTTCCCGCCTGGTCGGCTTCATACGTATGACTGTTGGCTCCGCTGATTTGCGCACCATTAAAATACCAATCAAAAGTATAGTTTACAGAATCTAATCCGGTTTGCAATAAATGAGTTTGGATCGCATTATTGGTTAAAATGTTCAGACAAACAAACCCGTCATTCAATTGCGGTCGCGGTTGTGGCCATACGCGAACGGTAATATAATACGGATTGCCTTCACATCCATTGGCCATAGGAATCACTCCGTAGACCACAGAACCCGAACCATTTCCGGTCAAATTAAGTGTTGTTGCAATGGTATTTCCTAAACCGTTGCCGGCTCCGGTTACATGATTTTGCGAGGCCAACCATGTAAAAGTGGTACCGGGAAGATCAGCTGTAAGATTAATATTGATGTTGTCACCCGTACAAATATTGTAAGTGCTCTGATTCAAAACATGCGGACTTGGTTTTACCGTCACTATACGCGTTACAGTAGCATTCGGACATCCGCCCGAGCCCAAAACGGTATAGGTCATGGTGGCGGTTCCGGCAGCAACTCCGACAATGGCTCCGGTCGAGCTATTGATTGTAGCGACTGCTGGATTCGATGAAGTCCAAGTTCCGCCTAAAACTGTGGAAGCAAAAGTCACTGAATCACCGATGCAGATATTTTGCGTTCCGGATAAGGTTCCGGCCACGACTGGCGCAGTCACGGTTATCGTGCGTGTTGCAGTTACATTCGGACATCCGCCTGAACCGAGCACGTTATAAGTCATGGTTGAACTTCCGGCAGCAACTCCAACAATGGCTCCGGTCGAGCTATTGATTGTAGCGACTGCTGGATTCGATGAAGTCCAACTTCCGCCTAAAACCGTTGAGGCAAAAGTCACGGAATCTCCGATACAAATATTTTGTGTTCCGGACAAGGTTCCGGCTACCAGCGGTGCAGTTACGGTTATCGTGCGCGTTGCAGATGCATTGGGACAACCGCCAGAACCGAGTACGGTATAAGTCATGGTCGCGGTTCCGGCAGCAACTCCGACAATCGCTCCGGTAGCAGCGTTAATGGTTGCCACGGTAACATCAGATGAAGTCCAACTTCCACCCAAAACTGTGGAAGCAAAAGTCACTGAATCTCCGATGCAAATATTTTGTGTTCCGGATAAAGTTCCGGCCACCACTGGCGCAGTCACCGTTATGGTGCGTGTTGCAGTTACATTTGGACAACCACCAGAACCGAGTACGGTATAAGTCATGGTCGCGGTTCCGGCAGCAACGCCGACAATTGCTCCGGTAGCAGCATTAATCGTTGCCACAGTAACATCAGATGAAGTCCAACTTCCACCCAAAACTGTGGAAGCAAAAGTCACTGAATCACCGATGCAAATATTTTGTGTTCCGGATAAAGTTCCGGCCACGACTGGTGCAGTCACGTTAACAATTCTCGTTGCACTTACATTCGGACAACCGCCCGAACCTAAAACAGT
>JAIXSK010000030.1 GCA_027484725.1 Flavobacterium sp. | reverse complement strand
CAGCGCTGCTCCAGCCGGATTGACCATTGATCCGAATACAGGCGCCATTACTCCGAGCACGAGTATCGCGAACTCTTATACCGTAACCTATACGATGGCCGCTACAGGTGGCTGTCCGGAGCAAACGGCGATAGCGCCGGTGACGATTACTGCGATACCGTCGGCAACGATTGCCTATCCATCCAATGCCTATTGTAATTCTGATGCTATCATTTTAAATGTGACGCGAACTGGAACTGCAGGTGGAACCTATAGTTCTGTACCCTCGGGTTTGTCTATTAATCCGAATACCGGAGCAATTGTTCCCAATGCCAGCTCTGCAAATACTTATCAAGTAGTTTATACCATGCCGGCTGCTGCGGGCTGCGCTGCTCAGACAGCTGTAACATCCATCATTATCAAGGCACTTCCGGTAGTGACCGCTTCGAGTCAGAATGTGACCATTTGTTCAGGAGATACTTTTAGTATCAACCTCAGTAGTTCATTACCCAATACAACTTTTAGTTGGGTAAGGCAGGCTACCAATGTCAACGGCTCGAATCCCGGAAACGGAAATGTGATTAGTGAAACTTTAACCACTGTCAACAATGCACCGGGCACTGTTTATTACAGTGTTACACCCAATGCCGATGGTTGCGATGGATTGCCTATTCTGATTACGGTTCGCGTTAATCCGCTGCCTGAACCACAACTTGAAGATGGGGTGATTTGTATCAACAACATCAGCAATACCTTAACGCGTCCGTTTATACTCAATACTTATTTAAATGATGCTATTTACGATTTTGTGTGGAGTTATAACTCTTTGGTGATTCCGAATGCAACCAGTTCAACTTATCAAGCAACGCAAGCCGGAACTTATGAAGTAGTGGCCACGAATTCTTTTACCAGCTGTGTTTCAAATCCGGTGCAAGCAAACGTAATGGCTACCTATGCCGCACAAAGCATGACTACCTATGGATACGATGCCTTTACCGATAACCCGATGGTGGTGGTGAATGTAAATGGTCCGGGGAATTTTATGTATCAACTTGATCACGGCCCCGTACAATATTCAAATGTATTTTACAATGTTTCATCAGGTACGCATACGGTATATGTCACCGATGAAGACGGTTGTACTCAATTGTCTGAAGAAATATTGGTGATTGCCTATCCGAAGTTTTTTACACCAAACAACGATGGTTATAACGATACTTGGAACATCGATGATTTGGCCGATCAAAAGCAATCGATTATTTATATTTTTGATCGCTACGGAAAATTACTCAAACAAATCAGTCCATCCGGAAAAGGGTGGGACGGAACCTACAATGGTCACGAATTGCCTTCAACTGATTATTGGTTTAGCGTAGAATATACAGAGAAAAATGTATCCAAAATATTCAAAGCACATTTCTCACTCAAACGTTGAGTTGTTATTTTTTTGGGTATAAAAGTCTAAACGCATTGAATACTCCCGGATGTGATGAAGTGGCGTGGTCTTCTTCGGGCATATAATCAAAATAAACTTTGAGATTTTTGTTTTGGGCTGCACGCAGTTTGTCGGCCAATAAGTTGGCATCTACTTCCATGACATGGGGTGTTGTTGGAGTTGAGGCCCAAACGCCTTCTTTACCCACACCAATATAAACTTGTATTTTATGAGGCGAATCTTGTTGCACAATACTTGGATTTTGTTGGAGCAAAGCGCCATCGCTCCACCACAAACTCGGACTGATGATGATGTATTGATTAAAAAGCTGTGGTTTCTCAAACAAAATTTGTGTAGCCAATAATCCGCCTAACGACTGTCCGATGAGGGTGCTTTGACCATTGGCTTTGTAGTTTTTGGCAACAAAGGGCAGTAATTCTTGCTCCATGAACTCGATAAATTTCTTCGAACCTCCACTGCTTGGGTAACGTTTTTTCTCAGCTTCAACTTGAGTTGGAAAAGTAAAATCACGTTTTCTATCAGTATTGGTAATCCCCACCACAATGGATGGTGGAACGCGATTGATCCAAGAAAAATTATTGTACTGAACCAAGCCGACGGTGTGGATAAAATCTTCATCAGCACCGCCATCGAGCAAGTAAATCACCGGATAATGAAGAGTATCATTGGCTTTGTATCCTTCGGGCAAATACACATTGATGTTTCGTTTTTCAGACAAAATTTTAGATTCAATTTGATCGGTATAACCCAATACAAATGGTTTTGAGTCTTTGGTTTGTGCAGTTATACTAACGGATATTGAAAGCAATAAAGTGAATATCGTTTTATTCATGGCTAAATTGAAGCTGACTGAGGTTTTTATAGATTCCGTTTTCAATAGACATGAGCTCTGTATGTGTGCCCTGTTCGGTGATTTTACCTTGGTCAAGAACGAGGATGGAATCAGCCGAACGAATCGTTGAAAGTCGATGCGCAATGATGATGCTTGTGCGTCCTTGCATCAAAACTTCCAGTGCTTCCTGCACGAGTTTTTCACTTTCGCTATCGAGTGATGAAGTGGCTTCGTCCAAAATAAGAATACTCGGATTTTTCAAGAGTGCACGTGCAATAGCAATGCGTTGACGTTGCCCGCCCGAGAGTTTGATGCCGCGTTCGCCCACAATAGTTTCCATTTTTTCAGGAAATCCTTCAATGAAATGGAGTGCATTGGCTTGTTGTGCCGCTTTTGTGATTTCGGCATCTGAGGCACCGGGTTTTCCGTAGGCGATGTTCTCGCGAATGGTGCCTCCAAACAAAATCACATCTTGCGGTACGATGCTCATGTGTCCGCGCAAAACTTCAAGCGGATATTGGTTGATGTCTTTACCGTCAATTTGAATGCTTCCGCTTTCAATATCATAAAATTTTAAAAGCAACGAAGCAATGGTTGATTTACCTACACCACTTGGGCCGACAATAGCAATTTTTTGACCGTGTTGCGCCTCAAAACTCACGTCTTTTAATACCTGAACTTCTTTTCGGGTAGGATAACTAAAAGCTACATTTTTAAATTGAACATTTCCGTTGATTTTGTATTCTTCTTGGGTTTGGCCAATTTTTTCAGGCGTTTCTTCTAGTAACTCAAATACGCGTTCGGTGGCACCAATGGCTTTTTGAATTTGTGCATATAGTTCGGCAATACCGCCAAAGGAAGCGCCTACAAAGGTTGAATACAAGACAAACGAAATGAGTTGACCAACGCTCATCTCTCCGCTGATGCTGAGTTGTACGCCATACCAAACCACCGCGACGATGGATCCGAACAGGCAAAAGATAATGAATGAAGCAAAATAACCGCGGTATTTTCCGCCTTTGATGGCCAGTTGAACAATTTCGCGCACTTTGGTGGCATAACGGGCAATTTCGTAGGCTTCATTGGCAAAAGCTTTGACAATGCTGATGCCTTGTAAGGTTTCTTCAACAATGACTTGGCTTTCGGCTACTTGATCTTGCACTTTTTTTGAGTATTTGCGGATGAATCTCCCGAAAATGACTGCTGCAACCGCCACCAACGGAACCACGGCGAGCATGAGCAAAGTCAATTTAAAACTTTCGCTGGCCAATAGAATAATACCTCCGATAATTAAAATGAATTGTCTTAAAAATTCAGCAATGGTAGAGGTAAGGGTGTCTTGAATTTGAGAAATGTCAGCACTGATGCGGCTGTTGAGCTCGCCCACGCGTTTGTGCGAGAAGAATGTCATGGGCAATTTAATAAGGTTGCCGTAGAGTGCTAAACGCAAATTTGACAAAGTATGCTCAGTAAAATTAACAAACAAAGACAATCTGAAAAATGAAAAGAAAGATTGTAAAAATAGAATGCCCACCAACCCCAACGCGATGTTGTTGGCTAGTTTGGTATCGTGGTTTTTGACACAATCAACCAGCATGCCCATGAGTTTCGGAAAGGCAAGAGCGGTGGCTCCGGTGAGTAATAAAAATATCAATCCGATGAAAAATTTCCATTTGTGATTGCCGGAATATTTAAAAATGAGAGCAGCTTTTTGTAGGGCGCTTGAGGTAATTTTAGATTTGGGTAAATCGTTTTCTTTAAAACGGGCCATGATTTGAAATTTGTCTCAAAATTAGCGTTCTGAATCCTAGTCGCAAAACACTTGCGCTCAGCTGGGTAAGAATTAACAAATATTTAGTAGAATAATTTTCTGAATTTAGACTTGTAGTTCTGAATTCTAAATGTATATTTGCACCCACCTTAAAGGGCGATTAGCTCAGCTGGTTCAGAGCACCTCGTTTACACCGAGGGGGTCGGGGGTTCGAACCCCTCATCGCCCACAAGTTTAAAAATGAATGATTCAACACTCCTCAGATCTCAAGATTTCAGGAGTGTTTTTGTTTTGCTTATGATTCTTATCGAGTTGAATGAATTAAAATACGATTCATGAGCACATTGAATTGTTTTAGTAACAACAGTACTTATTAACACGCAAAAGCCGCTCATTTGAGCGGCTTTTGCGTGTTATTCAATTTAATTTCTGGACCCAGTAGTCGGGTCTGGAACATGTGCCGGTTTGGTACATAAAACAAAAACAGTCTGCTCGACAGCTTCTGTATGTCCGTTTTTGTCTCTTATAGTCAAAGTAACTTTGTAGGTACCACAAGAAGGAAAAAGATACACGGGCTCTCTCTCGGTTGAGATAGCTCCGGTTCCGAAATCCCAGCGGTAAGCAACTGCATTTTCAGATGTATTTTGCTTAGAAGTAATTTTGCCTGGTTGCTCAAAATGAGTAAACGCATGCAATTATTGAACAAGAAGCACAACTAGTATGGCTGTGCACAGCAGATAATTTGATATGCTGTTTTGTTGTTTCATGTATACAAATGTATCAAAATTTTGTAACCATACTCGTTTTTAACAGATTATCTCAACTTGCAAGCCCAGATTGATTAGTTGCATAACTAATTTAGACAGTTATTTTAATAACTTTGATTTACTTTGTTATCTTTGCCGTGCATGAAGAAACGTTTGGTCATAGTAAATGTATTGATGTCTGCGATAATAGTATTTTTAATACTGTTTCAATCTGTACATTCCTTTGAGCATTATGAAAAGCGCCTCACTGAAAAGTGTGCTCATTTCAGTTCAGGTAACAGCAAAGCTTATCTGAATCACAGTCATCATACCGGTTTAGATAAATGTTCGGTGTGTGATTTTCTGTTCAGCCCTTTTGCTTCAATCAACCCAATGATTGAACAACACAAGAAAGACGATGTTTTTTGCAAAAAACAGATATTTTACACTCATGCTCCCTTTCAGTGTTTTAAGGGAAGTCTCTTCTCACTGCGCGCCCCACCTTTAGTTTAAATATATCGAAAAAGAATCATCAGCACTCATTGATTGGGTTGGCTGGATTTTTATATATTTTATACTAAAGAAATGCACAAGCAAATCACCATTGCCAGTTGCTTCTTGTTGTTTTGCGCTACGCTATTTGCGCAGAATACCCTAAGTGGCTCGGTTCAAGATCAGGAAAAGTCGCCTTTGGTTGGCGCGCAAGTCCGGGTTTTACAAAAGACTGCTATTACAAACTCGTCGGGTAATTTCTCTCTGACCGGAATTGCTGCCGGTTCAGTACAGATTTCTGTATCTTATGTTGGGTATACGCCTATTGATACTACATTAGACATCCACGGCAATAAGAATCTTATTTTTCGTTTAAAACGGATGGTTTCTTCATTGAAAGAAGTTGTTGTTACCCACAAAATTAATTCAGTGAATACCTCTGTTCTGGAGCAAAAAATCAAAACAGAAACCATTGAAAAGTACAGCAATCAAACATTGGGGGATGTATTGCGAGAGGTAACCGGGGTAAATAGCCTCAAAACCGGAAGTACGGTGGTAAAGCCCATTATAAATGGTCTGTACGGTAGCCGAGTTCCGATCATCAGCAATAATGTCAGACTCGAAGATCAGCAATGGGGTACTGAACACGCTCCGAATTTTGATGTCAATGCGGCAGGAAAGATTACCGTAGTCAAAGGGGCATCAGCGCTTCAATATGGGGGCGATGCTGTAGGAGGGCTAGTGGTTATTGAACCAATTACGGAAAAAAAAGATACGCTGTTTGGTAAATCTATTGCCAACTATTCTACTAATGGTCAAGGCGGAACATTCAGCAGTAGTCTTCACAAGGGAAATCTTTTGGGTTGGAGTTGGAATGCATTGGGAACCTTTAAATACATGGGTGACCGTGCATCGGCGGATTATGTACTTTCAAATTCCGGCAACCGCGAGAAGAACTTTTCTGGTGACCTCAGGTATGCTCGTACAAAATTTGATCTGGCTTTGTTTTACAGTTATTACGATGCCGAGATTGGCATATTAAGCGCTTCGCATATCGGAAATGCAACCGATCTTTTCAACGCCATCAATAGTCAGATTCCTTATGTGATTAATCCTTTCACACATGAATTGCGCAATCCGAAGCAGGACGTAAAACACCATTTGGCAAAATTAAATTTTCATACCCAAATGGATGGAGGAGAATTGGCGCTTCAGTATGCGTTTCAATATAACCACCGTTTGGAATTTGATGTCCGCCGGGGCAATTACAACGATAAACCGGCTTTAGACCTTGAATTGACTACGCATTCACTCAATGCCGATTACAAAAAATCATTTGATGGATGGAACTTGAAATCAGGTGTTAACAGTTCTTATCAGAGCAATTATGCAAATCCGCTCACGGGAATTTCACCTTTGATTCCGACCTATGAAAAATGGGATGCAGGACTCTATACCATCATCAACTATGATATATCTGCATCGATGACATTTGAATCTGGTTTTCGATATGATTTTTCAACAATCCAAGCAACAAAATTTTACAAAAAATCGCGTTGGGATCAACAAAACTACAGTAATGAATTTTCTCATTTTATAGTTGGTGAGGTTGATAATCAATGGTTAACCAAACCAGAATTTACGTATCACAATCTCTCTGCGAGTCTGGGTTTTCACAAACACTTTGAAAAAAATCTGGAGCTCTATACCAACCTCAGCCTGGCCACCCGAAATCCAAATCCGTCAGAGTTATTCAGTGACGGACTGCACCATTCAACCGGGCAAATTGAATTAGGATCGCTATATCTCGATAAGGAACAAAGTTTTAAAGGTTCCGTTTCGGTCCAAAAAAAATGGCAGGGTTGCTTGTTAGAAGTGACGCCTTTTATCAATTACATTAAAAATTACATATTCTTATCACCTACAGACATTGAAACTACCATCCGCGGTGCATTTCCGGTTTGGAACTACGGCAAGACCAATGCAAGGTTAATGGGTATTGATGCACAGACGCAATGGGAAATCAGTAGCCACTGGTCGCATTCTTTTGCTTTGTCTTATGTTAATGGCGAGGACGTTAGCAAAAATCTCCCGTTGATTGATATGCCGCCTTTTTCAATCAAGAATAAAATCCATTTTCACAAAAAAGAGTGGAAGGGGCTTGTATTGGATTTAAGGAACGATCTGGTTTTCTTTCAAAACCGTTACCCCAATAATGATTTTACCACCAATATTGTTGTGAACGGCGAATTGAAAGAGGCTTTGGTGAAGATTAGTCGGCCCCCTCCGGCTTATTCGTTGTGGGATTTCTATTCAGAAATGGAATTAGGCTCATTGGGCCGTGTAAAAACTACCCTAGCTTTCTCTATTCAGAATATTTTAAACGAAGACTATAGAGATTATCTCAACAGACAACGCTTTTTTGCTCTGGAAACAGGAAGAAACATTCAATTACAATTAAAAATCAATTATTAAACATTTAAATTCAGAAAAAATGAAAATAATAAATTATTTAGGTTTGGCAGCATTGACAATGGTTGCGTTGACATCTTGTAGTAAAGATGACAACAAGTCTACTCCGGCCAATGAAAATGAAGTTATTACCACCGTAACTACTAAATTGGTTGACGGTCTGAATATCATTACTTTAACCTCTAGAGACCTTGATGGCGACGGCCCTAATGCACCGGTGGTTACTGTTTCCGGAACACTTTCAGCAGATACTGAATACAACGGTACGGTGCAGTTTCTCAATGAAACCAAAACCCCAGCTGAGGATATCACCCTTGAGGTACAAGAGGAAAATATATTCCATCAGTTGTTTTACCAAGCGCCATCAGCTATAGGTACGTTTACTTATGCTGATACAGATGACAACGGAAAGCCCATCGGACTTCAATTTAAATTACATACGGGCACAACTGCATCTACGGGTAATATCATTGTAACTTTAAGACATGAGCCGAATAAAACTGCTGCAGGAGTTTCAGACGGAGACATTACCAATGCCGGAGGGTCAACAGATGCAGAAGTTATTTATCCGATTCAGGTTGTAGAATAATTTGATTTTCTTTATAAAAAGAGGCTGTTCTTTTGAAACAGCCTCTTTTTTTTTGATAAGATTTCAAATCTAAATTTGATAATGCGTGGTAAGTTTAGGGAGTTTAATTTTAAATTATTGCTTCACCGATTTGCGCAGGATGTGAACAATAGAATCAATACTTTTTAGCACAAATTATGGGTTTGACATAAAAATAAAATTGTTGTAGTTTTCTTCCCATAATATATAGTCATTTGCGTCTACTGTTCCGTCACCGTTAATATCGGTTGCGAAATCTCCAAAGCTAAAATTGTTATAATCTGCTTCCCATAATATATAATCTGAAGCATCAATAACACCTTCTTGATTCAAATCACCAGAATAAATACCCCAAACTCCGGGTTCCAGTTCTTTCATATTTGCGCCATAAGCTTTGTTAGCGTCATTAGAAAAATCATAACTTGTGGTGGTCGCGCTCAACGTTACCGGATTGGCGCTCCAAGTTTGTATACTATTTCTGTGTTTTAAAACAATATAGAAAGATCCAATTTGTGCAGGACTAAATGTGAGGGTTGCAGTTCCGTCTGTTTTGAGTATTGATTGCGCCGCTGCGACAAGTGCATAAGTTGACTCGTTTCTTAATTCTATATCAATTACATCTGTATCGGTTGTGATGCTACTTGTTCCTTGATTGAATTTTACGGGCTGCATGGCATGCGCACCGGTGTCATAATAGCCTTGAATAAAAGCCTTTAAGTTGAGCGTATTGCTCGCGGCCAATATTTGAACTGAATAATCTTCAACTTGTCCATATGAAAAAGTTTCGCAAGCAGTTGGAATTGCATTGTATTTTAAAGAAACACGCATTCTGGTGATTCCTGTAGTTGCTGTTGATGGTATAGTAAAAGTTCCTACAATGGGGGTGGTTGTGGTTGCTGCTCGGGTGTATACCGTTTCTCCGGCATCGGCAAAATCTCCATCTCGGTTGTAATCAATAAATACTGCATAACCTTCACTATATACTGAACCCGTCCAAGTTGGCGTGATGGTGATGGTTTGGCTGGAACCTAATGAAACATTGGTTGATAAATTTGTAAAATCTGTATAACCGGTTCCGCCGGTAGAAATGTTGTCTATCGTACCAAACTGAACACGACCTATGAGTTCATCGGCCACACTATTGCCTTGTGAAGTACAATAAGTAAATTCTGCGGTAGTTACGGTATAAACATTACTCACTACAGAAGTATTTCCGGCCGCATCTTTGGCCTTGACCGTAAAGCTGTATGCGGTGAGCGGAGATAATCCAGAAACTGTATAATTACTGTTGGGGGTATTTGCCAGAAAAGTAGCTCCTTGATAAACATCGTAAGATGAAACTCCTACATTATCAGTGGCTCCGGACCAAGTTAATAACAATCCTGTACTGGTAATATTGGTGCCACTCAAAGTAGGCGGAGTTGGCGGTGTCGTATCGGGTGCTTGTGTAGTTATGTTGACTGCATTACTAGCCACCGATGCATTTCCGGCAGCATCTTTGGCTTTCACAGTAAAGGTATAATTTGTGGCAGCAGTTAGGCCTGAAACATTGTAAGTCAAAAAGGTGGTATTTCCCAGTAAAGTAACCCCTTGATAAACGTCATAAGAAGTAACTCCTACATTATCTGTAGCACCCGACCAATTCAAAGTTGTTGATGTCATGGTGGTTCCGGTAGCACTTAAAGTGGGTGCCGTTGGAGGTGTTGAGTCTGGTGCAGCAGTGGTTACATTGACGGTGTTGCTCAGTGGTGAAGTGTTGCCGTCAGCATCTTTGGCTTTTACATTAAAAGTGTAGGCTGTGGCAGCCGTTAAACTTGTTACTGTGAAGGTTGTGTTTTGCGTGGTAGTAAGTAACACATTGTTTTTATAGATTTCATAATTAGTCACGGCTACATTGTCAGTAGCCCCAGACCATGAAAGTTGTGTGGTTGTACTGGTTGTATTCGAAGCAGTTAGTGTTGGGGCTGTTGGGGGCACTGTATCAGTGGTTCCGGCTGTTATGGTGAAATTAGTATTAGAGATATCATAGAAAATATGATTTGTACCGCGAATCATAATGCGGTTGGTTGTACCTACTAAGTTAGGAATCGTAACCGCTTGAGTTCCATCATTAGCCGTGGCTGAAGCCAATACAATCGGGAAAGTGGTTCCGCCATTGGTTGAAAGCAAAATATCCACATTGGCACAATTCACACCATTAGCGGTGGTTCCGGCCACATTCCAAGTAATGGTTTGGCTGCTGTTACCTGCATAAGAAACCGCAGTGTTGGGTGCAGTTATAGCAAACGGACCGGCTGTTGCATTGACGGTAACCACCACATCATCGCTGTTGTTGGCGCCTCCGTTGGCTTTGTTATCGCGCACGGTCAATCTGAAATTTAGGGTTCGTGCCACTGATGGTAAAGCTTCAACAGTTAGTTCGGTTCCCGCTGTTGTGGTTGCCCCGGTGAGTACCGAAGCCAAAATTGGAAATGATCGACTCGGATTGGTTGACGGATTATACGATCTGAAATTTACCCCCGAAGTTTTGGTAGCATTCGGAGTGGTTGCATTGGTTTGGCTATCCATTTGCTCCCAACAGTAGGTAAGGGTATCGCCATTGGCATCGGTTCCGGTTCCGGTAAGTAAAAACGGTGTGCTTTTCGGAACCGTATAATCTATACCCGCATTGGCAGTTGGAATCGCATTGCCGGTATTGATGTTGGTTGAACAAGTTTTGGTTTTGAGGTTGTTGGTCACTTGCTGAATACTGACGGCATGAAAATAGGCGTCCGAATGGGGTTGCACATCTAGTGAAGTGATGCCTGCATAGCCCATAATGGTCGAGCCGGAACCCGGCTCCATTTGTACGCCAGTTCCTTCGTTTCCGCCGTGTGTCCAGGTATGATTAGCACCAAATTGATGCCCCATTTCATGTGCTACATAATCAATGTCAAAATTGTCTCCCTGCGGAATACCATCACTTGGAGAAGTAAATCCGCTGCCTTTATTTTTATCTGTAGTACTGCTGGTATCATCTACACAAATACAACCAATACAGCCTGCATTTCCGCCGCCGCCACTGGCTCCGAATAAGTGCCCGATGTCATAAGCTGC
This sequence comes from Flavobacterium sp., assembly GCA_027484725.1. Lineage (GTDB taxonomy): Bacteria > Bacteroidota > Bacteroidia > Flavobacteriales > Flavobacteriaceae > Flavobacterium. The sequence goes on along the minus strand of JAIXSK010000030.1, from coordinate 183,981 downwards.
GTTGCCAATAGTATTGGTTAAGTTGTTTTGCAATTCGGTATTCCAAGCACCGCCTGAACCGGTTGCCGCTGCTGAATACGGATCAGATGCCGCATTGGTATAAATCAAGACATCATTGTTGGCAATAAGATTCATGTGGGCATTAAAATCCATTTCAAAAACACCATTCACGCGAGTCATAGTGGCGTTCATTCCGGCGAGTGCTAAGGTTTTGGTGCCCCCAAAAAAGGTGGTATATTCTCCGGTAACTGAAAGTGCCAATCTGAAGTTTCTCAAAATACCATCATCGGCATTGGGTCTGGCTGCCAGATTTGAAGAACGAATGGTTTGTTCAGGCATATTTTGCAGCATCCGACACTCAAATTTATTCAAACCTTGAATTTTATCTTTTTTGTTGTATACTGCATAGGCACTCAAATCAGTTGTGTAAGGCTCAATAAAAATAGCCGATCGATCTGGGTTGATGAGCATACTTTGAAAACCCAAAGGCGAAAGGCTACAAAAAATGACTGCGCCTCCGCGATCGATGCTTTGCCCAACATAGGATTTAATCTCTGGATATTTTTCAGCCAAAGCCGGATCCATATTTGAAAACTCATAAAATGAGAATCGCTCCATTTGACCTTCAGCATTAGGAATTTCAATTGTGATTCCTTTTTGCTGCGTCGATTCAAAACGCTTGGGTGATTTTTTTAATGCGTTTTGCAGGGCATTAAAATCTAAATTGTAGAGTTGAAATTGAGTCAGATTCTTTTTGTTTTCAAGTGCTTTTGACGCGTATTCTAAAGTATTGACTTTGTTCCAGATTAGGTTTTGAGCGGTAGTAATAATCGATGTTAATAAAAACACCATGAGTAGTTTAGACTTCATGTGTAATAAATTTGATGAGGAAAGAATTTGCAGACAAAGATATCAATTTCATCTACTTAAACTGCTATGTCAGTGTAATTTTGAAACAAACCAATAAAGTAAAACCCTACCAAAAATGACAGGGTTTACATATTTTCTTTTTTATTAGTGTTCTCGAATCAGATACACCCAGCCAGTTTTGCTTTTTCCGGTGTTGAAGTCAATGACATAAAAATAGGTTCCGTCCGGCAAATAATGTTCGTTGTTGTCTTGGCCATTCCACTCTTTTTTGTAGTTGTTTTTTGCGTAGACTTCGGTTCCGTATCGATTAAAAATTTCGAGTCTTTTGACATCGAGATTGCTTAAATCAAAAGCATCATTCAAATAGTCGTTATTCGGAGAAATTCCTTTGGGTATTTTACAATTAACACTTGAAACCATGACCAACTGTTCTTTAGTACAACCATTAACTTCTTTGATTACTTTGTAGGTTCCTTTTTCGGAAATAATCACCGAAGATTCTGTACTGATGATTTCGTTTTGGGCATTATACCAAGTAAAATGACTGTCTTCAACCACTTCAAAAAGAGTGACACTCAGAACGAGTTGCTCATCAATACAATCAGAATGAACTATAAAATCAGGCACATCAATAATATTGACAGTCAACGTGTAGTTGCTTGCGCAGGTATTGACCAAAGGAGTAAATGTGTAAACGGTTTCACCTAAAACAGAATAATTGATTGAAGGTGGAGACCAATAGCCAAAAATACCATTATCAGAAATGTCAGGCAAAAGGGCAGGGGGAACCTCGTCTATAGGTCGATAACAGCCCGTAGTGTAGGGGCCAAAGCTAAAAACTGGAGTTATATTATTGTCAACAATGACAACTTCAGCCGTTGTTGTGTTTGCGCATTGTTCTGCATTGGGTGTAAAGGTATAAGTGGTGGTTACAGAATTGTTGAAGGGTGGTGTCCAACTTCCGCTAATACCTTCTATTGAGTTATTGGGTAGCGGATTTTCAGTAATTTGCCCAGAACAAAATACACCTACAGGGTTAAATGTGGGTGTCTTTTTAGGATTAATGATTATTTCAAGAGTGGTGGTATTGGCACACTGACCCACCTCAGGAATGAATGTATAAGTGGTAGTTTGCGTGTTGTTGAATGAAGGGGTCCATGAACCTGAGATACCGTTTTCTGACAACAATGGCAAAGGATCGCTGATGTTTTCACCGGCGCAAAAAGGTCCGACTTGCATAAAAGTTGGTGTTGTTTTCGGATTGATGATTACCTCTACAGCAACCGGACTGGCGCATTGTCCGGCATCTGGTGTAAATGTATAAGTGGTGGTTTGCGTGTTGTTGAAAAACGGGGTCCATTGACCAGTAATACCATTACTCGAAACCAATGGCAGCGGATCATTGAGTGTTACTCCTGTACAAAAAGGCCCAATTTGCCCAAAAGTCGGAACCACATCTCCATTATTGACCGTTACCGAAAATTGAGCAGGACTGGCACACTGACCGTTATTGGGTGTAAAAGTATAAACGGCTGAGCTGGTATTGCTCACGACCGATGGTGACCAAGTTCCGGTAATTCCGTTGGGCGAAGTGTTGGATAAAGTTGGAACGCTGCCACCACTACATATAGCCAGTGAAGTCGGAAAATCAGGAACGATTGTATTGTTGACTGTAACTGTAACTGATTTGGTCAAAATACAGCTTGTTGCAGGGCCCATAAAAGACAAATCATCTAAAGCAAAATCATTTCCGATGGGATCTGTGTTGCGGTCATACAAGACAATGTTTGCAATGGTATTGTTGGCGGAATTCCAAGTATAGCTTCTTTGAACCCAAGTAAGTGTATTGTTAGGGGCAAGATCAATACCGATGGATGTTCCGTTGATGATTACTTCTAAATTGGCCGGACTGGGCAATGCTGCGGTGCGCACCCAATAACTAAAGATATAGTTTTGATTGGGCGATACCGGAATTGATTGCACCCAAACTTTGTCATTACCTGCGTTTTGTTGTGAACCATCCACCACCATCATGAGCCCACTGTTTCCGGTATGATCTGAAAATGAAGCAAAACCGCTTTCCCAACTTTGTGCATTAGATACAATTCCGTACGCTCTTTGAATACCGTTGGGATTGTTGGGTGAATAATTGACATAATCGGTTGCAAAGCCTTTGTCTCCCAGCGAAAAATCGCTGTTGAAAACCAAGTTTCTGTTGTTGCCAATGTTAGAACTTACAGTATAGGTAGTGGTTACTGTTGGACTCACTTGTTGACTGGCTGCTGTGGCATTGAGGTTAGCGTCTGTGGGGTTTGAAGTCCATTGGTAACCGGCATTGCTCCCGCTGACAGAGATAGTTGTGGCTTGATTAGGACAAATTGTGGTTGGGTTGCTGATGGTTAAATCTTGCGGATCAGTCAAAACAATATTGTCAATGTGAATTTCACCGTCTGCCCCTTCAAGAATGTTTAATGAATAAGTACCGGCCGGCAATCCGGTAAATACACCAGAGCTGTTGTTGGCTGAGACCGTTCCGGTAATCCAATAAACATAGGGCGGATTGGCACCGGAACCATAACCAATGATAGAACCGTCTGAAGCACCTACACAACTGGGTTGAATGACCGAATATTCTAAATTGAAAGGTGCAGGTGGCCCAAATAAACTAAAGTCATCCACTGCAAAATCGTTTCCGATTTGACTGGTGTTATTGTCCCAAAGCTCAATGTTGACACAACTATTGGTGGCGGTAAATGTGTAAATCACTTCTTGCCAGCCATCAGCCGGTAAAGGCGCTCGTGTATTTCCGGAGACAAGCGTTATGTTGCTCGCTCCAATGATTTGATAACCAATATCAGCTTGTGTACTTGTACCAATAACTTGAGTTGAAACTGATTTGATCCAGTAATGAAAACTGTAGTTTGTGCCAACGGTTAAATTGCAAACACCTCCGCCATTACTTCCGGCGCGCCAAAATCTCTGTTGTCCACCTGTGGTAGTTCCGTCTACAACAAGCATATTTCCGCTACCGGTGGTGTGATCGCCGCCTGCAATAAAAAAATTTGTATTCATGGGTTGCGGATTGGTGGTCACGGAATAATTTCCGGGAGAAGTATTGCCGGAATAGGGCGGATTGATGTTGTTGTAAAAACTGCTGTTGATGCTAAAGCCTACACCGTTTCCGCCACTTTCAAAATCTCCGTTGTTGAGTAAGTTTTGCCCTTGGATACTTTGTATCAAAAGCAGCAGAGCTACGGTCAAAATCTCCCATTTTCTTTTCATAGCAAAAAAATAATTTTGAGTTGACAGTTTGTTGGTATGCTCAAATTTAAAAGATTATACTTTACCTCATAAAAACAAAATGCATTTATGCAGAATGTTTAAAAATAAAAGCACCTTTAAACCATTTGCTTGAATAAAATAAATAAAAATAGTTTTTTGTTGATGATATTTACATCAATCAAGGTTTGGTCACTCGGGCAAGAACTGCGCGTGTTTCGAAGTTAATGACTTCTAAAGTAATTTTTTGCTGTTGGGCGTTTCTACCTTCAATGATGTATTTTTTTCCTCCTTTTTCAACGGGAATATTACTTTGGTCAAAATCTACATCGCCATAAGTCAGCGAGTTTTTAATGTCGGTTGAATCAACTTGACATTGCTTCATTTGCGCTATGGCTTGGTCAGAAAACTCAAAGGGTTTGGTGCGCAAATTATTCAAAACGCGCGCATTTGGGAAGTAGTTGCAACGCGTGTCTTTTCCGATAAAAACAGCGGTAACAAAGAATAAACCTAAAGTAAAACCAACCAAATAATAGGCAAAACGGTAGCGAAATCTCATGTGTAATTTTTTGCAAAGGTAGCGTAAAGCAACTTTAAAAAACAATTAAATTAATGTCGCTGTCCGGCAAATTAAACCAATCACCTATGGCTTGGTTGGTGAGAATTCCGTGGTACAAATAAACCCCGTTCTTTAAGCCTTTGTTGCAGCGAATGGCACTTTCAATTCCACCGTCTTCAGCAATTTGTAACAAATAAGGGGTAATGATGTTGCTGATAGAAAGCGAGGCTGTTTTTGAGTAACGAGATGGAATATTGGGCACGCAATAATGAATGACACCACTTTTGACAAATGTGGGTTTTTCGTGGGTGGTAATTTCAGAAGTTTCAAAACATCCACCGGTATCAATACTCACGTCTACAATCACGGCTCCTTTTTTCATGTGTTCAACCATGGTTTCTGTAACCACCACCGGGCAACGGTCTTTACCGCGCATGGCTCCAATGGCTGCGTCACATCTGCGAAGCGCTTTGAGCAATGATTTAGGTTGAATGGTAGATGTAAAAATGCGTTGATTCAAGTTGTTCTGCAATCTGCGCAGTTTGGTAATGGAATTGTCAAAAACCTTGACATTGGCACCAAGCCCTAGTGCGGTTTTGGCGGCGAATTCTCCTACGGTTCCAGCTCCGAGAATTACTACATCGGTAGGCGGAACTCCGGTGATGTTTCCGAAGAGCAATCCTTTGCCGATCATAAGTTCTGCAGCGACCAAAATAGATGAAGTTCCGGCAATTTCACTGAGTGATTTTACCGCCGGATACGAACCGTCTTCGTCTTTGATGAATTCAAAAGCGAGTGCGGTGATTTTCTTTTTTGAGAGTTCTTCAAAGTATTCTTTTTTTCGGGTTTTGAGCTGAATGGCTGATATTACAATTGTTTGCGGATTGACCATTTTGATTTCGTCCATGGTGAGTGGCTCTACTTTGAGCAACATCGGACAACCCAAAACTTTTTGTGTATCATTGGTAATTTCAGCTCCGGCATCGCTGTACTCTTGGTCCGTATAACTGGCATTGAGCCCGGCTCCGGCTTCCATCATTACTCTGTGTCCGTGCGAAGTGAGTGAATTTACCGCATCAGGTGTCAGACAAATTCTGCGTTCTTGGTAACTGATTTCTCTGGGAATTCCAATGAAAAGTTCGCTTTTATGACGGGCAATTTCAAGTTTTTCTTCTTGCGGGAGCAGTTGTTGTTTGGTAAACGGAGTTAAAGCCATGTTGTGCTGTATTCAATAATGCCGGTCTAAGTTATAAAAAACTTAAAACCCGACCAAAGCAATTTTATCTAAATTCAAGTTCTCTGCGACCATCAGCAAGTGTTCTGATTTTAATGACGCTGTGCTCAGCCGGTATCAGTGTTGGAATTTTCTCTGGCCATTCAATCAGACACCAATGTCCGGAATATAAATATTCATCAATACCCATATCATAAGCTTCAGATTCAGTTTTGAGTCGATAAACATCAAAATGATAGAGCGGTTCACCGTTGTGGTCTTGATATTCATTAACCAATGAAAAAGTAGGGCTGCTCGTGGTGTTTTCAACGCCTAATTTTTTAGTTAATGCTTTGATAAAGGTAGTTTTACCGGCACCCATTTCACCAAAAAAAAGAATTACTTTTTTGGGGTTTTGATCTAATATTTTTTGGGCTGTTTGTTGAATTTCGTTCAGTGAAAAAGTCAGAATCATATTATTTATTTTGGGTTGAATACCAAAAAAGGAACAATCATCTCTTCTAGTGAAATACCGCCGTGTTGATAGGTGTTTCGGTAGTAACTTACATAGTGATTGAAGTTGTTCACATAGGCCAAAAATAAATCATTCTTGGCAAATATATAGGAGCTGCTCATGTTGATGGCCGGGAGTCCAATTTTTTTCGGATCGCGCACAGCATAAACATCTTTGTCTTCATAAGTCAGGCTTCGGCCGGTTTTATATCTAAGGTTCAAACTGGTGTTTTTATCTCCAATGACTTTGGACGGATTTTTTACATTAATGGTTCCGTGATCGGTGGTGATGATGAGTTTAAAACCGAGTTTTTGTGCTTGCTGAATGATCTCTAACAACGGAGAGTTTTTGAACCAACTTGAAGTAAGTGAGCGGTATGCTTTGTCGTCAGAGGCTAGTTCTTTGATCACTTCCATTTCAGTTTTGGCGTGTGAAAGCATATCAACAAAATTGTACACAATGGTGATGAGTTGGTTGTCTTTATGTGCTTTAAAATTTTCTGCTAATTTTTTTCCACTGGCCAAACTGGTAATTTTAAAATACTCTTGTTTGATGTTTAATCCCAGACGTTTAAGATGTGCGGTTAAAAATTCTGCTTCAAATAAATTTTTACCACCTTCATCTACATCGTTTTTCCAATATTGCGGAAATTGTTTCTCCATTTCAATAGGCAACAAACCTGAGAAAATGGCATTTCGGGCATACTGTGTTGCGGTAGGTAAAATGGCGTAGTAGGGTGTTTCTTTTTCGAGTTTATATAAATTAGATACGGTGCTTTCAATTGATTTCCATTGATCATAGCGCATATTATCAATCACTACAAACAAAATAGGACGGTCTTTTTTGGTGATTTCAGGAACAACCAATTCTCTGAACAAAGTATGTGATAAAATCGGTCGATCTATTTTGGCGTTTTTAGCACCTTGGGCCGGAGTTTCAAACCAATCTTCATAATTTTTTTCAATGAATTTACCAAATTGCATATTGGCTTCAACCTTTTGTGATTCGAGAATTTCAAACATACTTTGGTCTTGAATGTTCTCAAGTTCTAGTTCCCAAAACAACAATTTTTTATAACATTCAACCCATTGGTCATATGAATTTACCATAGCCATTTCTAGGGCTATTTTTCTAAATTCTTTTTGATAATCAAGAGTTGTTTTTTCTGAAATCAATCGCGAATGATCGAGGTTCTTTTTGATGCTCAATAAAATTTGATTCGGGTTGACCGGTTTGATCAAGTAATCAGCTATTTTAGAACCAATGGCTTCTTCCATGATGTATTCTTCTTCACTTTTGGTAATCATAATCACGGGTGTTGAAGATTTTTTTTCTTTGATCTCAGCCAAAGTTTCCAGTCCGCTCATACCGGGCATGTTTTCATCCAAGAAGACGATGTCAAAATTTCCTTCTTCAAAAATATCAACAGCATCACGACCATTGTTGCAGGTGGTTACTTGATAATCTTTTTTTTCTAAAAAAAGAATGTGTGGTTTGAGCAAGTCAATTTCGTCGTCGACCCAGAGAATTTTGATTGGATTCATCGGTGTTTAATTTAAGTTGGCAATTTAACACTTTTTCAACGCTGAGTTTTTAAAAAAATTATAAAAGTCTTTTGAAGCATTTGTTACATTTGTCAAACCAAATCGGGCCAAAAACTTAAACCGTCAGATTTGTTTTTCTATAATTACAGTTATAAATACTTTTACAAACAAGCGATTTTTCACAGAGGAATTATTTTGACCCATTTTATCGATGTCATGACTCTGAATCCTCAATTTAGGTAAGCCATTGAATTCAAACACTAAGCATATACTCATTACAAAAAGTCATCTAAAAATTCAATTGTAACAAAACCAAAATTCAAAGACTGATGTCGGCGATTAATCATTAAAATTTAAATCTATGAACCAAACCATTCACCGGTTGTTCTATGTTGTTCTATTTTTTCCGATGTTTTTCGGTCATGCACAACAAAACGCACCCGTTTCAAATTATGACTACAAGCAAGCTTTTTCGCCTTTGTTTTATACCAAAAACGGAACTGAAACCCGATCTGCCAGCGGACAACCGGGCGCTAAATATTGGCAAAATAGAGCTGATTATCAATTAACTGCTCAGCTCAATGAAAACACAAACGAGATTATTGGAACTGAAGTTTTGACTTATACCAACAACAGTCCTGATGATCTTTCTTTTTTGTGGATGAATCTGGAGCAAAATGCTTTTAAGAAAGATTCTCGCGGATATGCTGTGATTGGCCCAACCGGTAGTAGGGGCGGAACCAAAGGCGAAAATTTTGACGGAGGCTTCAAGATTAAATCGGTGAGCTTGGTTGAAACTGTTGGTGCCAAAAGTTCAGAAAAACTTTTGCAGTTCACCATTACTGATACGCGTATGCAAGTTCAATTGCCAAAAGAACTCAAAGGCAATGGCGCCAAAGCCAAAATAAAGATTTCATTTTCTTATACCTCACCCAAATACGGTTCAGACAGAACGGGTGTTTTAGATACCAAAAACGGAAAAATTTTTACCATTGCTCAGTGGTATCCGCGCATGAGCGTGTATGATGATGTGCATGGTTGGAATACCAATCCGTATATTGGAGCAGAGTTTTACTTAGAATACGGAGACTTTGAAGCTTCAATAACGGCACCATCCAGCCATATTGTCGTATGTTCTGGTGAATTGCAAAATCCTGCAGAAGTATATACGGCCGAACAGCAAAAACGTTGGGCAGAGGCCAAAAACAGCGAGAAAACCGTAGCCATCAGAACCGCGGATGAAGTAACCAATCCGGTTTCACGTCCGCAAGGAAAACCCACTTTGACATGGAAATTTAAAATTAAAAATGCGCGTGATCTCTCTTGGGCCTCTTCTTCTTCATTTATTATTGATGCAGCCAGAATCAATTTACCTAGTGGTAAAAAGTCGTTGGCCATTAGTGCTTATCCGGTTGAAAGTGCGGGCGATAAAGCATGGGGACGATCAACAGAATACACCAAAGCATGCATTGAAAATTATTCAAAAAGATGGTTTGAATATCCGTATCCGGCAGCTACCAATGTGGCGGGTAATGAAGGCGGAATGGAATATCCCGGAATTGTATTCTGCGAATGGACATCTAAAGGAGCCGGTTTGTGGGGTGTGACCGATCACGAATTTGGTCATACTTGGTTTCCGATGATTGTAGGTTCAAACGAGCGAATTTTTGCATGGATGGATGAGGGTTTCAATACTTTTATCAATTCTATCAGTGGTGCTGATTTTAACAACGGAGAATACAAAGAGCCTGAACAAAATATGAATCAAGCCGGAGCTTACCTAACCAATCCGGAATTAGAGCCCATTATGGTAACTCCAGATGCCATGAAAGAAGACAACATTGGTTTGTTGTGTTATATGAAACCAGGCGAAGGTCTCACTTTGTTGCGCGAGCAAATTCTGGGTAAAGAACGTTTTGATTACGCTTTCAGAACCTACATCAATCGTTGGGCTTTCAAACATCCTACTCCGGATGATTTTTTTAGAACCATTGAAAACGTAGCTGGCGAAGATTTGAATTGGTTTTGGCGCAGTTGGTATCTCAACAATTGGCGTTTAGATCAGGGCATCAGCAAAGTCAAGTACATCAAAAATGACCCAACCAAAGGTGTTTTAGTTACCATTGACAATTTAGAAAAAATGCCGATGCCGGTAACGGTTCAGTTCAAGACCAAATCCGGTAAAACATCCACCATGAATTTGCCGGTTGAAATTTGGATGCGCAACAGCAGCTGGACTTTTAAAGCTGATGTCAATGAAGAACTTGAAAGCATTCGACTAGATCCAAAACAAAAATTGCCTGATTACAATCCGGCCAATAATACTTGGACTGCCGGCAAAGATAAACTTGAAGAAGATGTCATTCTTGATCCTTATTTGGGCACTTTCTCAAGCAAAAACTTTCCGGTCAAAGTTATCTTTGAAGAAGAAGACGGAATCTTAAAAGCTACTGCGGTAGGTCAGGGATCATTGCCATTAGAACCCGATGGTAAAGACCGTTTTAAAAATCAAGGTTATGGAATCATCATTCAGTTCAATGAAGCCAAAACAGAGGCTAAGCTCATTCAAGGCGGAGAAATAGTCCTGACCAGAGAAAAATAATCCAAACAAAAAACTCCAACTAATTCGGTTGGAGTTTTTTATTTTAATCCACTTTCACTTTCTTTTTAAGTATTAAGGCACTGATCAGCGATACCACAATGCCCAACGGAAATATTTCAGCATAAGTGAGCAAAACCACCCAAACCGGATTGCGATACATTTCTTTCATACTTTTGATTTGATCCACTTGCTCGGCTAGTTCTGCACTAGTTATGTGCGGATCATTTTCTATCTTTTTGATAGCCATGGCACTGTATTTTTCCATAAAATCCGGAAAGAAGCAGTAGTATTCAATCAGCCAACTCACTACATAAAAAGTAGAGGCAATCAGAGAAATCAATAAGCCGATTTTAAAAGCTGTAGCAAAATGAATAAAACCGTTGTTTTGTTTGTTTCGGTAATTTCTGATGCCAATAAATACAAAGCTAAAAGCAATGAGCATTCCGGTATAGCCAATGACCATACTTGACTCCATGTTTGGGTCGCATTTAAATACGATGGTAGAGATCATCATCATCAATGATACAATGATGCCCGCAATGATTCCGTGGGTAAGAATAAGTTTTTTCATATTTTTTGTGTTTAGATTATTTTGCGAAGTTGATGTTGTTGCGCCAAACAAGGCTCATACTTTTGGGTGATTTTTAAATTTTTCACCCGAAAGAATTAGCGCAAAATACCCAATGATTTGGCTTTTTCAATGGCTTGAGTTCGGCGCTTTACCTCGAGTTTTTGATATAAATTTGCCGTATGCGTTTTGATGGTGTTGAGCGAAACAAATAAAGCTTCTGCAATTTCTTCGTTGCTTTTTCCGGTGGCGATGAGTTCTAAAACCTCTAATTCTCGTTTGCTGATTTTGCGCGCGTTTATTTCAAATTGATTGATTTCAAATGGCCCAGTTGATGGCACAGCAATTTCTTTTTCAATCCAAACGGTTTTGGGCTCGATGAGTTGCTTGGCCAGCCAAATACCTAATAAAGTAAACACAAAGGCGATTAATCCGAAGTAAATATCGTATTGTTGACTCAAAATCAAATAGCGAATTTCAAACCAGCGCAAAATATAAAAGAGCATCGCTATCGATAATCCGAAGCCTATGCTCTCTTTATATTTTTTAAAAACCGTAACCATCTGGCGGTTTATTCCACATTAAAATGAATTGGGTAATTGTAAAGACAACGAACCGGTTGCCCGTTTTTAACAGCCGGTTGCCAAGTCTTACTAAACAATTTTAAAACACGCGCCGCTTCGGCTTTCATCATTTCAATTTGATCAGCTTCTTCTATTTTTTCGTCTTGGGTGGCAATTTTGACTTTATCGGTTACAATGTAATCTTTGACATTGATGTGGAAAGCTTTTACGTCAGACATATTTCCGTCCTTATCAATAATAAAGCTCGTGAAAATGGTGATTTTTTTGTTTTTAATAGCCGGTGGGAATTTAAAGTTTTCGCTGATGAACAGAGACAACGTGTAATTTCCGTCTTTGACTTGGGGTTTCAAATCAACCTCGGTAGAACGATAGGTTTTTTCAGTCTCTGTTGGCGCCGATGCATCGGTTGAGGCCACTTGAGCTGTAGCCTGAAGCGTAAAAGCCAGACACAGAAGGAGTATTTTTTTCATGTTTTGTTTTGTAAGCGAATCAAAAATAAATAATTAAAACATAACTGGCGTTTTTTTTTCAAAAATCCGTTAAAAAGAAAACCCTGCTTGTAATCAAACAGGGTTGTTATTTAAGGTTACAGGGTCTTATTTCACCAGCTCGGCTTGATTTCTAAAGACCAGTTTTCCGTCAAAAGCATCAATGAGCACAATACTCTCGGTGCTGATTTTTCCGGCCAGAATCTCTTTAGATAATTCATTGAGCACTTCTCTTTGAATGACCCTTTTTACCGGACGCGCTCCAAACTGCGCATCAAATCCTTTTTCAGACAGATAGGCTATAGCCTCAGGTGTGGCATCAAGCGTAATGCCTTGTTGGGCGAGCATTTTGATCACGTTTTTGAGTTGTAACCCGACAATTTGTGCGATGTCTTTGTTGGTTAAAGGTGTAAACATCACAATTTCATCAATTCGGTTGATAAACTCAGGGCGAACTGTTTGTTTGAGCAAGCCCAGCACTTCAACTTTGGCTGCTTCGGTAGCTGCTTCGATTCCGCCTTTGAGGTTTTCAAACTTTTCTTGAATGATCTGGCTTCCGATGTTAGAGGTCATGATGATGATCGTGTTCTTGAAATCGGCCAAGCGTCCTTTGTTGTCTGTGAGTCGGCCTTCATCTAATACCTGCAACAGAATGTTAAACGTATCCGGATGCGCTTTTTCAATCTCATCGAGCAAAATCACCGAATAAGGTTTTCTGCGCACCGCTTCGGTGAGCTGTCCTCCTTCGTCATAACCTACATAACCCGGAGGCGCACCCACCAATCGGCTCACGCTGTGACGCTCTTGATACTCACTCATATCAATGCGTGTCATGGCATTTTCATCGTCAAATAAATACTCGGCAAGTGCCTTGGCCAATTCGGTTTTACCAACCCCTGTGGTTCCTAAAAACAAAAAGCTTCCGATGGGTTTTTTCATGTCTTGCAAACCGGCTCTGCTGCGACGAACCGCATCGCTCACAGCAATAATGGCCTCTTCTTGCCCAACAACGCGTCTGTGCAATTCAGCTTCGAGTTTGAGCAATTTTTCGCGTTCGCCTTGGAGCATTTTGGTCACCGGAATTCCGGTCCATTTGGCCACTACTTCGGCAATATCCTCGCGGGTGACTTCTTCTTTGATCAACGAACTTCCGGATTGATGCTCAGCGAGTTGTTTTTGAAAACCGTCTAATCGCTCTTGGGCTTCTTTGATTTTTCCGTAGCGAATCTCGGCTACTTTACCGTAATCACCCTCTTTTTCAGCACGTTCGGCTTCAAACTTAAAGTCTTCAATTTCTTGTTTGACTGATTGAATATGGTCTACAACGTCTTTTTCAGATTTCCATTGAGCAAAAATTTCATTGCGGCTTTCTTTCAGGTTGGCCAATTCCAAACCCAGTGTTTTGAGTTTGTTCTCGTCATTTTCGCGTTTGATGGCTTCAATCTCAATTTCAAGTTGCATGATTTTGCGGTCTAAAACGTCAAGTTCTTCAGGTTTAGAATTGATTTCCATGCGCAATTTTGACGCCGCTTCGTCCATCAAATCAATGGCTTTATCGGGCAAGAAACGGTTGGTGATGTAGCGTTGTGAAAGCTCTACCGCAGCAATAATCGCTTCGTCTTTGATTTGTACCTTGTGGTGCGTTTCGTATTTTTCTTTAATGCCCCGCAAAATAGAGATGGCGCTCTCGGTATCGGGTTCATCCACCATTACTTTCTGAAATCTACGCTCCAATGCTTTGTCTTTTTCAAAGTATTTTTGGTATTCGTCCAAAGTTGTTGCACCAATGGCTCTGAGTTCGCCACGGGCCAATGCTGGTTTGAGGATGTTGGCCGCATCCATGGCACCTTCGCCACCGCCGGCACCTACAAGTGTGTGGATTTCGTCAATAAACAATACAATATCACCCTCGGCCGAAGTGACTTCTTTGACTACTGATTTCAAACGTTCTTCAAATTCACCTTTGTATTTGGCTCCGGCAATGAGCGCGCCCATATCGAGTGAAAATACAATTTTGTCTTTGAGGTTTTCAGGCACGTCACCATTTACAATTCTATGCGCCAAACCTTCGGCAATGGCGGTTTTACCAACACCGGGTTCACCCACGAGCATTGGATTGTTCTTGGTTCTGCGCGTTAAGATTTGCAAAACGCGGCGAATTTCTTCATCGCGGCCAATAACCGGATCGAGTTTGCCGGTTTGTGCCAGTTCATTGAGGTTTTTTGCGTATTTGTTCAGCGAATTATAAGTTTCTTCGGCTGAAGCAGAGGTTACGCGCTCGCCTTTGCGCAACTCGTCCACCGCGGCGGTAAGCGCTTTTTCGGTGACGCCTTGGTCTTTTAAAATTTGGGCCACTTTGCTTTTTGAACCCAACAAAGCCAAGACCAAATGTTCAATGGCAATATACTCGTCGTTGCGTTTGCGCGCAATGATTTCAGCTTCGTTGAGTGTGGCTGCTGTAGTGCGTGAGAGCATGACTTCAGCTCCTGAAACTTTGGCCAAACTTTGTAAAGTACGCTCAAGTATTTGCTCAAATAAACCCACATTTACGTTGAGTTTTTTGAGCAAAAACGGAGTTACGTTTTCATCGGTTTCTAAAATGGCTTTGAACAAGTGTTCGTTTTCAATTTGTGCATGACCATAGCTTTGTGCCAGCAGTTGTGCTTGTTGCAAGGCTTCTTGCGATTTAATAGTTAATTTGTTTGTATTCATAATTATTTTGGGGTTTGTGTGTTGATTTAAATTATTTTTGCTCTGTTTGTCAATTGTTATTCCAATACGGCAAAACAGACAAAGTGTCGGTTGAAACGTTTGGTTTACAGACATTTTGGCTTTAATTCAGACATTATGAGCATTTTCTCTTTTTTATCAGGTTCAAACCCAGCAGACGAAACCTCAAAGTTTCATTGGAGAGTACTCGAAGATTTAAACACACTTGATGCAATTATCCAAGCATCGTCTGAGCATCCGGTTGTGATTTTTAAACACAGCACGCGTTGTGGAGTGAGTAAAATGGCGCTGCGTCAGTTTGAACAAGATTATCCTAAAAACCACGAAGATCATTTGTATTTACTTGATTTGCTCGAGCATCGAGAGGTGTCTAATGCCATAGCTGAAAAACTTGGTGTAGTGCATCAGTCGCCGCAAGTGTTGGTGGTGCGCAACGGACATTCAGTATATGATGCTTCACATAGTTTGATTGATGCCGCTACTACGCAGCGCATACTGCATACGCGTTAGGGATAGAGGCCAGCACCGCGTGCAGCCGAAAGCCCGGGCCAGCCGGTGCGCAGGCCGGTGCGCAAGGCAACGCCCCAAAAATAAAAAAGCCACCGAATGTTTTGTTCTGTGGCTTTCTGTTTTTATGGCTATAGGTTGGCTCGGTATTGATTGCGCCGTTGATACAAATGGGCTATGGTATCATTGACGTCTTTGAGCAAAGGAGTCAGGGTTACTATGTTGCCTTGTAAGTCACGCGTGAACTGCTTTTGACAGGTTTTGCATTGGTACTCTTCAAAATGCAAAGTGATTTTTCTGAGTAATTTGAGTCGGTGGCCAAACCAGTGGCAATAGAGGCTGGTGTCGCTCTGAAGGTTTTGGTGATCAGGGTGCATAGTATCAGTGTTTTAAAATGGGTTAAGTTTTTAAATAGGGTTATTAGTTGTGGGGCAACACAAAACTAAAACAATATTAAGGAATAATACCCTAACTGATTTTCAATAATTTAGCTGTTAAAATTTAAAACCGTTCGTGTGTAGTGACTTCAGAGCATAAAAAAAGCGCTTATTTTTTGAACAAGCGCTTTTTAGGGTTGGAAATATAAATGAATTATTGGGTTATTTTGTGGCTCCGAATAATGGCTTTGAGCTTGGCTTTCAAGTCTTCACCGCAGTCAAAAACCATTTGCTCGTTGCTCGGAAACGGCACTTCGCGTCGGTCAAAATTAGGCAGATAAGCATCGTCACAAGCGCGTTTGTCGCCTTTGTAGCGCGCGTAAATGTGCTGAAAAACAAACTCGCTGGCCAGCGGATAGGTTTGCAATAATTGCTTGCTTTTTAAATCTGTATAATCAATTTTGGCGGTAACTTGTACTGATTTGGTTTGCGTAGATTCATACACATAAGCGCGAATGGTTTTCATGTTGTCTACATAAATCGGGCGACCGAGGCTGTCTTTCACTTCGCGTCCGCGGTTGTCCAGCAACTTTTTCACGCCGTCTTTGATTTGTCTTTCTTTGATGATTTCTTTCTCGGCAATGCGCTCAGGCGAAATATTGATTTGTCTAAAATCAATAGAAACACCATAACTGTAATCAATACCTTTTTGCTTGTTGCTGTGAAAAGTGGTCCATTTGTCGTTGAGCCCCAAAGTGCTGAAATCCAGCAAATCGTCTTGCAACCTTTTTGGAATCACCATTTGGGTTTGATTGGCTGTGCTCACCCAAACAAAGTCAGTGCCTTTAAATTGCGCGTCTTTGATGAGTTTGCCCACATCTTTATAGCCCGGATTGATTTGATCCAGATAAACCAAATCGTCATAGGCTCGGCGGCAAGCCATTTTATCGCCGTTCATGAGCGCAGCCACCGAAGTCAAATACAAATGTTTAGACAGCGCATTTTTACTGCTCATGATTTGTTCGGTATAATCTTCAAAAGCAAATTGAGCTTCGCGGTTTTCTTTAAGCACGCGCAAGGGCAACAACGGGCGAATGAGTTCTTGTCGATCGTTGAGTTGTCTGTACGTATTAAAAATTGTCTCTAAATTGGCCGGATTCGCATCTTTAAACCAAGTGGCAATATTGCGCTGATCGCGTTCTTTGGCTTTGGCAAAAGCTTCTTCAAGCAACAAAACATAGTCTTGTTTGCCTTTGGCATTTTTGTTGGCACGGAGTTTATCTACGGCGGTATAAATAGCCTCGTCGTAGTTTCCGGTGGCCACAGCCTCACGAGTTTGCTTCACTCCACAGGCGGTCAAAGCTAAGGCTGATAAAAATAAAAGTAGTTTTGTTTTCATATTTTTTAGTAGCTATTTCTTGCTATCCGCTGTAGCTTGCGCACCAAACACTGGTGCACAAGGCTGCCGCTTCTATCAAGGCTAGGGCATTCGTATTCATTGATTATTTGCGCACAAAAGGCGGCAACAGTTTGCTGGAAACCTCACCAAAACCGATGCGTACTTCATTGTTTTTGCAATATCCTTTCATGATTACCGTATCGTTGTCGTTGATGAATTTGCGCTCGGTTCCGTCTTGCATTTTGATGGGGTTTTTGCCGTTCCAAGTGAGTTCAAGCATAGAGCCGTAACTGTCGGGCGTGGGCCCAGAAATAGTCCCGGAACCCATCATATCACCTGAGTTTACACGGCAACCGTTTGAGGTATGATGCGCGAGCTGTTGGCTCATAGACCAATACATATATTTAAAGTTCGATTGCGAAACTACGGTTGGCGCCACATTTTCAGGCGCAATTGAAACTTCTAAGTGAATATCATAAGCGTGTTTGCCTTTTTGTTGCAAATAGGGTAGTGGGTTCGGATCTTGTTTGGGGCCTTTGGTTCTAAAAGGCTCTAAGGCATCCATGGTCACAATCCAAGGTGAAATAGAGGTGGCAAAGTTTTTGGCCAAGAATGGCCCAAGCGGAACGTATTCCCATTTTTGAATATCGCGGGCGCTCCAATCATTCAGGAGCACCATCCCAAAAATATATTCTTCGGCTTCATGCACCGGAATATTCTCGCCCATAATGTTGGCATCGGTGGTAATAAAGGCCATTTCTAATTCAAAGTCAATAGAGCGCGAGGGCCCAAAAACAGGTGTGCTTTCGCCCACAGGCAAAATTTGTCCCATGGGTCTGTGCACCGGAATCCCCGAAGGCACAATCGTTGAACTTCGGCCGTGATACCCCACCGGAATGTGCACCCAATTGGGCAACAAAGCATTGGCCGGATCGCGGAACATCATGCCTACATTGGTGGCGTGTTCTTTGCTCGAATAAAAATCAGTATAATCGCCAATGAGCACCGGAAGCTGCATTTCTACTTCATCAACCGGGCAAACCACAACTGCTCTGTGCGCTTCATTGTCACGCAATTGCGGATTCTCAGCGTCAAAAATTTGAGCAATGCGGTCACGTACCAATCGCCAAGTTTTTTTTCCGTCTGATATAAAATCGTTCAAAGTGTCTTGCATGAACATATCATCGGTGAGTTCAATACCTTCAAAATAGCCTAATTGTTGTAATGCGCCCAAGTCAATGGCGTGGTTGCCAATGCGCGAACCAATGGTGATGACGTCGTCTTTGGTAATAAATACGCCAAAGGGAATATTTTGAATAGGAAAGTCGGAGTTTTCAGGAACGGATAGCCAAGATTTTCTCTTCGGATTGTTTGCGGTTGTGGGCATGTGTGAATGTTGATTTGTTGTTGAAAATTCTGCTACCAAATATATTATTATATGTCAATTTAACAAACCGAATTGATTAATTTTGGACTGTTTTTAACAAATATAAATTATGCAGCACGATCAGCAGATTTTCGACCTCATTTTAGAAGAACAAGACAGACAAATTCACGGTATTGAACTCATTGCTTCTGAGAACTTTGTCAGCGACCAAGTAATGGAAGCCGCCGGTTCTTGTTTGACCAACAAGTATGCAGAAGGCTATCCGGGCAAGCGTTATTATGGCGGTTGTGAAGTGGTAGATGTAGTAGAACAAATTGCCATTGATCGCGCCAAAGCGTTGTTCGGAGCTGAATATGCCAATGTGCAACCGCATTCAGGTTCGCAAGCCAACACTGCGGTTTATGCCGCTTGTTTGCAACCCGGTGATAAAATTCTGGGTTTTGACCTCTCACACGGCGGACATTTAACGCATGGTTCACCGGTGAACTTCTCGGGTCGGTTGTACAGTCCTGTTTTTTACGGTGTCGAAAAAGAAACAGGTCAATTCAATTACGATAAAATTCAAGAAATTGCCCAGCGCGAAAAACCCAAAATGATTATTGCCGGTGCTTCGGCTTACACCCGCGACATGGATTTTGCGCGTTTCAGACAAATAGCCGACAGTGTAGGCGCTTTGCTTTTGGCCGATATTTCACATCCGGCCGGACTCATCGCAAAAGGTTTGATGAATGACCCGATTCCGCATTGTCATATAGTAACTACAACCACGCACAAAACCTTACGCGGACCTCGGGGCGGTATGATTCTCATGGGGAAAGATTTTGAAAACCCGTGGGGTTATACCACTCCGAAAGGCGAAATAAAAATGATGTCTAACTTATTAGATATGGCCGTTTTTCCAGGCAATCAAGGCGGACCATTGATGCACATTATTGCCGCTAAAGCGGTGGCTTTTGGCGAGTGTTTGTCAGATGAGTTTTTTAGATATACCCTGCAAGTGCAAAAAAATGCCAAAGCCATGGCCGAGGCTTTTGTGAAACGCGGCTATGATTTGATTTCGGGCGGAACTGATAACCATATGATGCTCATTGATTTGCGCAACAAAGGCATTACCGGTAAAGAAGCCGAAAACGCTTTGGTTCGCGCCGAAATTACCGTGAATAAAAATATGGTTCCGTTTGATGATAAATCGCCATTTGTCACTTCGGGCATCAGAGTCGGAACACCGGCCATCACCACACGCGGTTTAGTAGAAGCCGATATGGAAACCGTGGTTGATTTGATCGATCGCGTTTTGATGAACATCAACAACGATGAAATCATTGAACAAGTAGCTGACCAAGTGAATGAAATGATGAGTGAACGACCTATGTTTGTTTTTTAGAAACCACATTTTTTCAATACTGAGGCTGTCTGTAAAGGCGGCCTTTTTTGTTTTATGACTTGTGCGTGTAACATTGTGCATGGTTAGGCTTACTTATGTTCAAATTGCTTTTGAAATGAGAAATAAAATTTGCTCAATCTTTTTTATGTGTCTCTTTTTTTGGGGTTATGCTCAGGCACAAAATCTTCATAATATTCAAGGAAAAATTCGAGTCAATGATCTTAAAAATCATCAACAAGCGCTGGTTTCTCTATACCTTGATGATGCGCAAACACTTATTAAAATTGAAGTTCCCAATGCTGATGGAACTTTTGAATTTGTTCAAATTCCAAGCAGAAACTATAAATTATCGATTGATTTTCCGGGTTATCAAACCTATTGGAGCGAAGTTTTTCAGCTAAATCAAACGGATTTGACTTTGCCTGAGATTGTCTTGTCCTCTTTAGCCACCCAACAATTATCGGAAGTGGTTATAACCAAGAAAAAAGCTTTGATTGAAAACAAAATTGACCGAACCGTAGTCAATGTCGATGCGATGATGACCACGGCCGGCGGTGATGCGATGGATGTTTTAGAGAAATCTCCGGGCATTATTGTTGACCAAAACGGAACCATCACTTTTAAAGGAAAATCAGGCGTTCAGGTATTTATTGATGACAAACCCACTTATCTTTCTGGCTCAGAATTAGAGGCCTATTTAAAATCGTTGCCTGCCAGCACGCTTGATAAAATTGAACTCATGACCAATCCGCCTGCCAAATATGATGCTGCGGGCAGTGCGGGTGTGATCAACATCGTTAGTAAAAGAAGTAAAAACAGAGGTTTCAACGGAAGCGTGACTTCGCGTTATTCGCAGGGTAAACGACCCATGACGCGCCAGGGAATCAACCTGAATTATGCCAGTGAAAAAGTCAGAATTTTTGGGAATATCGGTTATGCATATATGAATCCGGTAAATGATTTGTTTATTTTTAGACGATTCAAAAACCCGGACGGAACCTCCAAAAGTTTGTTTTATCAAGACAGCTATTTAAACAACAAAACCCAAACCGCCAATGCTAGAGTAGGCATTGATTATTATCTTTCAAAAAAAACAACATTAGGCATAGGTGTTTCGGGATTGCTCAAATCAAATCGTCAGAAAAATCAGGTCAACAGCAAACTGACCAATCCGTCAGGTATTGTTGATTCAACTATTGTAGCCAATAATACCGAAAAAGAGCGTTTTGGCAATTTAGGTTTGAATTTGAATTTTCGTCATGATATAGATTCACTCGGGCAAAAAATAACTGCTGATTTTGATTACCTCAATTACGATACATCCAACAATCAAACTTTCAAAAATTTCATCTATCAACCCAATGGTTTACAGAGCAGTCAAGATGAATTGCGCGGAGATTTACCCACCCAAATTGGCATTTATTCATTTAAAACCGACTATGCAAAACCACTCAAAAACAACGGAAGTTTTGAAGCCGGATACAAAGTAAGCTTTTCAAAAACGGACAACCAAGCCGATTACCGCGATGTAGTGGCAGGTATAGAAGTTCCTAATTACGACACGAGCAATCATTTTAAATATGATGAAATGATCCAGGCAGCTTATATCAATTACAATACAACGTACAAGCGATTTACTTTTCAGACCGGCTTGCGTTTAGAACACACTTCTTCAAAAGGGAATCAACTTGGCAATATATTGAAGCCAGCCTCAACTTTTAAGCGCAATTACACCAATTTGTTTCCAACGGTATATGTACAATATCAATTGGATTCTATCGGAAATCATTTGCTTTCGGTTAATTACGGGCGACGCATCAACCGACCTTATTTTCAAGATTTAAATCCATTTGTGAGCCCTTTGGACAAGTTTACTTTTTATGCCGGAAATCCGTATTTGAATCCGTCATTTGCCCATAATTATGAATTGTCGTATCGGTACAAAGAAATATTATCTACCACTTTAAGTTATGGCGATTTGCGGGATGAAGTCAACGAAACTATTGAAATTAAAGACGAAATTTACTATAGCCGCCCGGGCAATATTGGCAAAAGCGAGTATTACAGTTGGAATGTAAACTTAAATTTATCGCCCTTGAAATGGTGGACTACGAGCGTTTACAACGAAGTTACTTACACAAAATATCAAAGCAAGTTATACACTGAAACTTTGAATTCTTCAGGAACGTTTTGGTTTTTGATGGTCAACAACAATTTTAAATTGGGTAAAGATTGGTCGGCAGAACTCAACGGTAATTATCAGACGGATATTGTTTCAGCGCAATTTGTGCTTTTGTCGCGTTCAAACCTAAGTGTAGGCATTCAGAAAAAAATACTGCAAGGCAAAGGAAGCTTGAAGCTTACCGGAAACGATTTGTTGTATTCAAACTTGAACAACGGTATCATTAAAAACATCCAAAATACCGATGCTAATTGGCGCAATCGCGCTGATACCCGATTTATTGCGTTGACTTTCACCTACGGATTTGGCAAAGCGCTGCACAACAAACAAGCCTATGAAGCCAATGGCGCCGATAGTGAAAAGAACCGTGTTAAAAATTAGTTATCACTGAAATAAAATATTGTATTTTTGAGCACAGAAATACACATCCTATGTCTACTTTCAGATTGCAATTGCCAACCGATCCGCGTTGGGTAAATATCGTTGAAGAAAACATCGAAGAAATTTTAACCGATCACGCTTGGTGTGAACAAAAAGCGGCTTCAAATGCCATTACCATTGTGACGATTAATTCTGAATATCAAGATTTAGTAACCGATATGCTCGCCTTGGCCAAAGAAGAAATAGAACATTTTGAACGCGTGCACGACATCATAAAAAAACGTGGACTCAAATTGGGGCGCGAGCGCAAAGATGAATACGTAAACGAACTCGCACAGTATATGCGCAGCAGCAACAACGGAAGCAGAGTTTCAGGTTTTGTAGAACGCATGCTGTTTTCGGCCATGATTGAGGCCAGAAGTTGCGAGCGATTCAAAGTGCTTTCTGAAAACATCAAAGACCCTGAATTGGCTGAATTTTACCGAGAACTCATGGAAAGTGAAGCCGGACATTACACCACATTTATTGGTTATGCGCGCAAATACGGTCAAGGCATTGACGTTGAAAAACGCTGGCGCGAATGGCTTGATTTTGAAGCTTCAGTGATTGCTCGCTACGGAAAACGAGAAACCGTTCACGGCTAAGCACCCTAATAATATACGCCAACTAAAATTTTTTATCATATGCTCACCACCACACAAGCTACCCCAGCGGATGTTCCGATTATCCAACGAATTGCCTACGAAACTTGGCCCAGCACTTACCAAACTATTTTGATGTTGGCTCAAGTTCGGTATATGCTTCAATTGTTTTATTCTGATGAAGCATTAGAGAAAAGCTTTTTAGATAATCATCAGTATTTATTGATTCATCATCAAGGAACACCCATAGGTTTTGCCGGATATCAGCACAATTATCCCGAAATTGGAACAACAAAACTGCACAAACTCTATGTATTGCCTCATGCCCAAGGTTTGGGTGCAGGTCAAAAGCTTTTAGAAGAAGTTTTATTGCAAACCAAAACATTCGGGTCTAAAGTTCTGACTTTGAATGTTAATCGTTTCAACAAAGCATACATGTTCTACCGCAAAAACAAGTTTGACGTGCTCCAAGAAATTGACATACCCATTGGGCAAGGCTATTTGATGCAGGATTATATTCTTGAAAAAAGACTTTAATTACACAATAATGTGCCCCCAATTTTCTCCGCGCTCAATGCGTTTTAAATGCGTTTGACTGATACCGAATTGTTTGGCAATCATTTTTCCGCGGGTTTTTCCTTTGGGATTTTTGAGCATTTTTTTGATCAACATGACTTGTGTCGAGGTCAGTTTATAACCATCCATTTTAATTTTAGACTCAACGGTTTTGCGTCGGCCTGCAATAACAAGTGGATTTTTTTTGTAATGCTCCATTTTTTCTTCATAGGTAGCCCAGCGTAAGTTTCTTGCGTCATCGTTGTCACGTACATGATCTAAATGCAAAACATATAATTGGTCCTCTGAAGTTTTGGGCACAAAGTATTTTGCCACCAATTTGTATACAAATAAAGTTTCGGCCTTTGATTTTGACTTTGAATTGGCACGCTCTTCGGCATAGCGGGAGCGTTTGAACACTCTGTAACCGTCAGAGGTGTTTCCTTTGATGATTTGACCATCCTCAAAATTTTCATGAAAACTCAACAATCTTCCACGGTTTGAAACTGCATAGCGTTTCTTCATGGGAAATTTAAGTTCAAACTCTTTGAACTCTTCATTCGGTAATAATCTGAACATCTTTATAAATAAAAAGTGAAACAAGGTGGTGGGTTTTCAAAAATGGCTAAGAAAAAACAGTATGAAGTAGGGGCGGATACTCTATTGAAAACCTGTTTGTGGGCCAAATGTATGAAAATCCATTAAAAAATAACAAACATCTTCTTTTTTTTAAACAAATCTTTAAGAATCGGTAATGATAATGTTATATTGATCAAGCAATCCTTTAACTTCTGGTAAACTAAAATGAGCGCCTTTTAACTTGGTTTTTTCTGGGTTTATGCTGTAGTTTTTGCTGCTTCTAAAATCACACTGGATCAGTTTTGCGTGTTCAAATTCAGCTTTGTATAAATCACAATTGTTAAAAATGGCCTTTGATAAATCGGTCTGCATGAAATCAACAGAAATTAAACTGCACTGTTCAAAAACCGTATTTTTAAGTTGTAAGGCATAGAACTTTGAAAAATCTAACCGGCAATCAAGAAAACGAATTTCAAAAATAAGCTTATCGCACATGGCAAAATTCACATTTTTGATCTGACAACCTTCAAACTGAACAGTTCTTAAAGCGGTATGATTGATTTTTGCGTCATTAAAATTACAATTTTCAAACAGGCAATCAATGAAAGTAGTTCCGATAAAGTTACAAATAGAAAAATCGCAATTCCTAAAGCGGCACTGCTCAAATTCCTTTAATTGAAAGGCTTCGGTTGGATAATTAAGATCTACAAATTCCTGATCAAGGAAATACTCTGGCATAAATCAATAACATTCTTGCAACAGCAAATCGGCTCCGAAATTAAGCCATTTTCAAAGAGCGACACTAGGTTTTAACTTTTTTTGCGAATGACTGTTGCACAGTTTGGTTCTAAATGAGTATTCTGACTCGGTCTGATGTATTGAATTCCATGAAATGAAATACAGAATATTTTGTTTTCATGATAAACTATTCAATGCTCTAACCAAGATTCGCAAGAGCGCTTATCAGTTGCATCACCTTTTAAACTTTGCAAGGAAATTATTCAGAATCGATTGATTAATAGTAAACTAATTGTTCATCATTTTCGGGGAAAAGCCAACACAATAAAAAATGTAAATTAATTTCAATTTAGATTTGCATATACATGATTAATGCCTATATTTGCACCCGCAATAAGGCCTCGTGGCGCAACTGAATAGCGCATCTGATTACGGCTCAGAAGGTTACTGGTTTGAATCCAGTCGAGGTCACTTAAGAATGTAAAGCCCGCACGTGAGTGCGGGTTTTTTATTTAAATATTTTTGATGTTGAGCTCGCTCAAAAAATCAAAAATATTTAAATAAAAAAGCTTCAATAAAAGATTGAAAGGCTTTCCATTTCCACTACGGAGCTTAATCTGGATATGCAATCCAGTCAAGAAAATAATTTGAACCAAAGATGGAAAGATTTTCCATTTCCACTACGGAGCTCAATCTGGATATGCAATCCAGTCAAGAAAATAATTTGAACCAAAGATGGAAAGACCTTCCATTTCCACTGCGAAGCTATTCTGGATATGCAATCCAGTCAGTTCCTCAATTTAAATTTCCATCAAATATCGAAGGCTTTCCATTTCCACTACGAAGCTATTCTGGATATGCAATCCAGTAGAGAAATAACTTCAAATCAGATATTGAAAGGCTTTGCAGAATTGAATTTACGAACGTTCGTCTACACTTTTCTACCATTCGTCTACACTAAATGACCAATCGACGAAAAAAAAAGGCAACCAACACCCTTTGACCTAGTTTTGAAAATTGGATATTTATACTTAAACAAATGCCAAGATCATTAAATATATTGCTTATTGAAGACGACGCGATTGAAGTGATGAAATTCAACAGAGTGCTGAGTACGCTCAAGATGAATCACAAAATCATTGAAGCCAATAACGGAGAAGAAGCATTAGCTATCTTAAAAGAGAAAGAAACCATCCCAGATATTATTATTTTAGACTTGAATATGCCCCGCATCAACGGCATTGAGTTTTTACAAATTTTAAAGAGCGATGATTATTTAAAGTATATTCCATCCATCATTTTGACCACCTCTAACAATCATAAAGATGTTATGGAATGTTATAGAATTGGAATTGCCGGCTATGTATTAAAGCCTTTGAAATATGAAGACTATGTAGATCGCATCCGAAAAATGCTTGAATATTGGAGCGCGAATGAATTAATTTCTCAATAAAAAAGTATGTACGGTATTGTAAATAAGGCCATCGAAGATTTGGTAATTGCTAACTTTGGCGAGGAAAAATGGGAAGCGATTAAAGAGCGAAGTGGCATTGACATTGACTTTTTTATCAGTAGCGAACCTTATGATGACGAGGTTACTTTTAAATTGGCCGTGGCTGTTGCACAAGAGATGAATATGACAGTTGGCGATGTGTTGATTGCTTTTGGCGAATGGTGGGTCATCAAAACTACCTCTGAAAAATATACCGGATTAATGCAATCTGGCGGGAATAACCTGAAAGAATTTTTATTGAATTTGCCCAACTTTCACAATCGGGTGATGTTGATTTATCCCAAACTAACGCCTCCGGAATTTAAAGTAAGCGACGTGACCGAAAACAGTATTCAGTTGCATTATTTCTCTAAACGTCAAGGTTTGCAAGAATTTGTACGAGGGTTAATTCAAGGACTCGGAAAAATGTACGATACGCCCATCACCATTGAATTGATGCAAACCCGAAACGAAGGCAGTACCCACGAAATATTCAAAATAAGCTGGTAAAATGGACAGATTAGAATTTAAGTTTCAAGAAGCATCTTTCAACAGATTATTCCCTTATTTTATTCTAATCGACTCAGATTTTCAAATTGTAGGATTCGGGAAAAGTATTGCTAAAATTTGCCCTTATTTGCAGGCGAGTGTTTCTTTCAAAGATTTTTTTATCCTGAAAAGACCTCATGCTGAAATCAATACATTTGAGGCTTTGTTGCAATTTAGTAATCAACTGGTTGTCATTGAAAGTAAGGTGGATGATGTTTCGCTAAGAGGGCAGTTCGAGCTACTCAACGGACAATTGCTGTTTGTAGGTTCACCTTGGTTCAACTCGATGAATGAGGTGGTTGAAAAGAATCTGACCATCAATGATTTTGCCATTCACGATCCGCTTTTGGATTTACTTCACGTCTTAAAAAATCAGGAAATTTCGGCTAAAGAACTTCAAGAAACGTTGATGACCATCAACAAACAAAAGAACGATCTCAAGAAAGCCAACAAAGAGATTCATGATATTGCCTTGTTTTCTACACAAAACCCAGATCCATTAATCCGAATAGATTTTGACGGAAATTTACTCACAAGAAACCCAGCAGCAGAAATACTCTTGACTTTTATTCACGAAGGCAAAGAATATGATGCGGCCACTTTTTTTAAAATTATTACTCCCCAAATTGATGTAGAACAAGAACGCTATATTTTTGAAACCCAATCTGGCGCAAAAGACTATTCGTTTGTGTGTAAAAGTCTCAAAGAAGAAAAATACATCAATATTTATGGGCGAGACATTACAGAGCAAAAAAGAAATCGGGCCGAACTAGAACGATTATCTCTGGTAGCCAGTTCAAATGAAAACGGCATTGTGTTTACGTATCCTGATGGCACCATTTTCTGGTGTAATGATGCCTACACTCAATTAACGGGTTATTCGAAAGAAGATATACTAGGAAAAACACCCATCCAAATTGGCCATTGTGAACATACCAATACCGAAGATTTCCCGAAAATGCTCACGCCATTCTATAAAGGTGAGCCTTTTGAAGTAGAACTCATTCACGGCAAAAAAGACGGAAGCCACTTTTGGTCCAGAACCAAAGGCCAACCCATTTTTGACGAGCACGGTCAAGTAAAACAGTACTTCGCCATGCTTGAGGATATTTCTCTTAAAAAGCGTTATGACGAAAGTATTGAAATAGAAAAAAGCAAATACCAGAATATAATCGCCAACATGAATCTGGGCTTACTCGAAGTAGATTTGAATGATGTGATTACATTATCGAACAACAGCTTTAATGAAATGAGCGGCTATACTTCGGAAGAATTATTGGGTAAAAAAGCAGCAGAATTATTGATGCCTTCAGAAAGCCAAGAAGTGATTCGGGCTAAAATGGATACCCGAAAACAAGGAGTTACCGATTCGTATGAAGTGAAGATATTCAACAAAAAAGCAGAAAAAAGAAATTGGCTCATCAGCGGGGCACCCAATTATGATTTGAATGGAAATCTTGTTGGTACTATCGGGATACATCTGGATATCACCGAACAAAAAGCGCAAGAAGAGCAATTGTTGATGTTGTCACTTATTGCTGAAAAAAACATTAATTCTGTGGTGATTACTGATAGTAAAGGAGTTATTGAATGGGCCAATACGAGTTTCCTGCAAATGACCGGTTTTTCTATAGAAGAGTTGATAGGGAAGAAGCCGGGTCATCTTTTGCAAGGCCCAGAAACCAATCCGGAAACGGTTGCCTACTTAAAAGACCGAATCCAAAAAGGATTGCCTTTTAATTGTGAAATCATCAATTATTCAAAATCTGGAGAAAAATATTGGATCAGTATCCAAGGCCAGGCTTTGTATAATAAGCACAATGAAATCGTAAAATTCTTCGCCATCGAAGAAGATATCACCAAGAAGAAAGAACTGGAACAACAGCGAGAATTTCTACTGGATAGCTTGGCTAAGAGCAACAAAGAACTTGAAGATTATGCCGCGATTGTTTCTCACGATTTAAAATCGCCTTTGCGAAGCATTCATTCTTTACTGACTTGGATTAAAGAAGACAACGACAAAGAATTTAACCCACAAACTTTGCAGTATTTGGGCATGATGGAAAACAAAGTTGAAAAAATGGACCACCTCATTGAAGGCATCCTGACCTACGCCAAAATTGACAAAGCTGATCTGGCCACAGAAAATATCAACACCCAAGAAATTGTTCAGAACATCATCAACATCATTCACATTCCGTCGCATATTACAGTTGCAATTAAAAATAGTTTACCCGTGATCAAAGCCGATCGTTTCAGAATCCAACAATTGTTTCAAAACCTCATTAGCAATGCTGTAAATTATATTGATAAACCCAGCGGAATCGTTGAAATTGATTGTCAAACCTTGCCCAAGCATTACGTTTTTTCAATAAAAGACAACGGCCCCGGAATTTCTAAAGGCAACCAAGAAAAAATATTCAAAATATTCCAGTCGTTGGGTTCCAGCGACAAATCTACCGGACTCGGGCTTTCAATTGTAAAAAAAATCATAGACTTGTATCAGGGCGAAATCTGGATTGAAAGTGAAATGGGTCAAGGCGCCACTTTCTATATTAAACTCAACAAATAATCTGTTCTGTTATGAAAATAGTTCAAGCTTTAAAAGCAGCCAACCAACCATGGAAATTTCTCCAGGAAAATGCCGTTTTAAAAAATCCATTGGTGTTGGTTTTTGCCAACCGATTTTTATTAGAACAGCCGGAAGTCATTGCCGATATTCGAGAGCAATTTCCGTACGAGCATCTTGTTTTTGGTTCTACTTCGGGTGAAATCGTCGCGAATCAGGTGCATGACGATACTATTGTAGTAACCGCCATTGAATTTGAAAAAAGCAGTTTTGAAATCGTTACTGAAAACATTTTAAACTTCGATAAAAAGGCAAAACCACTCGGTGAAGCCTTGTATGCTCAGATACCCAAGGCCAATTTAAAGCACTTGTTTGTCTTGTCAGAAGGCAGTTTTGTCAATGGCAGTTCATTGATTAAAGGTCTTGAACACCAACTTGCCGATGCGGTTTCCATTACCGGTGGTATGTGTGGCGATGATGCTCGGTTTCTCAAGACACTTACCTCGTATAAGGAAAATCCGAAAGAAGGCGAAGTCATTTTGATTGGTTTTTATGGCCCGACATTAGAAATTACTTTTGCGAGTTTTGGCGGCTGGATTCCGTTTGGACCGGAGCGTAAAATTACCAGTTCCAAAGCCAATGTTCTTTTTGAAATTGACGATCAACCGGCGCTCAACTTATACAAAAATTATTTGGGTGATAAAGCCAGTGAATTGCCTCAAGCTTCGTTGTTGTATCCTTTGAGTGTTATGCCCGAAGGCAAGACTGAACCGGTTGTCCGCACAATTCTGAGCATCAATGACGAGAACAATTCGATGGTGCTTGCCGGAGATGTTCCGGTCAATTCAAGGGTGCAACTCATGATGGCTTCTGTTGATGGCATTGCCGCCGGTGCCCAACACGCTGCTGAAATTGCTATGAAAAACAGAAATTCGCCACCACAGTTGGCCTTGTTGGTTAGTTGCATCGGAAGAAAATTGGTCATGAACCAGCGGGTTGAAGAAGAAATTGAACAAGTACAAGAAATCATAGGAAAGCAAACCGCCATTACGGGTTTTTATTCTTATGGCGAAATGGCTCCTTTTAATGGTGAGAGCAGTTGTGAATTGCACAACCAAACCATGACCTTAACCTTAATCAGCGAATAATGAATTCCTTATTAAAAAGACAAATTGCCAAGCATTTAGATTCGGGTCTGAATAACATTGACTTGTTTTTTAAAGCCGTTGACAATTCCTATGAAAATTATGAGGAACAAATCGCGATGTTGCAACGCGCCATGAAGATCAGTTCTGATGAACTTTATGCTGCCAATCAGAAATTGCGTGAAGAAGCTGAAGGTCTGAAAGAGATCAACAGAAATTTAGAGTCGATCTTAAATTCTATGAATCTTGATGTTTCAAAATTCTCGAATACCAATACGCTGAAATCTTCTGAATACATCAAGCAGCAAGCCGTTGAAATCATAAAAATCAACAAGCAGCGTGAAGAACTGCTGGTCAATCTGGAAAAGCAAAACCAAGCGTTGAATGAATATGCGCACATGGTTTCGCATGATTTGAAAGCACCTTTGCGCACCATTGACACCTTGATCAACTGGTTTATGGAAGACAATGCGGCCATCATGACCGAAGAGAATAAACAGTCAATGCTGGCTATTTTATCAAACGTTGAGAAAATGGATTTGCTCATTAAAGGCATTTTGGTGTATTCCTCTGTTGAAAAACAAGAAGTTGACGACCGAATCATTGATTTGAATATTTTGATTGATGAAGTGGTTCGAACGATTCATGTGCCGCATCACATTTCTTTGAAGGTCAACAATACTTTGCCGAAAGTGTATGGCAATCAATTCCGATTCAATCAGTTGTTTCAGAACCTGATTCAGAATGCAATAAAATACAACGACAAAGAAGCCGGAATCATTGAAATCGGAAGCACCGAAACCGAAACCGAAATGCAATTTTACATCAAAGACAACGGCATCGGCATCGCAGCGCAATACCAAAGTAAAATCTTTGATGTGTTTTCAAAACTACACAGCAACGATCCTTCGTCGGGCATCGGACTTTCGATTGTCAAGAAAATCATCGATATTTATCACGGTAAAATTTGGCTGGAAAGTCAAGAAAACATCGGTACTACTTTTTATTTCACCCTTCCTAAAAACTAATGGAACAACCCAACAACCATTATATTGACCAACTCTCTGGTAATAATCTTGAATTTAGAACCAAGATGATTGGCATTCTCAAAGCGGAATTACCTGAAGAAATTGCCATTTATCAAAACCAAATGCGCCAGCAGGATTGGACAGAAGCAGCACAAAGCGTGCACAAACTCAAACACAAAATTTCCATATTAGGTCTTGAAAAAAGTTATTATATTGCTGAACAATTTGAAATACAATTGAAAAATAAGAGTACTGTATTACAATCAGATTTTGAAAATATTCTAAAAGTAATGCAGCAGTTTGTTCAGGAATTATAATTTCAATACAAGATATGAATTGCATCGTTATTGACGACGAAGAAATGGCCAGAGCCATCATCGGACAAATGATTGAGAACACGCCTGAATTGAAATTGGTTCAAGAATGTTCCAACGCGATGCAGGCCATCAAATATTTGAATCAGCATCAAGTTGATTTGATTTTCTTGGATATTCACATGCCCGATTTTACAGGTTTCGATTTTATTCAAACCATCAAAAATCCGCCGAAAGTAATCTTGGTCACTTCTGATAAAAACTTCGCCATCGAAGCGTTTGAATACGAGTGCATTGTTGATTATTTAGTCAAACCCATTACAGAAGATCGATTTCAGAAAGCCATTCAGAAAGCCCATGCCAAGCAATTGACCGTCGCAACAAGCTTGAATAAAATGGTTGCTGAAGATAACGCCAACGAATTTTATATCAATATTGATCGGCGTTTAATTAAAATTGAATTTTCTGCGGTTAATATTGTAGAAGCCAAAGGCGATTATATTCACATCAAAACCGAAGGAAAAAACTACGTCGTACATTCTACACTTAAAAAAATTGAAGACAAATTGCCCAAAGATTTGTTTTTAAAAGTGCATCGCTCGTTCATCATCAACACCAAAAAAATCATTGATATTGAAGACAATAGTGTTTTGATTGGCAAAGATGTCATTCCGGTGAGCCGCGCCAACCGACCTGAATTGATGAAGCGCTTGAACCTATTGTAATTCTAAAGCTTGAGGCAAAGCATAGTGGTCAATTTGCAGCGCATAAGCATTGCACGAATTCAATGACTTTTTACTAAATAATCCATTACCGGAAACAGGCTTTGAAAAAGGGTTAATTTTGTTTCTTTGACGGGCTGAATCTGCTCAGTATATCTTGAAATATCCGTTTGATGTTCTTGAATGAATTTGATCAATAGTCCTAAGTTTTCATACTTAATAAAGTGGCTTGTAGTGATAAATCCGAGCTGTTTTAAATTGTATTCGTTGAACATAAACCTGGCTCCGGCTTTCACCGCTGATTTACTGCTTTTGTATTTTTTTATATTTACCACCGAGACATTTTTGCATTTTTCACTAATGTCTTTTAAGAGTTCATAGGTGTTGTCATTACTGTGATTATTCACCAAACAGAATTTTACATCTTTGGTATTATTAATATACTTGATGCAACGATCTTTATCAATATTGTATTGATTGTTGTGGCAAACGATGATGATTCCTGTTTTCAATTTTTTTAAAATGCTTTTTGTTGGTGAATAAAAAATGCTAAATGGCTCTTTTAGCGCGCTCCCAATTCACAGATTGGTTGTTTCTGATGTAACGAACAAAACCTAAGACCACAGAAAGATTCATAATCAAGAAATAATAGGGAACAAATATTGCTTTGATTCGGGTGGCTCTGTTTTCTAAAAACCAACCCAATAGAGCAGCACCATAAAATAAAAGCTGCAACCAGAACAAAATTGAATAAAGTCTCACCTCAAGAAAACCTTGGTGGTAAACCAAAATAGACGAAATCGGAATCAATACGAGCAAGCAAAGTGGGGCTAAGGTCCATCGAAGTACCCGATGCGAAATGTACTGGAATGAAAGCGTACCGTATTTAAAAACATTCAATAAAGCCCTTAACCGCACGACTGATTGAATGCCGCCAGCTGCAATTCTGATCTTGCGTTTTAACTCTTCTTTTACATTGGCAGAAGCAGTTTCTATGGCAAAGGCTTCAGGATCATACTGAATGGTATAACCTTCTTGGGCTACGCGCAAAGAAATCACAAAATCATCGAGCAAGGTATCTTTTTCAACCTGACGGTATAATTGGGTTCTAATGGCAAACAATTCACCGGCTGCGCCCACCACAGAATACAATTCGGCATCCCATTTTTTCAAAGCCGATTCGTATTTCCAGTAAAGCCCTTCACCGGCTCCGGAGGCTACGTCACTATCTTGATTAAAAATGCGTTTTTCGCCAGAGACACAGCCTACTTTTTCATTGCCGAATAACCTAACAATACGTCTTATGGATTCTTTTCCGAGCATGGTATTGGCATCGCTAAAGACCACTATAGGCGTGTTTACGAATGCCATTCCTCTGTTCATGGCGCCAATTTTTCCGTTTCGGGCATCTAAATGATGAACCGTTATATTCGGATAGTTGGAAAGCATTTCCGGCGTACCATCGTCAGAACCATCGGTCACCCAAACAATTTTTAATTTCTCTTTAGGATATTCCAGCTCTAATGTATTTTTCATTTTTGTGGCTACATAATCTTTTTCATTATAAGCTGCAATAAACAAAGTCACTTCTGGTTCGTAGTCATCATCAATTTCTTCAGTTATACCTATTTTGAAGAATCTTCTAATTTTGATAATGGTAAAAAGTAGCATGCCGTAACCAATGTAGGTATAGAATACTGTAAACAACAGCATCCAAAAAAGTAGTTTTAATAATTCCATCATTTTAGTTTTTTAATTTTTTCCCAAGTACTGGTTTCAAAGTTGTATTGTTTGATCACTCTTGCCGGATTTCCTACAGCCACCGAATACGCAGGAATGTCTTTGGTAACAATGCTTCCGGCGGCAACAACAGCATGTTTCCCAATGGTTACTCCAGCCAAAACCACCACATTGGCTCCAATCCAGCTGTGGTCTTCAATATGAATTGGTGCAGTGGTAACCCCTTGTTTGTGAATAGGAGTTCTGATATCTTCATAGTTGTGGTTCAAGCCCGAGAGGGTGATGTTTTGCGCCAAACGGATATCATTTCCAAGCGTTACAGGACCAATAATGGTGTTGCTTAAGCCAATTTTTGTTCGGTCTCCGATAATCACCGGCCCGACACCGTTGTTGATGGCTGAAAAATCTTCAATCGTAGATTGGGCACCCAATTCAAATTTGTTCCAAGGAACCACATCCATACGGGTTCTTCTTCTGATGGTGGCGCCTTTTCCTTTTTTGTGATACAACGGATTGATCAAGTACTTGATCCAAAGCCTGGGGCGGGTTTGATTGGGAATCAGGATAGACCAATGCACCAGCTTTTTGAGCTTCTCATTCGATTTTATTTTTTCTTTTAATTCCATTTTATTTTATTTTCTGTAGCTTGTTGTATGGCATGATAAATAGCGGTCACGTTGTTGGTCCAGGTGTGGCTTTGCGCTACTTCAATTCTCTTTTTTATGAGTTCCTCAGCATTTTCAGACAATGCTTTTTCTATTAAATAGAGGTAGTCTTCATGGCTATCAGCCAGATAAACACAATCTTCAAACATCTGCATGGCTTTTGTTTTGGTGGCCACTATGGGTTTTCCCATGGCCAGATATTCATCAATTTTTCTGGGGTAATTGCCAATAGTCAGGTGATTGATGATTTGCGGATTGATGGCCACATCAAAACCCTTGACATAATGGGGCAGTTGTGCTTCTTGTTTGCTTCCCAGAAAATACACGTTGGGCATGTGGCGCAAATTTGATTTTTGAAAGTCTTCATCTTCCGGGCCCACCAATACAAGGCTCCAATTTTTCTTCTGATGGGCAATGTATTCCAAGAGTTCAATATCAAGTCTTAATGAGGTTAATGAACCCACATAACCAATAATAGGAGCGGGAATCACTCTCAAGGCATCCGGTACTTTTATTGTATTGTCCGGATCGCTAAAATGAGAAACATCGCATCCTTGACCCACCATATAACTGTGCGGATTGTATTGTAAACCAAAATCTGCAAAAAAGTCTGAATTGGTGGTGAGCACATCGGCTTTCTTTACTACTTCTGGCTCAATGCGCGCTCCATGTTTTTCCCAATACGGCACTTTTACAAGATAATCTCGCATGTAATAAACATACACCTCAGGTTGCAGCATTTCTTTTAAATGAAGTCCGAGAAACATAGAACTGTCGTTAAATAAAATGAAATCTGAAAACCCCAACCGCGAAATGGCTGATTTGATGTCTTTCGAAAATAACCTTGCATTGCGCTTATTGAGCATTTTGAAAATGCGGTGAGAGCCAATCCAATTGATCGATTCAACGGTTGTTTTTGGGTAAAGATTCCAAAGATTATCGCTTATTTTTTCAATATCTGGACTTTCCCCTTGGGCTATGCTGATGCGCTTTTGAATTCTTACATCGGCTTTTTGTTTGATTCTGGTGCCAAGATCCATCGGCGGATTTACGTAGAGCACGCGGTTGTGTTTTGCGAATTCGAGCGCAATGTTTTTACAGTTGCTTCCAATTTTAATATCCCAAGGTTGAATGCCTACTATGACTATGTCTTTTCCTTTCATCATACCTTTATTTTTTAATTTCTTGATACAGTTCTTTGTATTGTGCTAATACTTGCTTGGCCATGTTATTCCATGAAAATTTTTTACTTTGAATTAGCCCTTTTTGAATCAGTTCCTGTCTATAATTGGCATCAGAAGTGATTTTTAACATGCCCTCACAAATTTCTTCGGGTTTATGCGGATTGATTAGATGCGCTGCATCACCAGCCACTTCCGGCATTGAAGAAGTACGGGAAGTAATCACCGGAACGCCACAAGCCATGGCTTCTATAATCGGAATTCCGAATCCTTCGCGCAACGACGGAAACAAAAACAGTTTTGATAAACCATAAATGGCGGGTAAATCTTCATCTGAAACATAGCCGGTCAAAATAATATGCGCGCTCAGATGGGTCGCATCCATTTCGTTTAATACCGATTTTAATTCGGCCTCATTATAGCCTAGAATTACGAGTTTATAAGAAACCGTTGTTTGTTTTAAAAAATCATTGAACGCCAGTAATACGCCTCTGGTGTTTTTCCGCGGATCAGTATTGGCCATATGCAAAAGGTAATCTTCAGGAAGTTGATAAGCTGTTTTTACTTTAGCCCATTGGCTCGCTTCAATTTTAGTGGTGAAATTTTCATTCACACCATTATAAATCGTCTGAATTGATTTGTTTTTCAGCTTGAAAAAACGCGTGATGTTGTCTTTTTCAAAATGAGAAACCGTAATCAGTCGATGGCTATTCTTTACTACTTTTCCAACAATAATTCTTCTGTATAAATTACCGAATTTTTGATAGCTTGAGGCTTTGCTCAGCAATAGTTTCAGCCAGCTTCCTTCCATGTAAATGATGTCGTGAAGCGTGGTCATCAAAGGCGTTTTTATAAAATAAGGCGCCGTGTTGCTCGTGCAATGAAGCAGGTCACAATGATATTCTTTGGCTACTTTGGGTAATTTTAACTGTTCCCAACTAGGATAAGAGCTTCCTGGAATTTCTACAACCTTAAAATTGGCTGTATTTGGAATGACCGACTTGTCTTGATCTGGTTTGACAAAAATGAAATAGTCGTTTTCTTGATCCATCTTTTGAAGATTCAGAATCAGTTCAAGTACTACTTTGTCCATGCCGTGTTTGTGCGGGCGGAACAACCGCTGGGCTTCAATACCTATTCTCATGATTTTTAGTTTTGGATAGTGCCGTGTGCCGTGTGAATAAATTTCTGGTTGGCACCTTTAAGTTTAAAGAGTAGGATGGCCATTCGTAAAAAGGCAGACGGTAAAGAAAACAGTGCTTTTAAAGTACTGGGATTATAAAACGATTTTGGCAACGCTAAAACGAAAGCAATCACAGTAATCATTAAGTTGATCATCCACCCATAGGCTGAAATGTTTGACTGGATTTTGAAGACGAAGTACAATAATCCATAAGCCGATGCTATTAAAAAAGTCAGTCCCAAAAGCAGGATTCTTGGCGGAATCATCATTTGCAAGAGCTTGTCAAAAAAGTTAATGTTTGTGCGAAACACGAGTTCTGTACAGCCCGTTGTAAAATACTTTTTCAAATAGATGAATTGGGTTGATAACCAGCGTCTTCTTTGATGCGAAAAATCAGCCGGTTTTTGAATTTTTTCATCCAATACCACCGCATCGTCTAGATATTCTATGACTATTTTCTTTTCGGCAAATCTGAATTCTAGTTCTTTGTCAAAACCTCCTACGGCATGCACGGTTTGCAACTTGGCTTTCAGCAGCGCGTAGTCAAAACCCATTCCCGAACCAATCAATCCCGAGGAAAAACCAAGGGTTCTATGGCCTTTTCTAAAAATGTGGTTGTTTATTTCTTCGCTGGCTGCATCTAATATGGCAAATGAGGTGTTTTGATTTTTTGCTTTTCTGTGGCCTTGCACCGCTTGATAACCGCGCTGGAAAGCATCGTTCATTTTTTTCAAAAAGTCTGGTTCCATGATATTATCGGCATCTAAAATCACGGCATAATCATAGGCTTGTTTGAGTGCTGCCATCGCTTGATTGAGCGCTTTGGCTTTGGTACTTTGCTCAAAAGAAACTTCGATTAAGGTAATGGGCAATGAGCGCAAGTTTCTCAGGGTGGTGTGTTTTAGCGAATCGGCAATCACAATTACCTCAAATTTTTCTGGGTCATAATTTTGTTTCAGGGCTGATTCTGCTACTTCAACAATCACTGCATCTTCTTTGTACGCAGGAATCAACACCGCAATTTTGCCCTGTGTTTTGGCAGCAACACCGCGATTTTTTTTATAGCCATGTCCGGCAATTGAAAACACTAAAACATATAAACTCGATAGGGTAAAATACAGATACACGCTGTACTCAATTCCTTTTAAAAAAAATTCTATTGCCTGCATAAAAATTTGGTTTATAAAGCTTTGGATAATGATTTGAAGCAAAAAAGGCTATGAGTTTACAGCTGTGGCGATTTTTGCAGTGGACTTTTTTTCAAGCAAGTTTATGCCCTTTCTAATGCCGTCTCTTAAACTTAGCGCCCATCGACGTAAAAACGGAAGGTGTTTACCACTTTTGAGATTGTATACCAATGATTCAGAATCATATATCATTTCAAAAGTTTGCGTACAAAAAACAGGTTTCTTCGTGATGCGATTGATTTCTTTGGCTTGCCCTAAATCGCTCTCAACAAACAAAGTATAGCGGCTATTTTGGTATTCCTTGGCTTTGTGACCGGCATGATTGTTTGCTTTTTGTCGGGCCTTCATATCAGGCAAATCAAGCATCACGAGTTGGTCATAAACCACTCCGTTTTGGGCAAGCCAAGCTTCGGTTTGGGCTCTGTATTTTTCAAGTCTTGAGGTAACAATTGTTCCGATTTTGCATCCGGGAATATAAAGCGGTGCCGCTGTTAGCAAGAAAGACTCATATAACACACCGTCATCATTTTGCTGATCGGTTGGGTCAACACAAAGTACGCCGTCAATATCAAAACAGGCTTTCTCTAAGGTAGTGTGATTGAAAATATTCCATTGAAAATATCTAGGTGTCGCGACAGCTTCTAAAGCATAATCGGCTAAATGGCCTTTTTCAGGCGTGTAATAAATCACACAATATTGGATATCAAATTTTGATTCTAAATGCGCCAGTTCTTTTTTACTTTCCAGCAAGGCAGAACCCGAAGCGATACTATCATCGACTACTAAGATCTTCTTGTATTCGTTCTCACTAAAGAATTGTTTTCTTGCGCCAGATTTGTAGCTATAGCCCTGAAGAAAAGAATGAATATCGGTATAAGGTACGTTGAGGTATAATGCTAGTAGATTAGCAGGTAACATACCGCTTCTGGGAATTCCTACCACCAAATCAATATCTCTTGGAATCAAGTGAAGCTTTTGAAGAATGGTAGTGTTTAAGTCGTTTAAATTTCTGTAATTCATGGGTTATTAATTTTATGGTACAAACGTAAGGCTACTGTTTAGGTAGGCAGGGAATATTTCGACGGATAGACCGTTAGTGTAGTTGAATGGACGTTTTTTGTTGCTCTATTTTCGGAGCGATGAACATAAATACCATGCCCACATACATCAGGATACCCGTTGGCATTTGTCCGAAAACACCATTCCCGTATGAGGCCATCATAATGCCCGCCATACCGCAGGTTAAGGCTGCAATTTGTGCTTTTAACCAGTCATCTTTGAGTTGATACATGACCTGATAAGCACCGGTGCCGAGAATGAAAAAAAGCATCAAAAGATAAGAGACAAGTCCGACCACTCCGGTGTCTGCCCAAATCATGACATACCAGCTATCGGTTGCGGTATTGGCCAGAAATGTGGTGGGTGTAAAACGTTGTCCCCAATTGCCTGTTGCACCCACACCGCCGCCAAATGGGCGAGTAGCCAAGTATCCTTTTAGTTTTTTCTGATTTTGTAATCGTACTTGCAACGAAGCTTCGTTGGGGTCAAAGGCGGTTCTCATTCTGCGTATTTCAGCATTTCCTTGTCCGATGGTGGTGTGGGCAAAAAAGATATAAACGGCCAAACCAAGAATGCCTCCAACAACAAGCACTTTGGCATTTTTTTTAAGAATCAGAAACATAATGCCACCCAGAGCCGGAACAGCAATAGCCCCGCGGGTTCCCGAGATTAACATTCCGAAAAAACCTGCTAATGCAACCAGTATAAAAAATGATTTGAGTTTAAAATTTCCTTTTTTGAATAAGGCCAAGATGCCAAATACCACGCCTGCATGTCCCTGCGAAGCGCCAAATTGGCCTGCATCTGAATAAAATGAGAAAACCCTTAACTTTCCAAAGAGTACATGAGTTTCTGCTCCGCCT
Organism: Flavobacterium sp.; assembly: GCA_027484725.1. Taxonomy (GTDB): domain Bacteria; phylum Bacteroidota; class Bacteroidia; order Flavobacteriales; family Flavobacteriaceae; genus Flavobacterium. Next base: position 143,203 of record JAIXSK010000030.1, on the reverse strand, counting down.
TGATCGAGCCATCTTTGTTCAAATGGATCTACTCCAAACTGAAACTGCATGAACCCTTTGAGCGTACCCAAAAGTGAAAGGATGCCCCAAACAATAAAAAAGGTATTCAAATCTTTTTCCTTATTGAACAATACAAACAGCAATGGTATACAAAGCCACTGATACAAAGCCACACCGCGCATGGCATAAAACCAAGCTTCTTTGCTTTGTGCCTCGGGGTTTCCGATCTGTAGAAATATATAGGCCATCCAAATAGACACTACCAAAGTAAGCGGAGATTTGGCCAGATGCCAAGGAACTTTGGTCGCAAAACCTTTAAAAAATAAAGCCAAATAAATTAAGATAATTACCCCATCAATGGCTAATCCCCAAGTTAGCGGGACATACCTGGCCAAGCCTGTCACAGAGAAGCCCAAGATGATCAGTAAAATGATTCCCAATTTGGGCTTGGTGAAAATAGAATACAGCAAGCCAATGACAAAAAGTAAGGCTATAACGCCAATGAATCCAATGATTCCCGTTTTGCTCACCAACAGCGCCACGAGCATCATACTGATAAAAATCGGAGCAAATATTCTAACGTTGGCCAAACGATCAGCACCTGCAAATTGCTCAAAGGGATGGAAATCATTTTTAGAGGAGTTCATGCCTAATTTTTTAGAAATTTGAATTCCTTGATTGATGCGTTCACTTGATTCCAGATACCAGCATAAAATCGATTCCCGCTTTTAAAAATTTCTAGGGCCGAAAAATCAAACTCTTGGTTGATGCAATAGGCTCCAACAACTATTCCTGCGGTTGTAAATACAAGTGTGGCAATCACAACCAAGGCCAGAGATTTAAAGATGAAAACCGCTACCAAATCGCCAATCACATTAATCACCAACATAATGATCACTTTTAGGGCGTTGATATGGGGTTTGTTCATACTATCCAAACCAATACCGGTCATTCGGTCAATGGGTAATAATAATCCGTAGACTGAAAATAGGCGCACCAGTGTTACAATGTCAAAGGCCTGAGCGTTTAAATATTGGTATCCGGAAACAAGAATTACAAATTCTTTGGCAAATACAAACGTCACTACAGACATCAATGCAAATAAGTAAGTCAATGCGCCAGAGTAGGAGTAAAACAGATTTTGCACTTCGCTCATATTTCCTTTTAAACTGGCTTTTGACATTTTCGGAAAAGCTGTGGCAGCAAAACTTCTCAAAGGAATTTGTTGCAATTCGGTTAGTTTTAACGGGATACTGAACAAAGCTAACGCGGCACTTCCCAACGGACTGATACTGATAATCAGCAAATCGGCATTGCGCAATAAATTGGTGCCAATTAAAGTAAAAGTGCTGTATTTTCCGAAGTGTAGTAAAGTGGCATTGGTTGTTTTATTTGCTTTTCGGATTGATAATAATCCGTCCCAACCTTGGCCAATGCAAATCAGCGAGGTGAGTAAGTTGATGGCCAGCAATGCCCAGATGAGTTGCGTTATAGAAAAGTCAAACGCTGTTTTGTTGATGACCAGCACCAAGAAAAATAATCCACTGTTCAATGTTTTGATTCCAAGTATTTTCCCGTATTCCATTTTAGCTTGCAACACGATTGTGGCATTATTCCACGGAAGATTGATAAAAGCCAACAACGGATACCAAGTAAAAAACAAGGCATATACAGAGTTGGATATTGCTTCTTGAAAAATAAAATGGCAGGCTACCATCATCAATGCAATTCCGGCAGTGCTCACCAAACTGATGAGTACATTAGAGCCAATTAATTGCTCGCTTTGTTCTTCAGTTGCGCCGGATAAGAATCGCACCAAAGCATTATTAGTGATGCCAAATCGCAGCATTTCTACCATGGATCCTCCGGAAATAAAGATTACCCATTGTGCAAACTGCTGGGGTTCTAGACTTCTGGCCAACAACGCAAAGCCTGCAAGGCCTAGCACTGCAATGACGAGGTTTCCGGCCAAGGATAAGAAGTTGTCTTCTTGAAGTAATTTTTTAACAGACGGCAACATTATTAGATGTGATTTTTTAAATGAAACTGAAAGCGAAGAATATTTTTGATCTTGCTTCGGGCTTTCGATCGTTTTTTAGGAAGTTCGCCCAAGAGCGACTCGACTTCATCCAAGGCAACACCATTAATGATGAACTGAAGTTTTGAATTTGCGAGCTCTTTGATGTTGTTGAGTAAATTATCATCGGCCTTAGACCACAATCTGTTAGACCTACAAACGAGCACCACCAAGTCTGACGCCATGATTAAATCTGCCGGATAATTAGTGTCGAGGATGTTAGGCAATTCAATGATTACATAATCAAGGTTTTTTTCAGGGATGCTGCTTGCTTTGATTGTCAGTTCGTTACAGTTCTTTGCACTGTAAAATGATCTGTCAACCTCATATTTTAAATATGCTCCAGAGTCCAGATAAGTGTTCGGGTTTGCTAAAAAAGGATGATCGTAATCTATTCGCGGATCTTCATACCCTAAAATACGACTCAATAATGGAAATTTTTTGCTGCCTGTTACCGGTTTGCAATCATCGGAATGGTTCAGCACCACCACTGATTTGCCGGCATACTTGAGTTTCTTCGCCAAATTGGCGGCTATTACTGTTTTTCCTTCATTTTTCTGGGTGCTCAATAGGGTTATCACCTGTGGTTTGCCTGCGGTTTGTTGCGTTTTAAGGGTGCGATTCAGATTTTGAATGGCCAGTTCCACGAGCCTGTCTTGAATGCTAACCAAGTCTATTTCGTTGTTTGTTTTAAATACTTTAGAGAGCATTCCCAGCGCTGGAATTTTGAGTTGGTCTTCCGCACGGCTTATGTTTTTTAGGGTATTGTCAAAAAATTCCATCAATAAGATACTTCCCAGCAACAGAATGATGCTCAAGAAAACTAAGGCAATCACGATTATTTTTCGTTTGGAAGGAATTGGTTTTAACGGAAAATAGGGCGGATCAACTGCTTTCAAGTTGCTGGAGAGTTGCGTATCCTGAAATTTTAATTTGGCCAAATTCAAACCATGCAGAATTTCTAAATATTCCTGTTCAGCTTCATTGATTTGCCGTTCAATCTTTTTAAGATTAGCGCCTGCTGGGGCGTATTTGGCATACTGTTGCTCAAATTCTTCGTTGCGCTTGTCCATTACCTTGAGTTTGGCTTTAAGGTTTTCGGTTTCTACAACATGATCTACCCACTCAGGTAATATTTTTGCCGTGGGCACGCCCTCAACCGAATTTTGGAAGCTATACAATTTTGATACACTCGATTTAATTTCGTTCTGAAGTTGGGCCGCTTGTTTTTTGAGCGCCTCTAATTTGGTCGATTTTTCAGCATTGTCTGCTTTTGCTTCACGCATGACAATTTCATAGTTCAGTTCGCCCAGACTCTTTTTGTTTTCGAGCAGGCGATTGCTTTTTTCCTGAACCAATTCTTGTATTTCGAGTTTTTGCTGTAATTTTTTTGCAGATGCTTCAGAACCGGCTAATTCGGCTCTTTTTTTACTGTATTCTACATCCATGTCTTCTTTGACATTGGCCACCGCCTTACTTTGCTCGTAATAATTGATAATGCCGTTTTCTTGGTTAAATTTTAATAGAACATCTTCAATATTTTTTAATTTATTGGCCGATTGATTCAGTTGGGTTTCAAAATATTTGATGACATCATCAGACCCGCTTTCTTTTAGGTTTTTGTATTTCCGGATGCAAACTTCATTGAAAATCGCAAGTGTTTGCTGGCAAATTCCGGGATCTTCGGTTTCATAACTCAACTCAACTAAATCGCTATTGGCTATGCGGGTCGCCTTTATTTTTGAGATGGCCTCTAACGAATAATACGGATGCTCAAAGTTTAACAAAGAATACACAAAATTGGTGTTGTTGCTCTTCATCAAATTCATCAAATTGGCTACGGTTTGCTCATAATCGGCTCTGCTGACCTTGTCGGGTACCGTATTCACAGCCAAAGAATCAGATGGAGTAGTGTTGGATTGGCCGTGCGATTTTATAACATAGCGGTAGATTTCTTTAGGTATATCGGCTTTTAGATCCTCAAAAGTTTTATCAGAAATAAACTTGCTGTTGGGCTTGCTGAGCAGTAAATGCTGGCTCAATAAGCGTATGGCCACTTCTTCCTGAGTTTCTCTGGAGTTGATAATAGTAATGAGATTGTCAAAGGCGATATTGGTGGCAAAGTAGTTAAATGATTTATCCATTTCTATCGATGAACCTGTGGCCAAACCAGTGTAAAGTTTGGTTTGAGACGAATAACTCAGCTTTGGGTTAATGGTTAACAAAACTGCTATTATTCCCACAAAAACAGGAATCACGATAAAAGCTACCTTATGTTTTAAGATTAATTTGATAAATTCTATGAGTTTCATACCAGAGTTATTAAGATTTTTTATTGATTGACTTGCCGCCTATTTTAATGGTGTTGTTTTATTTTTACGATCCAAAATTACCAACAGTCAAAGGGCTAGTAGCCTATATTTCGTTGGGCTGGCGTTATCTGTCGTCGAATGGATATTTAGTGCTGACTAAGCGCTAAAGTCTAGCAATGAAATTTTTTGAATGATTCTTCTCGGTTGTTCACGAATCATTTATCTCTGACAAAAAGAATTGAAAGAGCATCTGTCGGAGCTGCTTATGACCAATAAAAAAGGCTTATTCGCAAATAAACCTTTGGTGACTATGAGCCATAAAAAAATTTAGGTTAAATGTTAGTGAATTTCAATGCCGGTTAAATTTTCTAATAGTTTTTTTGAGGTTAAAAATTCTGATTTTGCCTGCTCAAATTCGGCGGTAATTCTTGAGGTCATATCTGAGATTCTTACATATTCTGTAACCGGTATCAAACCATTTCTGAATTCTCGTTCAATCATTTCCATATTTACTCTTGCATTTCCTAGGTTTGAGGCGCGCAATTCGAGCAAATTTTCTTTGAGTAATAAATCTTGATAGTTGCGTATTACAGCTTGTGTTAGTTCATCTTCTTGTGATTTTGCCAGACTTTTGGCTTGCTCCAGTTCTGATTTGGCTTGCTTAATTTGCGACTTGCGATTGATCACATCAAAAACAGGAATTTTTAAGTAAAGCCCCACGTTGTAATTTACTTGTTGGGTATTGCTGGACAAATTAACACTAGAGTTGTCTCCGTTCACAGTAGATAAATTATTGAAGGTTCCGTATCCGGTATCTGCTTGTATACCAAAGTTTCGGGTCCAATATTGTCGCTTACTTTTAAGATTGCAATCTTTGGCGTCAATCTCCAATCTTCTGTAATTTACCATGCCATTATTGACAAGTGCAGAATCTATGAGTACCTTAAGACTGGGAATGATTAGTTTTGTTTGAGAAGTTTTTGGTTCCTCTTCATTATTGTTTTGGGCTTTTACCTGCGCAATTTGAAAGACTACTAAACAGAGGATAAACGTTATTTTAGAGATTGTTTTCATTGTTTATGATTTTTAAATTACACCGTACTTTTTTGAATTAAACCCGGAAAGGTTCTTAAGATTAATTTCATATCGTACCAAAAAGAATAGTTGTTGCCCGTAAAATGATCGGCGTATTCATTGTCCAGACGCATGCGTTCTTCTTCAGACATTTCACCACCGCGTCCTCTTAATTCTACTTGCCACAAACCCGTAATACCAGCAGGCGCTAAAAACCTTTTCGACAGGGTATCTTTGGTGAGCAATTCCGCTTCATATACCGGAAGCGGCCTATTTCCTACAATAGACATGTCGCCTTTAATGACATTAATTAATTGTGGTAGCTCATCAATACTGGTATTTCTGATTAATTTTCCAATCCTGGTAATTCGCGGGTCGTTGGCGATTTTTATAAAAGTCGAGTTCATGGCCTCGATTTGATTTTTTTGGGTGTTGTACCATGAATCACATATTGCTTTTGTGTCAAAATGCAGTTGTGGTGAGCAGGTTGTTCCATCGGGCAGCGCACTGCATTTAGGGCAAGGTGCGTCAAAGTCGATGGTTGGAATAGAAGCGGCTTTGCTGTACTGATTCTTCTCTTGTGCCAATTGTTTGATCAAGGCATCAGAACCCGAACGCATCGAGCGGAGTTTGTAAAAATCAAAAGTTTTTCGGCCTACTCGTTTAGAAATGTAATAGACTTTTCCTTTTGACTCCAGTCTGATGGCCAACATAATCAACAGCAATATGGGCGCGATAAAAATCAACACTGAAGAAGCAAAAAAAACATCAAAAACCCTTTTGGACAGCGGTAATTTGTACCTTTCTTGTAGAACTGAATCATCAAAACCCGCTGTGTTTAACTTTTTTAATTGATGCAATGATTGCGCTCTTTCAATGATTTGATCTACCGATGTACTGGCAGCAACAAAGTAATCATTGATGCCTTTTGCAAAAGCTTCTGCGAAAAGCGCGCTGTTGTACTCATCAGAAACCAATATAAAAGCCCGATCTTTTAAAACAGCTGCGTCTTTAAGTACGTCGAATAAATACAATCCGGTATTGCCGGGCAAATGATAAGCGCAAATAATCACATCAATATCATTCTGGTTTTTGAGTATTTGTAAGCACTCAACACTATTTTGTACGGCCAATAGATTTGCATTTCTGTTCTGAGCAGCTTGCTTGTATGTTTCAGCCGATGTTCCTATGTAAAGTATGGTCATGTTGTGAAATTTGAGTTTTTAATCAAATACTTTAGAGGTTACCAAGTACTTGCGTAGTGAATTGGAAACAAATTTTTCCGGGTGATTTCCTTGAGTTCCTCAGGATTAAAAGGTTTGGTGAGGTAATCCTGAGCACCCAATTGATAACCTTTAATGCGTTCTTTACTTTCTTTATTCCCTGAGAGTAATACTACGGGCGTATGTTTGGTAAAACCCATCAACCGAACTTCTTTCAAAAATTCAAAGCCACTCATTTTAGCCATTTGGATATCGCTGATAATTAAGTCGGGCAAATTGTTTTCAAGCCAGAGCAGTGCTTCCATGCCTGAGTTCTTGGTTACCACATGGTAATCTGGTGAAAGGAAATTCTCTAATAAAGCACAGGTAGTGCGCTCGTCATCTACTACTAAAATTTTTTTCTTCATGATTTTATTGGATATGATTTGAGGCTGCTCATTAATTCAGCAAAGCAGCTTCTAGTTCTGGTTTCAAAACAGGGTTGGTTGTTTGAACACCAATACAGAAATATTCGAAACCGTTTTTCTTCATTTCGCTGGCGTCATAAATATTTCTACCGTCAAAAATGGTTGCGGTATTGAGTAATTTGCCAATGATGTTAAGATTCGGGATTTTGAATTCCGGCCATTCGGTTAATACAGCCAAACAATCGGCATCAATGAGCGCTTCATATTGGTCGGTATAGTACGAGATGGTATTGCCGAAATGATGCTTAGCCTCAGTAATTGCAACCGGATCGTAGGCTTTTACATGAGCGCCGGCTTCAAGAAGTTTGGTCACGATTTCCAATGACGGTGCTTCACGCATATCATCGGTTTGCGGTTTGAACGACAAGCCCCAAATGGCCACTGTTTTCCCTTTCAAATCACCGTTGAAATAGTTTAGAATTTTAGTAAATAACACCGATTTTTGATGCTGATTTACCGCCTCGACAGCTTTTAAAACCTGCAAATCATAATCGTTTTCTTTGGCAGTTCTGATCAAGGCTTGCACATCTTTCGGAAAGCATGAGCCTCCATAACCAATGCCCGGATAAATAAATTTATTTCCAATTCTGGCATCTGAGCCTATTCCTTTTCTAACATGATTGATGTCGGCCCCAACAATTTCGCAAAGATTGGCGATGTCATTAATAAAGCTAATTTTAGTAGCCAACATCGCATTGGCGGCGTATTTGGTCATTTCTGCAGAAACGATATCCATAAAAATGATTGGATGACCGTTCAGGGTAAATGGTTTGTATAGATTTGTGAGTAGTTCTTTGGCTCTCGAACTCTCTGTGCCTACGACAATTCTGTCGGGCTTTAAGAAATCATCAATGGCAGCGCCTTCTTTCAGAAATTCAGGATTCGAAGCCACATCAAATGGAATCTTGACTTGCCTTTTGGTCAATTCTTCTGCAATGGCCTCTTTCACTTTTTTAGAAGTCCCAACAGGAACCGTACTTTTGGTAACTACCAATGTATAATCGTTCATGTGTTTACCACAGTCGCGGGCTACTTGCAGTACATATTTTAAATCAGCACTTCCGTCTTCATCAGGCGGCGTTCCTACTGAGATAAATACCACATCAGAACCTTGGAGCGCCTCTGACAGCTTTGTTGTAAATTGTAATCTGCCTTTTTCCATGTTTCTGGTAATCATTTTTTCTAAACCAGGTTCATAGATCGGAATAATTCCTTTTTTTAAATTGTCAATCTTCAGTTGATCAACATCAACACATTGAACATCAATGCCTACTTCTGAAAAACAGGCTCCGGTTACCAGCCCAACGTATCCACTTCCTACAATTGTTATTTTCATAATCTATAAATTTTGTGAGGCAAACTTACAGCGAGGTGCATCCGGAAATCATTAAATTTCGATGTATGGGCGTTTACTATAGGCGAATGAAATTTTAGTACGGATTAAATGTATTGTAGCAAAAACTTCTTTGCATGTTGGCCATCAACCTCCAAAAGCAGTTGTAGAAGTTCAAAGTAAAATATGGCCGTTTATTCCGGAAATACAATCCCGTAGGCCAGAAATAAAAAAATCCCGAAACACAATTCATGAATGGTTTTCGAGATTTTTTTTCTGAAAATCAGTATTTCAATGTTTATCTATAGCCCGAATGGTTACATAATACCGCCAAGCAATAATAGCCAGCTGCCATTTCTTGGCTTTGGCCATATCGAGTTGCTGTTTGGTAAAACTTGGCAACACAAGTTTGTTGATCTGAGCTAAAACCTGAAACATAAAATTAATTTCAACAAAGATAAAAAAGACCGCCACTTGGGCAGTCTTCATAGATTACTTTTTCTTTTTGCTTTCGGTTCTGAGTTTTTCAAGCTCTGCTCTGGATTTTTCTAATTCTAAGCGCGCTTGCTTGATTTCTTCGCGTGCAGCTTCTATTTCTTTTTTGGCACTGGCTAAATCTTCTTCTGATGCTTGGCGTTCATCCATTGATTTTCTTATCTCAACCCGAGAGCGTTTCATGGCATCGCGCGCTTGTCTCATGGCATCACGCGTTATTTTATTGATGTCTTTACTATCTATATCCAAGTGTATGTCATCTAAATTAGATAATGATTGAATAATGATTGGGTCTAATTCAGCAATGATTTTATCCGGATCAATATCAATACTTTCACCGTTCACAATAACCCGCATTGCTGCTTTGTCTTTTTTATCGCCTTTAATAATGATTTTTTTACTGATTTTAGCCGGTGCAGCCGGACGATTCGGAACATCAGCCGGCTCAGCTGCTTCTGGCGCTTCGGGTGCTTCAGGTGCCTCAGGCGCTTCAATTTCAACCACCACATCTTCATTGTCTTCGTTGTCAGAAGCATCCAAATTTCCGTCTTCGTTGATGTGGTAAGCGTAAGCATAGCGACGCTCTGTTTTGCCGGTGCCCATGGTAAACCCGCCTTTTTCATTCTGATAAATCTGAATCGGTTCAATAGCTTCATCACCGTTGTATTGTGAAGTTCCTTTTGAGCCTTTTCCGTCGTTGTATTCTACTTTAATACCAGTAATTTCACCAGCTGAATTGCGTTTTACTTTTGAAAATTTGAGCTTTACATTGTGCTCTTTTTTAAGACGTTCAGCTTCTTTTTTAAGCTGCTCATCGGTGGTGTTTTTGTCAATCACAACCGATACTTTGGGTTCACCTTTACTAATGATAACGTGTTTTTCTTGGGCAATGATTTTGGTCTGAAAATAAAGCAAGAAGGCCAAAAGCGCCGGAATTACAATGAAATACTTCCAAGAATTTCTCTTTTTTGATTGATTTGTGTTCAGCATAACAATTCGTTTTTTGATTAATGATTGATAAAAAGGATTGGTAATGGCTACACAGTTTTGGTGTGTAGTAGCTTTTAATAAAGTAATTTGATACGATTTTTTGTCTTCAATTTGTTTCAAGGCTTCGCTGTCTGCAATGAACTCTAGATTTTGCAACATTGCTTTTTTGTAAAGCCACACCACCGGATGATACCAAAAGGCAATACAGAAAATCCGGGCCATCAATACGTCAATGGAATGTTTTTGCTCGCAATGCACTTTTTCATGCGCGAGTATGTGTGCGAGTTCTGCCTGATCAAACAATTCAGAATTATAAACAATGTAGTTGAAGTAGGAGAAAGGCGCTACTTTTTCAGTTACATCAACCAACTTGAAACCCGCTTGTTGCGCAATGGTTTTACCTTTCAAAACGGCTCTTAAATGCCAGAAATCAAATAAGAACTTTAGCAACAAAACCAGCATTCCTACAGCATAAACACCTATCAAAACCCAATACCAGTTGATTTCAAATCCTTGCGGTTCCGTGGCGGTTTGCACCGGAATTTGCTCCGAAAAAGTATAGATATCCGGCTGGGCTTCTACCCAAACAATTTTCTTAAAAGTCACCAGTGGCAAAACCACCGAAGTCACCAAGCCCAACAATAAAAACCAACGGTTGCTGTTAAAAAAAGTTTCTTTGCGCAAAAACAGCCAATAAGCTCCGTAGAACACCGCAAGCAGCGCACTTGATTTGAGTAGATAAACTACAATATTTTCCATGTGATTACGGTTTTGGATTGTTTTCAATCATGGCCAGAATTTCGCGTAATTCCTCAGCCGATATTTTTTCTTCTTGTGCAAAATGCGATACCATACTTTTGTAGGAGCTGTTAAAAAAAGCATCAATGGCATGGTTCATGAATTTTTTTCTATAGGCATCTTTACTCACAATCGGGTAGTACTGATGCGTGTTTCCAAAGGCATGGTGCGCAACAAAACCTTTGTCTTCTAAGTTTCTGATAATCGTTGAAAGCGTGTTGTAATGAGGCTGTTCATCAGTAATTTCGGCCATTACTTCTTTTACAAATGCCTTCTCTAACTTCCAGAGAATGTGCATGATTTCTTCTTCTTTGTTGGTTAATTTTTGCATCTCTAAACGCTATAAACTTTATTAAACTTTGTAAACTTATTTCTTGGGCGTTGCATTCTGCCGGGCTTTCGGCACTCGCTGCGCCTTGCAGTCGCGAGCTCAAACAAAGCCTCAATCCCTAACGCGGTCAGAAGCTTTACAACGCGATTCAAACATACAACTATAAATTTAGTTACACAACTAAAAAAATAGTTATTTAACTAAAATTTAAGTTTATTTACCATTTAGAAAGTTTGATAAGGTTTAAGAAGTTTAAGAAGTTTAAGAGGTTTAGTAGGGTTGAAGAGGTTTTGTTTGGTGTATTTCATTGTATTTTTGCACAAAAAATTTATGTCTGCCTCATACAACCAATACAATTTTCACAAACATACCTACTGCGTTTTTGAGCAGGTTGGGGCAGAGGCTTTACAACATCTAACTTTATCTTATCAAAGTAAATCGGGCAGTCAATATTATTTTACCGCGCAAGGTGTTTACCGAGTTTCTAACCATTGGGGGCGCGCGGCCAACTGCAAATGGCAATTACATTCCAACGCAGCATTTACAAATCACAGAACCAAAATCGGATATGCTCATTGGAATTGGTTTTACCGCGATAATGATCATGAAAAACTTTATTTTATAGTATATGATGCTTCAGTAAAAAAAGTCAATTTCGCACACAAAGACAGTCCCGAATTTCAACCTGAGTTTGTTTTGCGCACAGCAACACATACCGCACAAATCATCAAAAGTATTCGTCAACTGCTTGTTTCAGACGCTTGGGCCAAATATTTAAACTGTGAAAACATAGAGGTGCTCAGAAATCAAATCATCAGGGAACTCATTACTTCCCATTTGGGTCTGGCAGAAATCAAAAGAAAATTTTTATAATCTTTGAGCGCGTTCAATGGCCAGTTGCTTTTGTAGCCAAACACAGCATAAAACGCCTATGATTCCTAAACTTCCCATGAGCCACCAATTGGCGGTATAACCAAAATGACTAATCGTTTCCATGCCGGTTTTTGAACTCATGATATGCGCCAAACTAAAACTCATAGTGTAAAAAGCCATGTATCGGCCTTCATGTCCTTTAGGTGCTCGGCTCAGGGCAAATGAATTTGAAAACGGAAAAATAAACATTTCGCCAAAAGTCATAAACAAAATACTCATGATAAGCACACCGGCCCAAGCGTTGTACAGCAAGACAAAAAAGCTGCACGCCATCATGATAGAGCCCCAAAAAATAATTTGAAGTTTGTCAATTTGTTTGCGTTCAAATAGGGTAACCGTGGGCATTTCTAAGAAAAAAATGAGCAAACCATTAAGTGTCATCAGCAAGCCGGTTTGAAACTCTGTAAGTCCATATTGCTCGTGGTGATAAAGCGGAAGTGTTGTAAACAGCTGAAAGAAAATCATGGCAGTAATAAAACATACAAAAATGAACACCCAGAAAATTTTATCTTGAAAAACAGAACTGCTTTGAATGATTTCCTCGTGTTTGGTAGTTAAATCATCGGGTTTCTTTTTCTCTTGGACCAACAAAGCAAAAGCGGTAATGGCCACAATACAAGTCGCGCCATCTGCCCAAAACAAACCTTTGTATCCGATGTTCATAATAATGAGTCCACCCAAGGCAGGGCCCACCGAAAAACCTAAATTAACAGCCAATCGAACCAAGGTTAAGGCCCGAGTCCGGTTTTCGGGTTTGGCATAAGCACCCAGCGATACAAACATGGCCGGTCGAAACATATCAGCAATCACCATGATCAAAAACATGCCTAAGCAAAGTCCATAAAAAGAGGTAATCAACTGTAAAATAAAAAAAGCACACCCGCTGGTAAATAAGCTGAAAATCATTATTTTATAAAAGCCTATTTTATCTGATAGTTTTCCGCCCAACCAAGAGCCCAACATAGAGCCCAGTCCAAAACAAACCATGACCCAGCCTACTTGTGCATAACTAAAATTCAAGTCTTCTTTGAGATACTTAGACAAAAAAGGCAACACCATGGTTCCGGCGCGATTGATAAAAGTAATAATCGCCAAGATCCATACTTCACGTCTAAAACCTTTAAAATTGTCTAAATACCTTTGAAATGCCCTGAAAATCATAATCGGAAAGTTGCCGTAAAGGTAAAACTTTGAAGCAGTTTGATGGCTGGCACAGTTTATTTTTAGTTTATTTTTGTGAAAATTTTCTCGATGAAAAAAATATTCGTTTTTGTTTTGATGTTTTATGCTGTAGTGATTACTGCACAAAATTGGTCCCCCGATGACGCCAAGGCTTTTCAACTCAACCTCAATGCTGAATTTGCTGATGCCAAGCAAAGTCCGTTGGAAGCTTCAGATTTGAAAAAATTTAAAGGACTTGATTTTTATCCGATATCAGTCAAATATGCCGTCAAAGCGCGTTTTGTGCGCACTGAAAATCAAAAACCGTTTGGTATGAAAACCTCTACTTCTAGGTTACCTATATATGTCAAGTACGGTGAATTACATTTTGAATTAGACGGAAAAAAATGCAAACTCAACTTATACCAAAACCAAGATTTGGTCAAAAAACCGGGTTATGAAGATCATTTATTCTTGCCGTTTTCAGATGCAACCAGCGGCAAGCAAACCTATATTGGCGGGCGATATATTGATATGAAAAAGCCCAAATCTAATGAAGTACTTATTGACTTCAACACGGCCTATAATCCGTATTGTGCCTACAATCACAAATATTCTTGTCCGGTGGTTCCGCTTGAGAATGATTTGCCGGTGGCTATTGAAGCCGGTGTTCAAAAGTTTCACGACTGATGCAATATTTCAATTTACACACGCATCGCTTTTCAGCCCAAGAAAATGTTTTGGAGTTGGTCAACCAATATCCGTTGGCTTTTGATGCTCATATTCCGTGGTATTCTATCGGGATTCATCCCTGGAAAATTAATCTGGAAACACTTACTTCAGAATTACAAATTATTTCTGAAAAACTACTTATGCCCAATTGTTTAGCACTCGGAGAATGTGGTTTAGATAAGCGTATTGAAACGCCTCTTGAGACACAAAAAACCGTTTTTGAACAACAATTGCTATTGGCTGAAAAATTCCGAAAACCGGTGGTGCTTCATTGTGTAGCAGCGTATTCAGAAGTGATTCAAATCAAAAAAAAATTACAGATTTCAGTGCCGATGATTGTGCACGGGTTCTCAAAAAATGCAGCTACGGCGCAGCAACTTTTGGATCACGGTTTTTATTTGTCGTTTGGCAAGTATTTACTCAGAAACCCTGAACTCAGTGAAGTTTTTAAAAATATTCCAAATCAACGTTTTTTTTTAGAAACCGATACCATTGATGAAAGCATAACCGATGTATATTTGCGCGCCGCTGAATGCAAATTGATTTCAGAGACACAAATCCAGCAAATCATTGTAGAGAATTTTCAAAGAGTATTCATACAAACAACTTAAAGAATCTATAGAATTATGGCAATTTGGACCGAAAGAGCTGAGCTGTTATTTAGAAAAGAAGGCCTCGAAAAACTCAAAAACGCAAACGTATTGGTCGTCGGATTGGGCGGTGTGGGCTCATTTGCTGCTGAATTTATTGCCCGTGCCGGTGTTGGAACCATGACTATTGTAGATGGCGATGTAGTTGATATTACCAACATCAATCGTCAGTTGCCGGCTTTGCATTCTACTGTCGGGCAACCCAAAGTAGACATTATGGGCGATCGCCTGATGGACATCAATCCGGAATTAAAACTCACGCGCATTAAAGAATTTCTCTCGCCGGAGCGCGCAACCAGTATCGTTACTCCTGAATTTGATTTTGTTTTGGATTGCATTGACAGCCTAACACCCAAACTCAATTTGATTGCCTCTGCCAAACGTCAAAAAATAAAAGTCATCAGCAATATGGGCGCCGGAGGAAAATTTGAAGCTTCCAAGGTCATGGTCACCGACATCAAGAAAACCAAATATTGTCCGCTCGCCAAAAATGTGCGCAAACGCCTCAAAAAAATGGGAATTTCATCGGGTATTAAAGTTGTGTATTCATATGAAAAGCCTGATGAAGGAAGTATCAAAATGACTGATGGAACCAATTTTAAAAAATCGTTTTACGGAACCAACAGTTGGATGCCGGCTTTGTTCGGATTGCACGCTGCCGAAACGGTGATTTGTCATTTGCTCGATCGTTCGTGATGATTCAAACAGTCATTTTTGATATGGACGGTGTACTCGTTGACACCGAACCGGTACATCATGCAGCCTATGAGCGACAATTTGAAGAACTTCAGATTTTGGTAGATGAGCAAACGTATGCTTCTTTTACGGGCAATTCAACACCCAATATTTTCATGAAACTCAAGCAGATGTTTGCTCTTTCCCAAAGTATTGAAGAATTATCGGCTACCAAACTGCAATATTTTAATGAGGCTTTTGAAGCACAAGCCCATTTGCAGCTCATGCCCGGTGTTTTAGATTTGATTCAGGATTTGCATCGTCATGGCGTGCAATTGCTTATTGCATCTTCGTCAGCGCTTGATACCATTGAGCGCGTTGTCAACCGATTTGCACTGAAGCCTTATTTTACGCACCTAGTTTCAGGCGAAGAATTTCCAAAATCCAAGCCTGATCCTGCCATTTTTGAACATGCGGTTTTGTTGTCTCAAACACCTAAAAAACATTGTCTCATTATTGAAGACAGTACCAACGGAATCCGTGCAGCCCGCGCGGCAGGTGTTTTCTGTATTGGTTTTACTAATGCTGGGGGCAATCCACAAGATATTTCAGAGGCCGATATGAAGATTGATTGTTTTTCAGCACTGAGTTTTCACCGTCTTCAAAATTTATATTAATCGCGGTTGGGCAAGGTGTGTTTGTGCAGAATTCTTTTACTGTCTATTTGTACCCACTCATTTTTGCGGTAGTTCCAAAAAAAATCAGCTGCCTTTTTTTGTGCTTGTTCTAAATGCACTATAGGCAATGGATATTGAACGCCTGGCTTGAATTCGTAGAGCATTTGTTCAATGATGGTTAGTTTCCATGGTTCGTGGATGAATTGATTCGGAATTGAGGCCAACTCCGGAACCCATTTTCTGATAAAACTTCCGTCGGTGTCGTGTTCTTGTGAATTTTTGACCGGATTGTAAATGCGAATCATATTTACGCCCGTAACACCCGCTTGCATTTGCAGTTGCGGATAATGAATTCCGGGTTCAAAATCCAAGAATTGTTGGGCCAAATGTGGGCTGCAATTTTGCCAAGGTTGCATCAGATGATGTGTGTAAAATGACACGACCATGGCGCGCATTCTAAAATTCAAATAACCGGTAGTATTCAGACAGCGCATGCAGGCATCTACAATTGGAATTCCGGTTTGTCCGGCGCACCAAGCTCTGTGGAACTGTTCATTGACCGGCAATTTCATTTTTAAATATCCTTTGTTGACAGGTTCAAATTCCATAGAACATTCCATTTCAAATTTTTGAATGAAATGCGCTTGCCACCGAAGTCGCGCTGCAAAGTTGTCAATTTGTCGCTTGAATTTTCCTTTTTTGCGGGTTTGCCATGTTCTTTGGTAAATTTCCCGTACTGAAAAAACACCCCAAGATATATAGGGTGAGAGTCTGCTGCAACCTTTTCTGGACAGTTCGGGTTTTGAAATATGTCGGGTGTAGTTTTCAACGCGTTCTTCTAAAAATGATTTCAAATATCGTTCACCTACAGAGCGCCCGCCTTTTTGAAAAGGAGTGTTTTGTTTGGTTTCAAGCACCACCAAACTAAAGTGGTTTTCAAGTTTTTCAATCTCAGAATATTTGACAAAAGTTCTGCCGTTGGCCAAGAAATCAAAGCAGGGTTTTTCCATGAAATCATACCAATCTTCTTTCCAAGATTGTCTGTTGCGCAACCCGCGAATGACTCCGTTGGTGACGTATTCATGCCAAGGAATTCCTCTTGATTTGAGCAATTCAGCCACCGCTTTGTCTCGTTCAAAGGTTCGTTGAATGCCGGTTTCTTGATGTGAAAAAACGGCTGAAACCGAACTGATTTCCATGAGTTTTTTAAAAACATGAACCGCTTCATCCTGTACAATTAAAATTTGGGTATGATACCGAAGGAGTGCTTTTTGTAACTCTGCGAGTGATTGTTTAACAAAATCAAAATGACGTTGGCTGTAATGAACATCTTTCATAAGTGAAGGCTCAAAAATATACAACAACAAAACTTTTTCTTTGGTTTCAATGGCTCGAAACAAAGCTTCGTGGTCTTGCAGTCTTAAATCTCTTTTGAACCAAACAACTTTCATAGCTTTTGCGTTTAACCAACAGCGGTTTTATATACTTTTAAACAGCGTTCACGGGCTTCTTTGTGATCAACAATAGGCTTTGGATAAGCAGAGGTTTCTACTTCTGGCACCCATTTTTTGATGTATTTCCAGTCAGTATCAAATTTTCGAATTTGTTCGGTTGGGTTGAAAATTCTGAAATAGGGTGCTGCATCTACACCGCTTCCGGCTGCCCATTGCCAATTACCGATGTTGCTGGATTGTTCGTAATCAAGTAGTTTTTGGGCAAAATACGTTTCGCCCCAACGCCAATCAATGAGTAAATGTTTGCACAGAAAACTCGCCACCACCATGCGAACGCGGTTGTGCATGTAGCCTGTAGCATTGAGTTCACGCATGCCGGCATCCACCATGGGGTAACCGGTTTTTCCTTGGCACCAACGTTTAAAATCAGCTTCGTTGTTGTTCCACTTGATTTGATCATAGGCGGGTTTGAAACTTTTGTGCACCGTATGCGGAAAATGCCACAAAATCTGCATAAAAAACTCGCGCCATATGAGCTCATTCAAAAAAATAGGATTGTTTGATTGCAAGGCACCACGTACCAATTGTCTGATGGAAATGGTTCCGAAACGCAAATGCGGACTCAGGTTCGAGGTGCCTTCAACGGCCGGAAAGTTGCGCGTTTCCGGATAATTTTGAATCAGATTTTTCGAAATATTATAGGGCTTAACGGCGATGTTTGATTTTTCAAATCCGATGTCTTTTAATGTCAAAAACGGATAAGAGTGCGCAGCTATATTTTGCAAAAGAGTTTCTGACGGATGATGGGTACACAAAGATTCCGAGAAATTTTCTTTCCATTTTTTGCTGTAAGGTGTATACACCACATAGGGCGAACCGTCGTCTTTGACTATCTGACTTTTCTCAAAAATCACTTGGTCTTTGCTGGTTCTAAACTCAATTTGATGTTGCTCAAGCAAACGAAAAATTTCAAGATCGCGTTTGCGGGCCGCAGGTTCATAATCGTGGTTGGTAAAAACGCTCTGTATTTTATTTTCAGAAATGAGTTTTTGGAATACATCTATAGGATTTCCGTAAAAAACAGCCAGTGATTTACCCTGCGTTTGAAGTTGGGTTTGAATGACATTTAATTGACTGTGAATAAAACTGACCCGCGCATCGTCTTTGGGAAGTTGTTCTAAAATTGTCCCATCAAAAACAAACACAGGCAAGACTTTTTGACCGCTGTTTAAAGCGTGAAAAAGACCAACATTATCTTCAAGTCTTAAATCTCTTCTAAACCAAAAAATATTCATCATACGTTGATTGATAAGCGAGACATACCTCCGTCAACATGCATAATTTGTCCGGTCATCCAATTGCTGGCATGGCTCAATAAAAACAAGGTTGCTTGGGCTATATCTTCAGGCGTTCCGACTTTTTTCATCGGATTGCGCTGAGCAGCTTTCTCTTTTTTCTCATCTGAATTCAGAAATTTATCTGCCAAAGGTGTATCGGTGAGTGATGGTGCAATTACATTCATCCGAATTTTGGGTGCATATTCAGCAGCGAATGCTCTGGCAAAACCTTCAATCGCACCTTTTGAGGCCGCAACTGAAGTGTGAAACGGCATGCCCAACTGAACGGCCACTGTGCTGTATAATACGATGCTGGATTGTTCTGCAGCAGTTAGTTTTGGCAACAAACTTTGTACAACACGCACCATGCTCAAAAAGTTAATTTGCCAATCAGCATCAAAAGCTTCGGGTTTAATGCCCTTAAATGGTCGAAGATTAATGCTGCCAGGCAAATAAACCAATCCGTGAATTTGATCGGGAAGCGCTGAAACATCAAGTACATCTGTGCTTGCATCAAAAGGAATGTGCGTGGCTCTGAGTTCAAGTGAAGCATCAAAGCTTCTTGAAGCAATGAACAGATTGCTTTCATATTGTAAGGCTTGGGCAATGGCCAGTCCGATGCCATAAGAACCGCCAATTAAGACAATGTTTTTCATGATTGTTTTGGATTAAATGGACCAAAAAGTTCAATAAGTTTTTGATAGCGAAATGAAAAAATTTCATCGAGACGAGGTTTCACAACAATTGGGTGAAACAAACGCCCCACAAAACCCATAGGCAATTTGTAATCTACGATGTCTTCCATTTCAACTCCGCCCGGAATTGCGCGCAAAAAATGTTTGTGGTGCCACAGAGCATAGGGTCCGAAGCGCTGTTCATCTACAAAATATTCGTTTTCAACTACATGGGTTATTTCAGTAACCCAATTCATTTTGATGCCCAAAAGTGGAGTTACTTCATATTCAATGATTTGTCCCGGATACATTTTTCGATCGGCACCCGATAAAGTGACAAAGCCCATATTGTCTGGAGTGATTTTATTGAGATTCATCGGATCTGAAAAGAAATTCCAAGCTTCTTCAATGGTTATAGGTAAATTTTGTTTGACGTGAATTCGGTATAGACTCATGTTTTTTTTTGTAAAAGTACAATTTGTTTAATTTATTAACCAAAACATTAAACAGAATATTTTCTTTTTTAAGTATATCTTAACAATAGCCGCTGATTGAATTCGTAATTTTGACCTCACTAAATCAAAACAATTATGAAAAAACTATGGATTGCTTTGGCTATTTTTTCAGCCACACAAGCACTAGAAGCACAAGTAAAAACTCCGCAACCCAGCCCAAAATCATCTTTGGAGCAAACCGTTGGACTAACCCAAGTAAGCATTGAATACTCTAGACCAAGTATGAAAGGCAGAACTATTTTTGGCGATTTGGTTCCATTTGGAAAACTTTGGAGAACCGGTGCCAATCAAAACACAATGGTATCATTTTCTGATGATGTTACCATTGATGGCAAAACGCTTAAAAAAGGAAAATATGCTTTATATACCATACCTAAAGCTGAGGCGTGGGATGTAATTTTTTACAGCGATACCGACAATTGGGGTACTCCAGAGAATTGGGACGAAGCCAAAGTAGCCTTAAAAACATCGGCCAAAGCCATTATGTTGAGCAAACCTGTTGAAACACTGACCATTTCTGTAGGCGGGCTTGACAACAATTTTGCCAGTTTGGATTTGTCTTGGGAGCGCACCATGGTATCAGTTCGATTTGATGTGCCTACGCAAAAAACGGCTATGGCAAGCATTGAAAAGACTTTGGCAGGTCCGTCAGCCGGAGATTATTTTTCATCGGCGCAATATTTCTATCAGTCTAATGGCGATATGAACAAGGCACTTGAATTCATCAACAAAGCTTTAGAGTTGAACAAAGAAAAACCGTTTTGGTATACGCGTCAAAAGTCATTGATTCAAGCCAAATTGGGCGACAAAAAAGGGGCGATTGAAACAGCAAAAATTTCTTTAGCCGCTGCTACTGCTGCCAAAAATGATGATTACGTGAAAATGAACAATGACAGTATCGCCGAATGGAGTAAAAAATAATGTTCGTCTGAATTAAAATATGAATCCGCTTTTGTCACGAAAGCGGATTTTTTTATGCTTGTTTGATTGCAATGGCTTTCTTTTTAAAAAATTCAAGGGCAACTGACAACACAACGGTAAGTAATGCGCCAATAAAATTGAGCCAGAGAAAACTTACTTTATCCAGATAAAAGATGTAAAAAATAGTCAACTGACTGATGATGGCACCCCAAAAAATTGATCCGGCACGAACGTATTTGATATAAAAACCTACCAAGAATATTCCGAGCACTGTTCCGTAAAAGATAGAGCCTACAATGTTGACCAATTGAATTAAATTTTCAAATAAGGTACCAACACAAGCAAACAAAATGGCAATTACACCCCACAACAAAGTAAAAAAGCGCGAGGCATGAACAAAGTGCTTCTCAGATTTTTCAGTTTTTACATTGCGCTTGTATATGTCAATGGCCGTGGTAGAAGCCAATGCATTGAGCCCTGATGCAGTTGAAGACATAGCGGCTGAAAGAATCACTGCAAGCAATAAACCAATGAGACCTTTGGGCAAATAGTGCAAGATAAAATGAATAAAAACATAGTCTTTGTCATTGGTTTCGGCTTTTGGGTCGGCCTTGGCAATGATTTCTCGTGCCTGATCGCGCAAATCATTTTCTTTGCTGGAAATAGCCACGAGTTCTTTGCGCAGAATGGGGTTGTCGTAATTCTGATTTAAGTGATCAATATAAATCAGGTTGATTTCTTTTTTTTCTTCAGAGAGTTTGCTCAGTTTTAGTTCTAAGTCCCGATATTCTTGTTTGTATTTTGAGTTTTCAATCAGGGCTTTGTTGTTCGGATTAAAATTTAACGGTACCGGATTGAACTGAAAAAAAACAAACACCATCACACCAATGAGCAAAATAAAAAACTGCATGGGTACTTTTAAAAACCCATTCATAATGAGTCCCATTTGGCTTTCGCGGATGGATTTACCCGAGAGATATCTTCCTACTTGCGATTGATCGGTTCCAAAGTACGACAGCGCCAAAAAGAATCCACCGGTAATGCCGCTCCAAAAAGTATAACGCTCTTCAGGATCAATAGAAAAATCAACGATGTCCATTTTGTGGTTAGCGCCCGCTATATGCAATGCATTGGCAAAGGTCATATCATTGGGCAACAGGTGAAGAATCAAAAAGAAGGTAATAAACATACCGCTCATGATCACAAACATTTGTTGTTTTTGGGTGACATTGACTGCTTTGGTTCCGCCGACAAAAGTGTAAATAATAACCAAAACACCAATGATGACATTCATCCAGGTTAGATTCCAACCCAACAAAGCCGAAAGGATAATGGCCGGAGCATATATGGTTAATCCGGTGCCCAATCCGCGTTGAATTAAAAACAAAATGGCCGCCAATGATCGGGTTTTGAGATCAAATCGCTGTTCGAGATATTCATAAGCCGTAAATACCTTAAGTCGGTGATATATCGGAATAAACGTTACACAAATAACCACCATAGCAATGGGCAAACCAAAGTAAAATTGTACAAAGCCCATTCCGTCGTGATACGCTTGACCCGGTGTTGAGAGAAAGGTAATGGCACTGGCCTGTGTGGCCATAACTGATAATCCAACCACATGCCAGGGCGTTTGGTTGTTGCCCAAGATGAATTCTTCAACGTTTTTACTGCCGCGTGTCTTTAAAACACCATACACCACGATGAACAAAAGAGTAACCGAAAGTACAATCCAATCTAACTGTTGCATACTATGAAAAGATGAGCATCATCAAACAAAACAAAGCAATGTAAATGGCATTGGCAATGAGTACCCAAGTGTAACTTTTTTTCCAAGAATTGAGTTTTTCTTCTTCCATCATTTTATTTTAAAGAAATCAAATTGGCCAGCAAACGATAAGCCCCCGGAACTCCTTCAGGCAATTCTCTGAAGAAACTGAGCCCAGTATAGATATAATATCCCTTGCCGTATTTTGCTACAAGCAAAGCTCCTTTTTTATCTGTTTCACCTTGGTCATGTGCGCTCAAAATGGGTGTAAAAGCGGCATCCCATTCGCTCGGATAATACAAACCTTGTTCTTGTTTCCAACCTTCAAAATCTTTTTGTGAGATGGCGTTGGGCTTATTCAAAACCGGATGAGTCGGAGCCAAAAAAGTCACGGTGGCATTTTCTTCGGTAACACGATCGCGTGATATTTTGATAGGGAAAGGAGCAATGTTGGGCGTCACAAAATCATCTAAGGTATTGTATTGAGCAATCATGGTGTGGCCTTGTTGTACAAAGTCAAACAATATTTTTTGTTTCTGAGCCAGAGCTTGTACTGTGTTATAGGCTCTGATTCCGGTTATGACTACATCAAATTGAGCGAGTTTTTCAGGCGTGATTTCATCGGGTTTGATGATGCTAACTGCATAGCCCATTTGTTTAAGGTATTTTGGAACTTCATCGCCGGCGCCCATGATGTAAGCAATTTTTTCATCACCTGTTTTGATATCGAGTTTGATGAGCCGTGCCTGAGCATTTTTGAGCACTTGTTGTTGAACAATATGCGGATACCGAATGTTGTATTGTTCCTGGGTAAATTGTTTTTCTTGAACAGTTGCAATTACTTGAGCAGTAACTTCTCCGGGATTTTTGGGTGGAGTAACTTCAAAAATAAACGTTTGTTCCCCCCCTTTTTGAGCGATGTCAAATAATTGACTCAGCGGTGAAATTTTCCAATCTGATGGAACCTCTAATTTCAGTTCGCCTTTTACTTGGTCGCGTCCGGCTTTGACTTTTACTTCTAATTCTTGTGCTCGATGTCGATTGAATAACAGTACTTTGTTGGTTACCGAAGTGGTTACCTCAGGCACAACGTCAAAAGGTTGATAGACCTCGCCCTGAACGTCGTCATTGTATTTGTAAATAACATTTCGCTCAAACGGTATATTTACTCCTGAAAAATCAAGAGAAAAGATTACTTTGACTTCTCTGACCACATCAGGTAAGCCAATATTCTTTTGGTTATCAACGCGATACATACCCACAGTTCCGACATTTTCTAACCAATAAGGTTGCGTGTAGGATATTTTTTCAGGAATGGTCAGTTCTGTTTCATCGGTGATGTCTTTGTTGTTTTTGAGCGAAAAAGTTTCTGATTGCACGGGTCTGAGGATGGTTTGTGCATCAATATCAGTTGCAGGTAATAATGTATATGATGGCCAGTTGATTAGAACATTACTGCGGTTGATGGCTTCTAATTTAATTTTGATTTTACTTCCCGGTGTTGCATTTACATTTGATGCTACTGCTTCAAGATACAAACCTGTGCAGGCTAGTATGATGTTTTTGATTTCTTCTGATTTGATATTTTTCCAATGTTGGTCTTCAAGAGATTGAATCATGGTATAGGCTTTTACCAGATCAGGAACGCTGGCAGCAGGATTTTTAAAATCAAAGTTTTTCTCAACTTCTGACAGTATTGCACCAATGGGTTTTCCGCCTTTGACGCGGTTCCAAGTGGTGTCAATTCCTTCAAAAATATTGGATGGATTCTGCGGCATATCGCCTTTAAGAAACTCAAGATATTCAATTTCTTCGCCACGAGTACCCGTACTGCCAAAACCTTGTGATTGATGACGACTTCTGCTCAGTGCAGCTATTTCCTGATTAGATTTACCAAGCAACGGATAATAAACACCAATGTTGAGTGCTGTTAGTTTTGATTTATCGGCTTTTTCAAATTTTTCTTTGCTACCGTAAAACCACCAAGAAGTATTAAAATAAATGCGTTTGGGTTGCCATGTTTGAACCAAGCTCAGTTGTTCGGGATGAATTGATGGGTTGTTGGTTAAATCAAATGCCTCTAAACTGAGCATTGCAGATGATGTGTGATGACCATGAGTAGTGCCGGGGGTACGCGCATCAAACCGATTGATGATGACATCAGGCTGAAATTTTCGGATGTTGTAAATCACATCGCTAAGTACCGCATCTTTATCCCAAATTTGAAGTGTTTCACTGGGTGTTTTTGAAAAACCAAAATCGTTGGCTCGGGTAAATAATTGTTCACCGCCATCTATTTTTCGGGCTTCAATGAGTTCTTGGGTTCTGATGACACCCAATAATTCGCGCAGTTCGGTTCCGATTAAATTTTGTCCACCATCACCGCGAGTGAGTGAAAGATAGCCGGTTCTGGCTTTTTGCTCATTGGCTAAATAAGTAATTAGTCGTGTGTTTTCATCGTCCGGATGAGCGGCAACATAAAGTACAGAACCCAGAAAGTTGAGTTTTTGAATCTGCTGATAAATCGCAACTGAATTGGGTTTATTGGGTTGTTGCGCGTAAAATGTAGCAACGCAACCAAAGGTAAAGGCAATCAGAGAACAGTAAAGCTTTTGCATGAGTTGTTGTTTGCAATAGCTTCAAATGTAGCGATAAATTGAAAATCGCTGCAAAACCTAGGATTATTTTAACAACCCTATTGTTTAGACAACATCAATTTGAGCGAGCGGTCATTGTTGATGTACGGATATTTTTTTCGGTGTTTTTCAATGAATTGGCAGGGGTCTTCATCGTCATAATCGTTGATGAAAACATTTACTTTATTGTAAATTGAATAGCCTCTGTAGCCATCGGGAATTTCTTCTGCGGTTTTCCATTCCCCGTCTTGTTTAAAAAAATAGACTCTTTTTTGGGTATCAAAGTAAGCTTCAATATTCGGAAAGTAATAATATCTCAACTGACAATTAGTCACCGGATCTACCAGTGGTGCTCCATTGCTTTTGGGCAAGTCAACTTGCGCATGAACCCCAGTCGTACATAAAATAATAATCAACAAACTCAGAAAAAATCTTTTCATATGTTAGGTAATTCGCAATTTTGAACACGTACGAAATTGCTTTTATTTGTGTGTAAAATTAATAACAAAATTAGATTAAGTGTTTAAAATAATCGATTAAGTGTAAAATTTAACTTTTTTTGTAAGATAATATTTCTAAAAAATCCAATTTTTCAACTGCTGATATACCAAATCAACTGGTAACCCCATGACATTGGTATACGTTCCATTGATGGAGGCAACGCCTACTTGACCAATCCAGTCTTGTATTCCGTAGCTACCAGCTTTGTCAAACGGTTGGTATTTTTTTAAATAATAAATGATTTCTTCACCAGACAATTCATGCATCTTTACTTGCGTTTGGGCTGTAATTAACTCTGATTTCAAACTTGTTTTAAAACAGACCGCCGTGTAAACGGTGTGTGTTTTTCCGGAGAGTGATTGAAGCATTTTTGCAGCATCATCAAAATCAGTTGGTTTTCCGAGGGCTTGATCGTTGTGCCAAACAATCGTATCACTGGTAATGAGTATTTCATTTTGATGCAATTCACCTTCAAAGGCGGCACTTTTGAGTTCTGCTAAATAAATGGGAATTTCTTGGGCTTGTAAATGTTCCGGATAAATTTCATCTATTTCTTTGAGCCGAATTTCAAAATCTAAATCTAAATCTTTAAAAAACTGCTGCCGTCTCGGAGAACCCGAAGCCAGAATGATTTTGTGATTTTTGAATTTCTCTCTAAGCATGATGTTGAATATTATAAGTAACCACAGCAATAGACAAAATACCAAAAAGCAGCACCAACTTTAAAATAAAACTCAAATGGCTAAATTCTTTTTTCTTTTGTGCTGACCACATCTTAATACTAAAATAAATCAGTGGTGCTACAACTGTGATGAGTCCGTATGCTGAAGCCCACCACAAACCATTGCTGATAAAGTACTCATTGATGTAATAGAGAATCATACCTAAGGGAATAAAACTCAAAACAAAAACCAGTTGTGCTGTTCTTTTGACCCCTAAAGCAATAGGCAAAGTGTTCATGCCTTGGTTGTAATCGCCATTGACATCTTCGAGATCTTTGACCATTTCTCGGATTAAATTCAACACAAAAGCAAACACCGCATAATCAATCATAATAGAAAACAAAACGCGCATTTGTGGCTGATTGTCTGAATTAGTCACCGGGTACAACTCAAAAACACCAATAATCAATACAGTTAATGAAAGTAAAGCTGCTATGATGATGTTTCCGATCAGTAAATTTTGTTTCAAATTCGAAGCATACAAATACAAGGTAGCTGCGATCAAAATAAATAGAGTTGCAAAACTGGGTTTATTGATTGTGTTGGCCAGATAAAATCCGATGCCTACGCCGGCAGTAGTCAAGGCTACATAAATATTGTACGCAGTACTTTCTGAAAAAGCCTGACCAATAAAAACTTTGTGTGGTTTGTTTTCAGTATCGGTTTGTTGATCAAAAATATCGTTGATGACATAACCGCCTGCAGCTATTAAAATTGTTGCAAGTACCAATAAAACATGCTGCAAATCACTCAAAGCCAGCGGAATGTTTTGCCATATCAAAAAGGTATACCGAAACAAAAATTGCATGACTGCAATCATGAGTAAATTTTGATAGCGGATGAGTTTAAAAAAATCTAGGATCATTTACCTGAATAAAATTAATCGTGTTGACCATTGTAATAGGTGTGCCATTTTCCTTGAACACGCATTACTTGTTCAATGACTTCGCGCACGGCTCCACGGCCACCGTTTTTGTGTGAAATGTATTTTGAAATAGCTTTTATTTCGGGGCTGGCATCTTGCGGACAAGTGGGTAATCCGACCAATTGCATCACGTGATAATCCGGAATATCATCACCCATATACAAAACTTGTTCAGGTTTGATTTGGTATAATTCGATGTATTCTTTAAAAGTTTCAACCTTATCGGGTGAGGCCAAATGAATATCAGTGATGCCTAAATTTCTCAAACGAATGCGCACGCCTTCATTGTTTCCGCCTGAAATAATACAAACATGGTAACCGCTTTCAAGTGCTGCTTTCATGGCAAAACCATCGCGAATGTTCATAATACGAAGCATTTCACCATTTTGGCTTACATGCACTGAACCATCGGTGAGCACGCCGTCCACGTCAAAAATAAAGGTGGTAATTTGGTTCATGATTTCTTTGTAGCTTTTACTCATGTTCTTGAATGGATTGGGTCAGTAGAGAATATATTTTTTTTTGTGTTTGTTTTTGAAGTAATCCCAAATGTGCCTCAATGGTTGATTGATCGCCGCGAATGGCCGGTCCGGTTTGGGCTTTACCCGGAGATAGAACTTCAATTTTTGAAGCGGTTTCAGCAATCAAAGGGCGCAACAAGTCAAACGAAAGTTGATGTTCATGACAGATGTCTTCGCCTAAAGTGTACATATGATTGACAAAGTTGCAAACAAAAACAGCCGCAACATGCAAGGCTTTTCTTTGTTCTGAGTCAATGTGAAAAACTTGCTCTGAAATACTTTTAGCAACTATTTCCAGCAATGGGTTGTCATCTGAATGTGCCGTTTCTATAGCTATCGGTACATTTTTAAAATCAATTGCTTTGTTTTTAGAAAAGGTTTGTAGCGGATAAAAAACCGCGCGTCTGTCCTGCTGTAAAACATCTAAAGGCATGGTTCCGGAAGTATGTGCAACGATGCAATTTTTTAGTTTAATTTCTTGACTAACAGTTTTTATAGCTTGATCACTTACGGCAATGATACACAAATCAATGGGTTTTAAATCTGCAATATCGGTTATGATTTTTGAAGCATCAACAACGCTTTCTAACGACAACGGATGACGCGCTACCACTTGAACCAGTTCTAAACCTTTTGCTTTTTGAAAGGCTTGAATCAGATGATGGGCTACATTTCCCGAACCAATAATTCCCACTTTAATCATGCCGCAAAATTATTGAAAAACTCTTGATTTCAAGCTATATCAAAGCGAATTAAGTCAACGAAGATTTTGATTCAAATTTTGGCGGAGAATTAACATTTGAGCAAGCAGACAGTATTCTGTTCAATCAACATTTTTACCTACTTTTGCGTGTCGTTTCACTAATCCAATTTTGATGGAAAAAAAGATACTTTCCTTCTTGTTTTCAACCCGACTCATGGCGTTTTTGTTTATTGCTTATGCTGTTGCCATGGCTTGCGGAACTTTTATTGAAAGCACTTACAATACTGATACTGCTCGTATTCTTGTCTATAACACCAAATGGTTTGAAGCGATTCACCTATTTTTCTTGATTAATTTCATCGGAAATATTCCGCGTTATCGATTGATGCGCAAAGAAAAATGGGCTACTTTACTACTGCATTTGTCTTTTATTTTCATCATTGTTGGGGCGGCCATTACGCGTTACATTAGCTATGAAGGGATGATGCCGATTCGCGAACAAGCCACTGAAAATAAGGTTTATTCAGACAGAACTTTTCTTACTCTTTTTGTAGACGGTGAACACCAAGGCAGCATGAAACGACGCATTTTTGAAAAACCGTTGTTGCTTTCACCGGTAACAGATAACTACTTTGAACTCAAAGGTGATTTTTCAGATATTCCTTTTAAAGTGAGTTACAAAAATTACTTGATGGGTGCTACAGAAACCATTCGTGAAGATGCCAAAGGAACTTTATACCTAAAGATGGTTGAGTCCGGAGATGGTTCGCGTCATGAGCATTTTCTCAAAGAAGGTGAAGTGCAGAACATCCACAATATGTTGTTCTCGCTCAATAAATTTGTACAAGGTGCCATCAACATCAACACCACCGGAAATATTTATACCATTCAAGCTCCATTTGATGGTCAGTATATGCGCATGGCCGACAGAGCGCAGGGGCAATTGGTCAAAAATGCAACCCAACCGCTCATGTTGCGTTCTTTGTATCGCGTGGGCGGAACCCAGTTTGTATTTCCGGAACCGGCCAAAAAAGGGTTTAAAACTTTTACCGCCAAAAACGATTTCAAATCTAAAAAACACGAAGATGCTCTGATTGTAACGGTTGAGTCGCAAGGTAAAACCAAAGAAATCACTTTGCTGGGCACCAAAGGCAGCGCAGGTGCTCCCGAAACTTTTACACTCGGAAAACTTGATTTTACCCTTAGTTTTGGCAGTAAAGTTTATGAATTGCCGTTTCAAATTAAACTCAATGATTTCATTGCACAAAAATATCCGGGTACCGAGAAAAGTTATGCTGCATTTGAAAGTAAAGTAACCGTATTAGACGGAAACCAAAAACAAGATGCTCGCATTTACATGAACCACATTTTGGATTATAAAGGATATCGCTTTTTTCAATCGTCGTTTGATCCGGATGAGCAAGGAACGGTGCTCTCAGTCAATCATGATTTTTGGGGAACAACCATCACGTATATCGGATACTTTTTGCTTTTCTTTTCACTGATGGCCATTATGTTTACCAAAGATTCTCGTTTTTCTGAAGTCAAGCGCAAACTTGAAGCGGTCAAGCAGAAAAAAGCGCAACTGACCACTCTTTTATTGTTTTTATTCAGTTTGCATTCGTTCGGGCAAAGTCATGTACATCAAACTGCACCCAAGTTGCAACAAATAGATTCGCTCATTGATCGCTACAAAGCCAGCCCAATACATGCCGCCAAATTTGGTCGATTGATTGTACAAGATGAAGGCGGACGCATGAAACCCATCAATACTTTTTCCTCAGAATTGTTGCGTAAAGTCAGTAAAAGTGATGTGTACAAAGAACTCAATTCAGACCAAGTTTTTTTGTCAATGACTCAGTTTCCGCGGTTGTGGTTTGAAGTTCCGCTCATTTATCTCAAATCGGGCAATGATAGCATTCGAAAAATCATCGGTATTGATGCCAAACAAAAATATGCACCGTTTATTAAATTCTTCGACAACGACGGAAATTACAAACTTTCTCCGTATTTAGAAGAAGCCTACAAAGCGGCGGTTCCAGATCAGTTTCAGAAAGATTTTATTGAAACCGATCGCAAAGTCAATTTGCTTAATTCGGCACTTAGCGGAAGCATTTTGCGCATTTATCCGATTCCGCATGACAAAAACAACAAATGGATTTCATATCTTGAACTAGACAAAGCCAACATCCACGGTATTGATTCAACGTTTGCCAAAAATATTCTGCCGCTCTACATGCAAGCTTTAGACAGTGCAGAAATTAAAGGCAATTATGTCAATGCCAACTTCTTCTTGCAAAGCATTGAAAATTATCAGAAAAAGTTTGGTGCTTCGGTACGTCCGAGCGAGGACAAAATAGATTCTGAAATTACCTACAACAAGTACGATATTTTCAAAAAGCTTTATTATTTATACATGCTCACCGGCGTTTTGATGTTGCTCAGTACGATTTTGAACATCTTTTTTGAGAAGAAATTTCTGCGTTACACCATCAATGCGTTTCATGTTTTAATAGGTTTATTGTTCTTACTGCATACTGCCGGACTGGCAGCGCGTTGGTATATTTCGGGTCATGCGCCTTGGAGTGACGCTTATGAAAGTATGATTTATGTAGCTTGGGCAACGATGTTCTTCACTTTAGCCTTTGATATCAAATCAAAATTGACGGTAGCCTCGGGTACATTTGTGGCTTCGATGATTTTGATGATTGCCCATTGGAACTGGATGGATCCGTCAATAGCCAACTTACAACCGGTGCTTAATTCATATTGGCTCATGATACACGTAGCGGTAATAGTTGCCAGTTACGGACCGTTTACACTCGGAATGGTATTGGGTGTTGTATCGCTTTTGCTCATGATTTTTACCAACGAGAAGAACAAAGCGAAGATGGAACTCAACATCCAAGAAATTACCTACATCAATGAAATGGCGCTTACCATTGGACTCATCATGCTTACCATCGGAAACTTTTTGGGCGGACAATGGGCCAATGAAAGTTGGGGACGTTACTGGGGCTGGGACCCGAAAGAAACTTGGGCACTCATCAGTATTATGGTGTATGCCTTTGTTATTCACGCGCGATTTGTACCCAGTTTGCGCGGTCGTTGGGTGTTTAACCTGATGAGCGTGGTAGCTTTTTATTCAATTATGATGACCTATTTTGGCGTAAATTTTTACCTCACCGGAATGCACTCATACGCCAGCGGTGATAAAGTGGTTACGCCTTCATTTGTTTATTATTCAGTAGCTTGTGTGGCCGTTTTAGGAATCGTGTCATATATTTTTTATAAAAAACACTACAAAAAATAACATGAGCAACCTCTGGGCCCAACGTTG
The DNA here is from genome assembly GCA_027484725.1 of Flavobacterium sp. Taxonomy (GTDB): domain Bacteria; phylum Bacteroidota; class Bacteroidia; order Flavobacteriales; family Flavobacteriaceae; genus Flavobacterium. The sequence goes on along the minus strand of JAIXSK010000030.1, from coordinate 111,258 downwards.
GGATGACCGTTACAAAGCCAACGAATTTGCATATGGCGAAAACCCCAATGTGTTTCTTAAGGAGCAACTAGACTTATTAACTCCGGGTGAGATTTTATTTCCGGCGGAAGGCGAGGGACGAAACGCCGTTTATGCAGCACAACTAGGATGGCATGCTTCGGCATTTGATATCAGTATTGAAGGTCAAAAAAAGGCATGGGCTTTGGCCGAGAAAAAGAAAGTAACCATAGATTATCGTGTCGGTTTATTAGAAGAATTGGACTTTCAACAAAACGAGTTTGATACCATCGCTTTGATATATGCGCATTTTCCGGCTGAAATTAAATCATCAATGCATCAATTACTGAGTACTTATCTGAAAATTGGCGGCTACATGATTTTTGAAGCGTTCAGTAAAAGCCACCTTGATTATATTGCCCAGAACGAAAAAGTGGGCGGCCCAAGAGATTTAGCTTCTTTATTTTCAATCGAAGAAATTCAAAATGATTTTTCTGACTATGAAATCATTCTCCTTGAAGAAAAAGAAATTTACCTGAGCGAAGGTTTGTACCACAATGGTTTGGGTTCGGTGATTCGGTTTGTAGGTCGTAAAAAATAAAAAACCGCCCAATGTAAGAGCGGTTATGCATCATTCAATATTTAAGATTTACACTTTTCCGAGCGTATACAATTGTTCAAGTGTTGGACTTTTGCTTCCTCCGGCGGGTTCTAATGTGATTCCGAATGCTTCGGCTGCTGTAGCTTTATCAAGCGCAAAAAGTTTATGATGATTGCCTTTAAAATCATCCAATAAACCAATACTGGTAGGGGTAAGCGGATTGAGTTTTAAGGCCCAAACCTGATACACTTTTCCTACTGGCGGTTCTGGTAAACCTGAAGCATCTACATAAACGGTTTGGGTGTTTTTGTTGTAGTAAACTCTGGCCGATGCTTGTGGTGCAGCGGTTTGTCCGGCAAGAGCAATTAGGGTATTGTTTTTATCGAGGATAACGGTAAGCTTGTCTTCGGCTTGCTGGTATTTGATTTCGCTGTTGACCAAACTTTCTTCGAGTTTTATTTTTTCGTTTTGAATAGTGGCTACTTCTAACTGTGTTTGGTTTAAACGCATGAATTCATAACCGGATGCCAGCAAAAGAACTGCGGCAGCGGTCCATCCCCAATATTTATTTAGGCTCGTTGTTGGCTTCATCGGAATGGCTTTTTGGTGTTTCAAAGCCAATTTTTCTTGCAATGCTTCAAAATTTCTGAGCGATAGAATAGGAGAAAAGCTAGATGACAAATCAACAATGGCTTTTTCAATTTCAATAATTTCTTGGTTTACCTCAGGGTTTTCACGAGCCAATTGTGCGATGGTCTGATTTTCAGATGCGCTGAGCAAGCCATATACGTATAGTTCTAGGATTCCTGAACTGATATATTCTGATGATGTCATGGGGCAATTTTTAAGTAGTTTCTCAAATCATTGATGCAATTTCGGTTTTGTGTTTTCACCGTTCCGAGCGGCAATTCAAGTTCATCAGCGGCCTCTTGTTGGGTATATCCTTTAAAGAACAGCAATTCGATGAGTGCAATACATTTGGGTTTTAATTTTTTGACAAATTCCTGAATTCCAATCGTATCAATTTTTTGATGCGCCCTGCTGCTGTCATCAAGCAGATGTACGAAATTATCCGCTGAGAGGTTTTTCATGCTGTTTTTATGGCCTTTTGAACGCAACTGATCAATCGATGAATTGCGCGCAATATTAAGCATCCAGGTATAAAATCTACCTTTGGATTCATCATACGAATTGATGTTCTTCCAGATTTTGACAAATACATCTTGCAAAACGTCTTCGGCTTCTTCTTTGTCTTTGATTAAATTGCTAATCACGGCAAATAAACTTTTTGAATACATGTCGTAAAGCAACGTAAAGCCCCGGCTTTCTTGAGCTCGGATCAATGGCAATAAGTCATCTTGAGTCATAACGGATAGGATTGGTTGTACAAATCTAAAAAAACAAATTTTAATACACCGAGCTTAAAATTCAATTGAAAACCAATGCATTTCTTTTTTCGTAATTGTTACAAGAAATGTTGCGCAACAGTTTTGTTGTTTGTTTTAATTGTGTTGGTAGAAAGTCCGTAGATGCAAATGTGCGGGCTTTCTCATTTTTGATAACTTTATGATTCGTTTTTATTTGAGTTGCTATTGATTGAATAATTTAGCACAAAAGAAATCATTATGAAAACAACTTTTACTTTAATGTTTTGCCTGATGTTGACCACTTCTTTTTGGGCACAGAAAAAAAATCAAACTTCCAAAAAACAAACCATGGAAACCCAAACTATTTATTCGTTTAAAGTTGCCGATTTATCCGGAAAAACCTTTGATTTTTCTACACTCAAAGGAAAAAAAATCATGATTGTCAATACCGCTTCCAAATGCGGACTTACGCCTCAGTACAAAGATTTAGAAGCATTGTACAAAAAATACAAAAGCCAAGGATTGGTCATTGTGGGTTTTCCTGCCAACAACTTTGCCGCGCAAGAACCTGGTACCAATGCTGAAATCAGTCAGTTTTGCGCGCTCAATTACGGTGTTTCTTTTCCGATGATGTCTAAGATTTCAGTAAAAGGTAAAGACATGCATCCGATTTATCAGTTTCTGACCCAAAAATCCCAAAACGGTTATAAAGATTCTGAGGTAGAATGGAATTTTCAGAAATACCTCATTGATGAAAAAGGGCATTTAGTCAAAGTAATTGCTCCGCAAACGTCGCCTATGGATGCTAAAATCCTCCATTGGATCAAAGGCTAATCAAAGCATCAATTGTACAAATTGCAAATCGAGCCAGCGGTCAAACTTAAAGGCCGCTTGCTTGATCAAACCTGCTTTGATAAAACCAAATTTTTCATGAAAGGCAATGCTGTCGTGGTTTTCAGCATCAATGGCTCCAATCATGGTGTGATAACCTTCTGATTTGGCCAACTCAATAAGTGCTGAAAGTAGTTTTGAGCCAATGCCTTGGTTAATATATTCTGGTGCCACATACACTGAATGTTCTACCGTGAACTGATAGCCAATTTTCTCTCTAAACGTTCCGTAGGAAGCAAAGCCAATGACTTCATTATTTACTTGTGCCACCAACACCGGAAAACTTTTGTTTTGTTTGTCTTGCCACCATTTTTGCTGATCGGTCAAGGTTTGCGGTTCATATAAATAGTTGGCCGTGGTATGCAAAATCGCGTGATTCACAATAGATAATATGGCGGGTAAATCTTCGGTAGTTGCGTTACGAATCATTTTAGGCATCAATTTTTAGTAGCAATTTGCGACAGAATTTCATCGGCTTCAGTAGTCTTCCAACCAAAAGCAGCATTCTTGGCTTTGGCTTTTTCGGCCCATTGTTGCGCACTTTTTTTGTCTTTGTTTTTCAGATATAAACGCGCCAGCAGAATTTCAGCATCATAGGTTTCGTTTAGAATAATAGCCCGTTGAGTCCATTTAATCGCATCAAGTAGTGCGGCACTTTCTATAATATTTTTCTGGTAATTTCCGGCAATGTCTAAAAGTGTTTTGGCGTCATTCCAAGCAAATTTTTCGGTATTGCTTTGCGTAACTTTTCGGTAATTTTTCCAGTTGTTGACTTTAACAGCCAACTGGGTGTCAAAACCAAAAAGCAGCGAGTCAACTCGGCGCATGTTGATGGTTTGCGCAATAAAACGGCGTTTTTTGTAGGTTAAAGTATCTGATAATTCCACGGCAGGCATCAGAAATTCATTAACGGTATTCTCAATTTTTCGTTGCACGCGTTTGGCCGAAGATACACCCTCAAATTCCTTGATATGCCCAAGCACATACTGAAATTCCCGAGATTGAATATCGGTTACACCGTTGGCAATAATCTTCCAATTGTTGGCACTGATGAGTTGTTCGTCTTTTTGGGTGGCCAGATATTTAGCGGCAATAGGCGAGAGGAGTTGGCGGTCGCGCCCTTTGTTGAGTGCCGACAGATAAGCCAAACATTTATCGGCATTGCTCACATCGGCATTGAATTGAGCTTCTAAGTAGGGCAATTGTTTTTCACGAATCAAGGCGTTTTTGGCTTCGGCCACAAATTCTGTCGGTTTGAATTCACCACTGATATTGTAGAGTTCGTTGCCATTTTGGTCAAAGAAAATAAATGTCGGAAAGTATTTAATACCAAATTTCTTTTTAAACATTTCTCCCTCGCCTTTTTCAATGTCTTGCCAAGCGCTGATGTAGTTTTTGTTGATGAAATTACTAACCAAAGTATCCGTAAAAACCTCATTTTTCATCTTGTTGCAATGCGCACACCAAGTAGCATAAAGCATATAAAAAACCGGTTTGTTTTCAGATTTGGCGCGTTTGACAACCGCCTGAAAACCCGAACTGTCAAAATCAATTTTTCCTTGTGCAGAAAGACTCAGACTGAGCAAGCAAACACAAACCAAGAAGAATTTACAATTCATAAGCGCGCTATTTTAAAAAGACAAACAAATATATTGGGTTTTGCATCAAATTAATTCTCAAGGCTCTGCTAAATTGAATGAGCTTCATTAGTCAAACCGCACTCATGAAACAAAATATATAAAGATCATGGAGCCAATTTGTAAATCTTCATCAAAGCAAGCGCTAAATTGGGCTCAATATTGTTTATTTTTCCGGTGTTAAAACTAACGCCCACAGCTCCTGAAGCCGGATTTGCTTGGCCTCCGTTTACATTGATTCCTGAAAAACTCAAAAATTTACAAAAATCTTCATCTGATTTTTTGACATAGACGGTCTCGCCACTAAAACCACCTTTATTGATTCTGGTTTCGTCTTTTCGATCAAATTCCATGTAAGTTCCAGCACTAATCTCATATTTTGTATCATCCAATTTAAAAGTTTGCGATCGATCGGACAATAAGTTTTGAACACCAAAAATGTAGATTTTGTTCTTGGGTAGTTTTTGTGCATTATTTTCAAAAAAATCTCCTTCATTGAAGTAGAGTGATAAAACGAGTTCTCCGTTTTCTTCATTGAGCTTTTTATAACTTTCAAATTTAAATGAGTTAGCACCATATCCTATTGCTTTTGATCGAATAGATTCAAACAACGCAATCACATTTTTAAGTTCACCGATGCATTTTGCTTTACCCACAAAAATTGAATTTGACACATCGGTACTGTCACTGATGTAAATGAATTGCTGATAATCAGGTTTTTGAAGGGTATCTCCTTTAGAAATAAACTCAACGCGCTGTGCTCTTAAATTTGGAATAATGACGAGCAATAACATAAACAAAATAAGTTTTCTCATATTAATTTTAAAATTTTATGAGTGACTGGGTTTTGGTTGCATCAGTACAAAAAAGCAACAACTTAAAACAAATATATTGGGTTTTGCATCAAATTAATACATGTTACACGATTCAATTCAATGGGTTATTGTAAATTTGCTGCACATTTTAAAAAGATGAATTACCCCAGAATTCCTTTAGCGCAGAGCATTATTCAGATTTGTCTGGCCAAAGGCGTTCACCATATTGTAATTTCTCCGGGGTCGCGCAATGCTCCGTTAACACTTGGTTTTACTGCCAATCCGCAATTTAAATGTTACAGTATTGCCGATGAACGTTCGGCTGCTTTTTTTGCCTTGGGCATTGCGCAGCAAATCAAAAAACCGGTGGCTTTGGTGTGTACTTCGGGTTCGGCTTTACTCAATTATTATCCGGCTTTTGCCGAAGCTTTTTACAGTCAGATTCCTCTGATTGTTATCTCGGCCGATAGACCTTTGAATAAAATTGACATCGGTGACGGACAAACCATTCGTCAAATGAACGTTTTTCAAAATCATTCTCTGTACAATGCAAATTTAACCGAGGGAGAAAGTTTTGAAAATGACCATAAAATCAATGAAGCCATCACGGTAGCCCATACACAAAAAGGCCCAACGCACATCAATGCTCCGTTTGAAGAGCCTTTGTATTTAATGTCGCGCAAACTATCGGTGGACCCAACGATTTCAGGTTTTGCCAAGGTTTTTAAAAATATTTCGATTGAGGATATTATTGCCTGCACCAATATTTGGAATTCGGCGCAAAAAAAACTCATTTTGGTCGGCACTTTAGACCCGAATGAAATCGATACCGAAATCATTGAATGGTGGGCTGCTGACCCGTCTATTGTGGTGATGACCGAAGCCAGTTCAAATGTACATCATCCGTCATTTTTGAACCATATTGATTCCATCATCACACCATTTAAAGAGCGCGACATGGCGCAATTTAAGCCCGATGTTTTGATTACTTTTGGCGGAATGATTGTTTCTAAACGCATCAAATCGTTGTTGCGCAACTACCGCCCGGAACATCATTGGCATGTTGATCCGCTCAGAGCCTACAATACTTTTGGTGCTTTGACCCATCATTTTGAAGCGCATCCCAATGATTTTTTTCATCAAATTCTACCGTTTACCAAAATAGTGAACAGTGAATATGCAGCTCAGATGCAAGAAATTCAAGTGATGCGCGCGCGCAAACACAAAGCTTATTTGGGTAAGATTCCTTTTTCAGATTTGAAGGTTTTTGAAATTGTTTTGCCGCGTTTGCCCAAGAAATCCATGTTGCAAATCAGCAACAGTTCGGCCATTCGCTATGCGCAATTGTTTGATATTGATGATGCTATTTCTGTGTTTTGCAACCGCGGAACCAGTGGTATTGACGGCAGTACTTCTACCGCAATTGGTGCAGCTACGGTGCATCAGGAACCCACTGTTTTGATCACGGGCGACATTGGTTTTTTATATGACAGCAATGCCCTTTGGAACAACTACATTCCAAAACATTTTAAAATTATTCTGGTCAACAATGGGGGCGGTGGCATTTTTAGAATTTTGCCCGGACACCAAGAAAACAAAGTTTTTCAGACTTATTTTGAAACCCAACACCAATTGACCGCTGCACATCTGGCTAAAATGTTTGGATTTGAATATTTCTCGGCAATCAATGAAAATGAGCTAACAGTTGGCGTAAAACAATTGTTCTCAGCTGTTGATCAACCTGCTATTTTAGAAGTATTTACCCCGGCGCAAGAAAATGACAAAATTTTGTTGCAATATTTTAAAGAGCTTGCCTAATCTTTTATGAGTTTGATGCTAATTCCTGTATTGGTTTTGACCAGATAAGTCCCAGAGGGTAAATCTGAAATGTCCATTCCTGATGCATCACTATTGAATTCTTTTACTTTTTGCCCGAGCAAATTGTAAACGGTTAGTTGTTTGATTGCAAATGTTTTGAGGTAAAATTTATTATGGACCGGATTGGGATAAATAGAATCGTCTGATGAATTTTGTTCAGAAATGCTCAGTGAATTAGGATTCAATTTGGCCAAAAACGGATTGTAGAGCGAAGTTCCTGTAAATGGAATTGCATCAAATTGAAAAGTACCACCAGCCATTCCGCTTAAATAAATGTTTCCGGTTGGGTCAATGGCCACGCTATCAAATCGATCATATGAATTTCCTCCGACTGATTTGGCCAAAACCACTTCGCCTTCGGGGTTGTACTTGAGCAACAAAGCATCTCTAAATCCGTTGGATTGCGATTGAAATTGACTGTTCCAACTGATGCTTTCAGAAAAACTACCCACCCAATAAATGTTTCCCAGTGTATCGAGATTCAAAAAATTGCGATGACCCAGATAAGCTCTGCCACTCCCAATTATTTCCCGAACCCATTGAAATTGACCTTGGGCGTTGAGTTTGCTCAGAAAAAAATCACTCATAAAACTTGATTGCTGGCCTTCAATTTGAAGCGCATCGAAAGAAAAATCGCCATTTAATTCAGAACAAAAATACACTGCATCAGGCGAATACGCTACGACTTGCGGTGTTGGGCAAGTTATATCTTCTACATATTTTACCCATTGAAAATTCCCAAGTGCATCGTATTTTGAAACATAGGTATTGTAGGTAAGTAAAGCAGGAACGCTTACCCCATTGTAGGTTGCATTATTTTCAGCACAAGAACCCGCGGCGTATATGTTTCCTTGATTGTCAACACTTATAGATGAAATGAGGCTCACATTATTTTGTGCAATGGTTAAAAGCGTTTGCCCATCGGGAGATTTTTTTTGGATGTTTGAATTCCAGAAATTGTCATAACCCAGATAAATATTGTCTTGTGCATCAACCACCACCGCTTTAAAGTTTACATTGTTGAATTCGCCCAGTTCAATGATTTGATGCCAAAGTAAGGCTCCGTCGGGACTGAATTTTAATAGAACGGCTTCAACACCTTGTTCGCTTGAAGTCAATGTGGTGGTTTCAAGGTTTAATTGGTCAATAAAGGCAGCGGCAACAATGGTGTTTTTTTGACTGTCGGTTGTTATTTTGTATATCTGACCTTTTCCGGTAAATGTTTTTTCCCACAACAATTCGCCTTGTTCGTTGTATTTTTTGAAAAACAAATCGCCAAAGATGTCGGTGTAGATATATCGGTTATCAGCAAAACCCGAAAGATAAATATTGCTGTCAGAATCAACCGTAGTTACATAACCAATCATATCAGGGTTGGCATTGAAATTAATTTGAGGCGCTTTGACCCATTCAAAGGTTTGTGCTTGAAGTTGATGTAAAAAAATGACTGTGCAGATGAAGAATAATTTTTTCATAAGGTTTGCTCTTTGAACCAAAAGTATCAAATAAAGTTTTTGAGCCTTAAAATCATAGGTAGATTTAAGGTAAACATGCCTGAAACTTGCGTATCTTCGCGCTTTAAATATTTCTATGATTGCCATCGGACAACACCATACACTTTCCATTCTCAGGTCAACCGGAGTAGGTTTGTTTTTAGGAAACCCTCAAAATGAAGACGAGATTTTATTGCCCAATAAGTATGTTCCCAAGCAATATAAAATAGGTGAGGAGTTGCGTGTTTTTGTTTATCTTGACCAACAAGAAAGACCAGTAGCAACTACACTTGAACCCTATATTCACTTGAATGATTTTGCTTTGCTCAGGGTCAATTATACCAATCAGTTGGGCGCTTTTCTCGATTGGGGTTTAGAAAAAGATTTATTTGTGCCGTTTAAAGAACAAGCACGCAAAATGGAGCAAGGCAAACGCTATTTGGTGTATTTGTATTTGGATGAAAAAACGCAGCGATTGGTGGCTTCGAGCAAGACCAATCAGTTTTTGAGCAACGATGAATTAACTGTTGAAAAAGGTCAAGAAGTTGATTTAATTGTTTCGCACAGTACTGAACTCGGGCTCAATGTTATTGTCAATCAAAAGCACAAAGGTTTGATATACAAAGGTGAGATTTTTGATGATCGCATCCGGTTAGGTGACCGGATCAAAGGTTTCGTTAAAGCTATCAGGCCTGATCACAAACTGGATATTTCATTACAACCCGAAGGTTTTGACCATATTGAATCAAGTGCAGTTGCGATTTTAGAAAAATTGCGTTCAGGAAAAGGTTTTCTCAGATTGCATGACAACAGTCATCCGGATGACATCAAAACACTGTTGAACATGAGTAAAAAAACCTTCAAAAAAGCCATTGGAGTGCTTTATCGCGAACGATTGATTGAGTTCAAAGAAGACGGAATTTACCTGATAGATTAATTTTCTATTACTTCAATATTCGGGTTAATTTTGAGTAATTCTGATAAGAAAACATCGCTTTTTATAGGCGATACATACACATCATCGTATTGATTGTATGTGATGATGAATCCTTTTGTATCTAGGGCGGGCTTCATGGTGACCGGTACGTATAATCCGGAAAAATACTTGATTTTCTTGATTTTCTCAATGTCGATTCTACCGCGATAAGGTCCGGAGCGATACAGCAAAAAATGCCTTTTGATGACGTAGCGCGTGTCAAGTAAAACCCACAAAATCAAAACAATTACTGCAGATAAAACCACTACCGGGAAAAACGGAACATGCTCTTTTTTGAGTCCGATATAGAGCAAGAAAATCATGCCCAAAACCAAAGTCCAGAGAATGCCCACGGTGTAAAAATTCTTGGTTGATAAAAAACGATTCATAGCTTTTGTATTGTTCAAAAATAAATCAGATTCAAGTATTTTCTTTCGGCCGAAAATATAAAAAATGCCTTATTTTTACGCTAAATTAATACAATTACTTATATGATTGATTGGATTACCGCAAAAGAATTTGAAGATATTACTTATAAAAAATGCAACGGTGTGGCACGGATTGCTTTCAATAGACCAGAGGTGCGCAATGCGTTCAGACCAAAAACTACAGCAGAATTGCTCGAAGCTTTTCACGATGCCCAAGAAGATACCTCTATTGGTGTGGTTTTGCTTTCTGCCGAAGGGCCATCCGGCAAAGACGGTATTTGGTCATTCTGCTCCGGAGGCGACCAAAGAGCACGCGGTCATCAAGGTTATGTGGGTGAAGACGGTTACCACAGACTCAATATTCTCGATGTTCAAAGACTCATTCGCTTTATGCCCAAAGTAGTTATTGCGGTGGTTCCGGGTTGGGCGGTAGGCGGTGGCCACAGTTTGCATGTGGTTTGCGATTTAACGCTGGCCAGTAAAGAGCACGCAATTTTTAAACAAACTGATGCCGATGTAACCAGCTTTGATGCCGGTTATGGATCAGCGTATTTGGCCAAAATGGTCGGTCAGAAAAAAGCGCGTGAAATTTTCTTTTTAGGCCGAAATTACTCTGCTCAAGACGCTTTTGAAATGGGCATGGTCAATGCAGTGGTTCCGCATGCTGAGTTAGAAGATACCGCTTATGAATGGGCACAAGAAATCCTTGCCAAATCGCCCACTTCGATTAAGATGCTCAAGTTTGCTATGAACCTTACCGATGATGGCATGGTTGGTCAGCAAGTATTTGCCGGCGAAGCCACGCGTTTGGCTTATATGACCGATGAGGCCAAAGAAGGGCGCAATGCCTTTTTAGAAAAGCGCAAACCAGATTTCGGTAAAAATAAATGGTTGCCATAAATTAAAATTCTATGGAAAATTTCACCAATGAAACCCTTGACATCTCAAAACTGCCTCGTTATGAGACGGTTGAATTTACAGCATTACATCTGTCATATTGGAAAGTCATTTTGCTACAATTATTGATACTTTTATTGATGGTTGTTGGAGTTGTTTTGTATGTTTTTTTGAATCATCCCGAGGCAATTCCATATTTGGGCCTATTGACAGGTTCATGGGTTTTAGCGCTTGTTTTTTCTAGAATTAGTTTTAAGAAAAAAGCTTTTGCTTTTAGAGAACACGATGTTTTGTACCGAAGCGGAGTTATTGCCACCAATACCATAGTCATTCCTTACAACCGAATCCAACACGTTGCCTTGCACGAAGGTGTTTTTTCAAGAATGTTTGGTTTGGCCAAAATTGAAATTTTTACTGCCGGCGGAAACTCCGGAGATATTGAAATTCCCGGAATCAAAAAGCATCCAGCCGAAGATATCAAGCAATTGCTCATGGGCAAAATTCAAAAAGAACTTTCATGATTTCTGATTTTGATCAACCGCAAAAGCAATCGCCGGTGGGTGTTTTGGTTATGTTTGCCGATACACTTCAGGAATATGCGCGTGCTTTTTTACCCATTTTAGCCATCACGCTTTTTAAAGCCAAAGAATTCAGCATGTTGTATTTTGTGTTGATTTCTATAGCTGCGCTCGTGCTTATTGGTATAATTGCATATTTGCGTTTTATCAATTTTACTTTTCATCTCGATCGCCAAAATCAAGAATTTATCATTCAAGAAGGCATTTTGAGCAAAACCAAAACTGCAGTTCAATTGCATAAAATTCAGCAAGTCAACATTACACAATCGCTCATACAGAGGCTCATTGGGGTTTATGGTTTAGAGGTGGATACTGCCGGAAGCAACTCAAAAGAAGGTAAAATCAAAGCCGTTTCGCACAACTTGGCCTTGGCCTTAAAATCAGAGTTGCTCAACAACCAAAAAGCATCACAAAGCACCTCGGATTTTATTCAAGATAATTCTATTTCAGAAACTGATAATCAACCGTTTATAAGTATTGGTCTGCCCAGTTTGATTAAAGTGGGTATTACCTCAAATTATGTCAAAAGTTTTTCGCTTTTGCTCGTATTCTTTTTTACGATGCTTGACTATATCGAGAAGTTTTTTGGACAAGAAGTTTTTGAATCCAATCGTTATGACCATATAATTGAGGGTCGTTCGATGGCTTTAGGCTTATTGTTTTTGGTTGTTTTGATTTTTGTAGTTGTGGTGGTCATGAATTTGGTTCGAACCATCATTCGCTACTTTGATTACAAAATTACCCGCCAAAAAGGCTCGTTGCTGTTGTCTTTTGGGCTTATCAACACCAAGAGTACGATTCTCAAACCAGAGAAAGTTCAAATCGTTTCGATTACACAAAATTATTTTCAGAAAAAACTCAATGTGCTCCAGTTGCAAATCAAGCAAACAGCCCACAGCGAGCGCGAAGAAAAAAATACACACATTGAAATTCCCGGCTGCAATGCTTCAGAAAAAGATGCAATGCTGCATTTACTGTATCAAAAAAATCCAGAAAAAGGCCTGATGCTCAGCGCAAATTTTCGCAAGTTGGGTTTTGCTGTTTTCTTGACCATAGTTCTGCCGCTGGTGGGTTATTTCTTTTTTAGACAGTATCAAAATCCGGAGCTTATATTTGATTTAGCTGCCTTGATTTATACTATTTTTGTGGGGCTGGTTCAATATTTTAAATACAGGAATCACCGATTGTTTGTACACGATGATTTTATCATCAAACAAAGTGGCGCTTGGGATATTACCCATGAAATCATTGAGCCCGGAAAAATCCAAGGCATTACTATATCGCAGTTGTTTTGGCACAAAAGCATTGGAATCGGTTCTTTAATTTTGCATACCGCCGGCGGAAATATTCGCTTAGACTTGGGTCAGATGAAACTTATTCAACACTATGTGAATAAATGGCTCTATGAACTTGAAAAGACCGATGTTAATTGGATGTAACAATAAAATAAAATCAAAATAAATGAAACACTGGATACAAGCTGCCAGACTCAGAACCTTACCGCTTTCAGTTTCGGGTATTATTCTCGGAAGTTTTTACGCGATGTCGCAATCCATGTTCAATTGGAAAATTGTGCTTTTGGCACTTTCAACTACTTTGGGCTTGCAAATACTTTCCAACTTTGCCAATGATTACGGAGATGGTGTCAAAGGAACTGACAACGATGATCGTATCGGACCCAAACGCGCTATTCAAAGCGGCGTGATTTCACCTGCACAGATGAAACGCGCCATGTTGATTACCTCAGTACTTACGATGCTTTCAGCCAGTTTGCTGATTTATTTTTCTTTCAAAACGTATCATTTTGGCTACTCGATTTTCTTTTTTGTACTCGGATTATTGGCCGTGGCTTCTGCCATTCGCTACACCGTGGGCAACTCAGCCTACGGATACCGTGGTTACGGAGATTTATTTGTGTTTATCTTTTTTGGTTGGGTGAGTACCATCGGTATTTACTTTATGTTTGCCAAATCACTTGAAAACGGCTATTTACTTTTCTTGCCTGCTACCGCCATTGGTTTTCTGAGTGTGGGCGTGCTCAACCTAAACAATATGCGTGATGAAGCTTCTGACAGAAAATCAGGCAAACAAACTTTGGTGGTGCGCATGGGCGGAGCAAACGCCAAAAAATACCACTATTTCTTAATCGTTGGCGCTATGCTCTTGGTGGTTTTATTTGCCCTGCTCAACGATTTTCACTTTGATCAATACTTGTTTTTAATTGTATACATTCCGCTTGTTAAACACCTCAAAACGGTGCGCAACAACACCGAACCGCGCGATTTAGATCCGGAACTTAAAAAATTGGCTTTGAGCACGTTTATGCTTTCGGTTTTACTATCGCTTTGCTTGATTTATTTCCTTTCAGATATCTTAGTTAACAACGCTTAAAAAGCTTCTTATGAAAATTACATTTTACGGACATGCCTCACTCGGAATAGAAGTTTCCGGCAAATTCATTTTAGTAGATCCTTTTATTTCCGGCAATCCAAAAGCCGCGCACATCCAGCTTGAATCACTCAAACCTGATTATATTTTCTTGACGCATGCGCACCAAGACCACACGCTCGATGTTGAATTCATCATGGCTCACAACCCTGAAGCAGTGATTGTTTCTAATGCCGAAATCGTAACGCATTATGCGGCCAAAGGCTACAAAGGCCACATGATGAACCACGGCGGAAGCTGGAAATTTGAGTTCGGCGTGGTCAAATATGTCAATGCCATTCACTCCAGTTCGTTTGCCGATGGCACCTATGGCGGAAACCCCGGCGGTTTTGTCATTGAAGGCGAGCATAAAAATATCTACATCGCCGGCGATACGGCTTTGACGCTCGATATGAAGCTCATCCCGATGCGCACCAAACTTGACTTAGCTATTTTACCCATCGGAAGCAATTTTACGATGGATATTGACGATGCCATCATCGCTTCAGATTTTATCGAATGCGACAAAATCATGGGTTATCACTACGATACCTTTGGTTATATTGAAATCAACCACGACCAGGCCAAGCGCAAGTTTTTTGACAAAGGCAAAGATTTGATGTTGCTTGAAATCGGTCAAAGTATAGAATTGTAATTTTTTTTGAAGCTCAATCCCGCTTTTCGCCTTTATCTCGCTGCGTAAACTCCGCGAGGATATCGGCTACAATCGTCTGCCTGCCGCAGGCAAGGGGGCTAGGGCAGTTGTTTCACTTCAAAACCCGCTATGAAAATCAACTTTTTCTGGTTGCTGATATTTCCGTTTTTTGTGCTGGCTCAATCTGATGGTTATTGGGATAAAGCGCGCAGCACTTCGCGTTTGATCACCGTATCAGCGCGCGATCGAATCGTCGTTCCAACAGAAGAATTACCTGTTGGAACTACCGAAATTGTGTTCAGAATTACACTGCTTGACGAAAATCAAAAGCTTTCTTCGAGTTTGGTTTCATTGCTCAAAGCCATTCCCGACCCAACCGGTATTAGTGCGGGTTCGGCCGGTGCAGTGTTTCTGCTATCCAAAATTTCCGGTGATGACGAGTGTCGTTACGGATTGTTCAATTCGTCTGAAGCTGCTATAGCCTACCAAAAAGACGGAACCACCGATCCAGCTTGTTTTTATCAATCAGAGCCCATCAACAGAGATGCGCGCAGGCTTTCGCTTGAAAGTTCGGCTTGTCTGAAAAACAAAATCCTTTGGTTTGGTTTTGAAAGCAAAAACTGGATTCTCAAACAGCGCATTGCCTTAGAAGTTGTTCCGTGGGTTGATTATAAACTCAGCCGCGGTTGGACACCCGACAAACGCAAATCGGTCATTGATATTTGCAAAACCACCGATTTGTCTCAAAAACTTCCTGATGCCGATGATTACTGTGTTTGTGTTTCGAATAAAATTCAAAAACAATACAAATACAACGAATATCAAAAACTCTTGGCGGCCGAAAAAACCAAAGCCTTTCGCGATGCTGGTTTGGCCTGTTATAAAGAATCAGGTGCCGCAGTTGTTTTGTATGACAAGCAACGAGCCCAAGCCGAAGCTTTCATTGCCAAAGCCCAATATGGTGAAGCCATCAAGGTTTTACTTCCGGTGGTCAATGAGGCGCCACGTTCATCAGATTTCGGGCAATTGGGTTGGTGTTATTTGCTCACCAAACAATACGACAAAGCGCTTAAATATTTAGAATCCGGACAAAAAGCCGACCCAACTGATTTGCTCACTCAGCTCAGATTGTCGCATGCTTATTTGCTCAAAAATCATTATTCAGACGCCAAAGCTTTGTATAAAAAATTCAGAACCCAAAACGTAACTGATTCAACGAGTTGGGCCGAACAAGCGCAGACTGATATTAAAACGTTTGAAAAAATAGGCATTCAACATTCAGATTTTGAACGCATTTTAAAGCAATTAGAATAATGCAAGCGCGTTACCATCGATATTTACTCAACTTTAAAAAACCTGCCGGAACTTCGCGCGGTGTTTTGCATCAAAAAGAAACTTGGTTTATTCTGTTAGAACAAGACGGCAAAACCGGCATAGGCGAGTGCGGAATTTTGCGCGGTCTAAGCGCCGACGATCGTCCGGATTACGAAGAAAAACTGCGCTGGACTTGCCAAAATATACATTTGGGTTTAGCCGTTTTATACGATGAATTGATTGATTTTCCGTCGATACAGTTTGGTTTAGAAATGGCTTTTTTGTCGTTGGCTTCCGAACATCCGTTTGAGCTTTTCCCATCAGCCTTTACGCGTCATGAACAAGGAATTCCCATCAACGGCTTGATTTGGATGGGCGATCAAGCATCGATGCTGGCACAAATTGAAGAAAAATTACAAAGTGGTTTTCATTGTGTCAAACTTAAAATCGGCGCTATTGATTTTCATAAAGAACTCGAACTTTTATCATTTATCAGAGCGCATTATTCGCCCGAACAAATTGAAATTCGCGTCGATTCCAATGGCGCTTTTTCATCAAACGATGTTTTAGATAAACTGTCACAACTTTCTGAATTTAAAATTCATAGCATTGAACAACCCATTGCCAAAGGACAAATTTCTGACATGGCCAATGTATGTGCTCAGAGTCCGATTCCTGTTGCGTTAGACGAAGAACTCATTGGTGTGTTTTTAGCTTCGGAACAAGAGGCTCTACTCGAGCAAATTAGACCGCAATATATTATTCTCAAACCCAGTTTTGTGGGCGGTTTCAAAGGTTCAACTCAGTGGATTAATATCGCTAAAAAACATCATATTGGTTGGTGGGCCACGTCTGCGTTGGAGAGCAATGTTGGTCTGAATGCAATTGCGCAATGGTCTTTTATGCAAAACAATCCGATGCCGCAAGGTTTGGGTACCGGCGCTTTATATACCAACAATTTTGACGCACCGCTCGAAGTCAAAAACGGGCAATTGTTATACAGTACTTTGCCTTGGAATTTTTCTCTGTAGTTTTATCCGTAAAAAAAGATTATTTTTAGCCTGAAATACCCAAATACATGATTTCTGAAGCTCAATTTCAAAACGAATTACAACTGATTATCCACAACGGCATCCGCGAAGACATTGGTCCGGGCGATTACAGTTCTTTGGCTTGTATTCCGGCTGAAGCCAAAGGGAAAGCCAAACTTTTGGTGAAAGATCAAGGCATCATTGCGGGCGTATCATTTGCCGAAATGATTTTTAAAACGGTGGATCCATCGCTTGAAATAGAAATTTTTATTCATGACGGCAGTACAGTGCAACACGGCGATGTGGTTTTTCATGTAAGCGGAAGTTCGCAATCTATTCTCAAAGCCGAACGATTGGTGCTCAACTCGATGCAACGTATGTCGGCCATTGCTACCAAAACCCATCAGTATGTGCAATTGCTTTCGGGCACTCAAACCAAAATACTCGATACGCGCAAAACCACTCCCGGATTCAGAGCTACTGAGAAATGGGCCGTTAAAATTGGTGGGGGTGAAAACCACAGATTTGCATTGTACGATATGATTATGCTTAAAGACAATCATATTGATTTTGCAGGTGGCATTACCCAAGCCATTGCTAAAACCAGAGCATATTTGTCTCAAAATAACCTTGATTTAAAGATTATTGTCGAAGCCAGAAACTTAGACGAAATCAAAGAAATCCTGCAAAGTGATGGTGTGCATCGCATTTTGATTGACAATTTTAATTTTGACGATACCCGAACCGCAGTAGCGCTCATTGGCAACCAATGTCAAAGTGAATCTTCGGGCAACATCAACGAAAAAACCATTCGTCAATATGCTGATTGTGGCGTAGATTATATATCGTCGGGCGCCTTAACACATTCGGTTTGCAACATGGATTTAAGCCTCAAAGCGTTTTAATTATGAGCGAGCAGATTGAAAATGTAATCCATAAAATTCCGGTAGCGCGCAATTTGATGCGATTTACACAACGTGTGCCTTTGCCTTGGCTGCATGGTCTTTCGCTGTATGATTTACTTGAATTATATATAGTAGGTGTTGCTGAAGGCGCATTGTCTTACAGAGCGGCCGCCATTGCTTTTAGCTTTTTTATGGCGCTGTTTCCGTTTGCACTGTTTATTTTGAACTTGATTCCTTTTATTCCTATTGACGGTTTTCAGCAAGATTTCATGCGTTTTGTAAGTGAAAGTGTTCCACCCAAAACCTATGATGCTGTAGCTTCAATCATCAGTGATATTCTCAACAACAGCCATTCAGGTTTACTTTCGACGGGTTTCTTGATGGCCATTTTATTGATGGCGAACGGCCTCAACGCTATCTTGGGCGGATTTGAAACGTCACAGCATGTCATCATCAGACGCGGTTTTTTTAGACAGTATTTTGTGGCCTTGGGCATTTCACTTGTGTTGTCATTTTTACTCTTGTTTACTGTGGCGATGATTGTGGTTTTTGAAGTATTTATTCAAAAAACCATCATACAAGATGTGTTGAGTGACCGCATTCCACTGATTATTATGGGCAGATATGCGTTTGTGATTTTGATGATTCTTTTGACAACCTCAGTATTGTTTCGCTTTGGAGTGAGTCATGATCGCCGTAGATCATTTATATCTATTGGTTCTGTATTTACTACAATTCTGATTATTGTATCATCTTATGGTTTTGGCATCTGGGTGGTTAAATTTTCTAAATACAACGAACTCTATGGCTCTATTGGAACTTTACTCATCATGATGTTTTATATTTGGCTTAACTGTATGATTTTGCTCATGGGCTTTGAACTCGATGCGCTCATCAATAAACTCAAGCGCGAAAAAGAACTTTCTAGTTAATATGAAACAAGCTTTAATATTATCTTTTTTAATTTTTTCTGCGGTTTCATGGGCACAACATCACAGTGTGCTTGGAAGGTGGAAAACTATTGATGATGAAACCGGTAAGCCTGTTTCCATCATTGAGATTTATGAAAAGCACAACAAAATCTACGGAAAGGTAGTTGAGATTTTTAACCCCAAAAATAAGGTCCCGCGTTGTGAAAAGTGCGAAGGTGAAGATAAAAACAAACCCATTGTAGGCTTGGTGGTTATCAAAGGTTTGGTCAAGGATAAAGAAGAATATACACACGGAAAAATATTAGATCCCAAACACGGAAAATTATACAAATGTTCCTTGTCATTAGAAGAAAAAGACCGACTAAAAGTGCGCGGCTATATAGGAATCAACTTGCTTGGACGAACCCAAATTTGGGAACGTGTTAAATAAAATCTTCGCTCATGCCGTTTTTTGCAGAAGTTATTTTGCCTTTGGCTTTGTCCAAAACCTTTACCTATCAGGTTTCTGAGGCAGAATTTTATTTTCTTAAAAAAGGAATGCGTGTGGTGGTACCATTTGGAAAAAACAAACTCTACACGGCTTTGGTGATTGAGTTGCATCAAAATCAACCGATGCTTTATCAGGCCAAAGAGATTGATCAAATTTTGGACGAACAACCGCTGGTGACTGAAATTCAAATTGATCATTGGCAGTGGATGGCGCAATATTATATGTGTCCGATAGGCGATGTGTACCGCGGTGCTCTGCCGGCTTCTTTTTTGCTTGAAAGCGAAACGATTATTTCAAAAAAAGACGAACGTTATTACGATGTTGCTGAATTTACCGACGAAGAATATCTCATATATCAAGCTTTGCAACATCAATCGTCTTTGCGCATTGCAGATATAGTCTCTATTTTGAACAAGAAAAAAGTGTTTCCGGTATTGCATCGACTATTTGAAAAACAAGTACTAACCATACACGAAGAAGTCACAGAAACCTACAAACCCAAACTTGTAAAATATCTCAAATTGCATGCTGAATATGATTCTCAGGTGCATTTACAAACTTTGTTGCACAGTTTTAAAGGCAGCAAGCAGACTGAATTAATACTGCATTATTTTCAACTTAAAGCGGCACAAACAGAGCCTATCTCTGTGAAACAAATAACCGAGGTTTCGGGCGTTTCATCAGCAACCATCAAAAGCCTTACAGATAAAGGTATTTTTGAAGTTTACACGCTACAAAAAGATAGAATTACTTATATTCCTGAAGGTGAAAACGCGCAACTTGAACTTAGTTTGTTGCAACATACAGCCAAAGAAACCATTTTAGATCAATGGAAAAGCAAAGAAGTTTGTCTTTTGCATGGCGTTACCGGAAGCGGAAAAACCGAAGTCTACATTGAACTCATCAAAACCTTCTTAGAACAAAAAAAGCAAGTTTTGTATTTGTTGCCCGAGATTGCCTTAACCACACAATTGGTGAATCGTCTTAGAAATCACTTTGGTGCACTCGTATCAGTATATCATTCAAAATATAGCAATCACGAACGTGTTGAAGTATGGCGCAATGTAAGAGAAAATACTTCAAAAGCGCAGATTGTCATCGGAGCGCGTTCAGCTTTATTTTTGCCTTTTGTTGATTTAGGATGTGTGATTATTGATGAAGAACACGAGCAAACCTACAAGCAGCACGACCCGGCTCCGCGATATCATGCACGCGATGCTGCCATTGTTTTGGCGGCTAAATATGGTGCGAAGGTTTTGTTGGGTTCGGCTACGCCTTCAATTGAAACTTTTTTTAATGCGCAAAACGGCAAATATGGTTTTGCAGCTTTAAGCCAGCGCTTTGGGAATTTTAATTTGCCAGAAATTGAATTGGTTGATATAAAAGACAAACATTTCAGAAAAAAAATGACCGGTCATTTTAGCGATACACTTCTGGAAGAAATTCAAAAAGCTATTTCAAACAAAGAACAAGTAATTCTTTTTCAGAATCGACGCGGTTATTCGCCAGTGGTAGAATGTATGACGTGTGGCCATGTGGCGCAATGCCCGCAATGCGATGTGAGTTTAACCTACCACAAACACAAAAATCAGCTGCGTTGTCATTACTGCGGATATTCGATGGCGAATCCTTCCAGATGTCATAGTTGTTCGGGTGTTGATTTAGAAACCAAAGGTTTTGGTACAGAACAAGTGCAACAAGAATTAGAGCAGATATTTCCGCAGGCGCGTATCCTGAGAATGGATCAAGATACCACACGTGCCAAATATGCTTTTGAGAAAATCATCGACAGTTTTAAAAACCACGAAGCCGATGTATTAATTGGTACACAAATGTTGGCCAAAGGTCTTGATTTTGAAAAAGTCAGTTTGGTAGGCATTATGAATGCCGATAATATGCTGTATCATCCGGACTTTAGAGCTTTTGAAAGAAGTTTTCAGCTCATGACGCAAGTGTCGGGCAGGGCAGGGCGTTCTGAAAAATCAGGCAAAGTAATTATTCAAACGTATAATCCTTACCACAATATCCTCCAACAAGTAACCAGAAATGATTATTTGGCAATGTATCAAGAGCAGTTGTATGAACGCAAGATTTATCAATATCCGCCTTATGCGCGCTTGATTAGGTTAACACTCAAGAATCGTGACTTTGAAAAACTCAGACAAGCCTCTCAGTGGTTGACTGAGGTTATGAAGCAACACCTACAAATTCCGGTTTTAGGTCCGGAAGAACCTCCTGTGGCCAGAATTCGCAATGAATATATTCGTTTGATTTTGGTCAAAATTCCGCAAGAGCAATCACTTCAAAGCATAAAAAAAACTATCCAGAAAATACTGGATAGTTTTGATACGGTTGCGCAATTCAGAGCGGTCAAGGTTTCGGTAAATGTTGACTTTTATTAGGCAATAGCCAAGGCTCTGATCAAATCATCTTTTTTGTTGCGACTGAGTGGTATTTTGGTGATTCCAATTTCAGCATATTTGCTGTTGAATCGTTCTACCTTGTCAATATTAATGATGTAAGACTTGTGCACTCGGATGAACTTTTCTTTTGATAAATCTTTTTCAAATGATTTCATCGTTGAAAGAACCAAGTTGCTGTCTTCTTCGGTGACCACTTTCACATAATCTCCAAAAGCTTCAATCCATTTGATTTTAGAGGTATACACTTTGAGTTTTTTAAGATTACTCTTAATGAAAATGTGTTCGCCTTCTTCTTCTTGATTTTCTTTTTTGAGCATATGAAAATCCATAGCTCGTTTTACCGAAGCATTAAAACGGTCAAGAGCAATAGGTTTTTGCAAATAATCAGTAGCGTCATAATCAAACGCTTTCATTGCATACTCTGCTTTTGAAGTAATGAAAATGATTTGTGGTTTAGACTTTAAACCATCAAGAAAATCAAATCCGCTGATTACTGGCATCTCAACATCTAAGAAGATGAGATCAACAGTATGAACCGACATGCAATTTTTTGCTTCAATTGCATTAGAAAAATCTCCAATTAAATGTAAATTTGGATGATTATTTACTAACTTTGCGATGATCATCCTTTGGATGGAACTATCATCAACTACAACACAATTTAGTTTCATAATTCTAATTTATTATAGATTTGGTGAAGCGAAACTAAAACCTTTTTTCTTACCAACCTAATCTTTATCGGCTTTTTTTGCGTTTTAACGATAAAAAATGCATTTTTCTTGTTTATTAAAAATTTATTTATACTTTTGCGCGATTATTCAAAAAACACCTTAATTAATTATTATGAAACATTACGAAACTGTTTTCATTTTAAATCCCGTTTTATCTGATGTTCAGGTAAAGGAAACAGTGAGCAAATTTGAAGATTTTCTTACTTCCCGCGGAGCCGAAATGATTTCTAAAGAGGATTGGGGCCTAAAAAAGATGGCTTATGAAATCCAAAACAAGAAAAGTGGTTTTTACCATTTATTCGAATTCAAAGCAGCAGCAGAACTTTTATTAGCATTTGAAACTGAATTCAGACGCGACGAAAGAGTGATGCGTTTCTTAACCGTTAGCTTAGACAAACATGCAGTTGCCTGGGCAGAGAGAAGAAGAACCAAATTAAATGCAAAAGCGTAATCATGGCAAATATCCAACAATCAGCTGCAGGTAAAAAAGATGGAGATATCAGATATCTTACACCTTTAAATATTGAAACGAACAAAACCAAAAAATACTGTCGTTTTAAAAAGGCCGGAATTAAATATGTAGATTATAAAGATCCGGACTTCCTTTTAAAATTCGTAAACGAGCAAGGTAAAATCTTACCTCGTCGTCTGACCGGAACTTCTTTGAAATACCAAAGAAAAGTATCCGTTGCTATCAAAAGAGCCAGACATTTAGCATTATTGCCATATGTGGCTGATTTACTAAAATAATAAGGAAGCACAATTATGGAACTTATATTAAAGAAAGACGTACAGAATTTAGGTTTTAAAGACGATGTAGTAACGGTTAAACCAGGTTATGGTCGTAATTACCTAATTCCACAAGGTTTTGCTCAGATGGCAACACCTTCAGCTAAAAAAGTTTTGGCTGAAAACTTGAAACAAAAAGCTCACAAAGAAGCAAAACTCGTAAGCGATGCACAAGCATTGGGCGAGGCTTTAAAAGCGGTTGAAATTAAAATTGTTTCTAAAGCAGGCGGTGAGAAATTGTTTGGTTCAGTAACCAACATTGACATTGCTGAAGCTTTAGAGAAAGCTGGTCACAGCATCGACAGAAAATTCATCACCAGCGGAATTGTAAAACGTACCGGTAGATACACTGCCAGTGTTCGTTTGCACCGTTCTGTAATTGTTGAGTTAACTTACGATGTAGTTGCTGAGCAATAAGATTTCAAAACAAATCAAAAGAATCCCGATGAATGTCGGGATTTTTTTTTATAAATTATTTTACAGCAGCTTATCCGGCTGTACACTTTATCTTTTGTTCTGAACCCCAGAACAAAAGCATGTCGTTTCCATCCGGGCTAGGCAATTGACCATCAAAAAACACCCCAACCATGAAATACACCCGACTTACTCAAGAACAATTTGAAGAATTGCACCCTGAATTCATCCGTTTTTTAGCGGCACAAACCATTGATAAAAATGAATGGGATGAGCTTAAACACACCCAACCCGAGGTGGCTGAACAAGAACTTGATGTTTTTTCAGATTTGATTTGGGAAGGCGTACTCACCAGAACGCGCTATTTAGAGCATTTTTCTTCTACCCATGTTTTTTTATTTGAATGTTTAGACACCCGTATTGAGTCTATCATTATCAAATCTTTACGTCCTGATGTTGATTTGCTCACGCATGAAGGTTTACAATGGCTCAACCAAGAAATGTTTGGCTCTGAAGTTGAAATCAGACTTGGTCAAAAAGAATATACCCAAGAAAGAAACACAGATATTTTTAGCCTGATACAGCAAGGTGCATACTTGAGCGGCGGTGAGATGTATCAACAACTCATGCAGGTAATTCGTTCATAATTTTTTCAAACGGAGTAGTTTAAATTACCTATTTTAGTGCATCGATTTTCAATAATTCATTTATGGATGTGCGCAAAACCATTCAAAGCCTTCGCGACGAACTCAATTTTCACAATCACCAATATTATGTGTTGGATGCACCAACGATTTCTGATTTTGAATTCGATCAAAAACTCAAAGAACTTCAACTTTTAGAAGAACAACATCCTGAGTTTTTTGATGAAAATTCACCCACACAAAGAGTAGGTGGGGCCATTACCAAAAATTTTCAGACGGTTCCGCACGAATATCGCATGTATTCGTTAGATAATTCGTATTCAAAAGACGATTTAAAAGATTGGGAAAACCGAATTCAAAAAGTGCTAGGCAATGTCAATTTGAGCTACACTTGTGAACTCAAATACGATGGTGCCTCCATCAGCATCACCTATGAAAACGGAAAACTCAAACGTGCCGTAACCCGCGGAGATGGTTTTCAAGGCGATGAAGTAACAACCAACATCAAAACAATTAAATCGGTTCCACTTCAGTTAAAAGGCAATAACATTCCTGAAAAGTTTGATATTCGTGGCGAAATTATTCTTCCGCTGGCCGGTTTTGAAAAAATGAATCAAGAACTGATTGAAATTGGTGAAACACCATATTCCAATCCGAGAAATACTGCATCCGGAAGTTTAAAATTGCAAGACAGCGCTGAAGTTTCCAAACGTCCGCTGGATTGTTTGTTGTATTTTCTCATCGGCAACAACCTTCCGTTTGATAATCAATTTGACGGATTAAATCATGCCCGATCTTGGGGTTTTAAAGTTCCGAATGAGACCCGATTGACCAACAACCTTGAAGAAGTTTTTGCTTTCATTGATTACTGGGATGTGCATCGGCATAGCTTACCTTATGAAACCGATGGTGTTGTGATTAAAGTGAACAGTTTTCAACAACAAGATGAGCTGGGTTATACGGCTAAATCTCCCCGCTGGGCCATTGCTTATAAATTTAAATCAGAACAAGTTTCTACCAGAATTAATTCTATTGATTATCAAGTTGGCCGTACCGGAGCCATTACGCCCGTTGCTAATTTAGAACCGGTGCAACTGGCCGGAACCATTGTTAAACGCGCTTCATTGCACAATGCTGATCAAATAGAAAAGCTCGACATTCGTTTGGGCGACATGGTCTATGTTGAAAAAGGAGGCGAAATCATACCGAAGATTATTGGGGTAGATTTAACTCAGAGAGAACCATCAGCAGCCATTATTTCTTACATCACCCATTGTCCGGAATGTAATACTGAACTCATTCGTCAAGAAGGGGAAGCCAATCATTATTGCCCTAATTTTTATGGCTGTCCGCCGCAAATTATAGGTCGCGTACAGCATTACATTACGCGTAAAGCTATGGATATTGAAGGCTTGGGCGGAGAAACCGTTGCTTTGCTGTTCAAAAATGGTTTGGTGCAAAATTATGCTGATTTGTATGATTTAAAAATAGAGCAATTGCTTCCGCTGGATCGTATGGCACAAAAATCTGCTGAAAATTTGCTCAACGGCATTCAAAAATCTAAAGAAGTACCTTTTGACCGTGTTCTTTATGCATTAGGTATTCGCTATGTAGGTGAAACGGTTGCTAAAAAATTGGCCAAACACTACAAAAATATTGATGCTTTGGCCTCAGCAACTTTAACCGATTTAATTTTGGTGGATGAAATAGGCGAGAAGATTGCTCAAAGTGTTCTGGAGTTTTTTGAAAATAATGAAAACATATCGCTCATTGAACGGCTCAAAAGCTATGGTGTTCAAATGCAACTTACAGAGACTTTTAATCCGAATGCCACTGATAAGTTGGCCGGAAAAACCTTTGTAGTTTCAGGTGTTTTTAGTGTTTTTTCTCGTGATGAACTCAAAAAATCAATTGAAGATAATGGCGGAAAAGTCGGAAGTTCTATTTCAGCCAAAACTGATTATGTGATTGCCGGAGCAAATATGGGTCCGGCTAAACTAGAAAAAGCCAGTCAATTACAGATTCCAATCATCAGTGAATATGACTATCAAAAAATGATTCATGAAAACTAGGCAAGTAGCATTAACATTGTATTTGTTGTCTTGCTCGTTATCTATATTGGCAGAGATTTTAAACAATGAATTGCTTTTGTTGATTACAAAACCAACCATCATACCGGCTATTTTTTATTATTATTTAACCACTAAAAAATCAGCTATTGACCCTGTTTTTTTGTTGGTTTTAGCACTTAATTTCATCGGTGACACCATTGCAATGCTCAAGTTTGAACAACAGACGCTGCTTTTGATGATTCCGTTTTTTTTATCTTATCTATTCATTTTAAAATTTGTAGTACAAGATGTGCGTCAACTTAAATGGATAACTGCCAGCGGATGTATTTCAGCAGCGGTATTTATTTTTTTAATGTATGTTTTGAAAGAGTTGATAGGGATGTTTTCTGATAGTAATCCGGAATTGATTTGGCCGGTGGTTTTTTACGGGATTATTTTAGGAACCATTGCAACTATATCTGTTTATTGTTATGCGGTAAAAATCACACCTTCAAATTTTTTTATGCTCATGTTTGTGCTAACTAGCGTGGTATCAGATGTTTTTTATATGCTGTTTGAATTTATTTATAAAATTTCATTTTTGAATTATTTTGAATTTGCGGCGCAATTGTTTTCTTACTTTTTCTTAGTAAAATATTTTGTTTTAAGACAAAAACAATTAGCTTAATCTAAATTTTAAAATAATTATTTAATATTTTATTTAAATTTATCCAAAAATTACACCCACCCAACATGAAAAAGAAGAGCGAGGTTTTGTTCAAAAAAAAACTGATCAAGCCATTAATAGCAATTTACTTTTTCCTTTCGCTTGTTGAAGTTTTAGCAGAGTACTACAATGATTCATTTTATATTTTGGCTTCAAAACCCTTTTTGATGCCTTTGTTAATTTTGATTTATTTTCTCTCGTCCAAACGGTTTAATCCCTTATTCGTTGCGGCATTGGTATCAGCATGGATGGCCAATTTGTTTTTGATTAATCATTCGGCATTTCACTTTTTTATCGGCACAACATTTATTCTGTTTTATCGTTTGATTATTATGTATTTGGTATTCAGAAAAGTGCGTTTTCCCGGTTATTTACCGCTTCTATTAGGTTGTCTGCCTTTTCTGTTTATTTTCTTGTTTGTTGCAAACGTGGCTTATTCTCAGCTTCACGAACATTTTGGGATGTTCATTTTACAAGGATTTTTTATGATTCTTTTCGGTGGATTTTGCTTGAGTGCTTATATCATCAAATCTTCTACTTCAAATACTTTTCTACTTATCAGTACGATGTTTTTTACGGCCACGCAGTTTTTGGTGGTTATCAAAGGATTTCATTCTAGCCTTGGACGTTTACAAGCAATAGCCATGTTGTTTTTTGTTTTGGCGCAGTATCTCATTTATAAATATATTATTAGAGATGAGTTAAAAAGAAAGCGCTATATGATTATTAATTCAGGCAAAAGAATGAAAGCTTAATTTTTAGTTATGATTTTAGCCAACAAACAAATATGCGCTAAAGTACTCAGCAGTGCTTATTTTTTGATGATTTTGGTTGAAATCGCTGCTGCAGTCATTGCCTATCAACCGCTTAGTTTTGCTGCTCATGTAGCTTTGCCTATTTTGTTGTTGGGTTTGTTTTTTGTAGAATCAAAACACAAAAATAACTGGTTGTTGGTATTGCTTTTATTGCAAATATTTAGCAATGTATATTTTTTCTTTGCCATGAGCAATATCTATGTTTACACATTGGTAAGCTTTATATCGCTCAGAGTTATATCTCTAATTTTGGTTTTTCAACTAACTCCGGACAGAAATTATTTGCATCTGCTTTCAGCTTCTTTTCCTTTTTTAATTATCTTTTTTTATCTGGCTTCTGTTACCAGCGATGTTTCAGATACAGAGTTTAACATACTTATTTTTCAAAATATTCTGATATCTCTTTTGGGCGGATTCTCTGTAGTAAATTATCTTAAGAATGACAATAGAGTTCATTCATTGCTTTTGATAAGTACTTTATTGTACATCGGACTAAGATTCATTGTTTTTATCGAACATTATTTTTTGGGCGAAGAGTCAGAGCTGATTTACAAACCCATAGAAATTATTTTATCTGCTTTGGCAACCTATACTTTTTATAAATTTGTTCTAACTGCTGAATCAACAGATTAGTTTTCTATGCAAAACATCAAAGCTCATATCGCTAATTGGTTATTTTTGGGCATCACCATTATTTTGGTATTGGCTGAGTATAATCAGTGGCAATTAGCTATCTACGTTTTTAAGCCCATGCTTATTCCTGTTTTGTTGTGGCAATATTTAAAAACGGCTCAAAAAATCTGTTATTGGTATGTTATTGCACTTGGATTCGCTTTTTTGTCTAATCTGTTTTTGCTTTCAAACTCTTCAGAATGTGTAATGTTTGCCATACTTACCTTTTTATTTTACCGTATTGCAACTATTGTAACGGTACTTAAAGTTGGCGCTCCGGTTTTGTGGTTGCCATTTGTATTGGCTACATTGCCGTTTATTTTTATTTTTTCTTACCTAATTTATATCATCATTCCTTTTGACAATCCGAATTTCTTGCCGTCTATCATCAATGATTTGATTATTTCTATTTTTAGCGGATTGGGATTGTCGCAATACGTCATGAATGACAACAAACAAAATTCTTGGCTGATCATCAGTACTTTGTTGTTTACCTTTTTGGTGGTAGTCTTTATGATCCAGCACTTTTATCTGTCTAATGTGGTTTTTCAACCGGTTTCAGCTTTGGTTTTTTCATTGGCGCATTATGCTTTTTATATGTTTATGAAAGAAACCGAATCTGAAAATCATCCAACCAAAATAGACCTTCCTTGAGCTGCTTTTTGGCTGTCGGTATCAAAGTAAAAATCAATTCTTCCTAAGTTTACACCGTAGCAACCCACTTGATTCACCAGTACATCTTGACCAATAGCATTTTTAAGAATGGTTGGTTTGTCTAAAAAAGTATGGGTATGTCCGCCTATGATTAAGTCAATGTCCTGAGTCAAAGCAGCCAATTTAACATCTGAAATTTTATCGGGTTCACTTTTGTATTGATAACCCAAATGTGAGAGGCAAATCACCAAATCGCATTTTTGCTCATGCTTGAGTAGGCGTGCCATATCTTGCGAAATTTCTACCGGATCATTGTAAACCGTTTCTTTTGAATTTTTTTTGTCAACCAAACCTTCCAACTGAACACCTAAACCAAAAACACCTACTTTTATCCCGTCTTTGTGAAATATTTTATAGGGCGGAACCAACCCGCTGAGTACTGTATTTTTAAAATCGTAATTGGCCGATACAAAACCAAAACCGGCGTTGGGCAGTTGCGCATAAAAACCGTCGATTCCGTTGTCAAAATCATGATTTCCCAGAGTGGCCAAATCATATTTCATCAAGGTCATCAGTTTAAATTCAAGCGCACCGCCGTAATAATTAAAATAAGGTGTCCCTTGAAAAATATCGCCGGCATCCAGTAGTAAAACATTTGGATTTTCTTGACGAATCGCTTCAATCAAAGTTGCTCTTCGGGCCACACCGCCCATATTCGGATTCTTCGGATGAGTAGGCGGAAACGGATCGATATAACTATGCACATCATTGGTGTGGAGTATTGTCAAATGTTTTTTCTTGGCTGATTCAAAACTGCTCAAACCCAGTCCCAAGCCTACCAAAGCGGTAGATGCCAATGTTTTTTCAATAAAATCGCGTCTTTTCATAAAAAGAATAATCAGTAGAAATTGATTTTTTATTTAGAGCTAATCCCGCTTTTCGCCAATATCTCGCTGCGTAAACTCTGCGAGGATGCCAGTTTTAATCGTCTGCCTGCCGCAGGCAAGGGGCTAGGGCTGCTGACCTTCAATCGTAATTCGTTTATCTTGAATCAGCGGAATCGTATCAACATCCTTAAAATAGTCTATGAGAATATTTCTGAGTTTATAATCTAAATCGTATTTGTAAATACCTTTTTTAAAGAAGTTCATGTTGTCGCCGCCATTAGATAAATAATCGTTGGTGCCCACATAATAAATCTGATTCGGGTAAAAAGGTTTGCCTTGAATTTGAACATTTTTAGGTTTTTGATCCGTACCTATTGTAAAAGTCAATCCGCATATGGGGTGCGGTTTTTTCTCGCTGATGATATAGTTGAGCATTTCTTCAATCTGCTCGCCTTTGAGTGCTATGACCACCAAACTATTTTCAAAAGGCATGATTTCAAATGCAGTTCTGGCGGTAACATCTCCTTGAGGAATAATCGAGCGAATTCCACCGTGGTTCAATAATACAACATCGATAGATTTTTTTTCTTTGGCCTGAAAAACCGGATTTCCTTTTTGCATCACCAC
Organism: Flavobacterium sp.; assembly: GCA_027484725.1. Lineage (GTDB taxonomy): Bacteria > Bacteroidota > Bacteroidia > Flavobacteriales > Flavobacteriaceae > Flavobacterium. The sequence continues at coordinate 80,512 of JAIXSK010000030.1, read as the reverse complement.
ATCGGCAAACAAATTGCCCATAGGGGTTTGCCACTGACCATTTTTGTCTAAAGTTTGCGGGGCATAAGCCAAAACAGCACTTAAATCTTGATCTATATGCTCCCGGTAAGGTTTGATAAAGTTCTCAATTTCAGCAGCTTCTTTTTGAGTGTCCGTAATGCCGATTTCTTTTCCGGTAATTTGGTTCACATACAGTTTTTGATGACCACATGAACTGCCGCACAAAAATGTTAAGAATAAAACAAAATAAACCGCGACAACGTTATAGTTTTTTAGTTTTGACATCCCGAAATGAAACTTATTTAATTAAATTTGTGAACCAAGTAAAAGTAGTATGTTTTTAAATTATTTGAAGAATTTTTTTACACAAAAAACCGTTAAGAAAAATCTATCTAATGTAAAACATATTGACTCATCTAAACCCATTGAGACCGTTGGGATTATTTTTGATGAAAGCTACTTTTATGAACGGTCGGCATTGGTGGCTGAATTGGTTAAAAACGGAATTCAAGAAAGCAATGTTAAGTTTTTGGTTTTCAAAGATAAAATTAACAAAAAAGAAACTTTTGAATATCCGGTTTTTAGCCACAAAGATTTGAGTTGGCGCGCTACTTTTGACAAATCAGAAGTTAAAGATTTTGTTGCGCAAAAGTTTGATTTATTAATCAATTACTACGACACCGAAAAAGCAGCATTGTTGTTGGTTTCGCATCAGTCAAAAGCGACATTCAAAGTAGGGTTTGCGTCGGTAGACAAAAAAATCAACAATTTAATGATCAATACAAATGCCGAACGTTATCAGGTTTTTGTTGAAGAACTTTTCAAGTATTTAAAAATTTTAAAAAAAATATAGCATGCAATCTCTAATTGGCACCGGGGTGGCTTTGGTCACACCGTTTAAAAAAGATTTTTCTGTAGACGTAGAGGCGCTCAAAAGAATCGTAGACTTTCAAATTGACAACAAAATTGAATACTTGGTTGTTTTAGGAACAACCGCAGAAAGCGCAACTTTAAGCAAATCAGAAAAAGAGCTGGTTATAAATACGGTCATTGAAGCCAATAAAGGTAGATTGCCTCTGGTTTTAGGTGTAGGAAGCAACAATACTGCTGATGTTGTTGAAGAACTCAAAACAATTGACTTGTCTGCATTTGATGCCATACTTTCAGTATCTCCGTACTACAACAAGCCTACCCAAGAAGGAATCTATCAGCATTTCAAAGCGATTGCTCAGGTTTCACCCAAACCGATTATTTTGTACAATGTACCCGGAAGAACCTCCAGCAATATGTTGCCCGAAACGGTGATTCGATTGGCCAACGATTTTAAAAATATTGTTGCTATCAAAGAAGCTGCAGGTGATATGGTACAAGCCATGCAGCTGATTCAAAACAAGCCCAAAGATTTTTTGGTTATTTCTGGTGATGATATGATTGCTTTGCCCATGGTTTTAGCTGGTGGAAGCGGAGTAATTTCAGTAATTGCTGAAGGTTGTCCCAAAGATTTCTCAGAAATGATTCGCCTAGGTTTACAACGCAAAGTAGACCCAGCTTATGCGATACATTACCGTTATGCTGATTTGATTGATATGATTTTTGAACAAGGAAATCCTGCCGGAATCAAAGAAGTTTTTAAATCACTCAGTTTGTGTGAAAACACGGTTCGTTTACCACTTGTGAATGTCCATGATGATTTGGCCAATCGAATTGATACATTTGTTAAAAATCTCTGAGCAACACCGCTTATCGGGCAGTAAAAATTATTTTGTTGTAAGCAATTAATAATTACATTTGCAGTTCGTTTTTAAAAGACGTTTTCCGGAAGCGTTTCCGGTTATATATATGAAGAAAATTATTCTATTATTTTGTTTACCTTTCTTAATTGGCTCTTGCAGTCAGTATCAAAAGGCGCTTAAGTCCGAAGACATGTCGGTTAAATATGAAGCTGCCGTTAAGAAATACGAAGCCAAAAAATACAGCAAAGCTATTCGCTTGTTTGAACAAATGGCACCGGCTTTTAGAGGTAAACCTCAGTCAGAGAAAATGTTCTACATGTACGCTCAGTCTTATTACAAAACCGAACAATATTATTTGGCAGGATATCAATTCGAGAGTTTTGTATCGAGTTATCCCAAAAGTGAAAAAGTGGAAGAAGCAGCCTTTTTAGAAGGTTTTTGTTATTCAAAACTTTCACCGGTGTACAGTCTGGATCAGGCAGATACTTATAAAGCTATCAACAAATTGCAATCTTTTATAGATGCTTATCCAAATTCAACTTATTTGCCTGAAGCCAATGCGGTACTCAAGAAGTTGACCGATAAAATTGAGAAAAAATATTTTGAAATTGCCAAACAATACAACACCATTTCTGATTACAAGTCAGCTTTAGTGGCTATAGATAATTTTATTTCTGATTATCCGGGGACACAGTTCAAAGAAGCAGCTTTGTTTCTCAAATTAGATTCAGCTTATAAATTGGCTATCAATAGTGTCCCTTCTAAAATGGAAGAGCGCTACAAAAACGCCAAAATTGCATACAACGGATTGATGAAGTTTAAAGACAATTCGCAATACAAAGAAAAAGCCGATGAAATGTTGGCCAAAATAGAAGAAGGTTTAAAAAAATACGCTAAATAAAACGTCATGGATTTGAAGAAAACCAATGCACCGGTAAACACAATCACGTACAATAAATCGCAGATTGAAGAACCAACCGGAAATATTTATGAAGCCATTACCATTATGGCCAAAAGAGCAAATCAAATCAATTCTGAAATCAAAAAAGAATTGACTGAAAAGCTCGAAGAATTTGCCACTTACAACGATAGCTTAGAAGAAGTTTTTGAAAACAAAGAGCAAATTGAGGTTTCAAAATTCTACGAAAAACTTCCTAAACCGCATGCATTAGCAGTACAGGAGTGGATGGATGGTAAGATTTACCACCGAAACGAAAAATTATAATACTGCCATGTCAGTCTTACGTGGAAAAAATATATTGCTGGGTATTTCCGGCGGAATTGCCGCTTACAAGACTGCACATTTGGTTCGACTCTTTATCAAAGCCGGTGCTCATGTACGTGTAGTCATGACTCCGGCTTCTAAAGATTTTATAACTCCGCTTACTTTATCTACACTTTCCAAAAATCCGGTGTATTCCTCTTTCTACAATGAAGAAGAAAACGCACCAGAGAATGCCCTTTGGAACAACCATGTTGAATTGGGTCTTTGGGCTGATTTGATGCTCATTGCACCGGCAACAGCCAATACCCTTTCTAAAATGGCCAATGGCAATTGCGACAATTTTTTGATTGCCTGTTATTTGTCGGCTAAATGTCCGGTTTATTTTGCTCCGGCCATGGATTTAGATATGTACAAGCATCCCTCAACCTTGGCTAGTTTTCACGCATTGCAACAATTTGGAAATGTGATGATTCCGGCTGAATCAGGTGAATTGGCCAGCGGTTTGTCTGGTGAAGGAAGAATGGCTGAGCCTGAAAACATAGTTGCTTTTATTGAAGCTGATTTATCGCTCAAACTTCCGCTTAAAAATAAAAAAATCCTGGTTACTGCCGGTCCTACTCATGAAGCGATTGATCCGGTTCGCTTTATCGGAAACCATTCTTCTGGGAAAATGGGTTATGATATTGCGCTTTGTGCTGCTGATATGGGAGCTCAAGTTGTTTTGGTATCTGGCCCAAGTCATTTACAAATAAATCACCCAAACATTGACTTGATTCGCGTTGTGAGTGCACAAGAAATGTATGAAGCTTGTCATGAGCATTTTTCATCGGTAGATGTAGCAGTTTGCGCTGCGGCTGTTGCAGATTACAGGCCCAAAAAGGTGGCTCTTCAGAAAATTAAAAAATCAGACGAAGATTTCAGTATTGAGCTTGAAAAAACACAAGATATATTGGCTTCGCTTGGCAAAATCAAAAAGCAGCAGTTGCTCATCGGATTTGCTCTAGAGACTGAAAATGAAATCAAAAACGCACAGCTGAAAATCCAGAAAAAAAACTTAGATTTGATTGTTTTAAATTCTATGCGGGATCCTGGAGCCGGTTTTGGTGTTCCTACCAATAGAGTTACTTTTATCGATGCACAAAATAATATAGAGCCAAGGCCGTTGCAATCAAAAGAACAAGTGGCTTTAGATATCGTTCATAAAATTACAGCTCATTATCATGCGTAAAATATTTTTGATTTTAATAATTTTTGGTTTCAGTTCAATTCAGGCACAAGAACTCAATTGTACTGTAAAAGTTAATGCTGCCAAAGTTGGTGGAGCAGGAGCGCAAGTGTTCAAAACGCTTGAAAGATCGCTCAATGATTTTGTCAATAGAACTTCTTGGACCAACAATGCCTTAAAACTCAAAAGCAATGAACGCATAACCTGCTCTATGTTCATTACAATTGATGAGGCCAACGGGAACAAATACAAAGGTTCTATACAGGTTCAATCATCAAGACCTGTTTACAATTCATCTTTTTCAACTCCTATTTTTAATTATAATGACAAAGATTTTAGTTTTGAATACACTGAATTTCAAAACTTAAATTATAACCCTTCTGCATTTGAGTCAAATTTGGTATCTGTGATTTCTTATTATTGTTTGATGATCATAGCTTTTGATGCCGATACTTTTACCCAAGATGGCGGAACCGCATACTATGAAATGGCTCAAGAGGTTGCTACCGTGGCACAATCAAGCGGTTATGCGGGTTGGAGTATGGGCGATACAAATCAAAACAGATATTTCTTGATCAATAATGTTTTGTCAAATATGTATGTTCAGTTTCGCGATGCATTATATCTTTATCACTTTGAAGGTTTAGATCTCATGCACAAAGACGCCAAAAAAGCCAAAGAGAAAATTATCTCTGCCATTACCCAACTTTCATATATGGAGCTCAGCAAACCCAACTCTTTTTTGACGCGTGTTTTTTTTGATGCCAAGGCAGATGAAATCGTATCGATATTTACCGGCGGACCAGAATCAGACAATGCAACTTTGGTAGACAAGCTATTTACCATTTCTCCAATGAATTCCGCCAAATGGTCAGAAATTAAGATTTAATATTTCTTTTTAAATTCATGATTCAATCATTATCCATTCAGAATTTTGCTTTGATTGAGCAGCTCAAAATGGATTTTTCTTCGGGTTTAACCATCATCACCGGAGAAACAGGCGCCGGAAAATCTATTTTATTGGGTGCATTAGAACTGGTTTTAGGCAAACGTGCTGATTTATCATCTTTAAAAAATAAAAATGAAAAGTGCATCATTGAAGCACATTTTAATATTTCCGGCTATGATTTAACAGCCTTTTTCTCTGAAAATGATTTAGATTACGAACCAATCAGCATTTTGCGCAGAGAGATATTACCCTCAGGAAAATCGCGTGCATTTATCAATGATACACCTGTAAATTTACAGGAATTACAAGCATTGGGTACTTTTCTGATTGATATTCATTCACAACATCAAACTCGAGAACTTTCAGAAAATCAGTATCAGTTTGAACTTATTGATGCGTTGGCTGCCAACGTTCAATACCTAAGCGAATATCAGCAAGAACTCAAAATTTTTAAAACGCATTTGTCTCATCTTGAAGCATTCCAGAACAAGCTCAAGCAAATGCAGTTAGAATTTGACTACCATCAATTTTTGGTTCAAGAATTACAACAAATTTCCCTAGATGACATCCATCAATCTGAAATGGAATCTCAATTAGAGCAACTGAATCACGTTGAATTCATCAAAGAAAATTTACACAAAGCATATGCTGGGTGCCAAGATGAGCAATTTGGCGCATTGCATCTATTGCATGAAATTAAACAGTCTTTACAAAAAGTAGCCGGATTTTCGCAGCCATATCAATCGTTGAGCGATCGAATAGAAAGTGTTTATATAGAGCTCAAAGATATTTCTTCTGAAATAGAACTATCGGCAGAACAATTGGTTTATGACCCTCAAAAAGCCGAGGAAATTCAGCAGAAACTGCAGGTTTTGTATCAATTACAAAAAAAACACCAGGTAGATTCTGTAGCAGAACTTATTCAAATCAAACAAGAGTTAGAACAAAAAGTTTTGGCTGTAGACCAAGCTTCTGAAATAGTTGTTCAACTTCAAAATGAAATTAATTCATCTCGTGATAAACTCGATGACTTAGCACTTAGAATAAGTAAAAATCGGCAAAAATCTATCGGTGAACTGACCCAAAAATTACAAGAACTCTTGGGCAAACTCGGCATGCCTAATGCCCGGTTTAAAATTGAATTAACTGCAACCGACGAGTATTTTTTTAATGGTAAAGATCAATTGAAATTTTTGTTTTCAGCAAATCTGGGCAGCGATTTTGGATTGTTGCGAAAAGTAGCTTCGGGTGGTGAGCTTTCAAGAATCATGCTTTCTGCCAAAGCCACATTGTCACAGTATACACAATTGCCAACCATTATTTTTGATGAGATTGACACTGGTGTCTCGGGAGAAATTGCCGATGCCATGGGCAAAATCATGACACAAATGAGTTTGCAAATGCAAGTTTTTGCGATTACCCATTTACCGCAAATAGCCGCTAAAGGCCAGCAACATTTTAAGGTATACAAAACCACTACCGAGGGCAAAACAATGACCGCGATTAAGTTGTTAAACAAGGAAGAAAGAATCATTGAGATAGCTCAAATGCTATCGGGTGCAGCGGTTTCTGAATCGGCTTTAAATCACGCCAAATCCTTGCTCAACTAATTATTTCAGTTATATTTGTTTCACTTTTTTTTAGATTAGATTTTAAATTCAAATACTTTCAAAGTTATGATCATTGAACCAAGAATGAGAGGCTTTATATGCCTAACTGCCCACCCCGATGGATGCGCACAAAGCGTTAAAAATCAAATTAAATATGTTCAATCAAAAGGTGCGCTCAACGGACCGAAAAGGGTTTTAGTCATTGGCGCTTCCACTGGTTTTGGATTAGCATCACGCATTACGGCAGCATTTGGTTCAGGCGCCTCTACTATTGGTGTATTTTTTGAAAAACCGGGCTCAGAAGGAAAAACTGCTTCTCCGGGTTGGTACAATTCTGCGGCCTTTGAAAAAGAAGCTCATGCAGCCGGACTTTATGCAAAAAGCATCAATGGAGACGCTTTTTCTAATGAAATAAAGCAGCAAACCATTGACCTCATTAAAGCTGATTTGGGTCAAGTTGATTTGGTGATATACAGTTTGGCTTCACCGGTAAGAATGCATCCAGAAACGGGCGTATTATACCGTTCAGCATTGAAACCGATAGGAAATACTTTTAGCAACAAAACAGTTGATTTTCACACTGGAGTTGTGAGTCAAGTATCGATTGAGCCCGCCACAGAAGAAGATATTAAAAATACAGTTGTGGTGATGGGCGGTGAAGATTGGTCTATGTGGATGGAAGCTATGAAAAATGCCGGTGTATTAGCACAAGGTGCGATGACAGTTGCTTATTCCTATATTGGTCCGGCAGTTACCGAAGCTGTTTATCGCAAAGGAACCATTGGTCGTGCTAAAGATCATCTTGAAGCAACAGCTTCTGAAATAACAGCCAATTTAGCCTCAGTAGGAGGTAAGGCTTATGTTTCTGTGAACAAAGCATTGGTCACCCAGGCAAGTTCTGCAATTCCGGTAATTCCATTGTATATTTCACTTTTATACAAAACCATGAAAGCCAAAGGAATTCATGAAGGATGTATCGAGCAAATGCAGCGATTGTTTGCAGATAGATTATTTAACGGAGATGAAATTCCAACTGATAATGAAGGTCGAATCAGAATTGATGATTGGGAAATGCGTGAAGATGTTCAAGAGCGAGTTGCAGCTTTGTGGCAAGAAGCAAATACAGAAAGCCTTCCGGAAATAGGTGATTTAGCCGGATACAAACAAGATTTTTTAAACTTGTTTGGTTTTGGATTTGAGGGTGTTAATTATTTATCTGATGCACAAGAGGTTGTGGCTATACCTAGTATACAATAGACTTTTTATAATAAAATTGTTTTAGAGCCGAATCTGTTTGATTCGGCTTTTTATTTATGTGTTAAAACCTGAGAGAATCATTGTTTTTTAAAATTTCTTAAGTTTTTTTTAATAATTTTAACCCAAACAATTATTAACTAAAAAAATACATAATGAAAAAAACTACATTTCAACTAATGTTGGGGTTTGCATTGATGTTTCCGATTTTAATTTTCGGTCAAGCGAATGATGATTTCGCCAATGCAGAACCCATCAGTTGCGGAAGTAACTATGCTGGAACTACCGCAACTGCAACACTTGACGAGGACTCTGCTCCGGATGGTTTTGGAGCTGATATGGATGCCCCAAATGTTTGGTATTCATACACCGGTTCTGGTTCAGCCGAAACCATTACGCTTAATTTGTGTAATTCATCTTATGATACCTCTGTTTTGATTTATACCGGTTCATCGGGCAACTTAACTTTGGTAGCCGGAAATGACGATGACAATACTTGTGGAGCTGGTTTAACAACACGTTCACGAGTTTCGTTTACTTCAGATGGAACAACAACATATTATATTGCCATTGAAGGTTGGAATGCTGCGAGCACAGGAGCTTATACAATGGATGTAACTTGTGCAGCGGTTAATCCTCCGGCCGTTACAAATCAGAATTGTGATACGGCTTTGACTTTGAACGTTGATGGTTCTTCGACCACTTCTGACAACTCTTACGGAGACATAAGTCCTAATCAGCCGACTTGTGATTTGTTCGGAAATATTCAAGATGTTTGGTTTTCATTTACAGCACCTTCTGCAACTGTTGATTGCGTTGTAACACCTGGCAGCATGACCTCTGCTAATTTGGCCATCTATTCAGGAGACTGTTTGGGCGGGCTCACTCAAATGTCTTGTCTTTCAAACTTCACTACAGCCACCACACAATCTATGACAACTTTAACTGCCGGTGAAACATATTATGTTCAAGTATGGAGTAATGGTGCAGAACAAGGAACATTTAGTATTGCTTTGACTGATCCGTCTGTTTGTTTGCCGGTGGCTACTTTTGAAAAAATTTCCAACTGTCCAGTTGATTCAACTTTTACAATAACTGCAGATGTAACCAGCTTGGCTTCGGCAACTTCTGTTACTATTTCTGATAATCAGGCCAGCGCTACACAAACTATCTCTGCTCCTGGTTTAGTTACCTTCGGACCTTATCCGGGAGGAACTTCAGTGGTATTGACAGTTACCAATGACCAAAGTACTTCTTGTGCCTTAGTGAGTAATACCTTTACACAAGGAGTGGCTTGTCCTATGGCCAATGATGAGTGTGCCAACGCAGTAACGCTTAATTGTGGTGATAATCTGACTGCGCAAACTACTGATGGTGCTACTGGTGGTACTGGTACATCTTGTGTTGGAACCATTGGTAACGACGTATGGTATACCTTTATTGGTGATGGACAAATTTTCACTTTAACAGCTACCTCTACCAACGGAGAAGGGCCGCAAGTTGAAGTTTATGAAAGCACAGACGGTTCATGTTCAGGATTCACTCCGGGAACATGTTTTGCATCTGCCGGTTCTGGAGAAACTTCCGTAGCATTGAATTTTAGTACGGTTAATGGTACTGTTTATTATGCACATATTGGTAGTTGGATTAATGGTGACCCGGCAGTTGAATTTGATTTATCATTAACATGTGAAGCTCCTCCAACAGCTCCGGATAACGATGAGTGTTCTGGAGCTTACTCTGTTGCTGTTAATTCTGATTTATCTTGTGGTTCAGTAACATCAGGAACTTTGGTTGGCGCTACACCTTCTGCCGTTGATGCAACATCTTGCGGCGGATCTGAAGACGATGATGTATGGTTTTCATTTGTTGCTACCGATACCAGACATCAGATTAGTTTAACCAATGTTGCCGGCTCAACAACTGATTTGTTCCATTCAGTTTGGGAAGGAGATTGTTCAGGACTAACTTTAGTGCCTAATTCATGCTCTGATGCCAATATCAGTAGTCCAAACGGTTTAACAATCGGTCAAACTTATTATATTCGCGTTTATTCATTTACAACTACACCATTGCAAACAACCTCTTTTGATGTTTGTGTTGGAACTTTACCTCCACCACCGGCTAATGACGAGTGCGTTGGTGCTTATGAAGTTACAGTTAATCCTGATTTGTCTTGCGGTAATGTAACATCAGGCACTGTTTTAAGTGCTTCACCATCAAATGTTGATACCGCATCTTGTTTTGGAACAGAAGATGATGATGTTTGGTTCTCATTTGTTGCTACACAAACACAACACCAAATTAAATTGTTAAATGTTGCTGGTTCAACTACTGATATGTTCCATTCGCTTTGGGAGGGAGATTGTTCCGGATTAACTTTGGTCCCTAATTCTTGTTCCGACACTGATACCAGTAACCCTTCAGGATTGACAATTGGTCAAACTTACTATATTCGCGTCAATACTTATACAGCCACTGCCGGACAAACTTCAACTTTTGATGTTTGTGTAGGAACATTGCCTCCACCACCGGCTAATGACGATTGTGCTAATGCCATAGATATTACTGTAGGAACTGCTTTTGCTGACAATGCAGTTATAGGAACCAATGCTTCAGCAAGTTCAACAACAGGATTGACTTTTAACTGTCAAACCAACCGTAAAAATGATGTTTGGTATAGCTTTACAGTACCGGCTTCAGGTGCTGTAACTGTTGAGACCGATGCCAATGCTGGAACTGCTATGACTGATTCTGTATTGAGTGTTTTCACCGGAACTTGTGATGCTTTGACCGAAGTTGGTTGTGATGATGATAACGGAAACGGTAATTTCTCAAAAGCAATAGTTAGTGGCCTAAATCCGGGCGATACCGTATATGTAGGTGTTTGGACTTACGGAACCGGTAGCGATGGTGAATTCCAATTGTCGGTTTATGACCCAACCATGGCTAATACAACTTTTGACAATGCTAATTTTGCATATTATCCAAACCCGGTTGATACTGTATTGAACTTAAATTATGTAAAAAACATATCAGCAGTTTCAGTATTCAATTTATTAGGTCAAGAGGTAATGACTAAATCTAGCAGCAACCTTACTCAAGTTGATATGTCTGCCTTGAGTAGCGGAACTTACTTAGTAAAAGTAACTTCAGACAACCAAGTAAAAACTATTAAAATCAATAAGAAATAATTGATTTTCCAAAAAAATGAAGCCACCTCAAAAGGGTGGCTTTTTTGTTTGATATATTATTCTTATTTTTAGCCGGTATTAACTATAATATAACAATATGAAAAAAATTACAAAAATCTTTTTGGGCATTGGATTGCTACTTTCGGTTGCATCTCAAGCTCAATGTCTTGATGCTATTGAAGGTCAGTATCCAACTGCAACTTCAACAGCAACAGACTGTACCGGACTTGTCGTTACAAGTATTACAACCTTAGGATACGCTAGTGAGTATTCGCTTGTGAATGTTACAGCTGGCGAAACCTACACTTTTAGTAGTTCAATTGCTACTGATTTTATTACTATCGGATCTGAAGACGGAACAGCAGCTGCGGCTTTTGGTGTAACGCCTTTGGTGTGGGTTGCAGATATTGATGGGGTGGTTCGTTTTTACACTCATACCGATGATCAATGTGGCGCTTCACAAGATTTGAGAACTAGATCTTATATTTGCGGAATTCCACCTTGTACTCCATCTACAGCAACTTTTACAACAGAGAGAGACTGTGACAATTCATCATTCAATATTGTTGCTGATATCACTAGTCTTGGTTCAGCTTCATCTGTTACTGTAAGTGATGATCAAGCAAGTGCAACTCAATCAGTATCTTCAACAGGTTTGGTTACTTTTGGACCCTATCCATTTGGAACAAGTGTTACTTTAACAGTAACAAATGATGACAATGATCTCTGTAAAGTTGTAAGCGACGCTTTTGTTATTTACGCTTGTCCAATGGCTAATGATGATTGTTCGAATGCTGTGACCATGGTATGTGGAGATACTTTGACTGCACAAACAACTGAAGGTGCTAGCGGAGGAACTTCAACATCATGTGTCGGAACAATTGGCGATGACGTTTGGTATACTTTTGTAGGAGATGGTCAAATTTTTACATTAACTGCTACAGCTTCTAATGATGAAGGTCCGCAAGTTGAAGTATACGCCAGTACAGATGGAACTTGCAGCGGATTCTCTGCAGGTACTTGTTTGGCGGCAGCAGGTTCAGGTGATTTGACTGTTCCGGTTTCTTTTAGTACTGTTGATGGAACTGTATATTATGCACACGTAGGAAGTTGGATCAATGGCGACCCTGCCACTGTATTTGATTTGTCGCTAACATGTCAGACTCCACCATCAGCTCCGGATAACGATGAATGTACTGGTGCTTATGTAGTAACCGTTAACCCAGATTTATCATGTGGTTCAGTAACTTCAGGAACATTAGTAGGTGCAACTCAATCAAACGTCGATGCTACTGCTTGTGCCGGAAACGAAGATGATGACGTTTGGTTCTCATTTGTTGCTACTGATACAAGACATCAAATTAGCTTGAATAACGTTGTTGGTTCAACAACTGATTTGTTCCATTCATTATGGGAAGGTGATTGCACTGGACTTACTTTAGTTGCCAATTCATGTTCAGATGCTAATACAAGCAACCCAACCGGACTAGTTGTTGGTCAAACTTATTACATTCGTGTTTATTCATACACAGCTACTCCATTACAAGACCCAACGTTTGATGTTTGCGTAGGAACTTTGCCTCCGCCACCAGCTAATGATGATTGTGATAATGCTGAGCCAATTACTGTTGGGACTGCATTTGCTGATTTTGCAATTGTTGGAACTAACGCTTCTGCTAACGCAACAACTGGTTTAACTTTTAACTGTCAAACCAATCGCAAAAATGAGGTTTGGTATAGCTTTACTATTCCAGCTTCTGGTTCATTTACTGTTGAAACTGATGCTGCTGCGGGTACTGCTATGACAGACTCAGTATTGAGTGTTTTCACTGGTACTTGTGGGGCTTTAACTGAAGTTGGTTGTGATGATGATACCGGAAACGGAAACTTCTCTAAAGTTGATTTAACAGGCTTGAACCCTGGTGATACAGCATATGTTGGTGTTTGGACTTATGGAACAGGTAATGACGGAGAATTCCAATTATCCGTTTATGACGTGACTATGGCAACGAGTACTTTTGACAATGCAAATTTTGCTTACTATCCAAACCCGGTTGATACCGTTTTGAACTTGAACTATGTGAAAAACATTTCTTCTGTTTCAGTATTCAACTTATTGGGTCAAGAAGTAATGGCAAAAACTAGCAATAACTTAACTCAAGTTGATATGTCTGCCTTGGCCAGTGGAACTTACTTAGTAAAAGTAACTTCAGACAACCAAGTAAAAACCATCAAAATCAATAAGAGATAGTTAATATATCTTCAAGATTTAAAAGCCACCTCAAAAGGGTGGCTTTTGTTTTTAATATCATTTATCTTTGTTTAAAAATAATTTGAATGCTTTTTTCTATAATCATTCCGGTATATAATCGGCCAGGGGAACTTGATGAATTACTTGAGAGTTTAACCAAACAAGATTTCAAGCAAAAATTTGAAGTGGTTATTGTTGAAGACGGTTCTACTACACCGGCGCTCGCTATAGTTGAAAAATACAAAGGAAAACTTCAGATGACTTATTTGTCAAAAGCGAACACAGGTCCCGGAGACTCCAGAAACTATGGAATGAAGCACGCACAAGGAGAATATTTTATATTATTTGATTCTGACTGCATCATCCCCAATAATTATCTTTCAGAAGTTGAAAAAGCATTTCAAATTAATTATGTAGACTGTTATGGTGGGCCCGACAAAGCTCTAAAGTCTTTTTCAAATGTTCAAAAAGCCATTAATTTCTCTATGACTTCCTTTTTGACAACCGGTGGAATTCGCGGTGGATCAGAAAGCATCAACAAATTTCAACCACGTAGTTTTAATATGGGCATTTCAAAGAAAGCTTTTGAAGCTTCCGGCGGATTTGGTTCAATTCATCCGGGTGAAGATCCAGATTTATCCATCAGATTATGGCAATTGGGCTTTGAAACCAGATTGATCTCTGAAGCCTATGTATATCACAAACGCCGAATTGATTGGGACAAGTTCTACAATCAGGTCAACAAATTTGGTAAAGCCAGGCCCATTCTTGACTCTTGGCATCCGGAATACCGAAAATGGTCTTATTTTTTTCCGACCATCTTCATAACAGGATTTTATTTAGCTTTATTCTTGCTCATCTTTGCACAAGACAATCTTCTAAAACTATATTTTGCTTATTTCTTTTTGTTATTTCTTTTTTCTTCTTTTCAGAATCGAAATATACTTATTGGTTTATTATCAGTGAAAGCAGCTTGGAAACAGTTTCAAGGTTATGGATTAGGCTTTATTGAATCGCTGATTAAAATAAGATTACTCAAACAAAATCCACAAGAAGCTTTTCCGGATTTATTCTTTAAAAAATGACAAAAATTATTGGTTTAACAGGCGGTATTGGTAGCGGAAAAACTACTGTAGCAAAACAGTTTATAGCTGCTGGAATTCCAGTTTATATAGCCGATGACGAAGCCAAAAAAATACTTCAGCAATCTGAAATCATTAATCAAATAAAAAATACTTTTGGTGATTCAGTCATTGAAAATCAGCAAATATCTAGAGTAAAGTTGGCGCAACTAGTTTTCAATCATCCTGAAAAGTTGAAGCAGCTCAACGCAATTGTTCATCCAGCTGTAAAAGAACATTTTCAAACCTGGCTTGAGACAAAGCAAAATGAACCTTATGTGATTCGAGAAGCTGCTATTTTATTTGAAAGCGGCAGTTATCATGATTGTGATTTTATTATCTCAGTAGTTGCACCCATTGAGGAAAGAATCCGACGGGTTATGAAACGGGATGGAGTTGATCAATCATCGGTATTAGCCAGAATAAACAATCAATGGACCGATGAGCAGCGTATTTCCCAAAGCGATTTTGTTATTGAAAATGTAACGACAGAGAGTACACAACGACAAGTCAATGAAATTCTAAAAAAACTGTCAATTATTTAAAATTTAGCCCGCGTGTTAATGTTTGGTTAATCTATTTATTGGCTAAATGTTAAAATGTTAATTTTGATTCGATGAATAAATTGTTTTTTCGATTGCTTGTCTTGCTTATGAGCTTGTCGTTAATCGGCATCATACTCGTACAAGTTTATTGGTTCAATACTTCATTTAAAAACAATGAAGAACAATTTAGGTTTCATGTCAAACAAGTCATTGGCAATGTGGCTAATAAACTTGAACAAGATGAAGCGCTTAGATTTATTGACAAATACAAAAAACTTAAAGACAGCATAGGTAAGGAACCGCAAAAAAGTGATTTTTTAGAATTTGGTTATTACCAACGCGATTCCAGAACCAACGAAACTATTATTTATTCAAACAACATTATTTCAGAAGATTACAACATATCTTCAACGCTCTTTGACAAAAAAGTAGACAGTATCAAACTCAAGAATTTTACTTCTAAAAGAGTTACAGAAATATACAACAACGGTAATATTGACAAAGCGGGCATGCAACAAAAAATTACGCCCGATGTTAAAATCAAGAAAGCCGGAAGAATGGATATTTTAGACAATGCACAATTTGAAATCTTTTTCAGAGATATTGCAGTATCCAGACCTTTGCAAGATCGGGTTTCTAAAGAGCGACTTCAACAATTACTGCACGATGAACTCCGTCAATACTCAGTAAAAACTCCTTTTGAATTTAGCATCTATAGCAACGGATTGGCCACCAAAATACAGTCAGAAAATTTTAATTACCAGAAAGATAAAACCTATTCAATTCCGGTTTTTACAGACAACGAAGGCAATACTAAATACCAACTTTTAGTAAGTTTTCCGCACAAAGAAAAATTCTTGTTTTCTGAACTCGTGGGCATAACCTTGTTGTCAATTATTTTTACTTTGGTTATTGTGATTGCTTATGCCAGTGCACTGAACCAACTTATTCGTCAGCGTCAGATTTCTGAAATTAAAACTGATTTCATCAACAACATGACGCATGAGTTTAAAACGCCCATCGCAACCATCAATTTAGCTTTAGATGCTATAAAAAGTCCTAAAGTAATTGATGATAAAGAAAAAGTTCAGCGCTATTTGCAAATGATTCGCGATGAAAACAAACGCATGCATGCTCAGGTTGAAAATGTATTGCGCATTTCTAAACTTGAAAAGAAAGAGTTAGACATCAGCAAAGAATCGCATCAACTCAATGAAATTATTGAAGAAGCCATTGAGCACGTTCATTTAATTATTGAAGACCGCCAAGGTAGTATTGAAGCGCATTTTGATGCAACAAGAACCACCGTTTTGCTCAACGATGTACACTTTACCAATGTAATAGTCAACATTCTGGACAATGCGATTAAATATTCTGTCGATGCGCCCAAAATTGATATTTATACTGAAAATGTTAAAGATTACGTTATAGTAAAAATTAAAGATCAAGGTATCGGCATGAGTAAAGCTGCTCAAAAAAGAATTTTCGAGAAGTTTTACCGTGAGCACACCGGTGATGTACACAACGTAAAAGGCCATGGTTTAGGCTTGGCCTACGTAAAACGAATTGTCGATGACCACAACGGTCAGATATTCGTAGAAAGCGAAAAAGGAAAAGGCAGCACCTTTATTTTAAAACTGCCACTCATCAATTAAATATGCAACTAATCAACTAAAACTATATTTGCTATGAACACCGAAACCAAAAAAATCCTATTGGTCGAAGACGATCAAAACTTCGGAGCCATCCTCAAAGATTACTTATTACTCAACGACTTTGAAGTCACCTTGGCCAAAAACGGCATGGAAGGCTTTGAGAAATTCAAAAAAGACACCTATGATTTGTGCATCCTTGATGTGATGATGCCTTATAAAGATGGCTATACTTTAGCCAAAGAAATCCGCGAAAAAAACAAAGAAGTGCCAATCATCTTCTTAACAGCCAAATCTATGAAAGAAGATGTGCTCAAAGGTTATAAAGTAGGTGCCGACGATTATTTGAACAAACCTTTTGATTCTGAGGTTTTGCTCATGAAAATCAAAGCCATTATTCAACGCAAAGCCTCTGATGCCAAACCTGAGAATGTTAAATTTGAGTTCCAAATTGGTCAATTCCATCTGAATTCAAAATTGAGATTCTTAACGTTCAAAAACGAAGAGCCAATTAAATTATCTCCAAAAGAAAACGAGTTGCTCAAAATGCTCGCTATGTATGAGAATGACCTGATGCCGCGCGAGTTGGCACTTACCAAAATCTGGAGAGACGACAACTACTTTACTTCACGAAGCATGGACGTATACATTGCCAAACTGCGCAAATACCTCAAACTTGATGAAGACGTAGAAATCCTCAACATACACGGCGAAGGTTTTAGATTAGTAGTCAAAAACAAAATGGCCAGTTAAATACAAAAGCTCTGAGTAATCAGGGCTTTTTTTATGAGAAGCTATTTACTTCGTCAGTTCGCTCTTTAGGAGCTCGTGTCCCGCTTTTCGCAGTGAACGGCACTTTGCTTCAATCGCCTGCCACCACAGGCAGAGGGCTAGCGCAGCACGAATACTCATCAATTCTGTTCCAAAGCCAAACTAAATACCGCCGAATCATCGCGGTGAATGCTCATCTTCATCAGATGGTTTGCTATACTTCCGCGCACCACAATTTCATCGCTCCAAGAAAGTTCTTTGATAAAGTTCATATCAAAAGCTTTGATTTTTTGTTCCAGTAAAACTTCTTTAGGCAAAACATCTAAACACCATTCCAAATATTTTACGTGGTTCACATGGTTGACAATATCCAAATCAGATAAGGCCACGCGATGTTTGTATAAAACCGGTGAATCATAAACCGGTAAAACCTTGTCAAAAGTATTATGTGTAGCGCGCCAATCAGGGAATTTTTCAAAATGTTCATGCGGTAAAATCAAACCTTCAGGCCGGCGTGAACGCGTGTTGAAAACGGCCCAAAAAGTTTCAGCGCCCACATATTTTTGGTCGTTGACCCATAATTCCAATGCGCGAACTGAACGTGAATTTTCTAATGAATTAATCCAAGTTTTAATGGTTACCTGATCTCTCCATCGCGGAAGTTTGTTGATTTCAACGCGCATTCTGCTGAGCACCCATGCCTGGTCATGCACTTGCATATCAGTAAAACTAATGCCGCCCAATTCTGAATGTCTGGCAGCGGTGAGCTGCATGAGCTGACACAATTCAGTGTATTTGAGCAAACCATTGGGCATACACTGAATAAAATTAATATCCCAATCTAGGCTTAAAACAGAATTAAAATCAGGCGCTATGGGCATTTTCTTTTATTTTTTGTTGCACAAATTCAATAATGTTTTGGGCATTTGTAGTGTAATCAAACCAAGTTACCTCAGGCGTTCGTTTGAACCAAGTAAGTTGTCGCTTGGCAAAATGACGTGTGTTGGTTTTGATGTTTTCAACAGCTTTTTCTAAAGATTCTTGACCATCAAAATAAGCAAACAATTCTCGGTAACCAACCGTTTGCAGTGCATTTAAATCTTTGTACGGATATAAACTTTTGGCTTCATCCAGCAAACCTTGCTCAATCATCAAATCAACACGGTGGTTGATGCGGTCATACAAAACCGAGCGTTCAGCCTCTAAGCCTATGATGATAGGCGTGAAGTTTCTTTGCGTTTGCTTTTGATTCAAAAAAGAGGAATACGGTTTTTGTGTACCTAAACAAACTTCTACAAAACGCATCATACGCTGCGGATTGAGCAGTGTTTGCGGGTTTTCTGCGCTAATTTTATGGTAATATTCCGGGTCTAAAAGCTTGAGTTGTTCTTGCAAATAGGGCAACCCTTTTTCTTGATATTGTTGTTGTACGGTTTGACGAACCTCAGAGTTGATTTCCGGAAAAGTGTCAAAACCTTTGAGCACCGCATCTACATACAAACCTGAGCCGCCCACCAAAATAGCAATATCTGTTTTTTGATATAATTGGTCGAGTAGGGCCATGGCTTGTTTTTCATAATCGCCCACAGTGTAATGTTGGTGAATTGATAATTGCTGTACAAAATGATGGGGCGCAGCCGATTGTTCTTGGGCGCTGGGTGCAGCCGTTCCGATGCTCATTTCTTGAAAAAATTGTCGGCTGTCACAAGAGAGAATTTCGGCACCGAATGATTGAGCCAAACGAATGCTCAAAGCCGTTTTTCCGATGGCAGTAGGCCCAACAATAACAATGAGGTGTTTCATATACAACAATCAGCCCCGATGGAAGTGGCATCCTTTGGCGGCGTTCTGAAGCGCCAAAGATACAACGAACAGCGGGAATAGCTGCCTAAAAATAAATCAATTTCAAACGCTTGTCTTTGCGCAACTGGCCTTGAATAATCATGCGGACATCGCGGTTGTTTTGCATTGGAATCAGAATGTTTTTCAAGATGCCGATGTTGCGAATTTGGTAGTTTAAATCGTAAAAAGTGTAGCCTTTGTAGATGCCGTTTTCTATGAGCACCGCCGAGCGTTCATTTACATGACGACCGCGCGAGACAATGACCATGGTTTTATTTTCAAACTGATGGTTGTTGATGAATTCCATTACGCGCTCATTGTAGACTTCAGGCGATTCTTGACCCATACACGCGCCGTTGCATTCTTTGATGGTATACTGAAAACAGTTGCTAGTGCTGTTGTAAATACCATTGAGTTTCTGACATAATTTGTATTTGTCTGTGATTCTAAACAGTGCGTTTTTGCCTTCTTGAAAAGTAGTAAAGGCTGTGATTTCTTTTTTGCGACCGTCGGCTTTTTGCAGTTTTAAGTTGATGTACCCTTGCGCATCTACTTCAGAATACAATGCCCATTGAAAAATACTTTTGCGCTGCGAACGGTTGTAAATAGGCTGATGTAATTTGATTTCTTGACTTTCTTTGAGCAGTGCAATAAGCTCGCTTCCGGTTTCTTCATGAGTAACCATAAACACTTCGAGCTGAATTTTTTTGCATTTGTTGGTGGTGCCCGTAAAATGTTGGTTTACTCTGCGCCGAATGTTTTTGCTTTTGCCGATGTAGATGATTTTTCCGTCTTCGCGGTGGATGTAATACACGCCGGTAACTGAAGGTAAACTTTCAACAATATCAGCAAGTTTGGGCGCCATGCCTTTAATGACTTCAGACTGAATGTATTTTTGAACAATGTTTTTTTCTAAATCTTTGTCTAATAAAAGTTTAAACAACTTTACTGTAGCCATCGCATCGCCGCTGGCTCGGTGTCTGTCGGCCATCGGAATGCCCAAAGCGCGCACGAGTTTTCCTAAACTATATGATTTTTGATCAGGAATGAGTTCTTGGGCAAGTTCAACCGTACAAAGCGTTTTCTGTTCAAATTTATAGCCCAACCTTTTGAATTCGGTTCTGAGAATACGGTAATCAAACGAGGCATTGTGCGCAACGATGATGCAATCTTTGGTAATCTCAATGATGCGTTTGGCTACTTCGTAAAACTTCGGAGCCGAACGCAACATAGCGTTGTTGATTCCGGTAAGTTTGGCCACAAACGGCTGAATGGGAATCTCAGGATTGACCAAACTAATAAACTGATCCACGACTTGGTGCCCATCAAAACGGTAAATAGCAATTTCAGTGATGCCTTCTTCGTTGTAGGCGCCGCCGGTAGTTTCTATGTCAAGAATTGCGTACATCTGTTTTGATTAAATTATCTGCTACCAAAAATACTGCTGCCTATACGTACCATATTACTGCCGCATTCAATGGCCAAGGCATAATCGCCCGACATGCCCATAGATAAAATCTGAGCTTTGAAGTTGGGTAAATTTAAATTTTGGTATTGGTCAAAAATATTTTTGAGCGAAGTAAATTCAGCTTTGATTTGTGTTGGGTCATCGGTAAAAGTGGCCATGCCCATAAAGCCTCGCACTTGAATATTCTGAAATGATTTAAATTCTTCGCTGTGCAATAATTTTTCTATTTCTGTAGCGTCAAACCCAAATTTGGTATCTTCTTGTGCGATGTGTACTTGCAACAAACAATTGATTTGCTTGCGCCAACGCACTGCTTGACGATTGATTTCTTGCAGCAATTTTATACTATCTACGCCGTGAATAAGTTGTATATAAGGCATGAGATATTTGACTTTGTTGGTTTGTAAATGACCAATCATATGCCACTGAATATCCTTGGGTAATTGCTGCCATTTATCGGTCATTTCTTGAACTTTATTCTCGCCAAAAATACGTTGACCAGCTTGGTATGCTTCAAGAATATCTTCAATAGGTTTGGTTTTTGAGACCGCTACCAAAGTAACATGTTCCGGAAGTTCAGCTAATATTTTTTGTAGATTTTGAGCAATAGACATGGGCCAATTCATTAAAGTTCATAAATCAAAAGTCCACTTCTGAATTTGGGTTCTATGTAGGTGCTTTTGGGCGGCATGATCAATCCTTGGTCGGCCAAAGCTTTGATTTCTGAAACAGCTGTGGGGTAGAGCATAAAACCCACTTCAAACTCACCTTCGTCAATGATTTCTTTGAGTGTGTTGATGGATTGTTTTCCGGGAATATAATCAATGCGTTCATCATTGCGCAAATCATAAATGCCCAACAAAGGTTTGAGCACTTGATCATAGAGAATTTGCGCATCGAGGTTATCCAGAATCTCAGAGGAATTTTCAGTTGATTGTCTATAAAATAATGCATAAAAAGTTCCATTCAGATACATCCCAAATTCGTATTTACTTTCGGGTTTCCAAACTTCGTGACCTTTTTCTTTAACAATAAAATTTTCGTTGAGTTTTTCAAGAAAAGCTTCTGCTGACCAACCATTGAGGTCGCGCACCATACGGTTAAATTCGTAGATTTTAATGTCTGATTCAGCAATTAAAAAACTCATGAAAAAGTCAAGTCGTTCATCGCCTTGAGCGCGGTCTTGCTCATAGAGCATTTCTGCCGAGGCCGATCGGTGATGACCATCGGCAATGTATAATTCAGGAATTTGCTCAAACTGTTTTTGCAACCACAAGATTTCGTCGGCTTGCTCTATTTTCCAGAGCGTGTGCTTTTCTTTGTTGGTAGTTGAAAACTCGTATAATGACTTTGTTGTCTTTTTTTGTTGCATCCAATGATTAAGTTCAACTTGGTCTGGATACATGATCAAAACAGGTTCAGTATTAAAACGCGTTTGGTGTAAATAATCTTTGAACAATTCAACGCGGTACTGAAACGTATCTTCGTGTTTTTTGATGATGTTGTTCTGATAATCAGCAATCGAAGTTCCGGCTACAAAACCTGTAAAAGTTTGTAGTTTATTCTTGATTTCATACAAATAAATACAGGGCGTTACATCTTGAACAAAAACACCTTCGGCTTTAAAATCGTGGTATTTGTGCGCAACATTCTTAAAGCGTTTTTCTAATCCGATTTTTTGGGCGTTTACATAGGCCGGATTGAGCACATGCAAAAATGAAAACGGATTAAAATCAAGCCAAGCCGCTAGTTCAGCAGGACTGTAATCATCGTAGGTACGACAAGTCACCAATCCGACTTTATCGGGCGTGGGGCGAACTGCTTTAAAAGGAATGAGTTGTGCCACTTGATGATTTAGTTTTTAGCAAACATTTTGGCTACTTTTTCGGCCTTTTTGCTCTCGCTGTAGTCATAAAAACCTTCACCAGATTTAACGCCTAGTTTGCCGGCACGCACCATGTTTACCAGTAGCGGACAAGGCGCATATTTTGGGTTTTTAAATCCGTCGTACATGACATTTAAAATAGCCAAGCAAACGTCCAAACCAATAAAGTCAGCCAATTGCAATGGCCCCATCGGGTGCGCCATTCCGAGCTTCATCACGGTGTCAATTTCATAAACGCCGGCTACGCCATTGTATAAAGTTTCAATGGATTCGTTGATCATCGGCATCAAAATACGATTGGCTACAAATCCGGGATAGTCGTTTACTTCAACCGGAACTTTGCCCAATTTTACGGATAATTCCATGATGATTTTGGTCACTTCATCGGTCGTATTGTATCCGCGGATGATTTCAACGAGTTTCATAATCGGCACCGGATTCATAAAATGCATTCCAATCACGCGCTCCGGATGCACTACCACGGCACCAATTTGGGTAATCGAAATTGATGAAGTATTGGTCGCCAAAATGGTATTGTGCGCGCAAACTTCGCTGAGTTGTTTGAAAATATTGAGTTTTAAATCGACGTTTTCGGTGGCAGCTTCCACCACCAAATCAACTCCGGTTACGCCATCTTTGATGTCGGTATAAGTGATGATGTTGCCAATGGTTTGGTGCTTGTCGGCTTCGGTGATGGTTCCTTTGGCAACCATTCGGTCTAAATTGGCGGCAATGGTGGCCATGCCTTTGTCGAGTGATTTTTCAGAAATGTCGATGAGTTTTACGGTAAATCCGCTTTGGGCAAAAGTGTGAGCGATTCCGTTGCCCATGGTTCCTGCGCCGATAACTGCAATATTTTTCATAAAGTGTATATTTTATTTTTGATAAGATTCAATGATTTGATAGGCTACGCGCAAAGCTTCGGTTCCGTCTTCGAGTGTAACAATAGGTGTGGTGTTGTGGTTGATGGCATCGGCAAAAGTTTCGAGTTCATCTAAAATGGCATTGTTGGGCGCAACCTCAGGATTGTTGAAATAGATTTGTTTGCGCTCCCCTTCGGCATTTTGTAAAATCATGTCAAAATCTCCGGGCACTTCGGGCGCGTCTTTCATTTTAACCACTTCGCAGATTTTATCCAGATAATCAACCGAGATATAAGCATCTTTTTGAAAGAAGCGCGACTTGCGCATATTTTTCATCGAAATACGACTTGAAGTAATGTTGGCTACACAGCCGTTTTCAAATTCTAAACGCGCATTGGCAATATCCGGCGACTGACTCAAAACCGATACACCGCTGGCATGCACCGCTTTTACTTTTGATTTCACCACGCTCAAAATAGCGTCAATGTCGTGGATCATCAAATCTAAAACCACCGGAACATCGGTGCCGCGCGGGTTGAACTCAGCCAAACGATGCGTTTCAATAAACATCGGATTTTCAATTTGATCTTTGACGGCAATAAAAGCCGGATTGAACCTTTCTACGTGGCCGACTTGTCCTTTGACGTTGTATTCTTGGGCCAGCGCAATGATTTCTTCGGCTTCTGCAACCGTATTTGAGATGGGTTTTTCAATAAATACATGCTTGCCCGATTTGATGGCTACTTTGGCGCATTTGTAATGTGAAAGCGTAGGCGTGACAATATCAATCACATCAACGGCATGAATGAGTTTTGCGATGGTGTCAAACCGTTTATAGCCAAATTCGGCAGCTATTTTTTCGGCATATTCCGGGTTTTCATCATAGAAACCTACCAATTCATATTTTTCAGATTGTTGTAATAAACGCAGGTGAATTTTACCGAGATGACCGGCACCCAGTACGCCGACTTTTAACATATAATATAGTTTTGAGCAAAAATAGAAATTAATTGGATTGGAATGATTCTGCCAAGCTGAATATTTTAGCCCCGACAGCAGCAGCATCCTTTTTTTAGAGGAACGAAAAAAAAAGATAGAGCGAATGGCGGGAAAAAGCTTCAAAAAATTATATTTGCCCACAGAATTTTACGCCCAAAAAATATTCAGAAAAGGTGAGAGATACCAGTAAACATCAAGGACTCAGAAATCAATTGGCCAGCCAACTCAAAGAAAAAGGCATCACCGATGAACGCGTTTTGGAGGCGGTTCGCAAAGTGCCGCGCCATTTGTTTTTGAATTCAAGTTTTGAAGATTTTGCCTACCAAGACAAAGCTTTTCCGATTGGTGCCGGGCAAACTATTTCACAGCCTTATACAGTGGCTTTTCAGAGTCAGTTGCTCGAAGTGCAAAAAGATCACAAAATTCTTGAAATTGGCACAGGTTCAGGATATCAAACCGCTATTTTGTGTGTGATGGGCGCTAAAGTGTATAGCGTTGAACGCCAAAATGAGTTGTTCAAACAAACCTCTATTTTACTCCCGAAACTGAACATTCGCCCCAAACATTTGTCTTTTGGCGATGGTTATAAAGGCTTGCCGAATCACGCACCTTTTGACAGTATTATTGTTACAGCCGGTGCTCCGATTATTCCGCAAGCGCTCATGGCGCAACTTAAAGTTGGTGGACGTTTGGTGATTCCGCTGGGTGAAAAACACCAAATCATGACCATGCTTATTCGCAAAAATGCCACTCAATTTGAAAAGCACGAATTTGGTGAATTCAGATTTGTTCCGCTTTTAGAAAACAAAAATTAAACTCCTTTTTGGCGCAGGCTTTCCATTTTATTTTTGAGTGATTCCATTTCTTGAAACAGTTCGTCTAAGGCTGAGGAATCTGTAGGTGAAAGTTCTTTTTCGAGTTCTCTGAGTGCGCGCAAACCCAAAGCATCATGATTGATTTCTTTAAGTATCTTTTGCTTGAACCAGGCTACTGTAAGTAGTTCTAAATCAATTTTTAAAAGTTCTGAAAACTGGTTAATTTGTACCCTTGTAGGCATGCGTTGACCGTTTTCAAATTTACTGATTAAAGCTTGATCAATGTTTAAAAGCAATGAAACTTGACGAGTCGTAAAACCATTGTTTTCGCGCGCTTTTTTGAGTAAATCTTTCATGTAGTCTTAAATAAAGACGTTGCGTTAAAATTAAAAACTCTTTTTGAGTCGGTCTAAATCGCGCTTGGTATCTTGTTCTTTAAGCGATTCGCGTTTGTCATAGGTTTTCTTTCCGCGACACAAACCAATTTCAAGTTTGGCCAAACCGTTTTCGTTGGTGAACAACCTGAGCGGAATAATCGTCAAACCTTTCACCTGAACGTTTTTGTGCAGTGATTTAAGCTCGCGTTTATTGAGCAATAATTTGCGTTCGCTGCGGGCTTTGTGGTTGAATTGATTGCCAAAAGCGTATTCTTCAACATAGGTATTAATTACAAAAAGCTCATGATCGTTGAACTCGCAAAAACCTTCGGTAATATTGGCTTTGCCCAAACGAATTGATTTGATTTCAGTTCCTGTAAGCACAATACCGGCCGTGTAGGTTTCGAGTATTTCATAATCGAACCGCGCGCGTTTGTTGCGTATGTCAGCTGCTTTTTGCATAGGAGCGCAAAGGTAATACAAATCATTATCTCAAGAAATGCTCTTCGGCAAATTGTTGTTAAATAAAAAGTGAATAAACTACCGGGCTGTGGTTGGTTTGGATGAATTATTTACCTAAATTCGTTTTTAAACCTTCAATAAAACAATGACTTATGATTAAAAAACTAGCTCGATACAGTTTGATTCTGGCCTTTGCAGTGGCTTGCTCTGACCACAATTCAGAATCTGAAATTTCAATTCCATCAGCGCAAAAAGAGCCGATGTCTACTGCGCAAATCAATGCTGAAATTGATAAGAAAACCATGATTGGTGAAGATTTTCGCTGGAAAAATGCTTCATCTCATATGCTTTGGAGTGCCATTACCCAAGGAAATTTCTTGGTCAGTATTGGTTTTGGCAACAATGCATCAGATTTTGACCGAAGCAAATCAGCCAATCAAGCCAAAATTCAAGATGAATTATTACAAACCATTGCTCAGTATGAAAATCAACCATTGGATAAAATTTTGATTTCTGCCGATCGGTATTTAACCCAATTAAATGTGGTCATACACAACCAAGAAACCATCATTGCGCTGCGCAAAAGCCCGTTTATTCGATACATTGAGCCGGCTGATTATCGTTATGTGGCATTAAAAAATGCAGCGAATAATCGTTCTGCAGCTTCGAGTTCTTCGGGTTCATCAGGATGTGGATTTGATACGGTGGCTTTAAGTACAGCCGATTATACTACGGTATCACCCAACGCCAAAGCTCCGTGGACTTTTTATCAGCACAACATTCCAACGGCTTGGAATTACAGTACCGGCCGTGGGGTTACTATTGGTATTGTTGATACTGGTGTTTCTCCGAATCAAACTTTGCTCGGAACTAATTTCAACAACGGTGATTCTGCCGGACGAACCATTCAAAAATTTGGGGTTTATGTAGATTCAATTTGGCCTTGGAGTACCACTACTGACGGGCCGAATGATCAATGTGGTCACGGAACGAGTATGGCTTCGGTGGCTACTGCACCTAGAAACAACCGCGGAATGCCCGTTGGAGTTGCTTATAATGCCAATTTGGTGACTTATCGTGCGGCTTCAAATGTAGTTTTAGATGGCTATCAAGAACAAGAAGGTGTGAAAAAAGCTTTTACTGCTTTGGGCAACAATACCAGTGTAAAAATTATATCCATGTCTATGGGTTATGTTTTCTCAGTCGGAAAAATAGAAGACGCGATTAAATATGCCTATAGCAAAGGGAAATTGATTTTTTGTGCCGCCGGAACTTCAACCAGTTTTACCACTTTTGTCGGGGTTATTTTTCCGGCCTGGATGCCTGAAACGGTAGCGGTTACCGGTGTAAAAGAAGGAGCAAGTCCGCAAAAATGCGATGTTTGTCACAGCGGTAGTAAAGTTGATTTTACCGTAGTGATGCAACGTTCAGTCTCGGGCAATACGGTTCCGGTGAATAGTTATTACGACAATCAAACCAACTATGTGGGTGGTTCATCAGTAGCCACCGCGACCACCGCCGGAATCGCTGCTTTGGTTTGGTCAAAAAACACCACCTGGACACGCGATCAGGTTTTAACCAAAATGCGTCAGTCGGGAAGTTTTTACCCGAACAGAAATTCTGAATTAGGTTACGGAAATGTCAATGCAGCCGCAGCTGTTCAGTAATCAAAAACACAAATATAATGCAAGCCGTTGGTGAAAATCAGCGGCTTTTTTATTTGCGAAAATTTCGGCGCAAAAGCGAATAAATCACAGTATCCCAGAACTTTCCTTCGTATAATTCGTTTTCTAAAATATGTGCTTCTTTGACAAAACCATTTTTGATTAAAACTTTCTCAGAAGCAAAATTCTCAGGATCAATGACTGCCTCAACAGAGTGTAATTGCATCACTTCAAAACCGTATGCCAAAACGGCATCAATGGCTTCAGTAGTAAAGCCTTTTCCGCTGAATTCAGGTAAAATCATATAGCCAATTTCAGTTCTATGATTTTCTGGTTGCAATCTGTAGTGACCAATGATGCCTATAAGTTGTGGATTTGCTTTGAGTGTAATAGCCCAGTTAATCCCTTCATTGCTGTTGATTTTATCGTCAATCATCTTAAAATGCTCCAAAGCTTCTTCAATTGAAGTGACCAAAGGTCTGGGAATAAACTTCATGGTTTTAGGATTACTGCGCAAAGCAAATATCTGCGGAGCGTCATCAGCAGTGACTCTTCTGAGCAACAAACGCTGGGTTTCAAGATGGGGAAAAGGACTAAAATTGAAGCTGAGCATAAGATTATTTTATGGCTCAATGTTATGAAAAATTTATGAGGTAGGGTATATGAAATATTTGCTGTTAACGTTATACATCGATAAATCAACACAAGAAAAGGGTTTGTAATATTTTTTTATTAAATTGCCTAACCCTAATCTATTACTAACCAAAAAAATACTGTTATGGCAACACCTTTTGAAAACATTGCAAAAGAGCAAATTCACTCGTTGAAATTTCCACACACAGACGTTCTTGACAATCCACAAGCCATCAGTCAGCGAAAGGTTGATTTGCAACGCGCCTTGGCTTTGGGTAATTTAGAGCACTCCAAAATCAAGATTTTCTTTGAAGACAATCAATCTAAAAAAATGGTAGAAACAACTGTTTGGGCACTCACCGACGAACAAGTAGTACTTAAACAAGGCGCCGGAATTCCTATCAACAGGATTTATTACGCAGCATAAATTTTAATTTATCTCCTGAGAAAACATCGGTTAAAATGACCGGTGTTTTTTTTATTTGTTTGACCTCCGTTTGATGTTAACTGCTATCTTTGTTGGCCAAAATAAAATCAGCGTGAGCCAAATCAACAAACTCAAAATACTCAACGATCCGATTTATGGATTTATCACAATCCCGAATGCGTTGTTGTATGATTTAATTCAGCATCCTTTTTTTCAGAGACTTCGACGCATCTCACAAATGGGACTCTCGTATTTGGTGTATCCCGGAGCTCATCACACGCGTTTTCACCATGCTTTAGGTTGTATGCACATGATGCAAAAAGCCATTGAGGTTCTTCGATTTAAACAAGTGAGTATTAATAAAGAGGAAGAAAATGCTTTGTTGATTGCCATTTTGTTGCACGATATCGGACACGGACCTTTTTCGCATGCTATGGAGCACAGCATTGTTGAGAATGTGAGTCATGAGCAATTATCCTTGTTGTTTATGGATGAACTCAATCGTGAATTCAACGGTCAGCTCTCATTGGCTATTCAGGTTTTTAAAGGTGAATATCCGCGAAAATTTATGTTGCAACTCATCTCGAGTCAACTGGATATGGACCGAATGGATTATTTAAAACGCGATAGCTTTTACACCGGAGTAGCCGAAGGAAACATCAATTCAGACCGACTGATTCAAATGCTCAATGTGGTGGATGATGTTTTGGTGATGGAAGAAAAAGGCATTTATTCAATCGAGAAATTTCTGATGGCCAGACGATTGATGTATTGGCAAGCTTATTTGCACAAAACCAGTTTGGTAGCGGAATTAATTTTAACCAAAATTTTAAAAAGAGCCAAAGAACTTTCGCTCAAAGGAACCGTTCTTAAATCAAGTGATGCTTTGGCTTTTTTTATGACACATAAAATTGAACTCAGTCATTTTGATGCACAAGTTTTACACAAATTTTCTGAATTAGATGATTTTGATATCATCAGCGCACTCAAAGCTTGGCAAACCCACGATGATTTTATTTTGAGTAGTTTATCTAAAATGATCATCAACCGTGATTTGCTCAAAATAAAACTCAGCAGCGATAAGTTTGCCCCTGAGTTTATAGATGATTTGAGCCAACGTCTGATGCAACAAAGCAAACTTTCTGCACAAGAAGCTCAGTACTTTGTTTTTAAAGGAAAAATTAAAAATCAAGCCTACAACAAATCAGCCGAACCGATTAGAATTCTCAAAAAAGACAAAACTATTGAAGACGTTGTAGAAGCCTCAGATCAGCTCAATTTAAAAGCGCTGTCTAAACCGGTGACTAAATATTACGTTTGTTATCCGAAACAACTCATCGAAAATTAACAACCAAAACCGATTTTTTATATTTTTGTGCGTTCAAAAGCAAACGCTTTGAATCAACATGAAATCTGAACTAAGGCCACACGCAGAATACCGCCGATGAAATTTACAGCAGAGCAAATAGCAGGCATCCTTGAGGGTGAAGTAGTAGGGAACCCAAATGCCGAAGTTTCGACCTTATCAAAAATTGAAGAAGGCACCCAGGGCTCACTCACTTTTTTGGCCAACCCCAAATACGAAGCACACATTTATACCACACAGGCCACCATTACCATTGTCAATCAGACTTTTGTGCCTGAATCAACTCTGACCACAACCATGATTAAAGTGGCAGATGCTTATCTCGCTTTCACCAAATTGCTTACTTACTACGATCAGGCCATGAAAGCCAGTAAAGTGGGCATTGAAGAGCAGACGGTTATTTCTAAATCAGCTACTTACGGTGAAAATCTGTACTTAGGGAGTTTTAGTTATGTGGGTGAGCGTGTTGTATTGGGCAACAATGTCAAAATATATCCGAACAGCTATATTGGTGACAATGTAAAAATTGGAGACAATGTTACCGTTTTTGCCGGAGCCAAAATATACGCTGACACTGTAATTGGCCATGATTGTGTGATTCATTCCGGAGCAATTATTGGGGCAGATGGATTTGGATTTGCGCCCAATGCAGAAGGTTCATATACCAAAGTTCCACAAATTGGCAATGTTGTGCTTGAAGACAATGTTGAAATCGGTGCTTCAACTACGATTGACCGTGCAACCATGGGCTCAACTATTATTCGCAAAGGCGTTAAGTTAGACAATCAAATTCAAATTGCACATAATGTAGAAATTGGCGAGAATACTGTTATTGCGGCACAAACCGGTGTGGCGGGTTCAACCAAAATCGGTAAAAATTGTATCATCGGAGGTCAAGTTGGTTTTGCCGGACATTTAACCATCGGAAACAATGTGCGCATACAAGCACAATCAGGTATTGGCAAAAACATCAAAGACAACGAAGTTTTACAAGGTAGTCCGGCGTTTAACTACGGCGATTACAACAAATCATATGTGCATTTTAGAAATTTGCCTAAGATTGTGCATGAAATCAATGAACTCAACAAAAAAAATCAATAATAAAATTGTATACAATGGTTAAACAAAAAACCATCCAAAATGAAGTTTCTCTGGTAGGTGTGGGCTTGCATACCGGAAAAGAAGTGAAGATGACTTTTAAACCGGCTCCTGAAAACAACGGATATACTTTTGTTCGCGTTGATTTAGAAGGTTCTCCCATCATTGAAGCAGACGCCAATTATGTAGTGAACACCCAACGCGGAACCAACCTTGAAAAATTAGGTGTTAAAATTCAAACTTCTGAACACGTTTTGGCCGCTTTTGTAGGCTGTGATATTGACAATGTTATTATAGAGCTTGATGCGTCAGAGCCACCCATTATGGATGGTTCATCAAAATTCTTTGTAGAAGCAATTGAAAGAGCCGGTATAGTTACGCAAGAAGCCGAGCGAAAAGTATATGTGGTCAAAGAAGTAATATCTTATACCGATGAAGCTACCGGAAGTGAAATTTTGGTTATGCCCAGCGATGATTACCAAGTAACCACCATGGTCGATTTTGGTACCAAAGTACTCGGAACACAAAACGCTACCCTCAAAACCATGGGTGATTTTAAAACAGAAATTGCCGATGCCAGAACTTTTAGCTTTTTGCACGAACTAGAAACCCTGCTTGATGGCGGGTTGATCAAAGGCGGCGATTTGAACAACGCAATAGTTTATGTTGACAAAGAGATTTCTGAAAAAACCATGACCAATCTTAAAAAGGCTTTTGGCAAAGAAGAAATCGCAGTGAAACCCAACGGAATTTTAGACAATCTTACGCTCCATTATCCCAACGAAGCAGCACGCCATAAATTGCTTGATGTTATTGGTGATTTGGCACTCATTGGAACACGAATTCAAGGAAAAGTAATTGCCAACAAACCCGGTCATTTTGTCAACACACAATTTGCCAAGAAACTTTCTAAAATTATTAAAATTGAGCAGCGCAATCAGGTTCCTACTTATGATTTAAATAAAGAACCACTCATGGACATCCATGAAATCATGCGTTTGCTGCCACATAGACCACCGTTTTTGTTTGTTGATCGCATCATTGAAATGTCCGACGCTCATGTAGTAGGAATGAAAAACGTGACCATGAATGAAACCTTTTTTGTGGGGCACTTTCCGGGCGCTCCGGTAATGCCGGGCGTGATCATCGTAGAGGCCATGGCACAAACCGGAGGCATCTTGATTTTGAGTTCGGTGCCGGATCCTGAAAATTATTTGACGTTCTTCATGAAGATTGACAATGTCAAATTCAAACAAAAAGTATTGCCGGGCGATACCCTAATTTTTAAATGCGATTTGATCAGTCCAATTCGTCGCGGTATTTGCCACATGCAAGCCAACGCTTATGCCAACGGAAAATTGGTAGCCGAAGCTGAATTGATGGCGCAAATTTCAAAAAAACAATAAAATGAATCAACCTTTAGCATACGTACATCCGGGAGCGAAAATTGCCAAGAACGTCGTTATTGAACCCTTTACAACCATCCATAACAATGTGGTGATTGGCGAAGGAACTTGGATTGGCTCAAACGTCACCATCATGGAAGGCGCTCGCATCGGAAAAAATTGCAATATATTTCCGGGGGCTGTAATCTCAGCTGTTCCGCAAGATTTAAAATTTGGCGGAGAAGATTCGCTCGCAGTGATTGGAGACAACTGTACTATACGTGAATTTGTAACCATCAACCGAGGAACCATTGCATCGGGCAAAACCGTCATTGGTAACAACTGCTTGATCATGGCTACCGCACACATTGCGCACGACTGTGAAATTGGCGACAACGCCATCATTGTCAACGGAGTAGCACTGGCTGGCCATGTCATCATCGGAAAACATGCCGTTATCGGAGGTTTGGCCGCCATTCATCAGTTTATTCATATTGGCGATCACGCTATGATTTCAGGAGGTTCTTTGGTTCGTAAAGACGTTCCTCCGTTTACCAAAGCAGCCAAAGAGCCGCTCTCTTATGTGGGAATTAACTCAGTAGGATTGCGCAGACGCGGATTCACTACCGAAAAAATCCGCGAAATTCAAGACATTTACCGAATTCTTTATCAAAAAAACTACAATACTTCTCAGGCTTTAAGCATCATTGAAGCCGAAATGGAAGCCACCCCGGAACGCGACGAAATTCTCGATTTTATTAGAAATTCATCGCGCGGAATCATGAAAGGCTATACCGGAAGTTATTAAACAAGCATCAATAATCAATTACAACATATTAACAATGGCATCTACATCAGATATTAAAAACGGATTGTGCATTAAGTTCAACCACGACATTTACAAAATCATTGAATTTCTTCACGTGAAACCCGGAAAAGGACCGGCTTTCGTTAGAACAAAATTAAAAAGTGTTACCAACGGAAAAGTAATCGACAACACTTTTTCAGCCGGACATAAAATTGAAGAAATTCGCGTTGAAACGCACAAATTTCAGTTTCTTTATGCCGAAGGTGAAGAATTTCACTTCATGAACACTGAAACATTTGAGCAAATCTCATTGAACAAAAATGCTCTGGATGCGCCGGAATTCTTAAAAGAAGGCGATAATGTTTTGGTACAAATCAACACGGAGACAGACTTACCATTGTCCGTAGATATGCCGTCTTCGGTTATCCTTGAAGTGACTTATGCCGAACCGGGTGTTAAAGGAAATACGGCTACCAATGCCACCAAACAAGCGACCGTTGAGACCGGTGCTTTGGTTAATGTTCCTTTATTCATCAACGAAGGCGATAAAATCAAAATTGAAACATCCACCGGAAACTATATTGAGCGCGTAAAGTAATATGAAGTTTCCGAAAGTTCATTCACTCGAACAAATTGCCGCTTTGATTGGCTGTGAATTCGTTGGCCCTGCTGATTTTTTGGTCTATGGCATGAACGAAATTCACGTGGTTGAGCCGGGCGATATTGTATTTGTTGACCATCCAAAGTATTATGACAAGGCCTTACAATCAGCCGCTACGATTGTTTTGATCAACAAAAAAGTAGATTGCCCGGAAGGAAAGGCACTTTTGATTTCAGAGGATCCGTTTCGGGATTTCAATAAACTCACGCAACATTTTAGACCGTTTACCTCCTGTTCATCAAGTATTGCGTCTACTGCAATTATTGGTGAAGGAACTATAATTCAACCCAATGTTTTTATCGGAAACCACGTAGTGATTGGTAAAAACTGTCAGATTCACTCCAATGTGGTAATTTATGACCATACTGTAATTGGTGACGATGTGATGATTCATGCCGGAACCGTTCTGGGTGCAGATGCTTTTTATTACAAAAAGCGACCGGAAGGTTTTGATCAATTGCTTTCTGGCGGACGCGTGGTGATTGAAAACAAAGTCGGTATTGGTGCTTTGTGTACTATTGACCGAGGCGTTACCGGAGACACAACCATCGGCGAAGGGAGCAAATTAGACAATCAAGTGCACGTAGGCCACGACACCGTAATAGGCAAAAAATGTCTGATTGCTTCGCAGACCGGAATTGCTGGTTGTGTGGTCATAGAAGATGAAGTAACGCTTTGGGGTCAAGTGGGCACCACCAGCGGAATCACTATTGGAAGCAAAGCGGTGATTATGGGACAAACCGGTGTGACCAAATCGGTTGAAGGCGGAAAATCATATTTTGGAACACCCATTGAAGAATCGCGTGAAAAACTAAAACAATTGGCCAACATCAAGAAAATTCCAGACATACTTAATCAATTAAAATCATAAAGATGTCCAAAAAGCTGATACAAGATTTTTACAAGTCAGATGCCTTGATTAACCCGGAAATCATGGATCAATTCCTTCATCCAGATATTCTTTTAGATTGGAACAGCAGCACCGGTTTTAAACAACTCAACCGAGTGCAGCTTTTATCGCTTACCGCTGAATTGAGCAAAGCTTATGTGCGTTCAAAAGCCAGAATCAGCCATATTTTAAAAGAAGGAAATCTGGTTTCTGTACGTTATACACATTGCATTAAAACCATTGAAAATCCGCGTGAAGAAATGATTTTAGCGCATTTTATGGTCATTTGGGAAATCAAAGATGACAAGCTGTATCGCGGATTTCAAATCAGTCAATTGCCCTAAATAATTTTCAAATTATTCCCTGAAAAAACTACTAAAAAATATACATTTGCATAGCAAAATTTAAAACAACCAAAAAAATATATCATGAGCGTTTTAGTTAATAAAAATTCAAAAATAATCGTACAAGGTTTTACAGGCAGCGAAGGAACTTTTCACGCTTCTCAAATGATTGAATACGGAACCAATGTAGTAGGTGGGGTGACTCCGGGTAAAGGAGGAACCATGCACTTAGATCGTCCGGTATTCAATACGGTAAAAGATGCTGTTGACCAAGCCGGTGCCGATACTTCGATTATTTTTGTTCCGCCTGCTTTTGCCGCTGATGCCATCATGGAAGCTGCTGATGCTGGAATCAAAGTAATCATTACCATTACCGAAGGTATTCCTGTGGCCGATATGGTCAAAGCAAATGATTACATCAAAAAACGCAATTGTGTATTGATTGGTCCAAACTGCCCGGGTGTCATTACCCCGGAAGAAGCCAAAGTAGGAATCATGCCCGGCTTTGTTTTCAAAAAAGGAAACGTAGGAATTGTTTCAAAATCAGGAACCTTAACCTATGAAGCTGCTGATCAAGTAGTAAAACAAGGAATGGGCATTACCACTGCTATTGGTATTGGCGGTGACCCGATCATTGGAACCACAACCAAAATGGCCGTTGAAATGCTTATGAATGACCCGGAAACCAAATGCATCATCATGATTGGTGAAATTGGCGGACAATTAGAAGCCGATGCTGCTCGTTGGATCAAAGCAGACGGAAACCGCAAACCGGTAGTTGGTTTTATTGCCGGTGAAACCGCACCAAAAGGTAGAACCATGGGGCACGCCGGTGCCATTGTTGGTGGTTCTGACGATACCGCTGAAGCCAAAAAACGCATCATGCGCGAATGCGGTATACACGTAGTAGATTCTCCGGCTGAAATCGGTAAAAAAGTGAAAGAAATCATGGGATAATCCCTAATCTATAAAATTTGAAAGCCTCGCAAAAAGTGGGGCTTTTTTTATTGTGGGCAATTAAAGAATTCAACAATTTTTACCGCATTATCCGTGAGTGTAACATTGACGGTCGTTACTGAAGAAGTAAAACCTGTTTGCGGAACCAATTCAACTATATAACTTCCGTTTGATAATCCTGAGAAAAAAATATTTCCGTTGGCATCGGTTGTTGCGGTTCTAACTACTACATTGTTGTTTTTGACGCGAATGGTCCAGTTTTTTGCCAACCGATCACCGGTATCAAATTTTTGATTGCAGTTGTTGTCAATTAGATTCAGAATACTGATGGTGTTGTTTTCACAGCAACCTAAATTGTTGTTTGAAATAGCCGCATCACCGGCAGTTGTCGTGATGTTACCCTTGACTGAAAAACCTAAAACAACGCTGCTGGTATTGGCTAAATAACCGCGAATACTATAACTACCTGCATTAAGCGGAAGGTTTGTAGCAGCAAATGACATTGCATTTTGTGGATAAACATACAAATCACTTTGACGAATGACTTGATTGGTGATATTGTTCACGAGTTCAAGTTTGAGTTGGTCATCACCTTTAAAACTGAGATCAAAATCAATAGCTGTGTTTTTTAAAACACAAAATGACCGTTCAAAAACATAAGGAACAATATTCCCGTCATCATTGGTAGCATTGTTACAACCAAACCCAGCATATATACCCAAATTCATAGGAGCTAAAGTGCTTGTATTGGGTTGATTTACCCATGCATATTGGGGTAAATTACTGAAGTTAATCAAATATGCGTTTCCGTTGATGGTTCCTGCAAACGGATTGTCATCACAAAACAAAAGCGGAGGATTGTTCAGTACGCGCCATTGCAAATCAACGGCATCTAGTGCGGGTTCAACTCTGTTTCCATCGGCATCAACGCCGGTGCTTAGGTTAACATCAGATTGTTGTGTACAACCTGCCGGAATAAAATCATCCGCAGCGGTATAGTCACATCCTTCGTCTTTGCTACAACTCATCACAAGCAAACAAATTACCCATGAAAACTTACAGAATCTATGTTTGAATAAATTTTTCATGGTTTATTTTTTTTCTGGACAAATGACTTTCATTTCTGTTCTTCGGTTGCGCTGATGTTGCTCTTCAGTACAATTGATTCCATCGGCACATTCGTTGAGCAATTGATTTTCACCATAACCTATTCCTTTAAGGCGTTGTCGTTCAATTCCGCGTGAAACCATATAATCAATAGCGGCATTGGCTCGGTTTTGAGACAAAACATCGTTGTACTGATGAGAAGCTCTTGAATCTGTATGCGATGAAAGCTCAATTTTGACTTTTGGAAAATCATTCATGAATTGCACCAACCGATCAAGCTCTGTTTTTGACTCATCGCGCAAATCGTATTTATCTAAATCATAAAGAATATTTTCAAGTCGGATGGCTTTACCGCAATCAGCTTCATCCAAACACAATTTAACCTGAACATTCAAAGTAACTTTTCGGTCATAGTCAGCTGCATTTACTTTGACTGTTTGCGAAAAATAATGCTCCTTTTTTCCGTAAATAAAATAAGTTGTTTGGGCGTTGAGTTTGAAGCTGAATTGCCCCAAAGAATCGGTTATTGCCGTGTAAATCTCTTTGTTATCTGGGCTTTTCATGGTTACCAAAACATTGCTGATGGTTTTGGTTGTATTGCAAACCACCGCAGTACCGTTTAAAATAAGTGCCGAATTTTGATAAATAATTTCTTTTTGAACAGTGTCATCCGGCTTGAATTCTGATTTTAATATAGATGATGAAACCAACGGGGATGCATCGTGTAAGCCTTCAATCGCGTAGTCATCAGGTGTGAGATTGTCAAAGGTAACCGCACCAAAACCATTCGTAGTACCTGTGCGCACTATATCTCCTTTGGCATTTTTGATTACCACATCGGTATGTGGTAGAATTTGTTGGGTTATTTTATCTTTTGCAGTAATGGTCAGCGCATAATTGACACAATCTTTCTTTTTGGGTTCATTAATTTTGGGCGGAAAAGTAAAAGAAATACCCGCAAAGATTCCTTTGGAATAAACATCGCAATCACAAGGCTCAGCTCTTTTTTTAATCGCGTTATTAAGCAACTGATTTTGTCCGCTGGCAGCATCAAAAGTATACGCTTGATAGGCGGCTGAAAAACCGGTTGTTGCATTAAAATCTTCTTGAGCGTTGAAATGCTTTAAAAAATATGCTCCTAAATTAAAACCCCAACGCCGGGCAAAATAATAAGTAAACATAAGTTGTCCTTTGGCTGAAAGCAATTGCCCAGTGTCATAACCCGCATGATAGTTGAGCAATTGTCGGGCAGATGTAGTGGTTTCTCGCAGTTCTGTTTCGCCTCCGCGGATAAAACCAAAACCGATGCGGCCGGTAAGTTCCACCGCCCATTTTTTAGATTGTGTTTGGTATTTAAAATTAGGTCCAATACCATAAAACATTCTGGTGATTTTTTTTTCTTTCAAATCAAAAGCATTCAGTGCTACTGAAGAAGCATTCACCAAGGATGAAGTTGGGTAAGTGTGCTCAGGAGAATTTTGAATAAAATCCACATCGGCACCAAGACCCAACCAATTCCAATAATAATCAGCCGAAAGACCGAGCATCATACCTGGTTTGTAATCAATATAAGGTGTATTGTTGTTGTAGGTCGGAAAATCAATTCCAATGCGCGGAGCCAAACGAAAATAACTTTTTTTGGTTTGCTTTTCTTGTGCATAATTCATGCAAGCGTACAAACCCAATACCGCGTATAGCAGTAGGTGACTCCATTTTTTCATAGCAATTATTTTGGAGAATGAGCCACTAAGTTAGTAAAAATCAATTACAAACAATACATTTTTTACTAATCAGAAAACTTCTCTGAGCCTGAATTTTCATCAGCAACAACCAAATAAAAACATCTTCATAAAGTTGTTAACTATTTTAAAAAAATAGCTTCTCTTAGTGTTGGTTACAAAAAATAATAAAGTTACATTTGCGTACAATTCAATAATTCCGGAAACATGTTTGAATTTTCACAGTACTTAGGCTTTTTGCTTTTCTTAACTGTACTTACCATTGGCTTTTGGTTGATGATCTTTTTGATCGGATTTCTTCAGTATTGGGTAGGCGGTGCACTTTATGAAAGATATAAAGCAAAAAAAGCAGAAAAAGCCGCGGCAGAATAAAAAGCTTATTTTGACGAAAATAAAAAAGGAACTCAAATGAGTTCCTTTTTTTATCCCGGATATTCATCGCCTCCGCCATCGTTGTTGTCGCGTTTGGCAGGTTTTTCACGATCGGTTTTTTGTTTGTTGAATCTAAAGGTCAAAGACAAGGTAATTTGTCGCTCGCGCCATTGCATTTCGCTGTACGAATCTACATTGGGCAACTGAACTTCATTGATGCGTTTGCGCGAATTAAAAACGTCATTGATGTTCAACGACAAAGTTGCTTGGTCTTTAAAAATATCTTTGCTCCAAGCCAAATTCAAACTGCCCACTGCTTTGCTGGAACCTTGTGCTGTTTTTTGGGCAGCATCGTAAGTTCCGTTTAATTGAAAATCTACCTTGTAGGGCAAAGTCAATTTTGAACCCAAACGGGCAAACCAGGTTCCGGCTGAGTTACCAAAATCAATGGTTTGAACCGTATTATCGGCTTTGGTATAAGAGTAACTGCCCGATGTTTTGGTATTGAAAAAGTTAAAATTCGTATTGAGTTTCCACCATTTAAAAGGCGAATAATTAAGGGTAAATTCAAAACCTGTATTCTGACTGGTTGCTAAATTAAATGGTGAGTTAATAATTACCGGATTTCCGTCAATAAAACGACCCGATTCAAATCGAACAAACTGAAATGCATCATGTCGAATATTGGTATAAGCTGAAGCACTCAAAGTAATTTTATTATTCCACTTTTTGAGATAGCTCAAATCATAGGCATCAATCAACGTCGGATCTAAATCAGGGTTTCCTTGAAAAATATTTAAATTACTCGAATACGATGAAAATGGATTGATGAATCTGCCGCGCGGACGATTGATGCGTCTGCTGTAACTGAGCGTAACGGTGTTTCCTTGGCTGATTTCATAGTTCAAGAAAACACTCGGAAACCAATTGTCATATTTTTTAAGGTTGAAATTTTGTGAAGTCAATTGATCTATGACAATTTTTGAATACTCATAACGAAGCCCCAATAGATAAGAAAATTTCTTGATTTTAGAACCAAACTGAGTGTATGCGGCCGTTACATTTTCACGATAATCAAGCGTATTGGTGTAATTTGGATTCACTGTAAACTGATTGTTCCCCACAAAATCTTCTTCAACGCGAAACTCAGTGAGCATTTTTGAGTAATCACCTTTAAAACCAGCTTCAAACTGACTGTCTTTTCCGAGTGGTAAAACATAGTCTGATTGAACCATATTGCGGCTTTGGCGTTGTTTGTTCAGTGTTTTTTCTGACGAAACAAAACTTTGAACAGGCAAAACAGTAGTGCCAAAAATACCTGAAACATCGTCATCGTGATTGATGGAAAACGAAGCGTCTACCGTCCACTTATGACCATCTTTTTTAAAACGCTGTGTAAAATTCGTAGCGTATTCAGCATTCTGACTCTCGCTGGTCACATCATTGAACCGTTGATTTTTTAAATAGCCTCCGGCAGCCGGATAAATATTGTACATGACCGTTTCAGGATTAGAACCTTTGTTGCTTCTGATGGACATTGAGTTGGTCCAAGAAGATCTTTTACCGGTAAAAAGTTCTACCCCAAAATTGGTATTCATACCCTCACCACGGCGGTTGTTGTTTCTTCTTTCTTCAATGTAATTGATCAAATTGCGCGATGAATCAAAGTTTTCTTGATTGATTTTGGTATTGCCCGGGCTGTCATTTTTTCGGTAACCAAGGTTGCCAAAAATGTTCGATTGCTCGCCTTTGATGTTGAAACTTCCGGTAACTGCAGAATTCTCAGGCGTTCCGGCCGATAAAACCAAAGTTCCGTTGATGCCTTGATTCTTGCCTTTTTTGAGTAAAATATTGATAATTCCTCCTGAACCCTCGGCATCATAACGCGCTGATGGATTGGTTATGATTTCAACTTTATCAATGGCGTCGGCGGCAATTTGCTTGAGTGCATCTGTAATGTTGATGGCATTAGACGGACGGCCATCAATGAGAATTCTCACATTGTCGTTCCCGCGCAAGAGTACATTTCCGTCGGCATCCAAACTCACCGATGGAATATTGCCCAGCACATCACTCACGGTTCCGCCTTTGACCATCAAATCCTGACCCACGTTGTACACTTTTTTATCCAACTTTATATCAACGGTACTTTTCTCAGCGCGCACTTCAACCTGTTGTAGTTGAACCGCATCTTCTTCTAGTGGAATCATCCCTAAAAACTGATCTTTTTGATAATCCTTTGCCGTGATATCCAGTGATTTAAATGAAATAAATTCGGCTTTTGCAGTGTAATTTCCGGGAACTATCATCACTTCAAACTCACCCTTGGCATTGGTAATACCACCGCCTATGAGTCTTGGGTTGGCTGTGTTAAAAAACGTAATGGTAGCGTATTCAAGGGGTCGCTTATTGCTTTTTTCGACAATTATTCCGGTGATTTTAATTTTTGGAACATCAGGTCTTTGACGATTTTGTGCTGTAGAAAGAGTAAAAGACAAAAAGACAAAAAAAGCGGATAAGATTTTGAGTCGGGTCATGGTAAAAATTTAGGTTGTAAAAATAAGTTTTGCATTTTAGACAAACTCTTAATCTTACGTTAAACCAAGCGTTAAATAATTTCGTGGATGCGTTCCCAAGGTCGGGCGATGACAGCTTTTGAGCCATTTACTACAATGGGGCGTTCTATGAGAATAGGATGTTGTGCCAATGCTTTCAAAACAGCCAAGGGCGTCATTTTTTTGTCTTTGTATTTTTCTATCCAAATACTTTCCTTTTGTCGCACCAACGCAATAGGTTTGATGTTGAGTTTTTGAATCAATTCTTTGAGTTCGTCTACAGATAAAGGTGTTTCTAAATACCGAACAACCTCTAAATTTGTAGGTATTTGCGCTAACTGCAACAAGCATGCTCTTGATTTACTGCATTTAGGATTATGGTAAATAATCATATTTGTTTTTTTGCAAAAGAAC
Organism: Flavobacterium sp.; assembly: GCA_027484725.1. Classification (GTDB taxonomy): domain Bacteria; phylum Bacteroidota; class Bacteroidia; order Flavobacteriales; family Flavobacteriaceae; genus Flavobacterium. The sequence goes on along the minus strand of JAIXSK010000030.1, from coordinate 37,852 downwards.
CAATTAAATTTCTAAATTTAGAACATACAATCATCATTTTATGTTTATAGAACAAGGCATCCACAGCGAGAATAAATTTTGGAAGTATTTATTGGGTTCGGTATTCATCATTGGCGCTTCATTGTTTGGGCAAATTCCGCTGTTGATAGGTGTAATGCTCAAAACTTTTGGACAAGGAAAAATAATGCCCGAAAGCGAAAACGACCTCATGGATTTGTTTGATTCTAATGTGGCTTTGTTTCTGATCATGATTTCATTTGTGTTTGCGGTAGGAGGAATTTACTTAGTGGTTCGCTATTTACACAAACAAAGCATGCTCAGCATCATAACTTCCAGAAAAAAGACTGATTGGAACCGAATATGGTTTTCATTCACTATTTGGGCTTTGTTGAGTATCGTTTCAACCTTGGTGATGTATTTTGACAACCCAAAAGATTTTGTGTTCAACTTTCAAGCTGTACCTTTTTTAGGATTATTGGTCATTGCTGCACTTATGATTCCCATACAAACCACTTGTGAAGAACTCGTTTTTCGCGGATACTTAATGCAAGGCTTTGGAAATTTAGCTCAAAACAAATGGTTTCCGCTTATCATGACTTCTGTTATTTTTGGCAGCATGCATATATTTAACCCTGAAGTTCAAAAAATGGGCTATATCATTCTGATTTATTACATCGGAACCGGACTCATGCTGGGCATCATGACTTTAATGGATGAAGGAATGGAACTTTCACTAGGTTTTCATGCCGCCAACAATCTCATCGGAGCTTTATTGGTTACTTCTGATTGGTCTGCTTTGCAAACACATTCCATTTTTAAAGATGTATCTGAACCATCAGCCGGAATTGATGTCATTGTTCCTGTAGTGGTGATTTATCCTATCCTGCTTTGGGTGTTCAGCAAAAAATATCAATGGAAAAACTGGAAAGAAAAACTAACGGGCAACCTAACTACACAACATGAATAATCTGACTTACCACAACGTACACAACAGTTTTAAACTCGATGGTTTTCATCTCAACAGAGAAGATTTATGCCGTGTCGCCTACAGTTTTATCAAAGAAGGCGAAGCGCACGAAAAACCCGTAGGCAGCTTTATTTTGGATTGGTTTGACGAGCGTCCTTTTATTGAAATGCGCACTTCGGGTACCACCGGAAAACCCAAAACCATTCGCGTTGACAAACAAGCCATGGTACATTCAGCTTTGGCTACCGGAGACTTTTTTGGACTAGAACCCGGACAACAAGTTTTGCATTGCTTGCCGGTTCAATTCATTGCTGGTAAAATGATGTTTGTCAGGGCTTTTATTTTAGGTTTAGACATGGATTTTGTAGCTCCGAGTGCACATCCTTTAGAAAAAATAGAGCATGATTATGACTTTGTAGCTATGGTTCCGCTGCAAGCGCAAAACTCACTCAAACAACTCAAGCATGTCAAAAAAATGATTGTGGGCGGTGCCAGTTTGCATCCGAATTTAGAAAAACAACTCATCAAACTCAAAACAGAGTCTTATGAAACCTACGGCATGACCGAGACCATCACACACATAGCCGCCAAAAAAGTAGGAGAGAAGGCCTTTACGGTTTTGCCCGGAGTTACTGTTTCTTATAATGAAAACAATTGTTTGGTTATTCACGCGCCGCGTATTTCTGATGAAGTGATTATCACCAACGATTTGGTTGAACTCATTAATGAAAATCAATTTATTTTTTTAGGCCGATACGACAACGTCATCAACAGCGGTGGCATCAAACTGATACCCGAACAAATTGAGCAAAAACTAAAACCACAAATTGCTGAACGCTTTTTTGTAGCCGGTTTACCCGACGACAAACTGGGTGAAAAACTCGTTCTGATTGTAGAAGGCAAAAAATACGACATTAATAAAGATGCTTTTTCAGAACTTGGCAAATATGAAAAACCTAAAGAAATTTATTTTGTTCCGAAATTTCAAGAAACTGAAACCGGCAAAATCATTCGACGAGAAACCCTTGAAATGATTTAAAAAAAAGCGCTTCTGAAGGGAAGCGCTTTTTTTATTTTTTCAATTTTATTTTTCCATTTTAAAATAATAATCCGCAGAATGTTTTCCGGAACCATAAAACAAAAAGAAAACAGCCAAAGCAAAAACGGCTGTTGCAGTAAGTAAATTACCCGGATTCATTTCAGCAGCAAAATTGAGGGCAATTGCTCCCATAAAAATCGGAAGTTGTGCGATAATTGACCAACGCGTAAGCAAGCCGAAAACAATCATGATACCGCCCATAATATGCGCAGCTGCAATGTAGTGAAAGGTGAGCATGCCCCCCATAAAATTACTCACCGGAGCAATCAAATCTTCAAAAGCTCTACTGTGGGTAATGAACGATGCGCCTTTGTAAATTAAAAACAATCCAAAAGCGACGCGTAGTGTGTCTAAACCATAATTGGTGTGGGCGTTGGCCCATTTGTTCAAACTTTTTACCGTTGTGTTCATAGCGAATAAGTTTAGAATTCAACACTAAGTTACTCACTATAAATGCAATGCAGATTTATTTTAGCATAAACTTTCAACAATTTTACCAACCAATTAACGTAAAACACTTAACTGGTAAAAGAATTTTTGGTTGTTGAAATCGCTTTCAGATAATTTTCCCTTGGTTTTTACAGAAGTAGTTAACCAATCATTTCCTACCAAATAACGTTTGATTTTCCCTTTCACAATCACTTCTACCGGCAACTGAAAATGAGGTTCATTGGTTTTCCAGCGAAGTTTTATTTTTTTAGAGGCGTCTAACTGGGCTTCCAGAATGGGCAGTTCTTTGTGTTTGAGGTACTGATTAAAAACGGGCGTTAAATCAAGTCCGGTTTCATGATTGAAAAATGAAATGACCGTTGGTGTATCAATCATTTGATGTTTAAATTGTGTGCTGTATTTTAAAATCAATGCCCACCATTGCGCATCGTTGTTTAAAATATGACGAAGGGTATTAAGCATGAGTGCACCTTTATAATACATATCGCCCGAACCTTCGTTGCCCACACCATAATTGCCAATAATCGGTTTGTCATTTTGAACATTGCGCTTGAGTCCGTTGATGTAGGTTTGCGCTTTGTCATATCCGTACAAACACTCTAAATACACACTTTCAGAATAACACGTAAAACCTTCGTGTATCCACATATCGGCTATGTCTTTAGAAGTAATGCTGTTGCCAAACCATTCGTGACCACTTTCGTGAACAATGATAAAATCAAACAACAAACCCACACCGGTATCTGATAAATCATTGCCCAAATAACCGTTCATATAGTGATTCCCGTAGGCCACCGCGCTTTGGTGTTCCATACCCAAATAGGGTGTTTCAACCAGTTTATAACCATCTTCAGCAAACGGATAAGGCCCAAATTTACTCTGAAAACAATCCATCATGGGTTTTACTTGTTCAAACTGAATTTTGGCCTTTTCTTCGTTGGCGCGCAGAACATAAAAATCTAAATCAAGGCCTTTATATGTTTCACCAAACAAAACATAATCGCCAATGTTCAAAGTAATATCATAGTTGTTGATGGGGTTTTTCACTTCCCAATCCCAGCGCGTATAACCATTATTCAGGTTGGTGCTGCCCATGAATCGGCCATTTGAAACATTCATCAGCCCATTGGGAACAGCCACTTTGATGCTGCAACCCAAATCAGGCTCATCGGTTTGCGAATCTTTACACGGAAACCACAAACTAGCGCCGGTGCCTTGAACTGCTACGCCCACCCAATCTTTTCCGGCGGAATCTTTTGCAAACACAAAACCACCATCCCAAGGCGCATGCTTGGCTATGTGCGGCTGTCCATGATAATAAAAGCGCAATTTTTGCTCAGAATCTTTGATCAAAGGCTGATCAAATTTTACAAAAACGGCATTAAATTCACGTTCAAACTTGAGTTGCTTTCCTGATAAAACAATGCTGTCAATAAGCATATGCTCAAACAAATCAAGCTGAATTTTGGGCGTATCTTCAACCGTTTTAAAAGTAATTTCATTGTACCCCGACAGTTTTTTTTCGGCCGGATTAAGTTGCAAATTCAAATCATACCGAAGCACATTATAGCAACTGCGCTCAAAACGCATTCCGCCAAAAAGTGAATCTTTTCGTGTGAAATTTTCTTGCGCTTGAACAACCGAACTAAACAATGCGATACTTAAAACAAAAAAATAAAAGCTTCGAACCATGGTTCATCGATTTAAATATTTATAACCAGGGCGCCTGCCTGCCGGCAGTCAGGTGCCCCTGCGGGTCGCGCTTTTCGTTTCAAGTCCTCGCTGCGCTGCGGGCTTTTCACTGCAATCGCTCACGCAAAAGTGTCCCGGAAAAAGCAGCTTAAACTTGTAAAACTCCGAGGTTGAATTTTTTCTCAATCGGAGCGTGGTTGGCTGCTTCAATACCCATAGAAATCCAAGTTCGCGTATCCATCGGATCAATAATGGCATCCGTCCACAAACGGGCCGCGGCATAATACGGCGAAACTTGTGCATCGTAGCGCGCTTTTATTTTTTGGAATAATTCTTCTTCTTTTTGTGCATCAACTACTTCGCCTTTGGCTTTGAGTGAAGCGGCTTCAATTTGCATGAGTACTTTGGCAGCTTGTGCTCCGCCCATCACGGCGAGTTCTGCACTTGGCCAAGCAAAAATCAATCTCGGATCATAGGCTTTTCCGCACATGGCATAATTTCCGGCACCATATGAGTTTCCAATCACTACAGTAAACTTCGGGACCACTGAATTAGACACCGCATTGACCATTTTGGCGCCGTCTTTAATAATACCGCCGTGTTCTGATTTTGAACCCACCATAAATCCGGTCACGTCTTGCAAAAAAACCAGTGGAATTTTCTTTTGGTTGCAATTGGCAATAAAACGCGTGGCTTTATCCGCAGAATCTGAATAGATGACTCCGCCAAACTGCATTTCCCCTTTTTTTGACTTAACCACTTTGCGTTGGTTGGCAATGATGCCCACAGCCCAGCCATCAATGCGCGCATAAGCCGTAATAATGGTTTGTCCGTAACCGGCTTTGTACTCATCAAACTCAGAGTTGTCAACCAAACGCTTGATGATTTCATACATATCGTATTGCTCGCTGCGCATTTTGGGTAGAATACCAAATATTTCTTGCATGTCGAGCATAGGTTTTTCAGCTTTGATTCGGTTGAATCCGGCTTTTTCGTAGTCGCCCATTTTACCCACTACACTTTTGATTCGGTCAAGTGCATCTTTGTCGTCTTTGGCTTTATAATCAGTCACGCCAGAAATTTCGCAATGCGTTGTCGCTCCGCCCAAAGTTTCGTTGTCAATGGTTTCGCCAATAGCTGCTTTGACCAAATAACTTCCGGCCAAAAAGATGCTTCCGGTTTTGTCTACAATCAGCGCTTCATCGCTCATAATCGGCAAATAAGCGCCCCCGGCTACACAACTGCCCATCACAGCCGCAATTTGCGTAATGCCCATACTTGACATAATGGCGTTGTTCCGAAAGATGCGGCCAAAGTGTTCTTTGTCCGGGAAAATTTCATCTTGCATGGGCAAATAAACACCGGCACTATCCACCAAATATATGATAGGTAATCTGTTTTCAATTGAGATTTCTTGGGCACGCAAGTTTTTCTTTCCGGTTATAGGGAACCAAGCACCGGCTTTGACCGTGGCATCATTGGCTACAACTATGCATTGTTTTCCTTGAATGTAGCCTATTTTAACCACAACACCACCTGACGGGCAACCGCCGTGTTCAACATACATACCATCACCTGCAAAAGCACCCACTTCAATGCTTGCAGCATCTTTGTCTAATAAATAATCTATGCGTTCACGCGCGGTCATTTTGCCTTCGGCGTGTAGTTTTTCAATGCGTTTTTGTCCGCCGCCAAGCTTGACTTTTGCAAATTTTTGTTTGAGATCTGAAAGGAGTAATTTGTTGTAATCTTCGTTTTTATTGAAGTTTAAATCCATAAAAAAATATTTTCTGTACTAATTGTGCTGATGATTCATCTGCCTTTTAAGGCTTTGCTAAAGTACGAAATCGTTTGAATTAATGTTACCAAATTTAAAAGCTAAGATTAAGTCAATATTAATATATTGTTAAAAATATAACGGCTTATTATCGTTCAGTTAATGTTAATTTAATATAAACCGATTATGTTTGCAGGACAAAAAACAAAAATCTATCATGAATTTAAATCGCGTTTTTCAATTTTTAGTTCCTAAAGACACCAAGTTTTTTCCGTTGTTTGAAATGGCTTCAACCAACCTGATTATATTGGCAGAAACCTTACATGAAGCCGTTAACGCACCCAAAGAGCAAAGAGAAGAATACTTTAAAAAAATTGAAGAACTCGAAGCTTTGATTGAAGAGATTACCCACAAAGCACATCTTGAACTCAGTCGCAACTTTATTACTCCTTTTGATCGTGAAGATATATACTCGCTTATAAAAGCAATCGATAATGTAGCCGGAAACATCCACGGAGCTGCCAGCAGAATGCGAATGTATCAGGTAGAGAAAATCACCAAATCAATCCGCAAATTAACTGAAATTAATCTGGAAGCTTGCCAGCTTATTGGCGTTGGAATCAAAGAGTTAAAAGATTTAAAAAACATCAAATCCATTAAAGATACTTGCAAAAAAATCAACAAACTTGAAAGCAAAGCCGACAATGTTTTTGACAAAGCCGTAGCTGATATTTTTGAAAACGAAACCGATGTAAAAAACATCATCAAATACAAAGAAGTTCTTTCGGCATTAGAAATCGCCTCTGACAAATGCAAGAGCGTGGCCAATGTTATGGAGCAAATTTCTGTTAAACATTCATAACGCTAGAATGCAATGACTTTACTTATCATCATCATTGTATTGGCGCTGTTTTTTGATTACATCAACGGTTTTCACGATGCGGCCAATTCAATTGCTACCATTGTGGCCACCAAAGTTTTGACGCCATTTCAGGCCGTGCTTTGGGCCGCTTTCTTTAATTTTTTAGCTTATTGGGTGTTTGGTTTTGGTGTAGCTGATACGGTAGCCAAAACGGCCAAAACAGAAAATATTGATTTGGTGGTGATTTTGGCCGGAATCATCGCCGCGATTATTTGGAACTTATTCACGTGGTGGAAAGGAATTCCATCGTCATCATCACACACTTTAATTGGCGGATTTGCCGGAGCTGCCATTGCCCATGCCGGATTCAATGTAGTGAACTGGTACAAACCCGGAAAAGAAGGTGATTTGTTTCCGTCAGGCGTTTTGGTTGTTGTTGCTTTTATTGTCTTAGCACCACTTGTGGGTATGATTATTTCATACTTTGTATCGCTTTGGCTTATGTATTCATCGCGCAGAAGCATTTATCCAAAAATATTTACCGTAGTGTTGATGTTGCTCGTGGCTTGGTTTTTATCAACCGTTTTGGTTCCGTTTGAAGACATCAAAAAGCCTCGCTTTGAAAGTGAATTTTGGAGTTTCATGACTGAACCCGGAAACATCAAATGGTTTTTGGTGGCCATCATCTTTTATACTTTGGCCATTTTTAATTTGTTCTTCAGCAGTTTTTCAACCGCGAAATCTGAGGCTATACTCAAGAAAATGCAATTAATCTCTTCAGCCTCGTTTAGTTTAGGACACGGCGGAAACGATTCTCAAAAAGTGATGGGAATCATTGCTGCTGCAGTTGCCGTATATCTCAACACACATCCAAATGCACATATGACGTTTGGTTGGCTTGATTTGAATGTGGTTTTGCCCTCAGAAAAAGACGGTATTAAGATTGAAGGACAAATGCCCGGTTGGATTCCGCTTACCTGTTATACCGTTATAGCGCTCGGAACCTTGAGCGGTGGCTGGAAAATTGTCAAAACCATGGGCTCAAAAATCACTAAAGTAAATGCTTTTGAAGGAGTTGTTGCTGAATCAGCCGGTGCGCTTACTTTGTTTACCACCGAACATTTTAAAATACCGGTTTCAACTACGCATACCATCACGGGTTCAATTATTGGTGTGGGTGTTACCAAACGTATTTCTGCCGTTCGTTGGGGTGTAACGGTCAATTTGCTTTGGGCTTGGATTCTTACAATACCCGTCTCAGCCATAATTGCTGTCATAACTTATCATTTGCTTAAAATATTTTTATAATTTTAGAATCCCTTAAAAAAGGGATTTTTTTTGCAATGAAGCGATTTAGTTACACCTTCCTTTTTTTATTTTTTTTTGCTTTGATGAAAGCGCAAATAGCGAAACCGAATCATGAAAGCAATGACATCAAAATATCAGCATTACCATATTATAGTTTTGGTAAAGGAATTGGATTGACTTCACCAGACAGTCTTTTTCAATTCAATATCAGATTCCGGATGCAAAATAGGGTTACTTATATAAAAAATGAATTTGAAACAGGAGCTTATTCCGCAGAAATTCGCCGATTAAGACTCCGATTTGATGGTTTTGTAGTCAATCCTAAATTTTTATACGTTATTCAATTGTCATTTGCACCGGGCGATGTAGGCGAAGTGAAAGAAGGCGAAAATTTGAACATCATCCGAGATGCAGTTTTTATTTATAGACCCAATGAGCATTGGAACTTTAGCTTTGGTCAAACCAAATTACCTGGCAATCGTCAGCGCGTAAATTCATCGGGCGGTTTACAATTGACAGATCGAAGCATCAACAATGCAAAGTTTACCATTGATCGCGATTTTGGTTTTCAAATCCACAACCTCAATGAATTCAAAGACAAATTCTCGTATAATTTTAAAGCAGCAGTCACCACAGGCGAAGGAAGAAATTCTACCGACAAACCTGATGATGGCGTAGCATTTACCGGAAAAATAGAACTTTTGCCTTTGGGTGCCTTTGCCAAAGACGGAACTTATTTTGAAGGCGATGTGATTCGCGAGCAAAAACCCAAACTCATGATTTCAGGTGCTTTTCAACAAAACAATCATGCCCGTAGAACCCAAGGACAATTGGGCGATGATTTATATGAAAACCGCACTATGAAATCGGTTTTACTTGACGCCATGTTTAAATACAACGGCTGGGCTGCCATGGCCAGTTATATGTCGCGTATGACACCTGACAATGCCATAACTTTTGATCCGAACGATTCGAGCAAAATCAAATATGTATACACCGGTAACGGATTTGATTATCAGTTAAGTTATATCAACAAAAAGAATTATGAATTCATCGGGAGATATTCCATTCAAAACACGTCAAAAGATATTAGAACCTTGACACCCAACACCCGTGAATATACTTTTGGTGTAACCAAATATCTTTGGGAACACACTTTTAAACTGCAAAGTGAACTTACTTTTGACGAATTACAATACTACAATGGCACTTCAAAAAACAATTGGTATCTGCGTTTTCAGATAGAAATCGGAATTTAAAATTGGGCCAACTCAATTAGTTTGAGCAGTGTCTTAAAATTCCGACTCGTGGCTTTTACTTTGAGTTTGCTTTCAATGACTTGGTTGTTGAGTTTGGTGTTGGCTGCCGAATCAGCATACCACAAATACATAACGCGATTCTTAAAGATAAAGCGATCTTGTGCAAATGTCAATTGTTCAAAATCGTTTTGCCTATCGGTTGGAGGAATTTCAGATAAAAAAGCAATGTAGGGTTGTGTAGCGTCTGCTGCGTTTTCAGCAACAAACGGATTGTTATCGCGAATCCAGCTCAATTCTTCCAGTGAGGTAATCCGCACCGGAACTTCAAAACCAAAATACTTGAATATCAGCTCTGAAATTTTTGATTCGAGTTGCAGCTCATGGCTTTCAGAGCTTTGAAAAATAATATTCCCGCTTTGGATGTACGTTTGAACATTTACAAAACCTTCCAAAGTCATCACTTCGCGCAATCGCTCCATTTTAATGAGCTTTTGCCCACTCACGTTAATTCCGCGCAGCAAGGCTATGTAGGTCTTCATTTTATTCCTCTTCTTTTTGGCCCATCATCATCAAATAAGCTTTCAAAAACGGATCAATTTCACCGTCCATAACGCCTTCAACATCGCTTGTTTCATAACCGGTGCGCACATCTTTGACCAATTTATACGGATGCATCACATAATTGCGAATCTGTGAACCCCATTCAATTTTCATTTTTCCGGCTTCGATATCGGCACGTTGGGCCTGGCGTTTCTTGAGCTCAATTTCGTACAATTGCGATCGAAGCATCTGCATGGCACGCTGGCGGTTGTCTTGCTGAGAACGCGTTTCAGAACATTGTATCTGAATTCCGGTGGGTTTGTGCACCAATTGCACTTTTGTCTCAACTTTGTTTACATTTTGTCCGCCTGCACCGCTTGAACGTGAAGTGGTGATTTCAATATCAGCCGGATTGATGTCAATTTCAATACTGTCATCTACCAGCGGATAAACGTATACAGAAACAAACGAAGTATGTCGTTTGGCATTGCTGTCAAAAGGGGAGATGCGCACCAATCTGTGCACGCCGTTTTCACCTTTTAAATATCCAAAAGCATATTCGCCTTCGAATTCTAAAGTCACGGTCTTAATCCCGGCCACATCGCCTTCTTGAAAGTTGAGTTCTTTGATCTTGCAACCAAATTTCTCGCCCCACATCATATACATACGCATGAGCATTGATGCCCAATCACAGCTCTCGGTTCCACCGGCTCCGGCCGTGATTTGCAATACGGCACTTAAGGAATCTCCTTCATCCGAAAGCATATTTTTGAACTCAATATCCTCTATAAATGCATTGGCCAAATGATATTGTTCATCCAATTCATCTACAGTAAGTTCACCTTCTTTATAAAACTCGGCCGCAAGCTGAAGTTCATCGGTCAAAACAGTTGCTTTGTTGTAATCTTCAACCCATTTTTTCTTAGAGCGCAGACTGCGAATCATAGCTTCGGCTTCTTTGGCGTTGTCCCAAAAACCGGGCGCTAAAGTTTTTTCTTCTTCGTTGGTAATTTCAATGATTTTGGCATCAATGTCAAAGATACCTCCTCAACGCACCCAAGCGTTCTACAATACCTTTGATTTGTTCGGTAGTTGTCATAAATAATAATTATTTTTGGCGGTGATTTTTTGGTAGCTAATTCCTGCTATGCGTTGCAATCTTTCGCGCCGAACCCCGGCACAAAAGGATTTTCACTACTATCAGGGCTAGAACTCTTGACTAAATTTGATATTTTTGTTTTCATAACAAATTTTAGAAGTACCTGACATCCACTGGATGTTCTCCTCTTAATATCAAATTATCAGGGCTAGGGCTGCAAACCCAAATCACCAATTTGTTAGCAAAAGTAAACTATCCAACTTTACTATGGAAATAAATTTAATCAGTGACACAGTTACCAAACCCAGTCCTGAAATGTTGCAAGAAATGTTCAAAGCCCCAGTAGGCGATGACGTTTTTAAACAAGACCCAACGGTCAATGCTTTTGAAAAAACCGTTGCTGATTGGTTTGGCAAAGAAGCCGCGCTGTTTTTTCCGTCGGGCACCATGGCCAATCAAACTGCCATTAAACTCAACACCCAACCGGGCGATCAAATAATTTGCGATAAATGGTCGCATATTCATTTATATGAATCCGGTGGCGCCTCATTCAACAGTGGCGTCAATTTTAATTTACTCGACGGAACCCGCGGAATGATTACCGCAGAACAAGTCAGAGGCGGCATTAATGATCCGGAGTTTTATCATGCGCCCAAAACACAAATGGTCAGCATTGAAAACACCACCAATCGCGGAGGCGGCGCTTGTTATGACCTAGAAGAACTCAAAAAAATCAAAACGGTTTGCCAAGAGCACAACTTAAAATATCACCTTGATGGCGCACGCCTATGGAATGCACTTGTTGTCAAAAACGAGCATCCAAAACAATACGGTGCATTGTTCGATACCATTTCGGTCTGTTTTTCAAAAGGCCTCGGAGCACCGATTGGTTCAGTACTTTTGGGCGATGCCGAAACCATGAAACGCGCACTGCGCATCCGAAAAATATTTGGCGGAAACATGCGTCAATCGGGTTATTTGGCGGCGGCTGGTTTGTATGCACTTAAAAACAACATCAGTCGTTTGTCTGACGATCACCGCAGAGCTTTTGAACTCAGTGAAATTTTAATGCAACTTCCGTGGGTAGCATCTGTAGAAAAACCAGAAACCAACATCCTTATTTTCTCTGTTAAGGCGCCTTTAGACGAAAAAACCGTCATTGAAAAACTCAAGTCTAAAGGTATTCTCATTAGTTCTATGGGGCACGGAAAATTGCGCATGGTTACGCATTTAGATTACCGACAAGTCATGCATGAATATGTCATAGAACATTTGCAAAAAATAACTTTCTAGATACTGAATTGTTTGATTATGCTGATGATTCCAATGAACAAAATGAGCAACAAGGATATTTTCTTGAATTTCTCTTGCGGAATATAATCAAGTAATCTCTTGCCGATATACGAGCCTATGAGTCCAATGGCAAACAAAAATGGCACATAGATCATCTGGTTTTTATGCACATAACCTTGGTCATAATAAACAACGGTTCGGGTCAAGTCAATCATTAAATCAATGGCTGCCGATGTGGCAATAAAGGCGCTTTTCTCCATATTAAAAGCGGCCATCGTAAGTCCGCGAATAGCGCCGCCGGTGCCCAATAATCCGGCTGAAAAACCTGATAAAATTCCGCCCACAGTAGCATTGTTTCGCGTTGGCGCAAATGAAAAATTCTTTCTGATGAGGAAAAACAAACTCAAGGCTACCAGAAAAATACCGAGTAAAATTTCTAAGATTTTCGGATTAAGTTTGCCCGAAAAATGAGCGCCTAATATCACAAAAACCACCGAAGGCAAACCAATATTGAACAACATTTTTCTATTTAAACCTTTCCTGAATAAAGCTATTTTACTCAGATTGCTCGACAAGTGAAACACAGCAGTCATGCCCAAAACCGAATAAAAATCAAAGTAAAAATTGCCAATCGGCACAAAAAACACCGACGATCCAAAACCACCGATGGTTCCGATGATTTCGGCGATGAGCGCCCAGAATAAAAATCCGTAGCTGAATTTCATTTTATTTAAACATATCCAAACCCGGAATGTTCGGCATACCTTGTTTGGCTACAGCAGCCAATTCAGCTTCATTTACGTTAGTAGCTTTTTCAATAGCTTTGTTGAGCACCAAAATCAAATAATCTTCCAGTTGTTCTTTATCAGCGAGTAGCGCGTCATTTATTGCAATAGATTTGATTTTTCGGTTGGCAGTAACCGTAGTTTTGAGCAGTCCGTCATGACTTTGCTCATCTACCAAAACGGTATCAAGTCTTTTTTTGGTTTCTTCAATTTTTTGTTGGGTTTCTTTGAGTTTGCCCATCATCCCCATCATATCTGAAAACATGTTGATAAATTTTAAGTGTAATAAAGTCGTAAAATTAGTATTTTGGCGTGAACAATATCCAAAATCGCATGAAAAAACTTCCGCTTGTATGGCTACTTTCGCTTATTTTTGCCGCTGCTTATGCACAACCAAAAAAAGCCAAGATGACAAAAAATATACAACCGCCCATAGCCACTGTAAAACCTCATAAACTAGAGAAGTTTTCTGATGTACGAATCGATAATTATTTCTGGCTCAACGATCGGGAAAACCCTGAAGTAATTGATTATTTAAACAAAGAAAACGAATATTATCAAGCAGCTACGGCCCATACGGCGCAATTTCAGAAAGATTTATTCAATGAAATGAAAAGCCGCATCAAAGAAGACGATGAGTCGGTTCCGTATTTATACAACGGTTATTACTACATCACGCGTTTTGAAAAAGGACAAGATTATCCGATTTATGCGCGCAAAAAAGGCAGTTTAGATGCGCCTGAAGAAATCATGTTCAATGGCAATGAAATGGCCCAAGGACACAAGTTTTTTCAGCTAAGCGGCATCAGCATCAGCAATGACAATCGCTATGCTATTTTTTCAGTAGATGTGGTGGGAAGACGCATTTATATCATCCAAATCAAAGACTTACAAACCGGAGAAATCCTGTCTGACAAAATAGCCAATTGTACCGGAAATGTTGCTTGGGCCAATGACAACAAAACCTTTTTTTATACGCGTCAGGATGAGAAAACCCTGCGCTCTGACAAAGTCTATAAACACGTGCTGGGAACCGATGCCGCTCAAGACAAATTGATTTATTTTGAAGCCGATGATACGTTTAATGTATCGGTCTCACGCGGAAAATCAAAAAAATACATCAGCATCAATATATCGAGTACACTTACTGATGAATATCGTTTTATTCCAGCAGACGAGCCCGATGCCGAATTCAAGATTTTTCAAAAACGCATCCGCGGATTGGAATACAGCATTTCACATTACGGCGATAGTTTTTACATCGTCACCAATGCAGATGGAGCAACAAATTTCAAGCTCATGAAAACACCTGAAAATGCTACTGAAAAAGAAAACTGGAAAGACTTGATTCCGCACCGCGAGGATGTGCTTATTGAAGGAATTGATATTTTTAAAGATTACCTGGTGATTTCTGAACGCAGCAATGGTTTGAATAAAATTAAAATCATGCCGTGGAGCGGGGCAGAAGCCTATTATTTGCCTTTTGATATTGAAACCTACACGGCCTATACTACCACGAATGTTGATTTTGATACCGATATTTTGCGTTACGGATATCAATCAATGGCCACGCCATCTTCAGTGATTGATTTCAACATGAAAACCAAAACCAAAGAAATCAAAAAAGAACAACAGGTTTTGGGCGGAAAGTTTGATAAAAACAATTATTCAGAAGAAAGACTCTGGGCCAAAGCTACTGATGGAACCATGATTCCGATGTCAGTGGTATACAGAAAAGGCATTCCGAAAAACGGAAAAAATCCGGTGTTGCAATATGCTTACGGCTCGTATGGAATATCAATGGATCCGTATTTTTCTACCACGCGTTTGTCATTGCTCGATCGCGGTTTTGTATATGTGATTGCGCACATCCGCGGAGGTGAAGATTTGGGTCGTCAGTGGTATGAAGACGGGAAATTGCTCAAAAAGAAAAACACTTTTACTGATTTTATAGATTGTTCCAAGTATCTTATTGCTGAAAAATGGACTTCTCCGGAACATTTGTATGCCGAAGGCGGATCAGCGGGCGGATTGCTCATGGGCGCAGTGGCCAATATGGCTCCGGAATTATACAATGGCATCATTGCGCAAGTGCCGTTTGTAGATGTCATGACTACCATGTTAGATGATTCGATACCACTTACCACCGGAGAATACGATGAGTGGGGCAATCCGAACGAAAAAGAATACTACGATTACATGCGTTCTTATTCGCCTTATGACAATGTCAAAGCACAAGATTACCCGAATATGTACGTTTCTACCGGATTGCATGATTCACAGGTTCAATACTGGGAACCCGCCAAATGGGTAGCCAAATTGCGCGTGATGAAAACCAACCACAAACAATTATTTTTAGACACCAATATGGATGCCGGACACGGTGGAGCTTCCGGAAGATTTGAAGCGCTTAAAGAGCTCGCTAAAGAGTTCGCTTTTTTGTTAGATTTAGAAAAAATTCAAAAGTAATTCGAATATTTTTTTTAGCTTTGCAGGGTTTTGTGGTCGCGCTGCATGGCACACCTTGACTAACTATTTTTTTATGAAAGAAGAAATAAAAGCCTACAATAGTGTACTTGAATTAATAGGGAACACACCTCTTGTTAAGCTCAACAAGGTTACCGCAAATCTCACGGGTAACTTTTACGCTAAAGTAGAAGCCTTTAATCCGGGTCACTCGACAAAAGATAGAATTGCTTTATACATTATTGAAGAAGCCGAAAGACGCGGCATCTTGAATCCGGGCGATACCATCATTGAAACTACTTCAGGCAACACCGGTTTTAGCTTGGCCATGGTGAGCATCATCAAAGGATACAACTGCATCTTGGCGGTCAGTTCAAAATCTTCTAAAGATAAAATTGATATGTTGCGCAGTTTGGGCGCCAAAGTATATGTTTGTCCGGCGCATGTTTCTGCCGATGACGAGCGCTCCTATTACAGCGTAGCCAAGCGTTTACACGAAGAAATAAAAGGTTCAGTTTATATCAACCAATATTTTAATCAACTTAATGTTGACGCTCATTACCAAACTACCGGACCCGAAATTTGGAATCAAACTGCCGGAAAAATTACGCACTTGGTTGCTTGTAGCGGAACCGGCGGAACCATCTCAGGAACGGCTAAATTCCTCAAAGAGAAAAATCCAAACATCAGAATCTTGGGTGTAGATGCATTTGGTTCTGTTCTAAAAAAATACCACGAAACCAAAGAATTTGATACCAATGAAATTTATCCGTATCGCATTGAAGGTTTGGGTAAAAATCTAATTCCAACAGCGACTGATTTTGACATCATTGATAAATTCACCAAAGTTTCTGATGAAGATAGTGCACACCTAACGCGTGAAATAGCTAAAACAGAAGGTTTGTTTGTTGGATATACCTCCGGAGCAGTCATGCAAGCCATCAGACAATATGCCGAAGAAGGCGAGTTTGATGCGAACAGTTGCGTCATTGCTATTTTCCCGGATCACGGTTCCAGATACATGAGCAAAGTATTTAGCGATGAATGGATGAACGATCAGGGTTTCTTTGACAGCATCAATGCAGAAAATGCACAAAAAGTTGAAATCATTAAATAGTTTATTGATATAAAAAAAGCCTCAGCATTTGCTGAGGCTTTTTTTATTAGATATATTATTCGCTTTCTTCCATCGTATGATATACATTCTGAACATCATCATCTTCTTCAATTTTCTCAAGTAGTTTTTCAACGTCTGCCACTTGATCCGGAGTCAATGATTTGGTCACTTGTGGAATACGCTCAAAACCTGAGGATAAAATCTCAATCTTACGGTTTTCTAATTCTTTTTGAATTGCACCAAAACTTTCAAACGGAGCATAAATCAAGATTCCATCTTCATCTTCAAAAACTTCTTCGGCGCCAAAGTCAATCAATTCAAGTTCTAATTCCTCCGGATCTAAACCGGCTTTAGCAATTCTGAAATTACAGGTATGATCAAACATAAATTCAACCGAACCTTGTGTTCCTAATGTTCCGTTGCATTTATTAAAGTAACTGCGAATATTGGCTACGGTTCTGTTGTTATTGTCAGTTGCGGTTTCAATGAGAATCGCAATTCCGTGGGGTGCATATCCTTCAAACAAAACTTCTTTATAGTTGGCGGTGTCTTTTTCAGTGGCCTTTTTAATGGCACGTTCAATGTTTTCTTTAGGCATATTGGCCGCCTTGGCATTCTGAATCACAGCGCGCAATCTAGAGTTGGCTTCCGGACTTGGCCCGCCTTCTTTAACGGCCATCACAATGTCTTTCCCAATTCTGGTAAAAGCCTTGGCCATTGCGGCCCAACGCTTCATTTTTCTTCCTTTTCGGAATTCAAACGCTCTTCCCATTTCTGAATATTTATATTTGGCTGCAAACTTAGTGATTGCAGTCATTTTTTAAAAATGTTTACCCTATTTTTTAAACGACTTTTTTTTATTTAGATTTGGCAACATTTAAATTTAACTTATGAAAAAAATTATCTGCCTCAGTGTTTTGATATTTGGTTTTATCGGGCACGCACAAAACGCAAAAGGAACATTTGAACTAACACCTATTATTGGATTTGCGAGTTCTAACTACTCAAGCAGTAAAAAATTGAGTAATGACCCAATAACCACTACCGATTTTGGGAGTTATGCCGATTATTATTTCAACAATCGTTGGAGTATCCGAAGTGGTTTTTTATTTCAAACTATGGGTTCAGAATACAGAAATGGGATTTTCTATACCGAAAAACTAAAATATCTAATGGTTCCGCTTAATGCCAATTGGCACTTCGGAAAAAAGAGAAATTGGAATTTAAATTTTGGTTTCAGTATCGGTTTTATAAACTCAGCTACTTCGAATGGTCAAGACATCAAAAAATTTGTCAACAACAATCAATTTGGTTTGAGTTATGGAATTGGCTATACGTTTAAAGTCACTGAAAAATTCGGAATCCTAATTGATTTTCAAGGCATGAGCGGATTGTCAGAAGTTGCAAAAAATAGTGAAATTCCTTTGTATAACAATCACTCTGCTTTTAACGTCGGAGGTGTTTTTAAACTATAAAATATATTTCAAAACAAAAAATCCGCCTCATCAGCGGATTTTTTTATTTCTTATAAAACGGTAACTTGACCACTTGGGCCGGCACATCGTTCTTGCGGATTCTTATATAAATATTGCTCTCTAAAGCACTGTGTGCGGTGGTTACATAACCCAAACCGATTCCTTTGTTCATACTTGGTGACATGGTTCCTGAGGTGACTTTGCCAATCACATTTCCGGTAGCATCAACAATTTCATAATCCTGACGCGGAACAGCGCGCTCGAGCATTTCAAACGCCACCAATTTACGGTTTACACCATTTTCTTTTTGCGCTTTCAAAGCTTCGGAATTGACAAAATCTTTGGTGAATTTGGTAATCCAACCCAAACCGGCTTCTATGGGCGAAGTGGTATCGTCAATATCGTTTCCGTACAAACAAAAGCCCATTTCTAAACGCAAAGTATCACGCGCGGCCAAACCAATCGGCTGAATGCCAAAATCTTTTCCGGCTTCAAACACATGATTCCAAATCGTTTCAACTTGGTCATTTTTACAATAAATTTCAAAACCGCCTGAGCCGGTATAACCGGTAGCCGAAATAATCACATCGTCAAATCCGGCAAAATGTCCTACCATAAAATGGTAATATGCAATCGAAGCCAAATCAACCGAAGTCAATGATTGCATTGCCTCAACCGCTTTCGGACCTTGAATCGCGAGCAAGGCATAGTCATCTGAAAGGTTTTGCATCACCGCTCCGGTATCGTTGTGCGCTGAAATCCAAGCCCAATCTTTATCAATATTCGAGGCGTTTACCACGAGCAAATATTCTTCTTCAGCCATTCGGTACACAATCAAATCATCCACAATACCGCCGTCATTATTGGGCAAACACGAATATTGTGCACGACCAATGGTCAGCGTCGAAGCATCATTTGATGTTACTTTCTGAATCAAAGGCAAAGCGCCCGGCCCACTGAGCAAAAACTCACCCATATGCGACACATCAAAAACACCCACGCCATTGCGAACGGTTTCATGTTCAACATTAACACCTTGGTATAAAATCGGCATATTAAACCCGGCAAACGGCAAAATCTTAGCGCCGAGTTGTTCGTGAATGTGCTTGAGCGCAGTATCTTTCATGATAAAAAGCTTTAAAAATTTGTGCCGCTAATGTATTTAAATTTTATCGATTTTTTGAACTCTTTTGCGGTAGATTTTCAGTAGCTTTTTCCGGCTGTGCGCTGTAGTTTTGCGCGCTATAAAAAAGCGCACAAAAGCTGCCGCTGCCATCCGGGCTAGGGCATTTCAGGGCGCAGAAAACAGCTTTAACACGAGATAATTTTGTACTTTTAAGTCAAATTACTTTTATGAATCTTCCGGTTTCTATTTCAGCTTCAAGCATCGCTCAAATATATCGCGCACCTTCAGCCAATGCGCATAAAGGAACCTTGGGTCACGCACTGATCATTGGTGGTAGCTACGGAAAAATCGGTGCGGTGTGTTTGGCCTCCAAAGCAGCGCTCAAAAGCGGTTGTGGTTTGGTTACCGCATTTTTGCCCGAATGCGGTTATTCTATCCTGCAAACTTATGTTCCTGAAGTCATGGTGCAAACCGATGTTCATCAAAAACACATCACCCATATTCAATACCCTATTCAGCCGTCAGCCATCGGAATCGGACCGGGCATAGGGCAGGAGCCCCAAACACAAAAAGCTTTTCATCATTGGCTCCAACAGCAAACCCAGCCTATGGTGATTGATGCCGATGCGCTCAATATTTTAGCACAAAACCCTGATTGGCTTTCATTTATTCCGGCGCAAAGTATTTTAACACCGCATCCTAAAGAACTTGAAAGACTGATTGGCTCTTGGAAAAATGATGATGAAATGCTACAAAAAACCATTGATTTATCTCAAAAACATCAATTGATTATTGTGGTTAAAGGTGCGCCCAGCCGAGTTATTTTCGGGCCCAATATCCACCTCAATACCACCGGAAATGTTGCGCTGGCCACCGCAGGCAGCGGCGATGTACTCACGGGCATCATCACGGGTTTACTGGCGCAATCTTATGCTCCGCACCAGGCAGCTATTCTTGGGGTTTATCTACACGGAAAAGCCGCTGATATAGCAGTTCCTGAAATGGGTACACAGGCTTTTATCGCCTCAGATATTCTGAATTATTTGGGCAAAGCATTTTTGACTTTGTCTTTAGGATAAGGCATTTAAAAAAGCCTTGAGCTCATCATAAGTTTTGATCGGCTTTTTTATTTTTTCTTTACCCATCACCGTTTGAATCTGCTCTGGAATAGGCAATGTAATGTTGAGTTCTTTTTCAACAGTATCTAAAAACTTAATTGGGTGTGCCGTTTCTAAAAATACACCCACGGCGTTTTTGTAACCTTTGAGCTCTTCTTTGAGGCCCAAATAACCTACTGCTCCGTGTGGTTCGGCAATATAACCGGTTTGTTCATAAACCTGTTTCATTGCGGCAACCGTTTGTGCATCGGTGTATGAAAATGAAGTAAAATCTTTTTTAAATTGCTCTAAATCATCGTTGTAGAGTTCTCGGATTCTTATAAAATTGCTCGGATTCCCAACATCCATCGCATTAGATAGCGTGGCTTTTGAAGGTTTGGGTTCATATTTTCCGGATTTTAAAAACTCAGGAACCGTATCGTTGACATTGGTCGCAGCTACAAAATGCAAAATAGGCAAGCCCAATCTTTTGGCCATTATTCCGGCGCAAATATTCCCAAAATTGCCACTCGGACAAGAAACGACCAGTGGTTTTTGGGTTTTGCGCAATTGCTTGTAAGCAAAAATAAAGTAAAACATTTGTGGCAACCATCGAGCAATGTTGATTGAGTTGGCCGAAGTTAAATTCAGGTGTGCCAATGACTCATCTAAAAATGCTTTTTTGACCATGTCTTGACAATCGTCAAAAACACCGTCTACTTCCAAAGCGCGCACATTTTGCCCAAGCGTTGTAAGCTGTCTTTCTTGTATATCACTCACTTTTCCGGACGGATACAGAATCACCACATCTACACCGGGAACTCCGAGAAATCCGCTGGCAACAGCACCTCCGGTATCGCCTGAAGTAGCCACTAAAACGGTATTTTTCTGATGGGGTTTATTTTGATTAAAATAGGCCAAACACCGCGACATAAAACGCGCGCCCACATCTTTAAAAGCCATCGTTGGCCCATGGTATAATTCAAGCGAATAGATATTCTCTTCAACCTTAACCGTCGGAAAATCAAAACACAAAGTATCTGCAATAATTTTTTTGAGTTCAGCTTCGGGAATTTCATCGCCCACAAACTGTTTGATGGCTTCAAAAGCAATCGTCTCATGGCTTAAATGATCAATTTTTTCAAAAAAAGCATCGGGTAGAGGAGTTATAGCCGAAGGAAAATAGAGCCCTTTATCGGGTGCCAATCCTTGAATGACTGCTTGCTCAAAGCCTACCTCAGGCGCTTGATGGTTTAAACTGTAGTATTTCATAATATACGAACGCCCTTAGCGCTGATTTTTGATACGTGAATTTCAAAGGGAATTTGGGTAATTTCAAAAGTTTTCTTGAACGCATCGGCAACTTTCTGAGCTGCTCCCATACCGCGACTGAGCGCAAACACAGACGGTCCGGAACCGGAAATTCCTGAACCCAAAGCTCCAGATTCTATCGCTGCGTCCTTTAATTCAGCAAATTTAGGAATAAAAGGCCCGCGCAAAGGCTCTACAATTACATCTTGCAGTGAACGACCAATTAAATCGTAATCAGATTGACACAATCCGGCTACCAATCCTGCCACATTGCCCCATTGTGTAATGGCGCTTTTGAGCGAAACTTCGGGTTTGAGTACCGCGCGCATTTCAGAGGTTTTAAGTTCAATTTGCGGATGAATTACAGTGGCGTATAATTCATCAGGGCTATGAATTTCAATAACATCCAAAGGGTCATAACCACGTACAATGGTAAATCCGCCGCAAAGGGCAGGAGCCACATTATCTGCATGAGCGCTCCCGCTGGCCAAGACTTCGCCTTGCATGGCAAAAGCTACCAACTGGTTTCTGGTAAAAGGCTTTCCGGCCAATTCATTGATGCCAAATACAGCACCGGCTGCGCTGGCTGAACTACTGCCGATTCCACTGCCGGCTTTGATTTTTTTGTAGATTTCAATTTCAAAACCAAAATCAACATCTAGTTGCTCCAGCAAGGCCAAACCTGCCACTCCGGCTACATTTTTTTCGGTTTCAAGCGGTAAATCAGCACCTTCAATTTTCGTGATGCGAATACCTTTTTGCGCTGATTTCCGAACAATCATTTCATCGCCAACATGATCCAGACAAGCGCCCATGACGTCAAATCCGCACGAAAGATTGGCTATGGTGGCCGGACAAAAGAGTTTTATTTCCATTTTAGATTCTGAGTGCCTGAGTAACTGAGATTCTGAGACAGAGTTCAGGTAAACGAGGAATATTAATTACATATTTTACAAATACTCAGCTGCTCACTTTCTCAGCAGCTCAGCGTCTTTTATACATTTCCGATTCTAATCACATCGGCAAAAATCCCCGAGGCGGTAACCGCGGCTCCGGCACCGGCACCTTTGATCAGTAAGGGTTGATCTACATATCTGTCGGTATAAAACAAAACGATATTGTCTTTGCCTTCAAGATTATAGAACGGATGATCTTTGGGAATCATTTGTAAACCCACTTGTGCTGTTCCGTTTTCAAACTGCGCTACAAACTTCAAACGGCAATCTTGCGCAACGGCATCGGCCAAAAGTTGGTCAAAGTGGGCCGCATGCTTGATGAGCGATTTAAAGAAATCATCGTTATTGGTGGTATCCATACATTCTTTGGGCAAGAATGAATTGTTGACAATGCCTTCCATTTCCATCTGATAACCGCTTTCACGAATAAGGATCAAAATCTTGCGCGCCACATCTACGCCACTTAAATCAATTTTCGGATCAGGTTCTGTAAATCCTTGAACACCCGCTTCTTTTACAACATCATGAAAAGAATAAGTCGGGCTGAAATTGTTAAAAATAAAGTTCAAACTTCCAGACAATACGGCTTGAATTTTATGCACTTTATCACCCGAAGCAATCAAATGTTTGAGTGTATCAATAATTGGCAAACCGGCACCCACATTGGTTTCAAACAAGAAAGGCGCGTTGTATTTACGGGATAATTGTTTGAGGTGACTGTAGTTTTCATAAGCCGATGAACAGGCAATTTTATTACAAGTTACCACAGCGATGCTTTTGCTCAAAAATCGGTCATAAACTGCGGCCACATCTTCATTGGCTGTGTTGTCAACAAAAATACTGTTGCGCAAGTTGAGCGATTGTGTTTGCTCAATAAATTGTTCTCTGTTGGCAGGTTGTCCGTGGTTTTCTAATTGATTTTTCCAATCGTTGAGCGCGATTCCTTCTTCGGCAAAAAGCATTTTTCTAGAATTTGAAAGTGCTACCACGCGTACGTTGAGCTTAAGGTTTTCTCTGAGAAATTGAGTTTGCTGATGAATCTGATCAATGAATTTTTCACCCACATTACCCACACCCATGACAAATAGATTGAGTTGTTTGGTGTTGTCTTCAAAAAAGCGTTCATGCAAAGTGTTTAAAGCTTTTTTGACATCGCGTTCATTGATGACCACTGAGATATTTCGCTCCGAAGCTCCTTGTGCGATGGCGCGAATATTCACGTTGTTTTTGCCTAAAGTACTAAACATTTTCCCGCTGATGCCTTGGTGATTTTTCATGTTTTCGCCCACAAGTGCTACAATACACAAATCTTTTTCTACAATACACGGATCAATTTTATTCTGGGCAATTTCAATTTCGAAAGCTTTGTTAACAGCAGCCTGCGCTTTGTTGGCATCGGCATTGAGAATACCAATACAAATAGAATGTTCTGACGATGCTTGGGTGATGAAAATTACATTGATCGATTCATTTGAA
Organism: Flavobacterium sp.; assembly: GCA_027484725.1. Classification (GTDB taxonomy): domain Bacteria; phylum Bacteroidota; class Bacteroidia; order Flavobacteriales; family Flavobacteriaceae; genus Flavobacterium. Next base: position 13,697 of record JAIXSK010000030.1, on the reverse strand, counting down.
AGCACTTCAAACAGTCGTTTAGAAGAACCGGCCACACCAATCATACCCGAACCCTCTAAAGTAAGCAACGATATTTTATCAATATGTGAGATTCCCTTGATCGGATTGTCTTTGGCTGAAACATTTGAGGTAATGAGCGTTCCGGCAGCATTGGGCTCAAAGGTATTTTTAATGAGAATAGGAATATTCTTTTTAAGCACCGGCTGAATGGTCGGCGGATACAAAACCTTTGCGCCAAAATGCGACAATTCCATGGCTTCTTGATACGATATCACTTCAATAGGTTGGGCTTGCGGAACAATTTTGGGGTTGGCCGTAAACATTCCGTTGACATCGGTCCAAATTTCTAATTGACTAGAATGTAGCGCACCGGCTAGAATAGCTGCGGTATAATCAGAACCGCCGCGCCCAAGTGTTGTTGTGTGGCCGTCATTCGATGAAGCAATAAAGCCCGGAAATATGGTTACAGAATTTGATGAAGATTTGAAGAATTCAGCAATCAGTTGGTTGGTTTGGTTAAAATCAACCACAGCTTTTCCGAAATGATTGTTGGTTTTAATCAGCTCGCGGCTGTCTTTATATCCTGCTTTAGCATCTTTCTGTTGATAAGCTTTGGCAATAATGCGCGAAGAAAGCAATTCGCCAAAACTCAAAATGGCATCTGAGGTTCTGTTGGACAATTCTCCGAGCAAATAACATCCGTCAAGCAAGGTTTTGAGTTGATTGATATCGGCATTAATCACATCTATTAAATCAGCTTGTTCTGAAAGCGGAATCAGTTCATCAATGGCTTCTTTGTGCTTTTGCTCAATGGTGTTGATGATTTCTTTGTAGGCTTTGTCTTTGCCAGATGCTTTAGCGCCGGCGCTCACGAGCATATCAGTAATCCCGCTAAAAGCCGAAACCACTACCGCTAATTGATCTTTCTGAGCGTAATCACCAACAATTTTAAGAACAAGAGATATATTTTGTGCATTGGCTACTGAGGTACCGCCAAACTTGAGAACATTCATATGATTTTATATTTAAATTTTAAACTATGTATAACAAGAATTATTTTTTTCTATCCAGAAAAAACAACCAAAACTAATATGTGAAAATGATTACCCCAAAGGGGTGGTGGTAGATGTAGCAGTAGCAACCGTTAAAGAGACGGTTGTCATAAAAGTAATATAGCTGCTTGAATACATCATTATTAACGAGTTAAGAATTCCAAATGTATAAGAATTTAATTAAGATAAAAAGAATGATTGTATTTTTGCGAAATATTCATTTTCGTTGGTTTGTGATTTTGGCAGATTGTTTTATGTTAATTATTTGCAACTGAAAAATAATGATTCATTAAATAATTGTTGAATCTTATCAACAAACCTTGTTTTTTAACATGCGTTTACTGAATTTTGATGCTTTAATTAGCTTTACTTCATGGAAAACACGCACTACATCACTTCAGATGTACTCTCAATAGAACTTATCCAGCAAATCATCAGCAACCATACAAAACTGGCCCTTTCTGAAGAAGCACAGCTCAACATTGACAAATGTCGCCAATACCTCGATCAGAAAATGGCGGCAAACGATGAACCGGTTTATGGCATCAACACAGGTTTTGGCTCTTTGTACAATGTGAAGATTTCAACAGAAAACTTGACCAAATTGCAAGAAAACTTGATGAAATCACACGCTTGCGGTACAGGTGATGAAGTTCCGCATGAGATTGTCAAAATCATGTTGTTGCTCAAAATTCAATCGCTGAGCTACGGATATTCGGGCGTTCAACTCAAAACTGTTGAGCGTTTGATTGATTTTTACAACCATGATGTTTTACCGGTGGTGTATACGCAAGGTTCATTAGGCGCTTCTGGCGATTTGGCTCCGTTGGCGCATTTGTGTTTGCCCTTGATTGCTGAAGGCGAAGTGTATTGTGATGGATTCCGGCAGCCAGCCGCAAAAGTATTGAACAAAATGGGGTGGGAGCCAATTACTTTGCAATCTAAAGAAGGATTGGCTTTGCTCAACGGAACCCAATTCATGAGTGCCTATGGTGTTTATGTTTTGATCAAAGCGATGAAATTATCGTGGTTTGCTGATTTAATTGGAGCGATTTCTCTGGAAGGGTTTGACGGCCGTAAAGAACCGTTTAATGAGCTGATTCATTTGATTCGTCCGCACAAAGGGCAAATCATCACAGCCGAGCGCATGCTTGCGTTTTTAGAAGATAGTCAAATTGTGGCGCAACCCAAAAAACACGTACAAGACCCGTATTCGTTTAGATGTATTCCGCAAGTGCACGGCGCTTCAAAAGACGCCATTGATTATGCCAAGAAAGTCATCAAAACTGAAATCAATTCCGTAACAGACAATCCGAATATTTTTATTGAAAGCGATGTGATTGTTTCCGGCGGAAACTTCCATGGTCAACCCTTGGCATTGGCCTTAGATTTCTTAGGTATTGCTTTGGCTGAATTGGGCAGTATTTCTGAGCGCAGAACCTACCAACTTATTTCTGGCTTACGTGGATTACCAGCCTTTTTGGTAGACAATCCCGGCTTAAATTCAGGCTTTATGATTCCGCAATATACCGCTGCGAGTATTGTCAGTCAAAACAAACAATTAGCAACACCAGCCAGCATTGACAGTATTGTTTCGAGCAACGGACAAGAAGATCACGTGAGCATGGGGGCAAATTCAGCCACCAAATGTTTGAAAATTACTGAAAATTTAGAACGTATTTTGGCCATCGAACTCATGAATGCCTCTCAGGCTATTGAATACAGAAGACCGCTACAATCCAGTGAATTTATTGAATCATTTTTGAAATCTTATCGCTCTGAAGTTTCGCTCGTAAAAGAAGACCGCATTTTGCATTACGATATTGAAAATTCAATTGCTTTCTTGAACAGCTTTATGTTAGACGAAAGTATATTCGAGTAAAAGTAGTTAAGTTTTTTTAGAAGCTGATCCGGCTGTTCACTACAATCTTTTGTCCCGAACCCCGGCACAAAAGGATTTCCACTGCCATCCGGGCTAGGGCTACAGAGCAGAAATTAACTGCCGATATTGCCGAGTGTTTTGTGTATCTTTCGTTTGTGACGCGTTTGCTTGAGCGATTCATCTCCTGAAATGATACTGATGTTTCCGTCAATTTCAAACATGGCGAGTTTGACGTCTTTGTGGTGCTCAATACCGTGTTCACGCATGGCTTCGTCTAATTCTTCAGAACTGATTCCGAGTTTAGCTAAGGTTTTGTATTCAACTTTACCATCGTGAATTAAGATTTCCGGTTTGTCTTGGACCCACTTTTTAATCCAAGTAGATTGAGCCATGACGCGTTTAAAAATCATATTAATTAAAAACAGTGAGCCTGCTGCCATAAGCCCTCCGGCAAGCGAAGTATCACTGCCCACCATAGCATTTTGCACGGCATTACTAATGAGCAATACCAAAATAATGTCAGCAATATTGAGTTGTGAGAGTTCTTTTTTTCCAAAGACTCTCAGGGCTATAATCATAAAAAAATAAACCGCTAAACTACGGACAACGATATCTAAAAACGGAGCATTGGCAAGGGCTATAATCATACAAACAAATGACTTTATTATTCTGTAAATTAGGCAAACATCAGAAAAAATTAGCTTACAGCAACATGCTTAAAACAAAAAAGCCACGAATGCAAAACTAAAGTATCCGTGGCTTTTTCAAGAAAATATGCAATTTATTTAGTTGGCTTTTCAGCTTTGTTGACTTTAACATTCAACTCTTGAGCTCCATCTTCAATATCTAAGAAGATTTCATCTCCGGCTGCTATTTTTGAAGTAATAATTTCTTCGGCTAACACATCCTCAACATATTTTTGAATGGCTCGTTTGAGCGGTCTAGCACCAAATTGTTTGTCAAAACCTTTCTCAGCAATAAACGCCTTGGCCGGATCTGAAAGTTTTAGATTGTAACCCAAATCTGCTACACGAGCATAGAGTTTTTTGAGTTCAATTTCAATAATCAAATCAATATCAGCTTTTTCAAGTGCGTTGAATACAATTACATCGTCAATACGGTTCAAGAACTCAGGGGCAAAGGTTTTTTTCAAGGCATTTTCAATAATGCTTTTAGAGTTTTCGTCGGCTTGAGCCGTTTTGGCTGCGGTTCCGAATCCAACTCCTTGTCCAAAATCTTTGAGCTGACGCGCGCCCACATTTGAAGTCATGATGATGATGGTATTTTTGAAATCAATTTTTCTTCCCAAACTATCGGTCAAATAACCGTCATCTAAAACTTGCAACAACATGTTGAACACGTCCGGATGTGCTTTTTCAATCTCATCCAAAAGCACTACACAATAAGGTTTGCGGCGTACTTTTTCAGTAAGCTGACCACCTTCTTCATAACCTACATAACCCGGAGGCGCACCCACCAATCGTGAAATCGAGAATTTCTCCATGTATTCACTCATGTCAATGCGCACCAAAGCATCTTCAGAATCAAACAACTCACGAGCTAAAACTTTGGCCAATTGTGTTTTACCAACGCCGGTTTGTCCTAAGAAAATAAAAGAACCAATCGGCTTGTTCGGATCTTTTAATCCGGCACGATTTCTTTGAATTGAACGAGCAATTTTTAAAACCGCATCTTTTTGACCAATCACCTTGTTCTCAATAAGTTCTGGAAGATTAGCTAGCTTATTGCTTTCTGTTTGCGCAATGCGATTGACCGGAATCCCCGTCATCATAGAAACCACATCAGCTACATTATCTTCAGTCACAACAATTCGGTTGTTTTTTGATTCAACTTCCCACTGCTCTTGTGCAATAGCTAAGTCTTTTTCAATGCGTTTTTCATCATCGCGCAACTTAGCGGCTTCTTCGTATTTTTGCTTTTTAACCACCGAATTTTTGGTTTCGCGGACTTCTTCCAACTGACGCTCCAACTCTAAAATTTGTTTCGGAACTTCAATATTGGTGATATGTACTCTAGAACCTGCTTCGTCTAAAGCGTCAATTGCTTTGTCCGGCAAAAAACGTTCTGACATATAGCGATTGGTAAGTTTGACACAAGCCTCAACCGCTTCAGGAGTATAAATTACATTGTGGTGATCTTCATATTTATTTTTGACATTGTTCAGAATCATGATGGTTTCTTCAACTGAAGTAGGCTCAACAATGATTTTCTGAAAACGTCTTTCAAGCGCACCGTCTTTTTCAATATACTGACGGTATTCATCAAGTGTAGTAGCGCCAATACATTGAATTTCACCACGTGCTAAGGCAGGTTTGAACATATTTGATGCATCTAATGAACCCGTGGCTCCGCCTGCACCTACAATAGTATGAATTTCATCAATAAACAAAATGATGTCGTCGTTTTTTTCAAGCTCGTTCATCACGGCTTTCATGCGCTCTTCAAACTGACCACGATATTTGGTTCCGGCCACAAGGCTCGCCAAATCAAGGGTAACCACGCGTTTATTAAACAATATGCGCGATACTTTTTTCTGAGTGATTCTAAGCGCTAAACCTTCGGCAATGGCTGATTTACCTACACCTGGCTCACCAATCAACAATGGATTGTTTTTTTTGCGGCGACTCAAAATTTGAGAAACGCGCTCGATTTCTTTTTCACGGCCCACTACCGGATCTAATTTTCCTTCTTCGGCCATTTCAGTCAAATCGCGACCAAAATTATCCAGAACCGGAGTTTTAGATTTTTTGTTGGATTTGTTGGCAGGATTGTTAAAACTGCTTTCTTTAAAACTGTCATCTTGTCCCGGATCATCGTTATAAGATTCGTTTTTTGGCAGATTGTCTATATAATTATCTTCGTTCGGTGTCATATTTAAATATTGTTCTTTGGCTGAATCGTAATCAATTTTTAATTTATTGAGCAATTTGGTTGTAGGATCGTTCTCATTGCGCAAAATACACAACAACAAGTGGGCTGTACTAATAGATGAACTTTGAAAAACTTTGGCTTCTAAAAAAGTAGTCTTCAAAGCTCTTTCGGCTTGACGAGTCAAATGCAAGTTTTTCTTTTCATTGGTTGTGACAGCATTGGGATTGGCAGGACTGAGGATTTCAACTTTTCTGCGCAAATGGTCTAAGTCAACCGATAGGTTGTTTAATATGGTTATGGCTTTTCCGTTGCCGTCTCTTAAAATTCCCAGCATCAGATGTTCGGTACCAATAAAGTCGTGGCCCAAACGCAAGGCTTCTTCTTTACTGTATGTAATTACATCTTTAACTCTTGGTGAAAAATTATCATCCATAAATTGTAAGGTTTGGTCTTGTAAATTTAATAATTCCGACACCCAATGACAAAAACTGTTCCTGTCAGAACTATTGTCAGCTAATTGACAAAAAATATTCAAAAAAAAATAGTGCGTACATACGAACTTATTAACCGAAAAACAGCCCGATTTTGTTAATAAATAGACGAAATTTAAGCCGGTTTTATTACCATTAAATTTTCGAGAAAGGTTATATTAGCGGGATTTTAAAAACAGAATAAATTTAAACCAATTAGTATATGTCAGACGGAGAAAAGTTAATCCCGATTAACATCGAAGACGAAATGAAATCAGCTTACATCGATTATTCGATGTCAGTTATTGTATCGCGTGCGCTTCCGGATGTTCGAGACGGACTCAAACCAGTACACCGCCGCGTTCTCTACGGAATGTATGACCTCGGTGTATTTTCTAACCGCCCACACAAAAAATCCGCTAGAATTGTCGGAGAAGTTTTAGGTAAATATCACCCCCACGGAGACACCTCTGTTTATGACGCCATGGTGCGTATGGCTCAAGAATGGAGCTTGCGTTATTTGATGGTCGATGGACAAGGTAACTTCGGATCCATTGACGGTGACAGTCCGGCAGCAATGCGTTATACTGAGGCGCGCCTCAAAAAATTGTCTGAAGACATTATGGCTGATATTGACAAAGAAACCGTTGATTTTCAACTTAACTTTGACGATACGCTTTACGAACCCAAAGTAATGCCAACGCGTATTCCGAATTTGCTCATCAACGGAGCATCCGGAATTGCGGTAGGTATGGCCACCAATATGGCACCACACAACCTTTCAGAAGTGGTGGACGGAACCTTGGCCTATATTGACAACAACGATATTGAAGTTGACGAGCTCATCAATTACATCAAAGCGCCTGATTTCCCAACGGGTGGTGTAATTTACGGATACGAAGGAGTGCGTGAAGCATTCAAAACCGGTCGTGGAAGAATTGTCATGCGGGCCAAAGTCAACTTTGAAGAAGTTGAAGGCCGTGAATCAATAGTAGTTACTGAAATTCCTTATCAGGTCAACAAAGCCGAAATGATCAGAAAAACCGCTGATCTGATCAACGATAAAAAAATTGAAGGCATTTCAAACATCCGCGATGAATCAGACAGAAACGGAATGCGCATTGTATACATCCTCAAACGCGACGCGGTTCCGAATGTAGTTCTCAATACCTTATTTAAATACACCCAACTTCAATCATCGTTTAGCGTGAACAATATTGCGCTGGTCAATGGCCGTCCGCAAATGTTAAACCTCAAAGATTTGATTCTGCACTTTGTGGATCACCGACATGATGTAGTAGTGCGCCGGGCTCAATTTGAATTGCGAAAAGCCGAAGAACGCGCCCACATTTTAGAAGGATTGATCATTGCATCTGACAACATTGACGAAGTAATTGCCATTATTCGCGGGTCTAAAAATACCGATGAAGCGCGTGAAAAATTGATGGAACGCTTTACTTTGACAGACATTCAGTCGCGTGCTATTGTTGAAATGCGTTTGCGTCAACTTACCGGACTAGAGCAAGACAAATTGCGTGCTGAGTACGAAGACATCATGAAACTCATCCAAGAATTGAAAGATTTATTGGCCAGCAAAGAGCTTCGTATGGAACTCATCAAAAAAGAACTGATTGAAGTAAAAGAAAAATACGGCGACGAAAGACGTTCAACTATTGAATATTCAGGTGGCGATGTAAGCATTGAAGATTTAATTGCCGATGAAAACGTGGTCATTACGATCTCACATGCCGGTTACATCAAGCGTACATCTCTTTCTGAATACAAAACCCAAAACCGCGGTGGCGTAGGACAGAAGAGTGCTGCCACGCGTGACCAAGATTTCTTAGAACATTTATTCGTGGCCACCAATCACCAATATTTATTGTTCTTTACCCAAAAAGGAAAATGTTTCTGGATGCGTGTTTATGAAATTCCTGAAGGTTCCAAAGCCAGCAAAGGTCGCGCAATTCAGAATCTCATCAACATTGAGAACGACGATAAAGTCAAAGCATTCATTTGCACCAAAGACCTTAAAGACGAAGAATACATCAACAACCATTTTGTGATTATGGCCACCAAACAAGGTCAGGTCAAAAAAACACCGTTAGAGCAGTATTCGCGTCCTCGTCAAAATGGAATCAACGCTATTACCATTCGCGAAGACGACGAACTCATTGGCGCAAAACTCACTACCGGAAACAGCCAAGTTTTAATTGCTGTAAAATCAGGTAAATTGGTTCGCTTTGAAGAAAGCAAAACACGTCCAATGGGCCGAACAGCTTCAGGGGTTCGCGGCATTACTTTGGCCAACGAAAAAGACGAAGTCATCGGAATGGTGGCTATTGACGAGAAAGAAGTCAATGAAACGCAATTGTTGGTGGTAACTGAAAACGGTTACGGAAAACGAACCAAACTGGTGGATGACGATGGTGAAGATGTATACCGAATCACCAACCGCGGCGGAAAAGGAGTGAAAACACTCAACATTACAGACAAAACCGGACAACTCATTTCCATCAGTGATGTAACCGATGAAGACGATTTGATGATCATCAACAAATCAGGGCTCACCATTCGTATGGAAGTATCTAGCCTCAGAGTTATGGGCCGCGCCACACAAGGTGTGAGACTCATCAATATTAAAGGTAATGACTCAATTGCGGCGGTGACCAAAGTAATGAAAGAAGATGAAGAAACTGAAGTTCAAGATTTGGACGGAGAAATTCCTGAAACAGATTTAACTTCTGACGAAATCAATGAAACTCAAGAATAATTATTTAATTCTATCACCATGAAAAATAAACATTTCATAGTTGCATCTGCTTTGATGATTTCTCTGGGAAGTTTTGCTCAAAAAGATCAAATCAAAGCGGCCGAAAAAGCACTCAAAAATGAAAACCCAACTGAGGCGCTTGCTTCACTTGGCCAAGCAGAATCTTTACTCTCGGGTGCAACTGAACCTGAAAAGGCACAATTTTACTTTGTAAAAGGAAACGCCCATAAAGCTTTGGCAGCCAAAAAAATGGATGTAGCCAAAAATTTATCAGCAGCCGCACAAGCTTATCAGCAAGTGATGACCATTGAGAAAGCTTCAGGAAAGTCAAAATATTCAGAAGATGCCAAAAACGCACTGGCCGAAGCTAAAAACCAATTGGTCAACGCTGCCGTTGATGCGGGTAAAGCTGATAACAATGCGCTTGCGTCAGACTTGTTATATGCAGCATATCAAGCTGATAAAACAGATTTAGAAAAATTGTACTATGCGGCCAATTATGCCACCAATGCACAACAATTTGACAAAGCATTAGATTATTACAGTGAACTCAAAAAGCTGAACTACTCTGGCGAAGGCACCAATTATTACGCAAAAAATATACTCAACGAACAAGAAGAGTATTTCGGAAACAATGCTGCTGCCAAAACTGATCGCGATACCAAAGTTCGATTGAAATTATACAGTAGTCCTCGCGACGAGAAAGTTCCGTCAAAACGCGGTGAAATTTACAAAAACATTGCGCTGATTTTGGTCCAACAAAAAAAACCGGAAGATGCCAAAAAAGCATTAGCCGAAGCCAAAGCTGCTAATCCTGATGATACTTCCATCATGCTTACAGAAGCCAATTTATATTTAGAACTCAACGATCAAGCAACCTATAAAAAATTAGCAGGTGAACTTTTGGCTAAAAGCCCCAATGATGTAGATTTAATTTACAATATGGGCGTTATTGCCTCTAAAACCAATCCGACTGAAGCCGAAGGGTATTACAAAAAAGCCATTGAAATTGATCCAAAATACATCAACGCTTATTTGAATTTGGCCATCATGAAATTAGATGCCGACAAAAAATTCGTCGATGAAATGAATAAATTAGGCAACTCTGAAAAAGACAACAAGCGATACGAAGTGCTCAAAAAACAACGCAATGACATGTTTAGTTCAACTTTGCCTTATTTAGAAAAAGCCTACGAACTTGATGATAAAAACGTCGATGTGGCCAATACACTTTTAAATGTTTATGGCGCGCTTGAAATGATGGACAAGAAAAAGGCGCTCAAAGCTAAACTCGGAAAATAATTTTCTAAAATATAAAAAAAGCCTGTCTGGTAAGACAGGCTTTTTTATTTATACAATCTTTTTAATCACCCTGAGTTTGTGTGTATGTCGGTTGGTTTCGGCATTAAAAATGCCCAAATGATCCAATCGGTCAATGCGCACCTTGCCGCTGGCATGAATGATATAATTGTCATCCATGATAATACCCACATGAATGATGTTTCCCTCTTCATTGTCAAAAAAAGCCAAGTCACCGGGTTCGCTTTCTTCAATAAAACTCAGCGCATCACCTTGGGTAGCTTGCTGTGAAGCATCGCGTTGCAAAAAATAACCATTGAGTTTATACACCATTTGCGTAAATCCGGAACAATCAATCCCAAACGGCGTTTTTCCGCCCCACAAATACGGTGCATTCAAATACATAAAAGCCGTATTAATCAAATTGGCTTTGGGTTTCACACCGCTGATGCGCAAACCCTCAAAGGTAAATCCGGCCGAATTAATCTCTGCATGATTCAAAAATGACAACGAAGCACCCAACGGAATCGGCATGAGCAAATGGTTTGGCGAAGTAATATATTCTACCAAATCTGAATTAAGCACAATGGCATCATTGCTTAGTTGCGTGTATTGTTGCTCAGAAATTTCCTGAAACTGTTTTGCATCTACCCAACCCTCATAAGCATCGTAGTGCAACTGAATTCTTGCCCATTGTTTCTGACGTTCAAGCACTTTGAAATGCTCGCCAAACAACAACTGCGAAACAATCTCGCTTTTGTCGCTGGCCTCGGCCCGAAGAGGAATAATGGCTAAATTACAGATTCCGTACATTCTATTTATGTTGAATGTTATATGATAAGTGTTGAATGGTTAGAAGCTGGTACCTGCTTTCCACTATATCTTTTGCGCCAAGCAACCTTAAGGTAATTTGACAAATCAAACGCTGGCGCAAAAGGATACCGTTGCAATCAGGGCTAGGGCAGTACCCGATAAGCAAACACCCGACTCAAAAAAACACCCAAATTTTAGGCGCGTTCAATCACAATCGCCGAAGCTCCACCGCCACCATTACAAATAGCAGCAGCTCCAATTTTGGCGTTGTTTTGTTCTAAAACATTAATAAGGGTAACAATAATACGTACACCCGAACATCCCAGCGGGTGCCCGAGTGAAACCGCGCCACCGTTCACATTTACTTTATCGTTGTCTAATCCCAGAATTTGTGCATTGGCCAAACCAACCACTGAAAAAGCTTCGTTAAATTCAAAGAAATCAACATCACTCAAAGACAAACCTGCTTTATCAAGTGCTTTGGGCAATGCTTTGGCCGGAGCCGTCGTAAACCATTTAGGCTCTTGGGCCGCATCGGCATAACTTCTAATGTACGCCAAAGGTTTCAAACCTAAAGATTGGGCTTTTTCTTCACTCATCAAAATAACCGCACCAGCTCCGTCATTAATGGTCGAAGCATTCGCCGCTGTTACGGTTCCTTCTTTGGTAAAAACAGCACTCAAAGTTGGAATTTTATCGAGTTTTACGTTGGTATATTCTTCGTCACGGGTCACCATAACAGGCTCACCGCGTCTTTGCGGCACCGGCACCGGAACTACTTCATTGTTGAATTTTCCGGCCTCCCAAGCGCGCGCAGAACGCTCATATGATTGAATTGCAAACGCATCTTGTGCCTCACGCGTAATTTTGTATTCTGAGGCACACAAATCGGCACTAACGCCCATCGCATTGTGGTCATAAGCATCTTGCAGACCGTCTTTTTGCATTCCGTCAATGAGTTGGGTTGGGCCAAACTTAACTCCGTTGCGCAGGTGCACATAATGCGGAATCATGCTCATACTTTCCATACCCCCGGCTACAATGATTTCGGCATCACCGGCCATAATAGCCTGCGCACCTTGCATGACGGCTTTCATTCCTGAGGCACAAACTTTATTCACAGTTGTAGCAATTACTGAGTTGGGCAATCCGGCAAACAAAGCAGCTTGACGAGCAGGCGCTTGTCCTACACCGGCTTGAATTACATTACCCATAATCACTTCATCAACCAAATTCGGGTCAAGACTTATTTTGTCTAAAGCTCCTTTGATAGCTACAGCACCTAATTGCGGTGCGGTCATAGATGATAAGGCGCCCATAAAACTACCTATTGGAGTTCTGGCTGCTGAAACAATTACTACTTTTTTGTTCATAAATACTGTGTTTTGTTATTTGGTTGCGAATTTAATCAATTTGAGGCAATCAAAGCGCAGGTTTTTGAGAATATTTACCAATACACATGGCTGAAAATGGCATTTTAGCAAGAGAACACAAACTATTGCTGCACCTATAAGTTTGATTGTTAATGATTTTGCGTTTACTTTAAAAAAAACGTTGCTTTTTATTTGTAAAATTTAGATTTGAACATTACATTTGCAACCGCTTAAAACAAAAGATTACGTTCTTACTAGTTTTAACAGGAGAGTTGCCTGAGAGGCCGAAAGGACATGTTTGCTAAACATGCGTATGGGAAACTGTACCAAGGGTTCGAATCCCTTACTCTCCGCACTCGGGGTGTAGCGTAGCCCGGTTATCGCGCCTGGTTTGGGACCAGGAGGTCGCAGGTTCGAATCCTGCCACCCCGACAAAGTAATTCCTTTTTTGCTGTGCAAAATGTTTTGGAGTTTTTAAATAACAAATTCATTTGATTATTTAAAAATGACAAAAATATTAAGTCTAAGACTTAAAAGGAATGGGTTTGGTAAAATCAATATTTCAGTATCATGAAATAATCCTGCCACCCCGACAATTAAAATTAAGGTCCAGTAGCTCAGCTGGATAGAGCAACTGCCTTCTAAGCAGTAGGTCTCAGGTTCGAATCCTGACTGGATCACATGAAAGCCTCTGTTTTGGGGCTTTTTTTGTACCAAATAAAAAGGGCTGAAACTTTCGTTTCAGCCCTTTAATTTTCTAAGCAAAAGCTTATTTCTTAATCACAATTTTTTTCTGCAAACTGTAGTTGTCAATTTTCAAGTCAACAACATACATTCCGTCTGACAAATTACTTACATCAATTGTGTTTTGTGCATCAGTTATATTTTTCACAACTCTTCCGCTCATATCTGTAATTTTCCCTGAAATGGTTTCATAACCAAAAGGAATTTTTAGATTGATGATGTCAGCAGCCGGATTCGGATATAACACAACTTGTGAAGCTGAAAAATCTTCATTAGACAAAGTCACCAGTGGCAACGGAATCAAATCTCCACCACTTGGAAGTGCTACCCATAAACCAAATGCAGCTCCATCGCTGTTGGCTGATGGATTCAAAAAGCCGCTGGCTACCACAGTAAGTG
>JAIXSK010000008.1 GCA_027484725.1 Flavobacterium sp. | reverse complement strand
CGGGCATTGCCTGCGCGGAATTCGATATCTGCGTGGCGCGTTGAATCAATTTTTCTAATTACAAATAGCTGTATCAATCGAAAAAATAAATAAATGTCCAGAGACAGCAAAGGCGCATCCAATAAAGGGAAACAGGTAAACCGTACTGAACTAGCAACGCTGTTCGGCGTATCGTTGCCGACCGTTGACGGTTGGGTTCGAAACGGTATTCCTCACCACCGGCCGCTTGGCAGCCGGTCGGTCATGTTCAACACGGCCGACGTGGCCAACTGGCTGCGCGACCGCGCCAGGGAAGAAGCCACCGGCGCTGCACCAGCTGACGAACAGCAGCTGAAGCGCCGGAAGTTACTGGCCGAAACCGAAGAAGCCGAACTGAAGCTGGCCAAGGCCAAAGGCGAAGTGGCGCCGGTTCGGGAATTCGAACGGGCCACCGCCGGCCTGATGGCCACCATCCGCCAAAACATCATGAACGTTCCAGCGCGCGCCGTGCTGCAGCTGCTTGGCTGCACCGACGAAGCGGAATTCAAAGCGAAGCTGCGCGCCGAACTGGTCCTGGCGCTGGAAACCGCAGCGGAAGCCGAAATCAACATGGAAGACGAAGACGAGGAAGGGGACGACTACGATGTTTGATATTCGCCACGGTGATTGCCTGGACCACCTGCGCGCCATGCCGGCCGACAGCGTGGACAGCATTGTCACCGATCCGCCGTACGGCATCGCGTTCAACGACAACAAGTGGGACGCCGACGTTCCATCGGTTGACGTGTGGGCTGAATGCCGGCGCGTGCTGAAGCCTGGTGGCCACCTGCTGTCATTCGCTGGTACCAGAACGCAGCACCGCATGGCCAGCCGTATCGAACAGGCCGGATTCGAGATCCGCGACCTGATCGCCTGGTGCTATTCGAGTGGCTTTCCGAAGTCGCGCGACGTGTCGCAGCAGGTGGCCAAGTACCAGGCCGGCGAACGTATCGAAGCCGCGGCCGCCAGCATTCGTCCTGGCGTCTACCAGGTGACGGCATTCCTGAAGGCTGCCAGAGACAAGGCCGGCTGGACCAACAAGCAGATCGACGCACTGTTCGGTACGCGTGGCATGGCCGGCCACTGGACGTCGTTGGCCAGTCAGCCGCTGGTACCATCCGTTCGCCAGTGGGAAGTGCTGCGCCAGGCGCTTGGGTTCGGTACCGAACTGGATAGCCTGGTGGCTGACCTGGCCGGCACCGAAAAGGGGCCAGGCACCGGCGAGAAGCCGAAAGCGTTTCTGGAAAAGCTGCATGGCCGCCGCGACCTGGTTCCTGCCGGCGATTGGGGAACGGCCTTCAAGCCGTGCCTGGAACCGATCACCGTCGCCAGAAAGCAGCCGGTTGGTTCTGTCGGCGCCAACGTGCTGGCCTTCGGCACCGGGGCCGTCAACGTCAGCCGCGTGGACGGTCGTTGGCCTGGCAACCTGGTGCATGATGGCAGCAACGAAGCACTGGACGTGTTCGGCACTGCCGCGCGGTTTTTCTACAGCGCCAAAATCCAGCCAGGCGACCGCGACGAAGGCAACACGCACCCGACCGTGAAGCCTACCGCGCTGATGCGCCACCTGTGCCGCCTGGTGACGCCACCTGGTGGCCTGGTGCTGGATCCGTTCGCCGGCAGCGGTTCAACCGGCAAGGCTGCCGTGCTGGAAGGCTTCCGGTTCATCGGCTGCGAACTGTCGGATGAATACGTGGCCATCGCCAGGCAGCGGATCCAGCTGGCCATTGACGCAGCCAACGACAACCAGCAGCAGGCACTGGCTGTATGACGGCACTATCGGCCAAAAAAGCCGACCAGTTCAGTAACAAGGTGGCGGTGCTAGACGCGGTGCAACGTGCCGCGAACTATCTGGTGCCGCCACCGGACATGCTGCCGTCTGAATGGGCCGAAGCGAACATCGTTATTTCGGTCGGTAACGCGCGCCCTGGTCCTATTCGGTTCGACAACGCGCCACCACAGCGCGGCATGATTGACGTGATCAAGGAACCAGGGATCCGGCGCGTGTCGTACATGCTGCCGGCGCAGTTCGGTAAGACCACCATTCAGCAGTGTATTATCGGGTATTTCGTCGCGCACGAACCCAAAAGCCAGATTTTCGTACAGCCGACACAGGGCGACGTCCAAACATTCCAGGAAACCAAGCTGCGTCCAATGCTGGAAGCCAACAAGGCGATCAGCAGCAAAATGGCCAAGCAGCGCGGCCGCGAAGGCGTGAACAACAGCCGCATTATTTCGTACATCGGCGGCTGGCTGATGTTTTCGTGGGCCGGTTCACCCAAGACACTGCGCGGCCGTTCGGCGCCTATTACCCACGCCGACGAAATCGACGGCATGGAAAAGACCGCCGAAGGTGATCCAGGCGAACTGTTGGCGCAGCGTGCCGCGTCGTTCGGTGACGAAGCACTGCGCACCGAATCCAGTACGCCGACTATCAAGGAAGTCAGCCGGATTGAAAAAGGGTTCGAAGAAGGCGACCAGCGCCGGTACTACGTGCCGTGTCCGCACTGTGACCATCCGCAGCACCTGAAGTGGGAGAACGTCACCTGGCACGGCCGCAAGTCCACCTGCATCGATGACGCCGAAGAAGACCTGAACCAAGAACACCAGCCGGAAACGGCCGCCTACGTGTGCGAAGCGTGCGGTGCGCTGTGGAACGATGGCGAGCGCATTGCGGCCATTCGCAGTGCCGTGGCCAGGGGCCACGGTTGGAAGGCGGCGAAGCCGTTTAAGGGCCACGCCAGCTTCCACGCCACCGAAATGACGTCGGTATTCCGGCGCATGTGCCATATCGTCCAGTCGTACCTGGACAAGCTGGTCCTGGGCGACATTCAGTCGTTTATCAACGTCAGCCTGGCGCTGACCTACGACGAAAAGGGCGAACGCGTAGACCCTACTGGCCTGATGGCGCGTGCCGAAGCCTACCGCGCCGAAGTGCCAGCAGGTGGCCTGTACCTGACCGCCGGCATCGATATGCAAATGGACCGCCTGGAATGCGAGGTTGTCGCGTGGGGCGTTGGCGAAGAAAGCTGGTCGATTGGCTACTACGTGCTGTGGGGCGATCCGCTGCAAGGCGACGTCTGGAACGACCTGGACGACCTGCTGGCCAGCACCTACCAGCACGAAAGCGGCGCCGTTCTGCCAATCAGTGCGGCCTGTTTGGACACCGGCGGTACCAAAGGTTACACCCAAGCGGCGTACGAATACGCGCGCGGCAAGACCGGCCGCCGGCTGTTTGCCATCAAAGGCGTGCCTGGTTGGGGCCGTCCAATCGTTGAGAAGCCGCAGCGGAAGCAATCGGGCAAGAACGCGCGGAAGGTTGACCTATTCCTGGTCGGCACGGACGAAGCCAAGCTGATCACCATGCGCCGGCTGCAGCAACAGGTAGCCACTGGCGGCTATTGTCATTTCCCTGATGACCGGGATTCAGAATGGTACAAGCAACTGACGGCCGAAAAACTGACGGTTCGCTATGTCAAAGGCCAGCCAATACGCGAGTGGACCAAGCCAGACCGCGCGCGAAACGAAGCTCTGGACTGCCGCGTCTATGCCCTGGCGGCGCTGAAAATCATGCAGCCGTCATTCAAACGGCTGGCGGAAAGGTACGAAAATCCCGACGAAAACGGGCCAAAACAGGCCAAATCGCCACTAAAAACGGTCAAAAAGGCACGCCAGACGCCGCCTGAACCAGTCGTTGAAAAATCCCAAGAGGATGCACCAAAGACGGCCGAACAGACTAAGCCCACGATTAAACGCACCGTTTCGGCCCAAAAGGGGCGTAGAAACCGTGGTTCATGGGCTAAAAATTGGTGAATTGCAGCATTTTACCCGACAAAATTGGCGCCGGCCTGACATTTAGCCGCCTGGTGACGCAGACAGCCTATCCGGCAACGGAATGGACGCTGTCGGTGGCACTGCGCGGTCCTGACGTTATCAACCTGACCGCTACCGCCGACGGCAATCAGCACCAGCTGACGGCCAGCGCTGCAACTACCAGCAACTGGACGCCTGGCCTTTACACCTACACGGCACGCGTCACTGACGGCACCGACGTATTCGAGGTCGAAACCGGCCAGATCACCGTTGTTCCTGACCTGGCATCCGCTGGCGAAGGTCACGACGGCCGTTCGCATGCGCAACGCACGCTGGAAGCCATCGAAGCGGTGATCGAGAAGCGCGCGTCGTTGGACCAGGAACGGTACCGCATCAACAACCGCGAACTGTACCGGACGCCAATTGCTGATCTGTTGAAACTGCGCGACCTGTACCGGGCTGAAGTACGCCGCGAACAGGCTGCCGCGCGTGGCAAGAACTTATTCGGCGCAACTGTGCGCGTAAGGCTGCGATAGTGGCATTTTTCAATTTCTTCAAGCGCAGTGCGGAAGCACAGCCGGCACCAATGCCAGCTGATCGCCGTCCTGCGCGCAAATTTTTCTCGCTTTCGAGCATGGCGCGCATGTTCACGGCCGCCAACAACGACCGGCTGACTGCTGGTTGGGGCGCCACACCACTGACGGCCGACCAGATCATCGACCGCAACCAGCGGATCCTGGTGGCGCGTTCGCGCGAACAGGCGTCGAACAACGATTACGGCAAGGCGTTTTTGCGCATGTGCCGGCAGAACATCGTCGGCAGCACCGGCGTGCAGCTGCAAGCGCAGAGCATCGACGACAAGGGCAAACTGGACACCAAGGCCAACCAGGCCATTGAAGCGGCCTACCTGGAATGGTCCAAGCCGAACAACTGCGACGTCACGGGCAAACGGTCCTGGCGTCTTATCCAGTCAGCTTGCGTGAACAGCGCTGCCAAGGATGGCGAATTCTTCGTGCGAATGGTTTGGGGCCGCGACGCTGGCCCGTGGGGCTTTTCCCTTCAGACCCTGGATCCGCAGCGCTGTCCTGTTGACATGAACGAAAAGAACCCACGCGGCGCTGGCTTTATCCGCCATGGTATTCGGTTCAACAAGTACGGCCGTCCGCTGTCGTATTTCTTCAGCACGACGGACGAAAAAGAGAGCGATTATCGGTACGGCGATAAGTATTACGTTGAGATTCCAGCCGACCAAATCATTCACGGGTTTCTGAGCGATATCGAAGGCCAGAAACGCGGCTTGCCTTGGATGGCAACGGGCCTATTCCGTATGCGCCAACTGAACGCAATGGAAGAAGCGGCCATCGTGAACGCGCGCGTCGGTGCGCAAAAGATGGGCTTTATCAAGTGGAAGGACGGTTTTGGGCCTGAACTGGACGAAGACGACGAACTGATTGTCGATTCTGAAGCCGGCGAATGGCAGGTATTGCCAGAAGGCGCAGAGATCCAGGAAACCAATCCGCAGTACCCGTCCGGCGAATTCCCGCCGTTCGTGAAACACTGCTTGCGGTCTCTCGCTGCCGGCTTTGGCGTCCAGTACAACAACCTGGCCACCGACCTGGAAGGCGTCAATTTTTCGAGCATCCGCCAAGGCACGCTGGACGAACGCGAGCATTGGAAAGACCTGCAAGAATGGCTGATTGAAACGCTGATCCAGCCGGTCTTCGAAGCCTGGCTGCCGCGTGCGCTGTTGGCCGGACTTATCCAGGTCAACGGCCGGCCGCTGAAGCCTGAGCGCATCGACCGGTACAGCCGTGTCAGCTGGCAAGCACGTCGCTGGCAGTGGATTGACCCACGCGCCGACGTGGACGCCGCTATCAGCGCCAAAAACAACGGCTTGGTCAGTCCTAGCACCATCATCCGCGAACAGGGCCGCGACCCGCAGTCGGTTTGGGCCGAAGCTGCGCGCGACGTCCGCGCAATGATTGACGCCTACGTGGCCGAAGGATTGGACGAAAAGACAGCCACCGAACTGGTGCTGCTGTCCATGGGCAAACAACCACAAAAACCAGCGCCTACGGGGGCCAATAATGACAAAACAACCGCTTGATCTGCGCGGTCTGTTTCTGAAGCGCGACAACCAAGGAACGCGCCAGCTGCCTGACTTTAATCGGGACAGCCTGGTGCGTACTATGGAAGTACGCAGCGCAGACACAGAAACGCGCGAAGTCGAACTGGCGTTTTCATCCGAAATCGAGGTGAACCGCTGGTTTGGTGTCGAAATCCTGGACCACAGTCCTGGAAGCGTTGACATGGCACGACTGTTGGACGGCGGGGCCGTTCTTGTCGACCATGATTGGGGCGACCAGGTCGGCGTGGTTGTGTCTGCCAGCATTGATTCAGACCGGCGGGGCCGGGCTGTTGTGCGCTTCGGGCGAGGCGTACGGGCGCAGGAGATTTTCCAGGACATCGTGGACGGCATCCGCCGTCATGTGTCGGTCGGCTATCGCATCCTGGACGCGGTCCTGGCTGAAAACCGCAACGAAGTTGACGTGTACCGGATCACGCGTTGGGAACCGTACGAAATCAGCATCGTGGCGGTGCCAGCAGATCCGACAGTAGGCATTGGCCGATCAGCTGAAAAAACCCAAGAGGAACGCCCGACGGTGCGCACACAAGATGCAAGCACCGATAAACCGGCGACCAATTTAAAGACTGAGGAAATCAGAATGGAAAAGATTTTGCGCGACAGCGCAGGCAACCTGGTGCGCGCACTGGTTGACGAAGCTGGCAACATTACACAGATTTTGGAAGTCCTGGAACGCGCAGGCGCGGATATTTCCGCTGCACAGCGCCAGGCACGCGAAGCCGAACAGAAGCGTACCGCTGATATTCTGGCGATGGGCGAAAAGTACAAGTGCGACGACCTGGCCCGTAAGGCGGTCATGGACGGCATCAGTGTGGACCAGTTCCGCCAGATCGCACTGGACCACATCAACACCCGTGGTGGCCAGGCGCCAGCTGCTGGTGGTAACGCGCCGGCCGGTGGCAATGCGCCGCTGACTGAAGAACGTTCGGACGGTTTGCTTGGTCTGACCGACCAGCAGATCCGCAGCTATTCGCTGTTCCGCGCGGTCCGCGCCATGGCGAATCCGAACGACCGCCGCGCACAGGAAGCCGCTGCATTCGAAATGGAATGTTCGCGCGCTGCTGAACGCCAGTTTGGCCGCACTGCGCAGGGCATCCTGGTGCCACAGGACGTGTTGGCGTCGCGTGCGTTCAACGCTGGTGGTGCTGCCAACACGCCTGCAGGCGCACAGACGGGTAACTTCGGTGTCGATACCACCTTCATGGCCGGTTCGTTCATCGAAATGCTGCGCAACCGCACCGTGCTGATGGGCCTTGGTACCACAATGGCCGGCCTGGTTGGTAACGTGGACATTCCGCGCCAGACTGGTGGTGCAACGGCCTACTGGATTGGTGAGAACCAGGACGCAACCGAAGGCACGCCGAGCCTTGGCCAGTTGGAACTGTCACCGAAGACAGTTGCAGCTTACACCGAGATCACGCGCCGCCTGATGATGCAGTCCAGCCTGGACGCTGAAGGCATCGTGCGCCGTGACCTGACCAACGCAATCGCGCAGGCGATTGACTTCGCTGGCTTCTACGGTTCTGGCACCAACAACCAGCCGCGCGGCCTGAAGAACTACACCGGCATCAACAGCGTCGGATTCAGTTCGAACCCGACCTACGCACAGCTGGTGCAGATGGAAACGGAAATCGCGGCCGACAACGCTGACGTGAACAGCATGGCGTACGTCATGAACGCACGTATGCGCGGCTACCTGAAGACCACGCCGAAGTTCGGTTCAGGCACTGAAACTGTGATCTGGGAACAGGGCAACACGGTCAACGGCTACCGCACTGAAGTGACCAACCAGCTGGCCAACGACGACGTGTTCTTCGGCAACTTCGCTGACCTGTTGATCGGTATGTGGGGCGGTCTGGATCTGACTGTTGACCCGTACTCGAACAGCAAGAACGGCGCCGTTCGCCTGGTCGTGTTCCAGGACGTAGACTTCGCGCTGCGTCGTGTCGAATCCGTTTGCTACAAGTAATAACTAGCTGACGGCCGCTTCGGCGGCCGTTTCACTAAGGTGAAAAAATGAGCAAGACATACGTTTTGAAACTGACCAGCGCGCTGGTTATTGACGGCGTAGTTTGCCGTGCTGGTGAAATGGTGGAAGTTGGCGAACTGGAAGCGAAAAACTTCCTGGCACGCGGCAAAGCCGAACTGGCCACGGTTGAAGATGGCGCCGACGAAGCACAGACCGAACCAGGCAGCGACGAACTGTCGAAGCTGACCAAGGAACAGTTGCTGGCCAAGGCCAAGGAACTGGAAATCGAAATCGGTTCAGGCGCCACCAAGGCGCAGATCATTGAAGCCATCGAAGCGAAAGCCGAAGGCGAGAAAGCAGGAGAATAACCCATGCGTGGAGTTTCAACAGTTGCGCTGGCTGTCGCTGCCAGCATTGCAGCCAGCGGTAACGGTTCGGCCGTTAACGTAGGCGACTACCAGGGCATCGCATTGCTGGTGCTGAACTCAGGCGCCACCAACGCCGGCACCAACACGATCAAGCTGCAGCACAGTGACGACGGTTCGACGAACTGGACCGACACTGGCGACCAGTTCACGGCTGTGACTACATCGGCCAGCTACCAGGAAATCATGATCAACGCCGACAAGCTGCGCAAGTTTGTCCGTGTAGTCGATACCCTGGCCGGCGGCGCCACTGCTGTGGTCCGCAGTGTGACTTTGGTCGGTCGTAAGAAGTACGCGTAATGCCTAAGCCGTCTTGGGAAAACCTGGACGACTTTCTGGCTGTAGACGATGACGGCGGGTTTGCTACACCCGCCGTTCTTCGTTTCCAGGACGGCAGCCGGAAAACCGTTTCAGTGATTTTTGACGAACCCTACTTCAACGCACAGCTTGGCGAGTACGACGCCGACAGCAGCCAACCACGCATCACCGGCAAGGAATCCGACCTGGTTCACGTTCGCCGCGGCGACCTGGTGCAAGTGGGCGGCACGACATACGAAGCGCTGACCAGCTATCAGCCGGACGGAACCGGTATGGCCATGGTCACTTTGGCGGTGTCCGGTGATTCACTTTGATATTGACGCGCTTGGCCTGCGCGAAGTCGCCAACGAACTAAGCGCCACCGACCTACAGGTGCGCTACGCGCTGACCAGGGCGCTGCGACGCACTGAAGCCAGCCTGCGCAAGCTATCCAGCAAAGGGCTGACCAGAGAACTGCAACTGCGCGCTGCCAGCGTTCTGCGCAAGCGCCTGAAGTCCATCCGGCTTCGGTCCGCTGGAAAGGATGGCGGCGTGGCACTGTGGTACGGCCTGAACCCGCTGCCGGTATCGAGTTTCAAAGGCCGGCCAAAAGAAGACCCGGCAGGCGCCTTCATGGGCGACTATTTTTTCAAAAGCGGGTTCGTTGCCAAAAGCACGTACAAAGGCCGCAACACCATATTCAAGCGGCAGGGCAAACAGCGCCTGCCAATTGCCGAACAGACAATCACAATCGAAGACCGCGCCATCGTCTACATCGAAGACGAAATTTTCGTGCAAACGGAGGAAATATTCTGGCAGCACTTTCGCCGGGATCTGCAAGCGCGCGTCCGTTACCAATTAGGTGAAGCATGAACGCCAATACAGAAATTGACCTTGACACGTTGCACGCTGCCATCGTTGCCGATATCCAGGCGAAATTCCCTGACCTGCGCACCGTCGAGTTTTACCGGGGCGAAGGCAACGACCACGAAGACCGCAAGACGCTGCCGGTGCCGGCTTGCCTGTTGAACCTGTCCGAACTGGAAGCCAGCGACGAAAACGACCCGTTCACCGAACAGCTGGCCGTGATGGCGCACTTCGAAGCTGAACTGGTGATCCGATTCACGACGCCGAACGCCAAACGGTCCATCCGTAAGCTGGCGGCCGCCTTTGCTGCCTGGCTGCACAATCGGCGCTGGACCAATCCGGCCAACACGGCAAAGAAACTTCCGACCGGCCCGTGCATGGTGATCGGCGCGTACCAGGACGACTTCACCAGCCTGATGTCTGGTCAACGCGACAAGCCGCTAGACCAGTACGAAATCTGGAAGGTGGAATGGCGCCAAATCGTTCACCTGGGCGATTCTGTTTGGAACGATGACGGCTTGACGCCGACACCAAGCACCGTGTTCGTGCGGCCGAACGTCGACGGCCAGCCTGAAGGCGATTACCAGCAGGTGGCGCCATGAATGAATTCGTCCTAGGCGAGATCCAGCGCCAGCTGGCCAACATGATCCGCGTCGGCACCGTTGCTGAACTGGACGAAGCGAAGGCGCGCGTGAAGGTCAAAGCCGCCGGCCTGACCACTGACTGGCTGCCTTGGGGAACTGGCCGCGCTGGAAGCACCAGAACCGTTTCCATGCCATCGGTTGGCGAACAGGTCATGCTGTTTTCGCCATACGGTGACACGGCACAAGGCGTGGTCGGGTTTTCGCTGTACCAGGACAACCATCCGTCGCCATCGACCAGCAAGGATAAGGAAACGACCGTCTACCCTGACGGCAGCACGGTCGAGTATGACAGCGCCAGCAACACGCTGACCGTGACCGTGTCCGGTTCTGGCAAAGTGGTGGTGAACTGCAAGGAAGCCACGGTGAACGCTGAAACCAGCGCCACGCTGAACACGCCAACGACCACCTGCACGGGCAACCTGGTGGTGGAAGGTTCAATCAGCTATGGCGCCGGCATGAGTGGTACCGGCGGCGCAACTATCAACGGCGATTTTCAAGCCGTCGGCGGAACGTTCAAGCACAACAGCAAGAACGTTGGCGATACGCACCAGCACAGCGGCATTCAGCCTGGCGGTGCGAATACAGCGGCGCCTATCTAGCGAAATTTCCCAAGAGGATGGCCAACATGGCTGGCAGACATCATGCCAGCTATGGACGGCATCAATTCATCATCAGGCAAACGGCTAGGCGGTATTGAACACCTACGCCAGAGCATCCGCGACATACTGACAACGCCAATTGGCAGTCGGGTAATGCGTCGCGACTACGGTTCGCGCCTGTTCGAACTTATCGATGCACCTTTGAACCGCAGCACGCTGCTGGACCTGTACGCGGCCACGGCTGAAGCACTGGAAAAGTGGGAACCGCGGTTCGAATTGGTCAGCTGCAAAGCCGTTTCCGCTTCGCCTGGCCGTGTCGAATTAGACCTGGTCGGTAAGTATCTGATCGACGGCCAGACGATTAAACTTGACGGAATAGTGATCACTTAATGGCCGATACCTTTACATCGATAGACCTGTCGGCGCTACCAGCACCGGCGGTGGTCGAACAGATTGATTACGAAGACATTCTGGCGGCTATGCTGGCTGACTTGCAGACGCGAGATCCGGCCTTTTCTGCGCTGGTGGAATCCGACCCGGCTTACAAAATCCTTGAAGTGGCAGCGTACCGCGAAACACTGATCCGTCAGCGGTGCAACGAATCCGCGCGCGCTGTCATGCTGCCATACGCGGCCGGCACCGACCTGGACAACCTAGTGGCGCTGCTGAACATCACGCGCCTGGTGATCACACCGGCCAATCCTAACGCCATTCCGCCTGTCGCTGCCGTCATGGAGAGCGACACCGAACTGCGCCGGCGCGCCTTGCTTGCCTGGGAAAGCCTAAGTACAGCCGGCCCGACTGGCGCCTATATCTACCACGCGCTGTCAGCTGACGCCGCAGTGAAGGACGCCAGCGCCATCAGTCCGTTGCCTGGCCAAGTCGTTGTGACGGTTCTTGGTCGCACTGGTGACGGCACACCTAGCAGCGCAACCCTGGCGGCCGTAGCCGCGCAGCTGTCGAACGAAAGCGTTCGGCCACTAACTGACCAGGTGGTTGTCCAGGCGCCTACGATTCACACGTACCAAATCGTGGCCACCGTGTACCTGTACCCTGGTCCAGATAGCGCCGTGGTGCTGCAATCAATCCAGGCATCAGCACAGGCATACGCGGACAACAATCACCGCCTTGGCGTTGATATCAGCCTGTCCGGCATCTATGCAGCCTTGCACCTGCCAGGCGTTCAGCGTGTCGTACTCGCTTCGCCGCCGGCGTCGTTGGTCGAAGACGCAACGCAGGCAGCCTACTGCACACTGATTCAGATTAATTTCGGCGGCCGCGATGAGTAGCCTACTGCCGCCGAACGCAACAGCGCAGGAATCGGCGCTGGAAGGGGCAACAGCGCGCGTCGGTGACGTTCCGGTCAAGACGCGCCAGCTGTGGAATGCGCAGACCTGTCCAGCCGACCTGCTGCCATGGCTTGCCTGGGCGGTGTCGGTTGACGAATGGAACAGCAACTGGGCAGAAGCGCAGAAGCGCGCAACCATTGCGGCCAGCTTTGAGGTTCACAGCACCAAAGGAACGCCGGCGGCGGTGAAAGCGAGCTTGGGTGCGCTTGGCTACCAGCTAACCCTGGTTGAGTGGTGGCAGGTTCCAGCGGAGCTACCGCCATACACGTTCGCCATTGACCTGGACACCGACGGTTCAATGACCAGTATCGGCCTGTTCAATGAAGCCGTGGCACTGGTAAATCAGGCCAAAAACACGCGCAGCCACTTGGCAAGAATGCGCATCAGAACAAAGAACACGGCGCCGGCATTCACAGGCGCTGTTAGCCTTTACGGTGAAACTGTTGAGGTCTACGACAACAGCATCAACGCTATAATGAACGCCACAAACGGTTGGTATGAAGCAATGAATTTTGAAGTTCCGGGAGACTTTGCATGACGACTGTAGCTGAACGCCTAGAAGCGGCAACCGTAAAAGCTGAATCTGCCAGCGAGATTGCGCGGCAATGGGCGAATGGTCCAGAAAACGCGACCGTCACTACTGAATCGGGAGAGCTGCCAACGCTTGCTGAATTTATGCGGCAAAATGGCCAGTTGGTTGCTGGTGCGGTTCAACGCAATGCACTGGCAGATCCTAGCAGTTCACTTCTTGTTGGTGGCATTCCAGTGAATGCACTTGCACGCCTGACAGTTACACCGGAACGGTTTGGTGCTGCTGGTTTTCCTGCCGATGATACAGCGGCTTTTGAAGCCGCTAAAGAGTATCTGCACGCCAATGGTGGTGGCTCAATCCTGTGCACCAGGAAGTACGCAATAAAAGATTGGATAATTAACCGACCACGCATTCTGCTGGAAGGTATTTCGTCCGCATTTAGCTATGACCTGAACGACAACGTGGCGCAGATCACAAATGCTTCCGGCGCTAAATTCGTTATGTTTTTCAGTTGGACAGGCCCACATACCACATTCGGTGCTGCGCAGGGTTCTGGCTTTAGAAACATTCAAATCAAGGGCACGTCTGAGTTCGGAGTGATCGTCGGCACTGGCGCAACAGTACACGAAGATTCCTGCGTCCAAGGTTTTGATTATACGTTTTCTATTTGCGACGGGGCTAATGCAAACGAGCTTAAAAACGTTTCATTCCTTGGTGGCGCTAAGTGCAACTTTGCAATAACCGAAGAAGAAGCTATGCCTTATATCTACCCGTTTTTAACACCGACGGCGATTTCTAACACCGCATTCATGATGGTGAACTGCGTTAGTAGAGTCGGGTTAGGTTTCGGCGCAATTATTCGGGATGGTGCAAACTGTGACTTGTCCAGCCTGAAGTGCGAATCAAACAAAATGGGTGGCATGTATATCCTTCGCATGGATAACAGCACCGTTCGTAACATGGATTTTTCAAACCTATGGCTTGAAAACAACTATGAAGACTACACAGCAGGATCCACGTCGTACAGCATCGCAGGCAATAAGATGCTGTGGACAGCGCTGAACACATCGATATCTTGGACGTCTTCAGCTAATGCAGGGTTTCAGTTGACCGTAGACAGCCAAACCCGTGCAGGAGGCGCTGGTTGCGATTCGATCTGTTTTAAAGAACCTACAATTGCGGGGGCTGGTACTGCGCAAAAGGGTGTTCAAATTCTTTCAGGTACAAACATCACGCTCGAAAGGCCGTGGCTATCTGGTGGGAACCAAGCCAGCTTCTTTGACGTAAAGGCGGCGGCCTGGGGATTTAAGATTATCGATCCGATACAAGCCAATGATCCTACAGCCTTGGTGCCTTCTCTGACTAGTGGAAATATGGGAACCCGCGGCTTGTACATTCGTACGGGAAATAGTTCTGGCGCCAGCCACTTGGGCGGCATGTACCCTGAAATTGGGGTTTTTGGTGGTCCTGTGCATTTTCCATCTGGCACAGATGCTAAACCGTACCACGACGACCCGAGGGTTCTAGACGATTATCGTGAATTAAACGAAGGATCGTTCAATCTGACTTGGAGACAGGGAGCGGCAACGCCGTTTACAGCGTCCAATCAAATAAACCGACTCACTAAAATCGGGCGGCAAGTAACTATTGATGCGAAGGCAACACTTACCGCTAACAGTACAACCGGCGGCGTTGCTGATTTATGGATCACGGATTTGCCGTACCCTATTGATAAAACCGGCGGGGTAGTCGGCACCGTATGGATACAAGATTCTGGCGGCGGTGCATCTGTCGTGTTGTCTAACACTCTAATGTACGCATTCAACAGCACATTTATTGCGAGTATTGCTAACGTTTTTCCGGCCCTGGCAATAGGGCATGTGTATACGGTCAGCTTACAAGTAACATACAACGCAGCGACTTAATATTTTTGGCCGGAGGTTAAATTGACGTTTTACACGACACTTACAAACGCAGCGCTGGCGAAAATCAGCGCAGCGCTGGCGGCAGGCACTACGCTGACCATGTCTGAAATGGCCATCGGTGATGGGAACGGCACAACGCCGAACCCGACACCGACCAGCACTGGCCTAGTGCATGAGGTATTCCGCGCGCCAGTCAATCAGCTGGCTGTCAACCAGGACGGCTACCTGGTCGCGGAAATGATTGTGCCGATGGACGACGGCGGGTTCACGGTGCGAGAAATCGCACTGTTTGACGATGATGGTACGCTATTCGCAATCGGCAACATGCCGTCAATTTACAAGCCAGAGATCACCGAAAACAGCCTGGGCGAATTGGTGCTGCGCATGGTCATTGCTATTGACCACGCGGAAACCATTAACCTGACCATTGACAGCACACTAGTAACTGCAACGCAGAGTTGGGTAGAAGCGAACTTCAGCCTGACAGCGATGCTGCCTGGCGGAACTACCGGCCAGATCCTGCGCAAGCGTTCAAACCTGGACGGAGACACGGAGTGGGCGAACCCGACGAACGTCAACATCGTGGTCAATACGCTGGAAGAAACACAGACGCTGGCGGCAAGCCAGACCATCGTTGACCTGACCACTGTATCGACTACCGGCCTTGCGGTTTACATCGATGGCATTCGTCTGCCGCGTTCGCGCTACACCATCAACACGGCGACGCGGATCACGCTGTCTACCAGCTATCCAGCCGGCACACTGATCACGCTGACGCAGAATGAACCGGCCGGAAACCTGGAAGCAATCAAGGTCGGCCAAATCATCATGCTTGGGCTGGCCACAGCACCTGCAACGCTGTTCGGGTATGGCACGTGGGCGCGCGTCGCTGAAGGTCGAGCAATCTTCGGTTTTTCTTCGTCGGATTCGGATTTCGACGCCATTGGCGAGACTGGCGGCAGCAAGACCCACACGCACACCGGCAGCACCAACACGGCCGGCAGCCACAACCACGGCGGATCGTCTGGCGCTGGTGGCGATCACAGCCATGGCGGGAACACAGGCAGTACCACGCTGACCGTGGACCAAATCCCTGCGCACAGTCACATGCTGCCAGAAGGCGGCACGAACTACGCCATTTATGGCCAGGCCACTGGGCAACCTAACGTAACCACTGAAGACTTCGACAATTCGACGAACAGCACGCGCCGTTCGCTGACGTCTGAAACCGGTGGTGGCCAGGGTCACAGCCACATCATTTCCAGCAGTGGAACGCACGCGCACAGCATTGGCGGCGACGGATCGCACAGCCACACCGTATCGACTAACGCCGGCAGCAATCTGCCACCGTATTTCACCGTGGCGCTTTGGCAGCGTACCGCGTAACCGATGGAGGGACCATTGATTGAGATCACTAGAACTTTTGGCGCCTGGCATTGTACTGCCGTTCGCTGGATCAGTTGAGCCGACAGGCTGGTTGTTATGCTTCGGTCAAGCCGTTAGCCGGACTACCTATGCGGCCTTGTTTAACGCCATAGGCACTACTTACGGAGCCGGTGACGGTTCCACTACATTCAACGTTCCAGATCTGCGCGGACGTGTACCTGCCGGCAAAGACAACATGGGCGGCACAGCTGGCAATCGGCTGAACGCCACCATGAACGGGACCACGACGAACGCCAGCGTGAACATCACCGGCCTGTCATCGACTGCCGGTTTATCGGTTGGCATGCAGGTATTCGGTTCAGGCATCCCAGCCGGCGCGACCATTGCCACCATCACCAGCGGAACGGCTATCACGATCAGCGCCAACGCCACAGCAAGCGCGACTGTGTCGCTTCGGTTTGGTGTCGTTGACGGCGCCACGCTTGGCGCGGCTGGCGGATCTCAAGCGCACGGACTGACCACCGGTCAAATGCCGGCGCACGGTCACACAACATACGCGCAGAGCAACGGCGGCATCACAAACACTGGTGCAACGACGTACGTTACAAGTTCAGGCAATAGCAACACCACGCTTACAACCGTGACTTTAGCCGCAGGTGGCAGTGAATCGCACCCGAACATTCAACCTACTATCATCTTGAACCAGATCATTAAAACGTAACCTGGACCCTGGTGGGTACGCCTTTGGCCGTCCTTCGGGGCGGTCTTTTTTTGAAATTTCCCAAGAGGAAGCACCACCGCGCGCGCGCGACCATCAGTCTGCAAATTTTATCTGTGCGCACAGACTGAGGAAACTTAAATGGCAACAACCTTTTTGCACGGCGTCGAGGTCTTAGACATCGATTCCGGTTCACGGCCGATCCGAACAGTTCGTTCGAGTGTGATCGGTATCGTCGGCACGGCCCCAAGCGCGGACGCCGAAGCCTTCCCACTTAACACGCCTGTTTTGATTGCTGGCAGCCGCACTGAAGCGTCCAAACTGGACACGCTTGGTACCGGCCTTGGCACGCTGCCGGCTGCTATTGATTCCATCCTGGACCAGATTGGCGCCGTCATCATTGTGGTGCGCGTTGCTGAAGGTAACGACGCAGCTGCAACGCTGGCGAACATCCTGGGCGGTGTGAATGCCGGCACCGGACAGTACGAAGGCGTGCATGCCTTCCTTGGCGCTGAATCGGTTGTCGGCTTCCAGCCGCGGATCCTGTGCGCGCCTGGCTTCACCCACACGCGCCGTTCGAATGCCGTTTCAGCCATCACCGTGACCAACCAGGGTACTGGCTATACCAGCGCACCGACAGTCACGCTTTCAGGCGGTGGCGGTACTGGCGCAACGGCTGTGGCCACTGTCAGCGCTGGCAAGGTGACGAAGGTCACGGTGGTAAACCCTGGCACTGGCTACACCAGCGCGCCGACTGTGGCGTTCAGTGGTGGTGGCGGTACCGGCGCAGCTGCAACCGCATCGTATGGCACCATCGGCAATGCCGTCGTGGCTGAACTGCTTGGCATCGCTGACCGCCTTCGCGCTGTCATCATTGCTGACGGCCCTAGCACCACCGACGCGGCCGCTATCGCCTACGCTGACGACTTCGGCAGCAAACGCGTTTACGTGGTCGATCCGAACGTACTGAAGACTGACACCGCCGGCGACACCGTTACGGCGTACGCATCCGCTGCTGTGGCTGGCCTGATTGCGCGCGTTGACAACGACCGTGGCTTCTGGTGGTCGCCATCTAACCAGGAACTGTACGGCATCACCGGCACAGCGCGTCCGATTGACTTCACCCTGGGCGACGCGAACAGCCGCGCTAACCTGCTGAACGAACAGAACGTGACGACTATCATTCGCCAGAACGGCTGGCGATTGTGGGGCAACCGTACGCTGTCGAGCGACCCGAAATGGGCGTTCCTGTGCGTCGTTCGTACCGCGGATATCATCAACGACAGCCTGTTGCGCGAACACCTGTGGGCCGTCGACCGTGGCATTACCAAGCAGTACGTGAAAGACGTCACCGAAGGCGTGAACGCGTATCTGCGCAGCCTGAAGGCACAGGGCGCAATCTTGGGCGGAACTTGTTGGGCAGATCCAGCACTGAACACGCCAGACCAGATCGCGCAGGGCAAAATCTATTTCGACTTCGACTTCACGCCAGTGTACCCGGCCGAACACATCACGTTCCGCAGCCACCTGGTGAATGATTACGTCGTCGAGATTTTCGACTAATCCGCGGAGATAACTAAATGGCAGCACGCGACGTTCGCAAGAACGCAAATCTATTTTTCGACGGCCGGGGCTATGCCGGCCAGTTGGAAGAATTCAACGCGCCGAAACTGACGCTGAAGACAGAAGAATACCGCGGCGGTGGTATGGACGTTCCTGTCGATATCGTTCAGGGCATGGAAAAGCTGGTCAGCGACTTCACCCTGAAGTGCTACGATCTGTATGTGCTTTCATGGTTCGGCGTTGGCCAGGGCCAAGTGGTTCCTTTCACAGTGCGCGAAGTGCTGGAAAGTTACGACGGTACAGTGAAAGGCGTCACGCACACCATGCGCGGCCGCATCACTGAACTGGACCCTGGCACAACCAAGCCTGGCGAATCGGCTTCTTTGAAAGTGGCCATGTCGCTGACGTACTACAAGCTGGAACACAACGGCGTAATCGTCCACGAAATCGACACCGAAAACATGGTCCGCGTGATCAACGGTATCGACCTGCTGGACGAGATCCGCAACGCGCTTGGCATCTAACAAAACCCAATAATACAAGGCCGGCAATGACCGGCCTTTTCTAAGAAGGCAAACACCATGGCAACCAAAAAGAACCCTGACTACCTGAAGCCGTCCGCTGATGGCGCGTTCGTCGATGTTACCCTTCGCCGCAAGTACAAGCTGAACGGCGTCGATACCAACGCAGTCCGCATGCGTGAACCGACCGTGCGTGACCAGCTGACAACCAGCGAAATGCAGTGCAGCGACGCGCTGAAGGAAATCACCACGTTCGCCAATTTGTGCGACCTGGTGCCTGACGATATCCAGTCGTTGTCGATGGCTGATTACCAGCGGCTGCAGCTGGCGTACGGCAGTTTTTTAGACTAAGCCGCGAGTATTTACGCGGCAGCATCCTGGCGCTGTCATCCCACACTGGATGGCAGCTGTCCGAAATAGAGAAAATGACAACCACGCGCTTTTTGTGGTTCATAGACGGGCTGCCGAAATAGTATGGCCAAAAAATTACACGCGATAATTTCCATCGGTGGTGCCGTTGCTGGCACCCTGCTTGGTTCCATTGATAAAACCAAAGGCAAAATTGGCGAGGTTGGCCAGGCACTGAAGAACCTGGAAGGACAGCAGCGCAAACTTGGCCAAGCCATTCAAACATTTGGCCAGCAGGGCAAGAACGTTGACGGAATGCGTCAGCGCTACCAGGCACTGACCAAGGAAATCGACAAACAGCGTGCTGCGCTGGAAAAGGTGCAGCGCATCGAAAAGCAGCGCGCGGACAACCTGGCCAAACAAGGCGCACTGCGCGGCAAAATGGGCGAAACAGCAGCCATGGGCGCTGCCGTTGCCATCCCTACGTTCTTGCTGTCCGGCAAGGCGGCCAAGTTCAACTATGACCTGAAAATGATTGGCCTTACCGCCGATATGAGCGACAAGGCCATCAAGGAAATGGGCGCCGATATCGTCAAGCTATCGGGCCAAACTGGCCAGTCGTCGGACCGCATCAAAGACGCAATGGGCTTCCTGGTCGCAGCTGGCCAAGAGGTCGGCACGGCGCGCCAGAACCTTATGACCATCGGCAAAACGGCGACGGCCACCGGCGCTGAAATCGAAGACGTGGCCAAGGCATCGTACGTGCTTGGCGACGCGCTGAAGGTCGATCCAAAGGGCATGGAAAAGGCGCTGGCCGCACTGGTCCAGGCAGGCAAGGAAGGCAACTTCGAATTCAAAGACATGGCAGCCGAACTGCCGGTCCTGGGCGCATCCTTCCAGGCACTGAAGTTCACCGGCAACGAAGCCGTGGCATCCATGGGCGCCTATTTGCAGATCGCGCGCAAGGGCGCGGCTACGTCCAGCGAAGCGGCCAACAACATGGCCAACTTCCTGAACAAGATCCTTTCACCCGAAACGCTGAAGAAGGCCAACGCGCTAGGCAGCGACCTGTACGGCGTTGTGTCGAAGGCGCAGAAATCCGGCGCGAATCCAATCGAAGCAGCACTGAAGGAAATCAACCGCATCACCAAAGGCGGCGACCAGAAGCTTTTGGGCGAACTGTTTGGCGATATGCAGGTGCAGAACTTCGTCCGGCCTGTGCTTCAGAACCTGGACAAGTACCAGGAAATCAAAGCCAAGGCATTGGGCGCTGGTAACGTGATCGAAACCGACTTTGGCCGCGTCCTGGCCGAAGACAAACTGGCCACCGACCAGCTGATGAATTCGGTCGACAATCTGGGAAAATCCATTGGTGATTCACTCAACCCGGCAATCACCAAGCTGGCCACGGTGCTGACGCCTATCGTCACCACGGTGCGCGACTTCGTGGTGGCCAACAAGGAATTGGTCGGCAACCTGGTGATTGCTGCCGGCGCGTTCCTGACAGTGCGAACGGCCGTGCTTGGCGTCCGGCTGGCGATGACCGTGCTGTCTGGCGTCATGATAGCCAATCCGATTGGCCTGGCTGTTGCGGCCATCGGTGCAGCAGCTGTCGTGCTGATTGCGAATTGGGAACCGGTCAAAGCGTTTTTCGTGCAGCTGTGGGCCGATATCACCGCGGCGTTCGACAAGGCGGTGAACTACATCGTCGGCAAAATCGAATTCATGATCGGCAAGGTGCAGGGCGCTATCCAGAAGGTGCAGGACTTCGGCGCCAGCATCGGTTCTGGCATTTACGACGGCGTGCAGTCGACCAAGAAATTCTTTGGCATGGGCGACAGCCAGACGCAGGCCATGGACGCCACCAGGTCGATACCGGCAGCACCGCCGCCAATGGCCACTGGTCGTGGCGCTGGAAGCCAGATCACCGACAGCAGCCAGAACACGTTCAACATTTACCAGCAGCCAGGACAGGACGCGCGCGCATTGGCTGACGAAGTGACCAGGCAGCAGCGCCAGCGCATGGAGATTTTGAAGCGCGGCACGCTGTTTGATGGAGCAATGGCACAATGAGTTTCATAATGATGCAGCTTGGTTCGTTCCAATTTTCCATCGATACGGCAACGCACCAGGAATTGACGCGCAGCACCATGTATCGATGGTCTGAACAAGAGACATACGGCGTTCGGCCGACGTCGCAGTACACTGGACCAGGTAAGGAAACCATCACGCTAAAAGGCGTCATCTTCCCCGAATTCCGTGGTGGCTTTGACCAAATCAACAGCATGCGCGGTATGGCCAGCATGGGAACGCCGCACATGCTGATCACTGGCGAAGGCGTTCTGATGGGCCGGTGGTGTATCGAGCAAATCGACGAAAGCCAGGCGATACTGGACACGGCCGGCCGACCACGCCGGCAGGAATTCACACTGCAACTGAAGCGGTTCAGCTAATGCCACAACAATACCGAAGCACGGCCGGCGACACCGTCGATTTTGTCGCCTGGAAACACTACGGCACACAGGAAGGCCAGGTGCTGGAACAGCTGCTGGCTGCCAACCCTGGCCTGGCTGACTACGGTCCGGTGCTGCCGGCCGGTGTCATCATCAGCCTGCCGGAACTGACGGCCGTCGGCCAGTCTAAGGGCGTGCGGCTGTGGGACTGATTAGCGGCATTCGGCCAGGCTTCCTGGTCACGGCGAACGGCGCCGATATCACCGGCCTAGTGACCAGCCGATTTATCAGCCTGACGCTGACGGACGAAGTCGGCATGGAATCCGACATGCTGGAAATTCGCCTGGACGATTCAGATCCGCTGAACCCTGTCCAGCTGCCGCCGACCGGCGCCGAAATTAATGTGTCGATTGGGTACGACGGCATCTACCAGCCAATGGGCCTGTTCGTGGCCGACGAATTCGAGTTAGCAGGCTGGCCTGGTGAAATGGTGATCCGTGCGCGCGCTGCCATCTACGACAAATCCAAGGGCGGCAAAACGGACCTGCAGACGCAACGAACGCGCAGCTGGCCAAGCGGCACCAAGCTGGTGGACATGGTCAAGAAGGTGGCCAGCGAACACGGCCTGGAAGCCAAGGTCGCGCAGTCGCTGCAATCCATCACGCTGCCGCATATCGACCAGGCGGACGAATCGAATATCAACCTGCTGATCCGCGTGGCCAAAAAATACGACGCCATCGTGAAGCCTGCGAACGGCAAACTGGTCGTGGCCAAGCGTGGCGAATCGAAGTCGGTCAGCGGCGAAGAACTGCCGCCGGTGACGGTCCTGGCGCCGAACGTCACCAACTACCGCATGAGCATCAGCAAGCGCGAAACCGCCGGCATGGTGGTGGCGTACTGGCACGCCGTGAAGTCCGCCAAGCGCAAGGAAGTGAAGGTAGGGAAGGGCGAACCGGTGCGCCGGCTGCGCAACTATTACCCGACCGAAGAAATGGCCCTGGCCGCTGCCAGGTCGGAATTGCAGCGCCGCGAACGTGGCCAGCAAACCCTGGCGCTGACGGTGGTCGGAGATCCGTCCATTGCGGCCGAAGCACAGCTGACGGTGGCAGGCATCCGGCCGGACGTGGACGGCGAATGGCTGATATCGCGCGTGGTCCACAAAATCGACGCCGGCACCGGCTACCAGTGCGACATCGAAGCCGAGAAAAAAAACGCCGAGACAGAACCCGGTGTCGAGGTGAAGGAGGAATGATGCAGCGGTAGCGCCGCGCTTAGTTCACCCGTTAGTACACCCGCGCCGATTTTTTCAGCGCGGGTTTTTTGTTGCTAAGTGATTGAAAAGAAAGTGGTACAGCTGGCCCGGCTCGAACGGGCGACCCCCAGATCCACAATCAGGTTTTAACACTTCCTGCCGCTTACCGTTGAATCATTCGGCATACTTCTATATCATTGCAAACAAATAGCTTTTTGGCCTTTGACGCGCGAATCGCTTGGCTATAAAAGCGAAGCTCACTGGCCGCTTGGTACACCCGTTAGGACACCCGTATGCTGACTGACAAGACGATCAAGGCCGCGCTTTCCAGCGTGGTGACGGAAATCACACTGAACGACGGCGCCACCAATGGGCGCGGTTCGGGTAGCCTGGTGCTGGTGGTCCGGCGCTTGGCCAATGGCAGCGCTAGCGCTACCTGGTTCGCCAATTGGAAGCGCAACGGGAAGCGCCAGAAAAAGGCCATCGGGCGGTACCCTGAAATCACATTGTCGATAGCGCGGCAGATGATGGCCGCCGAACTGGCGCCAAACATCCGCGCCGGCAAGCCGCTGAACCAGGTCAACGACGCGACCTTGGAATCCATGTTCAAGGGCTACGTCGAAGCCATGAAGGCCGCCGGAAAGGAAAGCGCCGTCGAGGTCGAACGCGTTCTGCTGAAGGCGAAGCACAACGCCGCCGACGCGCTTGGCCGGTACAAGCACCCAAGCGAGATCGAACCGGAAGACGTGGTGTCATTCGTCGGTGGTTATTTCGACCGTGGCCACCGTGGCGCCGCTGACAAGGCGCGCAGCTACGTTTCTTCGGCGTACGGTTGGGCCATCAAAGCGGCCAACGACTACACCAACCCGAACCGCCAGGATTGGTGCGTCAAGCGCAACCCTGCTGAGTATGTCCAGAAGGACGCCAAGGCCACCACGCCACGCGACAGAGCGCTGACGGCGGCAGAGATGAAGCGGCTGTGGAATGCTGTCGGCGGTGACGGCTTCGCGCTGGAAACCGGCGCCTGCATCCGCCTGCTGATCTGCACTGGCCAGCGCGTCCAGGAACTGCTGCGCATGGAAGCCGAAGAAATCGACCTGACCGAAAAGCTGTGGACCATACCGGCGCACAAGACCAAAGGCCGGCGGTTCCCGCACGTCGTACCGCTGACCAGCCAGGCAGTCGGGATCCTGGTGGACCTGCTGGCGGTTCACAAGACTGGCCCACTGTTCCCCGCGCGCAGTGGCAGCAAATCAAAACTGATTGGCCACCGCAGCATCATGCAGGCCATTGACCGCTGGATCGACAGCCAGAAAGAAAAGCCAGCCAGATTCCAAACGCGCGACCTCCGCCGCACCTGGAAGACGCGCGCCGGCCAAGCTGGCATCAGCAAGGAACTGCGCGACCTGATCCAGCAGCACGCGAAACACGACACCGGATCCAAGCACTACGACCGGTACGAGTACCTGGACGAAAAGCGCGCAGCCATGACCAAGTGGGACAGCTGGCTTGGCACCGTGCTGGCCGGCTCGCATCCATTGCCGGCACGCGTCGCGGCTTGAAAAGTCCCAAGAGGATAGGCCACTAAGCAGGTCGGATCATGCCCTTTGATTCATTCAGAGGGCTGACCAAATGGCTGCAAAATCCGACTACCTAGAAAACAAAATCATTGACTGGCTGTTTCGCGGTCAGACTTTCACGCCACCTGCAACGCTGTACTTTGGCCTGTTGACGGCCAACGCCAACGACGCTGGCACGCTGACTGAAGTGTCTGGCGGTTCGTATGCACGCGTAGCGGTGACGGCCAGTTTGGCGAACTTCGCTGGCACACAGTCGGCTGGTTCAACCACGGCCAGTTCTGGCACTGGTGGCACCACGTCGAACAACAACACGATCACGTTCCCCGCGCCGACCGCAAACTGGGGTTCGATCGTCGGCATGGGGGTGTGGGATGCGGCAACTGGCGGCAACCTGCTGGTGTATTCAGCGCTGACCACTGCCAAGACGGTGAACAACGCCGATCCGGCGCCGTCGTTCGCGGCCGGTGCATTCACCTACCAAGAAGACAACTAATTGCGGCGCGGCAAGGTTTGGCGAACGCTGGTCTTAATTGACCAGCTGTTTGCCGTCTGGATTTTTCAACACGCACGAAGACCAGACGATATCAGGCCACGTTGGCTACAAAGCCATGACCACCGGCAGTCGCAAGTACCTGCTGCTGGAACGCTGCATCAACTGGATTTTCCGGCCGTGGGAGCGTGACCACTGCCGCAAAAATATTGAGTGGGATCGATTGAATGACCAAGCAAGCATATCTGGAAAGCCAACGGGGCAAACCGTACAGCGAGATCGTCGCTAACCAGCCGAAAGTGAACGTTGTCGGCGCCATTTTTGGCGAGAACCTGCGCAACGTGGTGGCCATTCTTGCTGGTGGTTTGCAGTACCGGCTGGACAATGCGCCGGATTCGGAATTGCGCACGGCGCTGCTGACCGGCTTCCGGTATATGACGCTGCCGGATTATGCGTTCAATCTTGCAGCGACTGACGTCCATGACCTGCTGCAGAAGGCCGTCAATGCGCAACTGGTCACGCCGGACGAATACGCGCTGTTCTTGCAGTTGGCGACGTACGAGAAACCGCAGTTTGAGATCACACGCGAAGATTGCGCAGATTATTTCGGCGGTATGGACTGGCAGCCGCTCGCAACATCAAACAGCGTGGTCAACATCTGGCTAAAAACCAAAGCGCCAGAATCAACGCATATCGTTATCCAACACCAAGACGTACTGCCTGACGGCTCGCTGTCCGACTGGCGACACAGCACAGCGGTTCACGGCATTGAGCTGGTTGGCGAGTATCAAGCAGCGATACCTACCAAAGCTGGTCGCTCGTATCGGTGGCGGTGCGAGTATGCGCTTGATGTAGTGGTGAGTTAGTTATGGCGTATTACCTAAATAACGCATCATCAGCCAGCGCTGCGATAAATATACCGTCAATCACTATAGGTGCAACGGTTGGTGATTACATCGAGATTAAAGCGGTTGCGAACGCTGGCAACCCGAGCGGTAACTATCGCTTAGTTGGATTACAGGGCGGTTTTGGCCAACTAGTTGAGCTGTCGCCGACACAAATACTTTTTAGAACACCAGCGGCTAGTAGCTTGATAACGTCTGGCTACACGCAGCCGTCAGTCGGTACTATTTTTACAATACGATTCACTAAACTCACTTCAACAACGTGGGGGTGCGTGCTTGATGGCGTTTCACTAGGCTCCGTATCCAACAACGGCAGCCTAACTATTGACTGTATTGGAAGGTTTGCCAACTCAACAACGGAGGCTTTTCGTGGCGGTTATTATTACGTTGCAATCAGCACAAACGGAGGCGCATCTGCAACGCGATACTACGACCCGTTAGGGACTAGCAGCGGCACAACGCTGTTTGACACCGTTAGTAGTCAAAACGGCACGCAGGTCGGCACATGGCCAGCTAACGATTCAGAGTGGGTTTTCTACAGCAGCGGCGGTACTGGCGCTGCGCTTGCTGCCAACGCCACCAGCACATCAACAGCAACCGCTGCACTGACCACAGCCATAGCGCTGGCGGCTGCTGCTGTTGGCGTGTCCAGTTGTACGGCGAGTCTGACCACGGGAATTCCGCTTGCTGGTAATGCGGCTGGTGTTTCGAGCGCATCGGCACAGCTGACCACAGGGATCCGATTGCAGGCCGCTGCTGTTGGCCAGTCCACTGCCACGGCATCACTGACCACTGGCGGTTCTGGCTTGCAGGCCAATGCCACGTCCACCAGCACGGCAACGGCGGCACTGACGACGCAGATCCGGTTAGCTGCCAGCGCTGTGGGGCAATCGACGGCCACGGCCAGTTTGACCACGCAGATCCGACTGGCGGCCGCGGCGATTTCGCAATCGACCGCAACGGCATCACTGGCCGGCACAGCTGCGCAACTGGCAGCGGCGGCAGTGTCGGTGTCGTCAGCCAGCGCACAGCTTACCACCGGAATTCAGCTGACAGCGAACGCTGTTGGCCAAAGCCAGGCCAGTGCGGCGCTGTCTACGTCCATTCAGCTGCAGGCGTCGGCGGTGTCCAGTTCGTCGGCAACGGCAGTCCTGGGCAACGTCGATACCGGCTACCTGCTGGATGAATTGCGCACGGTCTACGTGACTAGGGAAACACGAATCACCGCCGTTTTTGGCGACGAACGAATTACAGCCATCGACCGCGAAGGCCGGATCCAGATTGTAAGGGGCAACGCATGATTGAGACATTCACACACGCACCAGGCGCGAACCTGGATTACGGGTTCGACTGGCTGGCCAATGGTTGGCTGGCCTCTGGCGAGACAATCGAAACCAGCACTTGGACGGCGCAAGGGCTGACGTTGACCAGGCAGCAAATCAGCGGCGGCGTGACGTCGGTTTTTGCTGCTGGTGGAAAGAAGGGCAACAGCTACAAGCTGACCAACACCATCACGACGAACCAGGGCCGAACGGACAGCCGAACCATTACCCTTGCGGTCGAAGACCGTTAGAAAAAACCCGCCGATTGGCGGGTTTGTCGTTGCTAGAATGGTATTTCTTCGTCGAAGTCCGGCACCGGGCCACCTTGCGCCTGATTGAACCCCTGCTGTGGCTGATTGAACCCGCCTTGCTGCACCGCGTTCGTTGCTGGCTGATTGTACGGCCGCTGCTGCTGCGGCTGGTGCGTATTCGGCAGCGCTGAACCGTTGGCGTGATAGTGGCCCTGCGTCTGCTGTGGCCGGTTATAGCCGCCTTGTGGCGACTGTTGGCCCTGTGGCCGTGCCGTCTGATTGTAGCCGCCTTGTGGGGCGTTCTGCTGTGCCGGCCGGCTTTGCTGCTGTTGGCCAGCTGGTGCGGCGCCTTGGTTATCCTGGCGACCATCCAGCAGCTGCAGTTCGTCGATAATCACTTCGGTCGTGTACCGTTCGACGCCTTGCTGATCCGTCCACTTGCGGGTTTTCAGCTTGCCTTCGATGTAGACCTTCGAACCTTTGCGCGTATATTCACCAATGATTTCGGCGGTGCGCTGGTAAGCAACGCATTTATGCCATTCAACGGATTCC
Source organism: Flavobacterium sp. (assembly GCA_027484725.1). GTDB lineage: Bacteria > Bacteroidota > Bacteroidia > Flavobacteriales > Flavobacteriaceae > Flavobacterium. The sequence continues at coordinate 10,763 of JAIXSK010000008.1, read as the reverse complement.
TTCTTTTCGCCGGTTTGTTTGTCAGTCCAGCTTTCCGACGTGGCCACCGTGATATTGGCCACTGCGCCACCAGTGTTTAGATACCGAATTTCAGGGTCGGCACCCAAATTACCAATCAAAATTACTTTGTTTATTCCGCGTGCCATACTAATTCACCCCACCAAAAACTGAAACCAACAAGGACGCACCAGTCAACATACCAGCACCAAGCCAAATCCAGGCCCAGAACAAGGTCAATCCATCAGACAGGTCCTTTGCAACCTTTTTCACAAATTCTTTCATCGCTTTTCTCGCTTCTCTATGTTCCGGCGCTTGCGCGCTTCTCGTTTTAACTGTGCTGCTGTTTTCGTTTTCTTCGAATCTGGCAGCCTTCGTTCGGCTGGTCTTGGTGCGTCTGGCATTGGTACTGATACCAGCCAGCGCAAGAACCGCGACACCAGGCGTTCAAACCATTTGCGCATATCCTTTCATCCGTTGGCGTTTGTTGTGATCGTCGCGGCAATCCTGGTCGCAAAAGCTGTTCGCCGGCGCCAGGATTTCACCGCAGTTCAGGCAGTAGCCGGCCCCAATGGGGCCAGCCTGATTTCGAATTCGCTGGATCTGCGCTTCTTCGACCAGTGCCTGTTGTTCAGCAGCCAGGTCGAGCAAATCAGCCATGCTTCACCGCCTTGCTGTTGTCGTTCACGGCTACCTGGTTCGCCTGTTCCCATTCGATCACCTTGTCGAGCGGGTACAGCACGCGGCTGCCGAGTTTTTGAAAGTCTGGCCCTTGCTTCTTATGACGCCAATTGCTTAGCGTCTGAAGCGCAATTGAGTTGTTCCAGCGCTGGACCAGCTGCGCCGGCGTCAGGAATACTTTGTCGTTGGACATTTTAGTTACCTATTACCAGGTTGTTGAGGTCTTCGACGTCCTGAGTTTGGCCGCTGGCCAACATGGTGGCCTGCTGGTCGAACGCCATTGCTGATTCTTTCAGCGACGGTGGACAGCCGTTTGGATCTATCGCTTTGCGGATATGGTCAGGCAGTGAACGCCAGGCAGCCTGTAGCGCAGCCAGGCCCTGTTCGCACGTCATGGCCAGGTGGTCCCATGCGCGCTGGACTTCTGGATCAATCTTACCGCCGCCATCAATCCATTCGCGCAGCATTTGGCCATGCTGTGCAGTTAGATAGCCTTCAGCCATTGTGCCAGACTGGCCAAAGATTGGCGCCAGTTCTTCAGGACATTTCAGCACGTCGCGCTGGCGGCCGCTGTTCCACATCATCATGCTGGCGGTCAGTTCGAACGAAAAGTTCTTTTCCTGAACTGGCTGGACACCCTGGTCTTCGTAGACGGTTTCGCCGCCTTTCTTTTCGATCTTCACCTTAGAACGCGCACGAACGCAGCAGATGATATGCAGCGGCGACTGCAACATGGCGTTCATGAACTTTTTGTGTTCAGCCTTGGCCAAGTTCCAGCGGCCAGCCTTTGGCGCCTTGCCATTCACCAGGGCGTTGGCAATGTCTTCGACGCCACCAGTGCCTTCGTACTCATGCGACACGCTATCAATCACCAGTACTTCGACGCCGGCATTCACGAAGGCGTTGATTGCTTCGACATACCGCGCAGGACTGAACGGCGGGATCAGGTCGCCGATTAAGAAACGGTGGATGTTACCTTGCTGGTCTTTCAGAACGTCAGCATACAACCGGCCACGGCGGTTTTCCGTGTCGATGAATCCAACTTTCTTACTGTCATAGTTGGCCATACCCCAAGCCAGTTCCAGCGCCGAACGCGTTTTACCGCTACCCGATACGCCGGCCAGGCCGATCACTAGTCTGGCACCTTCGCGGTGCGCTTCTTCAATCTTAAATATACTCATTGCAATTCCTTAGAAAAACAGATCGCCAATGGCGAAAACTAGACCCCAGGTGCCGACTATCGAGCCGAGCAACAGCCGTGGGCCGGGTTGAAGATCGTGGCCCAAAAGGACCACGGCGGAAACGATCAGCAATTCGCTGGCGGTCATTCGGCAGCATCCAACAGGTGAGCGTTCTTGTTCGCGTGCCAGGCTGGCAGGCTGATTGTCTGGATCTTGTCGCCATAGCCTGGCCACTGGTCGGCGGCCTTACATTCGGCATAGCGCTGAAGGTCGGCACGGTACTGGGCGCGGCCAAGTGCAATGCTTTCCGCATCCATCACGTAGACGCCAACCGCGTACGGGGCTTTCTTCTCTACGGCCAGGAACACGAAGGCGCGCAGGTCGCGGCCAGTGGCAGCGCGGAAGCCGTCACGATAGAACGGATCCTGGACGTCGTAGCGCCAGTTCACCATCGACTTGGCGAACCCTTCAGGGCTGGCGTCGTTCGTGGTTTTCACGTCCACGAAGATATCGTCTTCGCGCCAGAAGTCCGGCCGGCAGCGACACAGTTCGCCGGTCAGTTCGTCGATCCAGTAGATTGAGTGTTCAGCGACGCCAGGCTTGCCGGTCAGCAGCGCGTTGGCCACCGGATGGGCCATGACGGAATCGCGCATGGCCATCAGCGTTTGCCAGGTGGAGTCTTCCAGCACGATGCGGCCGGCGTTGTTGGCGTTCCATTCGGCCTGCACGTCAGACCACAGCGTGACCTGCTGACCATTGGCGCGCAGCCAGGCTGCCATTTCGTGACGGCTGGCGCTGGTGCTGCCAATAAACGGCACGCCGGTTTCCTGTTTCGCCTGGTCGCAGATTTCAGACCACAGCGTAAGTTCGACGCCATTGGCGCGCAGAGTGGCTGCCAGGTCGGACACGCTGCCATTGGTGGACAGTAGGCCGGTGCGGTCGCCGTTCAGCTGTTCAATGATGGCCTTCAGTTCTGGCGCCTTCATCCCTTCCAGCTGTTCGGCCGTGTAGGTTTCGACCGGCTGTTCGTTCAGAATGCGGTCGACTAATTCGGCCTTTGTGCCGCCGGTCGGCAGCTTCGGTTTGCGCGTGGCGTTCAGCGCCTGGATCATCACCACCAGCTGTTCCTTGTCGCGGATGGCGTCAGCGAAAGCGGCTTCGCGGCTGGCGTTCAGGTCGCTGACCATCTTTTCCAGCACGTCGCGTTCGTCGATGGCTTCCGGCACGTCCTGGCGGCGTAGGCCAAGGCAGTACGTCTGCGCGAACACGGCCGGTTCCAACAGCAGCGCGTGGAATGCGGTACCAAGTGCCTGGTCTGGCGTAGGTTCGTTGTCGTTCGCTGCGCTGGTAGCGAATTGGTAGTGCAGTGGACTACGGTGGATCAGGTCCAGGCCAGACTTGGAAATGCCTGGGCCACCGTGGTAGTCGCTGTTTGATATATCAGTGTATACGCCTGGTTTCATTGTTCTTACCTTTAGTCGGTTAGTCTTCGCAAGATTATCCGTAATGATTGCGGATTATCTGCGAGTAAGTATAATCGCCTTTATTGACAAACGTCAACGCCAAGGCGAGATTGTGACAGGCCAGTGACTTTCGGTTAGTTGCGAGCATTGACACACGCTGGTTGGTTCAGACATCAACGAAGCGGGAACCTTGCTATTTGATGCGCGGATCGGCTGTCAAGCGCACATTGCGAATCGTCAATGTGACGGCCAGCCGGCGCCGCATCGGCGTGCAAAATCGGAAAACCCCGGATTATTTACGGTGAAATAAAATTATGCAGATTGACCTGCGAAGCTATCAAAGTGACATGATCGGCGGTGCGCGCGTCGCACTTAAAACCCACAAATCCATTTTGTTGCAGGCGCCCACAGGGGCCGGAAAAACGGTGCTGGCGTCGTTCATGATCGGCCAGTGCCGTCAGCGCGGCGAATCAGCGTGGTTCATCTGCCACCGCGCCGAACTGGTGGACGGCACCAGCAACACGTTCCGCAAGTTTGGGATCCACCACGGTGTCCTTGCCGCTGGCCTGCCTGGCGATCTGCGCCAGCTGGTCCAGGTGTGCAGCATCGATACGCTGAAAGGCCGGCTGGCCATGCTCAAGCCGCCGCGCCTGGCTGTCATTGACGAATGCCACCACGCCGGCGCCGCTGGTTGGACCAAGGTGATCAAGTGGCTGCGCGACGGTGGCGCGTACATCGTCGGCCTGTCTGCCACGCCAGAACGGTTGGACGGCCGCGGCCTGGATGACCTGTTCGATCACCTGGTGCCAGGGCCACAGGTCAGCTGGCTGATGGAAAACGGGTTCCTGTCCAAGTACCGGCTGTTTTCCATCGAACCGCCGAGCATGAAAGGCGCGCGCCGGTCTATGGGCGACTTCAGCAAAGCCGACGCCGAAGAACGCATGAATCGGCCGAAGCTGACTGGCAACATCATCAACCACTGGAAGGAGAACGCCGCCGGCCTTCGCACGGTGCTGTTCGCCGTGAACGTGGCCCACAGCAATCACCTGGTGGACGAAATGAAGAAGGCCGGCATCAAAGCCGCGCACCTGGACGGCGGCACACCGAAGCAGGAACGCCGCGCCATTATCCAGGACTACGCCGACGGCGGCATCGATGTGCTGTCGAACGTGTCGCTATTCGGTGAAGGCTTCGACCTGTCGAGCATCGCACAGCGCGACGTGACCATTGACGCCGTGATTGACGCGGCGCCCACGCAATCGCTGTCCCTGTGGCTGCAACGCTGTGGTCGAGCGCTACGGCCGGCGCCAGGTAAAACGGCCATCATCCTGGACCACGCCGGCAACCACCTGCGCAACGGCTATCCAGACGACGAACGCGATTGGACGCTGGAAGGCGAAATGGTGAAAAAACGCCAGGCCGCCAACGACAACGTGCCACCACCGCCGCACACCTGCGTCCAGTGTTTCAACAGCATCAAACGACCGTTGCCTCCAGCGTGTCCGCACTGTGGCAAGCGCATCGCGCCAGAGTTCAAAGCCATCGAAGTGGCCGACGAACAGCTAGTCGAGCATACCGACGCCGACAAGGCCAAGGTGCGCGCCATCATCAAACGTCAGGAAATGGAAGCCAAGACGTTCGACGACTGGCTGGCCATCGGCATGAAGCGCAAGGTGAAAAGCCCGCAGTCCTGGGCAATGCACAAGTTCCGATTAAGCAGATAAAAAGTTTACGTATGTATATTGACAGTGTTTACTTATGCAAACATAATAACCACGACAACAACGCAAGAGGAACGCGAAATGCAAAACGACGTCGAACATAAATACCAGGGAAACCTGAACCGCGCTGAATCACTGCTGGCCAAGCTGCAAGCACACATCACCACCATGAAGGCTGAAGACCAACCAAACTGGGCGGACGTCGGCAGTAGCGGCCACGTCGTGGACAAGCTGCAAGAAGTGGTCGATTTCTTAGGCAACTAAAACTAACCGGCCGGAGAAATCCGGCCCAATCAAGAAGAAGGCAAAAACCACCATGAACACCATTGAAACAATCGAATCCGTTATCAAGCGCCGCCGCGCGCTGGTCGGTTATATTGAATCCGGCTGCCTGGCCATCGAGAAGACCAAAGAACGGGGCTTCGCTATTATCAGCGCGGTGCAGTCTAACCACGCACTGAAATTGCCGGCCGACGCTGCCATTCCAATGATGGAAAAGCAGGTCGAGGAATTGCAGTTCGAACTGGCCGCCATCGATAAGCAGCTGGACGCCATTGGCGCGCTGATGGGGGCCAAGGCATGAACACACCACCACTCACCAGCATGCGCGCTGCCTGGTTCATGCTGATCCTGGCCAGCATTGGTACCGGGTTGGCCATCGCAGAGAACGAAGCCGACAAGGCGCGCGGCATTGAACGCGAGTACGTCAAGCCTGGCTTTGTGGCCTGCACCAGCCAGGGCGCCATGGAGTTGTACCAGGGCAGCAACACGCGCCACCAGGTCGAACTGTATATGTCCGAAAAGTGCCTGACCACTGACGTGCTGGTGGCCTATCGATTCGTTGTTCTGAACGAAGGCACGCCAACTATCAACAAGATCCGTCTTGAATTAGACGATGACCAATTTGCAGATTTGTTTATTCCAGTAGAAGCCATTACAGACAAGGGGGCTATGTGAGCGATTTAACACCATTCCATTTAACAGCGCTGGCGAAATTCAACGGCAAGCGCGCACTGACTGAAACCGGCCTGGCGCGAGAACTGCGCTGCGAAAAGGCCGTGGCCAAGCACGCGATCCGCGTTCTGTTGGGCGACGGTTTTCTGAAGAACGTCGGCGCGTACGAATTCGCCATCACGCAAGACGGCGTGCTGAAGTTAGGCGGCAAACCTAAGCCGGCGCCGGTGGTGAAGGAAGTCAAGCTGGAAGAATTGGAAGTGATCGACCTTCCAGAAACTAGCCGCGACCACGTTGCCGACATTGCCGCTGGTATGGGTATTGTCGAAGACCAGTCGCGGGAAGACCTCGCCGAAGCGAAGCTGAACAAGGTGGTGGTAGTGCCTGACGCGCAAACCGCTGACCAGCTGGCCGACCAACTGTCGCCGCTGCCAGCAGCAGAACAGGCTGACTTCGACACGCTAGTGCTTCAAGGCTTGGCCAGGCTGAACCGCCAGCTTGGAATGCAGCCGGTGACTATCCAGGACGCGTCGCTGAAAGTCGAAACGCTGGCGGCGTTGGCTGATGCGATTGGTAGAACAGAACCACACGTGTCCATCGTCCTGAAGGCCATCATCAACGACATTCAGCACATCAACGGCCGCGTTGGATAATGCGCGGCTATCCATGTCGGTGTGTCGATTGCCGCGCCAGGAAAACACTGGCCAAACAGCCAGTGGAATACAAGGTGCGCAAGTTTGCCACCTGCCATTGCGGCGGCGAACTGCGCATCGACTGGTACCGCAAGAAAGTTGAACACAAAAAGAACCTGTGCCGCTGTTTCGGCTACCCGTTCCCGCACCGCGCTGGTGGTGGCATTTGGTGCCGCCAGCATCCGGTAGGGCCAAGCGAACAGGATTGGATTGAACGATACGGCCAGCAGTACGCCGGCTAAGGAATCGAAGTGGAAAGCCTAACCCGTAATGAGTTGGAACAGTTTTACGCTGACGCACTAGCGATCAATGCCACCTTTCGCAGTGAGAACGAACGACTGAAGCGCCAGGTGAACGACCAGGCGCAAGAGTTAGAGCAGCTGAAACGGAAAGCAGTTGACGTCAAGAACGCCTTCGCGTTTGGCGGCCGTGACGATGTACTGCACGCCAGTGGTCGCCTGGTCGATTATCTGATCGAGCAAGGCCACAACTAATGGCTGCCTTCCTGGAAAAGCTACCCGACAACCTGCGCGCCAAGGTCCGGCTATCCGACCGCGGCTGTATGGAATGGCAAGGCGAAATCAACCGCAATGGCTATGGCCGGCTGTGGTTCGGTGGCCACCGGCACATGGCGCACAAGTTCACCTTTGAAATCTACAAAGGGCCGATCCGCGCCGGTATGTACGTGGACCACCTTTGCCGGAATCGCTGCTGCGTCAATCCAGACCACCTGGAACTGGTAACGCCGCGCCTGAACGTGGTCCGCGTACACCGACGCCGAAAGCGCATCGACGACGAAGGCAACCTGGTCGGCGGCAAGATGAAACCGACACAGGCGGTGGCGACATGACGCTGACCGACGCACTGGCTGAACAGCTAGGCTGGCAGCGCAACAAAGACGAACCGGAAGAAAAGGACCGCCAGAAAGCAGTCGGCATGGTCGAGACATGGAACCAAAAACGGTTGGCCGCTGGCCTGAAGCCGTTAAGGGACGACTATGAACCTGTATTTGCTGGCAGTATTGTGGTTGATGTTTTTGACGATAGTGATGATTCTGACGTGGAGACAACCGAGTGAAAGAACACGGCATACAAAACGAGATCCGCAACGCGCTGGCCGGCCAGTGTCTACTGTTTCGCGCGAACGTGGGCCAAGCCTGGACTGGTACCAAAGTGACCAAGCTGCCAGGCAACCGAGTGGTGATCGACGGTGCAAGGCCGTTCACCACCGGCCTGCCGCCTGGGTTCAGTGACCTGTTCGGCCTGGTCGCCGTCACCATAACGCCGGACATGGTTGGCCAGCAGCTGGCGGTGTTCACGGCGCTGGAAGTGAAGTCGGCCAAAGGCAAGCCAACCGAGAACCAGGAAAACTTCCTGAAGGCAGTCAACGACAATGGCGGCCGCGCTGGCGTGGTCCGAAGTATCGAAGACGCCGTCCGAATCGCTCTAGGGCGATAACCTGAACCCGCCGCTTGGTGGGTTTTTGTTATGCGCAGTGATCCGCGCGAATAGAAAATTATTCCTGCAAATGTTTACTTATGCGTATACTCGCTTTATTCTTCTCAATGTTTACATATGCGAGGTATAAAATGCACCACAACACAGAACAATTGCTAAAACTCATTGACGACAACAAATTGTCCACCAAAGACGTAGCCGAAATGCTTGGCCGTACCAATCAGACCGTGCGCATCTGGCGCAGCAAAACCGGCCACCGCGTGATCCCTGACCACCAGCTGGAACTGTTGCGGCTGAAACTGGCAAGCCGCCAGGCAGGTGTCGTATGAAAACCATTTACATAGCTGGCCCGATATCGGGCAATCCCGATTTTCTGGCCACGTTCACCGCGGTTGAACTGAACCTGCTTTCCAAGGGCTGGATTGTCCTAAACCCGGCCAGGCTGCCGGCGGGTATGAGTGAACCGGCGTACATGGACATTTGCCTAGCAATGGTTCGTAACGCTGACGCAATCATGATGCTGGACGGTTGGGAAGACAGTCAGGGCGCAACCTGTGAACGGGCATACGCGCTGAAACTTGGCACCAAGCGGTATTATAACCTGGACGCAGTGCCGGCGGTTACGCGTGCCTAACCACTGCACCTGGCAGGCGCCGCTGGTCACACTGCGCGACGGCCGACAAGTGCCAAGTGATTCCACCGAATGGATGGAAGAATGCCTGGCGCGCCATGTCCTGGCCATGCCGTTGGCCAAGCGCCGGCAGTGGTTGTTTGGGACGGCGAACAGCTTTGGCGAACTGAAAGGCGGCTACCAGCAACGGCACGGCGACGCAGCCACCGAACGATTGAAAGCCATCATGATGGAACTATGGGACGCACGGCGCCCCGCCAACGATAACAGGCAATAAGAATGCAACAACAAGGCACACTGCCAGAACTGAACGAACAGGACATATCCGACGCACTACAGTTCATCAACGCGGACGACCGGGACACCTGGCTGCGAATGGCCATGGCCGTGAAGTCCGAACTAGGCGACGCCGGCTTTGATATTTGGGACGCCTGGTCGCGCACATCACCGCAGTACAGCGAACGCGACGCGCGCCACGTCTGGAAGTCCTGCAAGGCGCACGGCAAAGTGACTGTGGCCACGCTGCTGTACGAAGCGCAGCAGAACGTATTCAAGCTGGCCAGCGGCGAGCGCATGAGCCAGGAACAGGCCGAAGAACGCGCACGCCAACGTGACGAAGCCAGACGACAATCCGAAGCCGAAGAACGCCGGCGCCAGGCTGATGCGGCCGCGCTGGCAAATCGGATATGGGACGCCGCGGCCGATTGCACCTATCACCCATACCTGGAACGCAAAGGCGTCCAGGCACACGGCCTGCGCGTTGGCAGCTGGCCACTGCACAAGAAAACCGGCGAGCATTACGGCAACGCCGAAAACGTGCTGCTGATCCCTATCCGCGACGCCAAGGGCAACATCACAACCTTACAGGGTATTTGGGACGTTCGGCCGTACGGCTACGAAACCGACAAAACCTATCTGCGCGACGGGAAGAAGTCCGGCAGCTGGCACATGCTTGGCCAACCAGGCGATGGCGACACCATTGCCTTGGTCGAAGGCTACGCCACCGGCGCTACCGTCCGCGCGCTGACTGGCTGGTGTGTCGTGGTCTGTTTCGACCGCACCAACCTGCGCCCCGTGGCCGAACAATTCCGCAAGGCCAACCCGGCTGCGCTGCTGGTGATCTGCGCTGACAACGACCGCGCGACGGAAGGCAATCCAGGCGTGGCCAACGCCAAGCAAGCCGGCGCACTGGTCAACGCACGCGTCATTATTCCAGAGTTTGGCGAGCAGCCTGGTACCGACTTCAACGACCTGGCCGACGTCCTGGGCGCAAATGAAGCACGCCGCCAGCTGACCGCACACCAGGTGCCGAAGCCGGCCAACGACAACAAGCCGGCAGAGCGCGAACCGGTCGATACCTACACGCCGCTGATTGATATCAACCACCAGGGAAAGCCGCTGGCCACCATCGACAACCTGGACGAAATCTGCCGGCGCATCGGCGTGCGCATTCGGTACAACGTGATCAGCAAGGAAGAAGAAGTCCTGATACCTGGCGAATCGTTCCTGATGGACAACCAGGCGAACGCCAGCCTTGCGCTGCTGGAAAGCTGGTGCGCCAAGTTCCGCATGCCGACCGGCAACCTGGCGTCGTTCGTCACCTACCTGGCCGACAAGAACCCGTACAACCCGGTGGCCAACTGGATCACCAGTAAGCCGTGGGACGGCAAAAGCCGGCTGCAGGCGCTGTACGATACCGTGATCGAGAAACACCCGCGCATGCTGCCAGACGGCCGCCGGCTGCGCGACGTCCTTATATTTCGCTGGATGCTGTCGGCCGTGGACGCCGCGTTCAACCCGAACGGCGTATCAGCGCACGGCGTGCTGACCTTCCAGGGCGACCAGTACGTGGGGAAAACCAAGTGGTTTAAACAGCTGGCGCCGGCCGACCTGAATGTCATCAAAGAAGGCGTGATCCTGAAGCCGGACGACCGGGACAGTGTGAAGCAGGCGTGTTCGTTCTGGCTGGTCGAACTGGGCGAACTG
>JAIXSK010000033.1 GCA_027484725.1 Flavobacterium sp. | reverse complement strand
CTTGCTAGGCGCGCGTTGCGGAACAGCGAGCCGAGTAAGCTCCGCTAAGATAGAATTTTCTCGTGAAAAACAAGCGCAAAGCCAACAAAATCAAGCAATGGCGCTTAGCAAGTGTTAGCAGCTGGCATTACTGACTATTTTTAAAATTATGTTTTAGTTCATTGAACTTTGCTGATACATACGGCCACGAATCTTCAATAGGAGTTTTGGGAGATTGCTCTTCAAAATGGGTTAAAAGAGATTTTATTTGTATAAAACTTTGTTCGCTTTCCGATTTGATTAGTTCAAGTAAAAAGTCCATTATTTCTTCTATGCTTGGTCTATCTGAAGAGTTTATAGATAGCATTTTCGAAATAAAGAATATTATTTTAGGTTCAATACTAATTGGACAATGATTGATTTTGGCGCCATTATTAATCCAATTTTCCCAAGACTCTTTTCTTGTATATTTTTTGCTATTTCCATTTTTTGGTTCAGGCCAATAATCATTGAGTAATATTCCAATCGGATGATATCCATTAGTTATTAATTCATAAAATATTACACCTAGCGCAAATACATCTGTCGCATTGCTTAATGGCTCTTTTTTCCATTGTTCAGGAGCCATATAAGGGCGTGATCCATCAAAAACATTATAATCGATGGACGCATTCGCTAAACCGAAATCAGCAATAACTGCAAAATGATAAATATCTAGTTTTGGTAGATTGGTAAAATTTTTATAATTGTCTTTTACCAATATGTTTGCAGGTTTTAAATCTTGATGGGAGTTCAAACCTCTTTCATAGCAATGCTTTAATCCTGCACAGATATATAGCGTAAAAGATAACTTGGTGATATTACTAAGGTCATTTTCAAGCATGAATCTTCCCAAATCTCCATTCCAGTATCTAAATGAAGCGGATGGAACATTTTCTATCGTATTGAAATCAAACGCCCAATTAACAAAAGTACTGTGGTAAAATGATAGTTGTAGCTCTAATTCTCTAATAAAACGATTCGCGATTTCCTCATAAGTTACATCTCTTAAAGGTTTTGGTACTTTAACGCATGAATAACGAGGAAATGTGTTTTGCCCTTGATCAAACACAAAAATTTCACCACACATACCGCTCATAATTGAAATGCAATTCCCTCTATTTCCAAGTCTGCTTTCTAAGATTATCTTTTTAAAATCCGAAGTTTCGGAGTAGAAGTCAATTTCGTTCATTGTTTAGTGTTGGTTTTTTTTCGATGCTTGCTGCTAACGGTTTCTTGCTAGGCGCGCGTTGCGGAACAGCGAACCGAGTAAGCTCCGCTAAGATAAAGTTTTTACGTGAAAAACAAGCGCAATGCCAACAAAATCAAGCAATGGCGCTTAGCAAGTGTTAGCGGATGCCCTTTTGTATAAACTGTCATTTTAAAATTATTCTCGGCGATATAATTCCATTTTTTATTTTTTGTGCAATTTTCAATGCTCTTTCAATTTTCTTATCGGTAGATTTTACTTGCGACACCAAGTAAATAAGTCCACGTTGATTTCCTTTTGTCAACGAATGAAATATTTTATCAGCTTCAAGATCAGTATTCAATACTTCTTTTAGTTCAATTGGTATTTCAAATTGATATTGTGAATTGTCAGCAGAAAAAATTGCACTCACTTTTGAGCCTTCTTTGATCTTTAGTTTTTTACAAATACTTGAACCAATATTTATAAAATGTCCACTTTCTTTTTTTGGTAATATTGCACAATGAAATTCTAATTGATTATTTAGTTTACATAAAACTCTATTATTCTCACTTGTCATAAACTCACTGACAATCTCTTTGTCAAGCATTATATAATGCATTCCACTATCAAACTTTTCAAGTATATATTCATTTACCATTTTGTAAATTATATTTCTTTTCTACGCATTTTTTTAGGGTTTCCGCTAACGTTCTCTTGCTAGGCGCGCGTTGCGGAATAGCGAACCGAGTACGCTCCGCTAAGATAAAATTTTCTCGTGAAAAACAAGCGAAAAGCCAACAAAATCAAGCAATGGCGCTTAGCAAGTGTTATACGACGTTTTAATTTCCCGGTAACTTTTCAATCAAATATATCACAACAATTAAAAATCCAAAGTAGAATAATATGTAACCACTTAATAACTTTATTCTGTCTTCTGATTTCTCTTTAGCGATCCTATATTTATTAATCATTTTATCAGGACGATAATAAGTTAAAAATAATACTGAGCAAACAATTACTATCCATGTTATAAAAATCAAAACATCATGCTTAGGTTTGAGTTTTAGTGAATTTTTAATCAACTGGCTTAATATTTTAAATAAATTAAACTTTCCAGTTAATGACATTATTGACAAAATGATAAATAATGTTCCAGCGAAGTATCCTCTTAAGTTTTGATTGTAAAATCCACTTGGATGTCTGTTTGTTACATATATCATTCTAATTCCTAGAAGGATAAAGAAAAGAGAAAATAATATATTAAACATGTAAAGTATAATTTTAATTCAGTGGATTTTCGTCAGATTTCTCGTTTCTGTTATTGTTGTCCCAAAATGTCGTATAACGGTTTCTTGCTAGGCGCGCGTTGCGGAAAAGCGAGCCGAATACGCTCCGCTAAGATAAAATTTTCTCGTGATAAACAAGCGAAAAGCCAACAAAATCAAGCAATGGCGCTTAGCAAGGGTTAGTAGCCGTTGCACTATAATCCAACTTCTCTTTCAAATTTCACTTTTTTGGCTATCAATGGGGAAGTGTCATTTTCAAGATATATAAAGTATATATTTTCAAATTTATTTAATGTGTTGTAAAAATTTTCGGCGTTAGTTAATTTTTGCAGTTCACTAAATTCTAAAACGTTTTTCATTTCTTTTCCAGAAACCTTTTTTTCTGGATTATCTCCATTTTGATCCAAATAAGTAAATTTAAAAGACGGAACTGAAACTCCAAGAATTTGAGTTTCCACTTGTATGTTTCCTGATTTGTCAAATCCTAAAATATATTTATACGGACTTTCAGTTTGAATTTGCAATTTAAAGATTTCAATTGTAATGTTCTTGTCAGAAGCTACTGTTCTACTTTTGAGATTTCCATTATTGTACGTAATGAATAAATCTTTATCAGTTTGCGAAAAAGCATTTGAGATAAATACAAGTAAGAAGATTTGTAAAGTTTTCATGTTTTTCGATTTAAGAGGTCTAGCAATGGCTACTAACGGTTTGCGGCCATATCTTGTGGCGGAAAAGCGAGCCGCGTACGCTCCGCTAAGATAGAATTTTGTTCGTGAAAAATAGGCGAGAAGCTAAGAAAATCAAGCCATGAGTTATGACCGCGGTTAGCAGCAGTGTCTTTGTTTATACGATTTGTAAAGCCTTAAATAAACCGCGATGTACTACTAAATTTTCATTACGATTTAAGTTCATATTGGTCTGCATATATTTGAAATATAGAACATCTAGTTTTTTCTTGTTTTGATTTCCCAAAACACTGAATTTGAAAAGTACGTCTAATACGTAATCAATGTTTTCTTCAGTAATGGTCTTGCTAATAAGATATTTGTTGTATTCTGTTTTGAATTCTTCAATAGTAAAAACTTGCTTTCTCAGATTTGAAATAATTTGAAAAATTTCCTCAATATCTGGTAATAGTGGTGTTAGTTCATCAACAATTTCATCTTTTAAATAATTGGAAAATGCACGATCTACAAATTTAATTGTGTCATTCGAAATTTTCGACGCATCACGATTTATTGTTTCTTCACTACAAGCCTGGAAATAACGAATAAAATCGCGAGGCCTTAAGTGAGTGCTTCTAGCAATATAGTCAAAAGCACTCATTGTAACAGCTTGTCTATTTCCTGCTTTTATTTCGGTATTTAGGAAAATCGCTTTCCAAGCGTTTTGAAAATTGAGAATTGCTTCTGTATCAGCATCCTTTGAGATTCGATAAGCGATAAGTTTTTTTATTTTTTCTGAATTCCATTCTATTTCGATTTTAAAATCTCGCCATTTATTTTTATCAGAATCCTTAATTAAAGAGTATATATCATCTCTTAAAAACACAACAGGACATAGATTTAAATTAGTTGAACTGAATGTATATTTAATGTCTTGAACTGCTTTGAAAAGGCTAGTTAGTAAGTAATTGTACTGTAAATGTTCTTCTGATTTTATAGTTCTGTAATCTTCATCAAGTTCGTCAAAAATAATAAAGTAAGTTGATTGATCGCAGTAGTTCATAATTATGTCTTCTAATGCGTTTACGCGTTCAATCCAGTTCGTTGCTTGTGACTTTACATCTTTACTTAGTTTAAAGTTGCCGCCGTTTCCTAAAACTGTCGCTCCAAATTCAGCAGATGTCCAAGTGTTTATTGTTCTTGAAAGTGATTTGATTGGGTCAGGAGTGTAGATTTCTGCTAATTTCGCTCTAACGCTTGGATCAATCTTTTGATTAACGGCCATTAGCTTTGCGACTGTAGAATAAATTAAATATTTCCAAAGAGTTATATATTGATTTGGAGCGGTATACTTTTGATTGTCTAAGTCGTAAAGGTCATTGAAAGGGAAATTTTTAAAACTCAATTTTTCACAATAAGTTTCAAAACTTTTTAGCCCTAGGATATATTCACTAATTGATGATTTTCCCGAACCTTTTCTACCTATAACGTAATACTTATTTTTATTTAAAATTTGATTTGCTTCGTCTAAGTGATAAAAATAATTCCTTTGAGTTTCGAGTTTTGCTTCAAGTTTCCAATTATTTGCAATACTTCTTATAATTTCTTTGCTCTTGATATTTTTTGCACTATTAACAATCTGGTGTTCTGGTTCAGGATCAGAATCAAACACTTTAATTTTTTTTGCAATTTTACCTATTTTATTCTCACTTTCTTCGTAAGAGACTTTATCGTTAACCTTTACGGGCTTATCCGTATCATATTTATGGAAGAAAATTTTTGAATTATCTTCGTCAGATATTATATAGCCTGATTTCTTAAAGGGACTAAAAGAACCTATTTTGCCTAATTTCATTTTCTATTTTATTAGTTTGTTATTAAAAAAATTATATAGTACCATTATATTCCATAGACAATCGAGTGCTATGATTTTGCGGCGACATTGCTGCTAACGGTTTGCGGCCATATCTCGTGGCGGAAAAGCGAGCCGCGTACGCTCGGCTAAGATAGAATTTCTACGTGAAAAACAAACTTCCGGCTAAGAAAATCGAGCCATGAGTTATGACCGCGGTTAGCAAACGTAATTATTTATTGGTTAATATATAATTCTTTATTTCTGCATGGATATGAGTTTTTATCCATTCATCGTATAGTTTTTTTTCTATTTCTGGCTCATATTTTTCACTTTTATAACCGCTTTTATCTCTCCACTCATTCCAAGGAGAACCAATGTTAAAAGTATCCTTTTCAAGGAAAGTATCATAAAGCCCATAATAATAGCCTCCTCTAGAAAAGACGACATAACGGTTTTTAATGAACTCAATTTTAGGGTTTTCAGTGTGAAATCCCGCTTCATCATAATTTTCTAAAATTATTCGTTTTCTGAACCAGTCTATTTGTTTATGATTAACTTCATAATTAATTCCTTCACTTGGTGTCCATTTCATATACACTTTTTCAGGGTTGATGTTTTTTTCTAATTTAAGAACTGTATATCCTGGGTCTCCAATACCAACTCCATCTAAGTATAAAGCATAATTATAATCTCCTTTGTCAATTTCTAACTTACTGTGGTAATCAACAAAATTCGTTTCACAACCAAATAGCATCAAGCTAATAATTATAAGAAGTATTTTTAATTGCGACGTCTTCATATTATGTTTGCTAACGTGTTGCGTATAGGCGAACGTCGCGGAATAGCGAATCGCGTACGCTCTGCTAAGATAATTTTTTTTCGTGAAAGCCAAACATAAAGCCAACAAAATCAAGCGATGGCGCTTATACGCTGTTGGCAGGCTGGCGCTTTTAAGTTCAAAGTTTGCGACTAGTTTTCACGCACAGTTTTGTTTCGCCGGAATTGCTTCAACGAAAAGCTTGAAAAAAATAAAAACTTGTTGCGCAGCAAATTTTATAAGCGCTGTTGACACGCAAAGATTTCGCTCAGTTTTTACATTTCGTTTTTCACGCCAAGTTTTACGAAATGATTTTAGAAAGCAGCGAAATCTCCGTTTTGAAAAAGCTTAAAAATTCACGACAAAGTTGATCAAGAATTTCAACAGCGCGATTTAGAAATTCAGATTTGCAATTACGGAAGTTGTTTTTTGCGGCTCGAAAATGCGCTTGCTGCCAACGTGTTGCGCATAGGCGAACGTTGCGGAACAGCGAACAGCGTATGCTCCGCTAAGATAAAATTTTTACGTGAAAACCAAACATAAAGCTAACAAAATCAAGCAATGGCGCTTGATGCGCTGTTAGCTGGTTGGCGCTCATATATGCTCAAAGTTTGCGTTCTGTTTTTCACGCAACGTTTTACGCAATCAAATTCCGCAAAGTTTTTTGACAAAATAGGCGAGAAGCCAAAATTCAAGTTTCGGTTAAAAATTTT